>JBBSGI010000001.1:0-174207 GCA_038254365.1 Propionibacteriales bacterium
ACGGCCACCTCCACCTACCGGCCCTCCGCACAGCGCTGGAACGCCACGTCGCCGCCGAGCAGACTGTCGGTGCCGACTGCAACACTCAAGACGTGAGCGCAGCCTGATGCTCACCGGACCGACACCGAAGTTCCACGGAACCCGGGACATCCTCACGAAAAGCGCTGACACAAGCCAGATCACGGACGGACCACGAGGCGGCGTCGGATAACCGAGCCGTTCTCCCAATCCGAGAAGTCAAGCCCGGCCAGATCGATGAACATTTGACAACATTGCGGCCGACTCGCAGGGAGGGAATCTGGCCGGCCTCGAATGCTGTTCGGATGGCCTTCTCGCCCTCCCTCGTGAGCTGAGCAACCTCAGACACCGTGAGCCACGGGCGTTCGCGCGGGTCCGGGAGCATCATCAGGCCATCCGCCGCTTGAAGTTCGGTGAGTAACCGGCTCAATTGATGGTGATGACCCATGACACCTTGGAGCAGGCCGCGCTGCTCATGGCCGAGATCGCTGACAGCTTCGATGCTGCTCAAGCGGCAGTGGCAGCACGCATCCGCGGCATCTACGACGGCTCGGTGACCACCCCGTGACCAAACGCGCCTGAATGGGCTACCGGCGCACTCGAACAAGTCGCTGACCTGCTCAGATGCGGTTATTGCTTGGCGGTGGCGGTGGGATTTGAACCCACGGTGGGCGGTTAACCCACACACGCTTTCGAGGCGTGCTCCTTAGGCCGCTCGGACACGCCACCGCGGAGTAGGTTACCGGAGCCCACGTAGGCCAGGAAATCAGCGCCGTTCGGCGAAGAACCGCCTCAGCATCTCGCCTGTCTCGTCGGCAAGCACCCCACCGATGACGTGGGGGCGGTGGTTGAGGCGTCGGTCCCGCACCACGTCCCACAACGACCCCACGGCGCCCGCCTTCTCGTCGTACGCGCCGAATACCAGCGTCTCCACCCGCGCCAGTACGATCGCGCCGGCACACATCGTGCACGGCTCAAGCGTGACCACGAGAGTGCATCCGTCGAGGTGCCAGGACTCGAGACGAGTTGCGGCGGCACGCAGGGCGACGATCTCCGCGTGCCCAGCCGGGTCGTTGTCGCGTTCACGCATGTTGGTGCCCGCGCCGACGACCTCCCCGGTCCGGTCGAGGACCACGGCACCGACGGGTACGTCGACCTGACGTGCGCCAAGCGTCGCCGCGGTGGCCAGGCTGATCGCCTGGCGCATCGCCTCGACGTACCCCTGCGAGGCGACACCAGGCAAGGCCATTAGGCCCTGACGAGATCGAGCGCCTCGTCGAACTCTCGACCGAAGCCGATCCGGCGGGCGATGTCACTCAACACCTCGTCGGGATAGAGGTCCAGGTCGTCGCACATGGCACCCAGCTCCATGGCGGACACGCCGAGGTCGGCTACCAGGGACAGATCACCGGCGGGCTGGATCTGGTCGTCGTCGTCATCGGGGTGCGGCAGCTCGAGATGGTCGACGACCGCGCGGGCGAGCGGCGACTCGGTCGCGGCGCCGACGTCGGACAGCAGAAGGCGGGCGTGCGTGCCGGTGACCCGGATCAGCACGAAGAAGTCTTCGTCCACGCTGACCATCCCGAGCGTGCCCGAGTCCGAGGGCAGCTGCCCGAGAGCATGCAGCAGCACGGTGAGCTCGGTTGCGGCGCGCGGGGGAAGTGAGCTCACCTGCCAGATCCCGTCTTCGCGTGAGGCGGCGAAGGCGAAGTCGATCGCCTCAGCCGACTCGGAGTCCGTCGCGCTCATGCCTCGATGGTGACAGATCGCGCGCGGCGAGGCGAGTCCGATAGAGACGTCCGGCGGCACCCGATCCCATGCCTGGGCTGGGCGGCATCCCCTAGGTTTGGCCCATGCAGACACTTGTGATCGAGCACCCTCTGGTGGCGCAGAAGGTCACCGCGCTCCGCGACGAGCGGACCGACTCGCCGACGTTCCGGCTGCTGGTCGAGGAGCTGGTCACGCTGCTGGCCTACGAGGCCACCCGCGAGGTGCGCACCGTCCCGGTCCGGATCGCCACCCCGGTGGCCGAGACCGACGGCGTCATGCTGGCCTCGCCCAAGCCGCTCGTGGTGCCGATCCTGCGCGCCGGGCTTGGCATGCTCGCCGGGATGACCCGCTTGCTGCCGACGGCCGAGGTGGGCTTCCTCGGCATGATCAGGGACCACGACACCCTGCAGGCATCCACGTACGCCGAACGGCTGCCCGACAACCTGTCCGGCCGCCAGTGCTATCTGCTGGACCCGATGCTCGCCACCGGCGGCACCATGTCAGCGGCGATTCGCTTCCTCACCGCCCGCGGAGCCGACCACATCACGGGAATCTGCCTATTGGCCGCTCCCGAGGGCTGCACACGCCTCGAGGCCGAGCTGGCGACCGTCGACGTACCCGTCACGATAGTCACGGCCGCCATGGACGAGCGGCTCAACGAGAAGGGCTACATCGTGCCTGGCCTCGGCGACGCCGGCGACCGGCTGTATGGCGTCGCCAGCACCTGACCTTGAGCTGGCGCCGAGCTCGGGTGTGGCGCGTGCGGGAATTCCACATCGGCCCCACCCTGAATGGCCCCGGCTCGGCGCGGCGGCGGCCTAATGGACACAGAACTCGTTGCCTTCGGGGTCCTGCAGGGTCACCGCGTAGTGGTCCAGGTCCTCGGTGTCGTGCAGCAGGACTTGCGTCGCACCTAGGGCCACGAGCTCGGCGACCTTGACGTCGACGCGGACCCGCCGCTCCTCCATCGGCACCGACGGTCCGCTACTCGCGGGGGTACGCCCACTGGCGGGGATGTCGAGGTGGAGCCGGTTCTTGATGGTCTTGGCCTCCGGGACCTGCTGGAACCAGATGCGCGGCCCGTCGCCGTCAGGATCGACCAGCCTGTCGCGCCGGCTAGGTCCTCGTCCTTAAGCCCGAAGTCTCTCCAGTAGTCGTTCCACGAGTCGAAGCCTCCTGGCGGGGGCTCGACGACGTACCCGAGGGCCACTGACCAAAAGCGGCACTGCGCGTCGGGATCGTGACAGTCGAGCACGAGCTGGAACTTGGCTGGCATGGGAAGTCTCCCGGTTCGCCGGCAGCGATACCCGGACGTTACCGGGTGTTGCCGACAAGACGACGCGTCAGAGCGCCTTGACCGCCGACAGCAGCTTGCTCATCGTCTCCTTCGCGTCACCGAACAACAGCGTGGTCTTGGGCTCGAACAGCAGCTCGTTCTCGATGCCGGCGAAACCCGGCCGCATCGAACGCTTCATGAAGACGACCTGTTCCGCGTCGCCTGCATTGAGGATCGGCATCCCGTAGATCGGCGCGCCGGGTGACGTCTTGGCCGCGGGGTTGACCACGTCGTTGGCGCCGACCACGAGCACCACGTCCGCCTGCTTGAAGTCGCCGTTGATCTCGGCCATCTCCTTGAGCTGCTCGTAGGGCACCTGCGCCTCGGCGAGCAGGACGTTCATGTGCCCCGGCATCCGACCCGCGACTGGGTGGATCGCGTAGTCGACCTCGATCCCTCTGGCGCCGAGCACGTCGACCAGCTCACGGAGGCTGTGCTGGGCCTGGGCCACGGCGAGCCCGTATCCGGGTACGACGATCACCCGGTGTGCATAGGCCAACAGGATGGCCACGTCGGCGGGGGTGGCGGAGCGAACCGGGCGATCCGAGGCCTCTCCGGCACCCAGCGTCGAACCACCCTTCAGGGCGCCGAACAGGATGTTGGGCAGCGACCGACCCATGGCACTGGCCATCATCTTGGTCAGGAACGTGCCGGATGCCCCGACCAGGGTGCCGCCGACCAGCAGCACGGTGTTGCCCAGCACGTAGCCGCCAGCGGCCACGCTCAGGCCGGTGAAGGCGTTGAGCAGCGAGATGACGATCGGCACGTCGGCGCCGCCGACCGGCAGCACAAGGAGCACTCCGAGCGCGAGGCCCGCCAGGGCAAGCAAGATGCCCACCCATTCGGAGGGGTTCGCCGCCAGCACGGCAGCCAGCGCCACTGCCGCGACCGCCGAGCCAGCAAAGGCGAGCGGGAGACCCGGGAAGAGCACCGGCCGGGTCGTCATCAGCTCCTGCAGTTTGGCGAAGGTCACGAGGGAGCCCGAGAAGCTGACCGAACCGACCAGGATCGTGAACGCGAGCGCCACCAGGTCGAACTTCGCGACGTCGGACCCGGAGCCCCCCGTCCGCTCCAGCTCGAGCAACGCCACAAGAGCAGCCGCGCCACCACCAACCCCGTTGAACACTGCCACCAGCTGCGGCATCTGGGTCATCTGGACCCGGCGAGCCCCCGCGAACCCGATCGCCGTACCAACCGCAATCGCCAGCAGGATCCACCCGACGTGGTGGAGGTCCTCCGCGAAGAAGACCGTGACGCAGGCGACCACGGCGCCGCCGGCTCCGATCAGGTTGCCGACCCGCGCCGTCTTGGGCGACGACAGACCCTTCAACGCCAAGATGAAGCAGACCGCCGCCGCCAAGTAGGCGACCTGCGCCCAGGTCGGAGTCATTCGCGTTTCCCCGGCCGTCGGCGGCCGCTGAACATCTCGAGCATCCGGTCGGTCACCACGAAACCGCCCACCAGGTTGAGCGTCGCCAGCACGATGGCCACCAGCCCGACGACCAGGACGGCGTCAGAGTCGCTGGTTCCCGTGACCAGAACCGCACCGAGCAGGATGATGCCGTGGATGGCGTTTGCGCCGGACATCAGCGGCGTGTGCAGGGTCGACGACACCTTCGAGATCACCTCGATGCCCACGAACACGCTCAGCACGAAGATCGTGAGCCAGACCATCTCCACATTCATCCGTTGCCCTCCAGCAGCTCTCGGGTCGGCCCGTGGGTGATCTCGCCCGCCCGTGTGACACAGGTCGAGGAGATGATCTCGTCATCGAAGTCGGGCGCGAAACCCTCGTCGCCGGTCATCAAGGTGAGCAGGTTGACGACGTTCTGGGCGTACAGCCGACTGGCCGGTGCCGGCATCTGGCTCGGCACGTTCGAGCCGCCCCACACCTGCACTCCACCCACCTGGACGGCGGTGCCGGCCACTGATCCCTCGACGTTGCCCCCGGTGTCGGCGGGGAGGTCGACGACGACTGAGCCCGGGCGCATCGCCCCCACCATGTCGATCGTCACCAGCAGCGGCGCCTGCCGGCCGGGGACGGCGGCGGTCGTGATGAGGGCGTCGGCCACTGCGATGTGCGGCGCGAGCAGATCACGTTGCCGAGCGGCGCGGTCGTCGGTCATCTCGCGGGCGTAGCCACCGCTACCCTCCAAGGTCTCCAGCTCCAGCTCGATCGCCGTCGCGCCCATCGAGCGGATCTCCTCGGCCGCAGCCGCCCGCACGTCGTACGCCTTGACCACGGCCCCGAGACGCCGGCAGGTCGCGATCGCCTGCAGACCGGCCACTCCGGCGCCGAGTACGACGACCTGCGCAGGTGGGACCGTCCCTGCCGCGGTCATGTTGAGCGGGAAGAATCGACGCAGTCGACCGGCCGTCACGATCGCGCACCGGTAGCCGGCCACCAGGGACTGTGAGCTGAGCGCGTCCATGGACTGGGCTCGCGAGATCCGCGGGACGAGCTCCATGGCGAACGACGTGAGCAGCAGGTCACGCCGCTCGGTGACTAAGTCGATCGACTGCGCCGGAGGGAGGAACGAGATCGTCGCCGCTCCCTCCTTCAGCCGCCGGGCCTGCTGGCTGGTCAGCGGCTGGACCGACAGGGCCACGTCAGCGGTGCTCAGACAGCTCGCGTCGATGCTCGCGCCTGCGTCCTCGTACTCCTCGTCGGAGATCTGCGCCAGATGTCCTGCGCCCGGCTCGACCGCCACGTCGTAGCCCAGCTCGATGAGCTTGCCGGCGAGCTCGGGGACCAGGCCGACGCGCGCCTCTCCCTCGCGGGTCTCCTTAGCGACGGCGACGAGCACCTTCAGAACCTATGGCACAGTCGGCCTTGAGCGGGAGACCTGAGCCGGGTGTCTGCGGCTCGGCGCACCGCCCGGGCCGTTTCCACCACCAGCGACAGCACCCCCGGACGACGCATCCGGGGGTGCTGTGCCTCGCCGTCACGCCTCAGGGGCTGCGACGGCCGGTGCTACGAGCTACAACCCGGCATCTTGAGGCTGGCGATGCGGGTCAGCCAACCAGCCGGGCTGCTCTGCTGGCTCTTCGCGGTGTAGTACTCGTTCACGTACCACATCGTGCAGTCGTCGATCGGGTCGACGGTCATCGCGGTGTAGTCACCCCATCGCGACAGCGGAGTGGTCTGCACCCCGCTCCCATTGACGATGATGCCCTCATGCAGCGTCATCTTCCCCGGCCGGGCGCCGGCGAACCGGCCGGCGCGGTCGCGTCATGGGCGACAGCTTGGCTGAAGTGCGGTTGCAGCGGTTTGACGACCGGCGAGCGGGAGTCCGTCGATGCCGCCGGCGGTGAGGCCGCGGCGCCTGGGATGAGGGTTCCCCCCACCAGGGCGGACGCGGCTACGAGACTGAAGAGAACAGGTCGACCCGAGAGAACAGGTCGACCCGAGAGAACAGGCCGACCTGCGGAAAGCTTCCTGTGTGGTTTCATGAGTCCTCCTTGCGGAAACTCAACGTCAACCAGCCAAGGGTGTCAAGGGTCGGCGGCCGGGACGGCCGCCACAAGGTGGCCGGTCGTCAGCGACCTGGCGATGGGGCGGACCATCATGCGCCACATCTCGGGACGCCAGGCAACAGCCTGCTCGGTACTGAAGGCGGGCTGACGCCTAGTCGATCGTGATCTCGCCCATCTCGTCCCACCCCGTGCCCTCGACCTGACGGCTCACGATCCGGGGGGTGGCCGCCAGTCCCTGGCGCATGTCCACGATCGCCTGCTTGAAGTGCGCGCTCTTCACGTGCTCCGCGGCGCCGTCCTCGGTGAATGCCTCGACCAGGACGTACGTCGCCGGGTCTTCGATGCTGCGCGACCACTCGAACCACAGGTTTCCCGGCTCGGCGCGGGTGGCGGCGGTGAAGTCACCCACCAGGTCCATCCACCGGTCGCTCCACTCCGGGGCTGTCTTGAACTTCACGACAATGAAATGCACAGCGCTCCTCCGTGTCTCTAGTCGGGTGCTCCTCAGGGGATCAAGATCGCCCGGCCGCGGATGTGTCCGGCGTCGAGGTCGTCGATGGCGCTCTGGAAGTCGTCCAGGGCGTACGTCGCGGTGTGCAGGTGGACGTCGCCCTGGGCGGCGAGCAACATCAGCTCGGCGAGGTCGTTGTACGAGCCGACCAGGTTCCCGATGAAGTTGATCTCGGTCGAGGTTATGTCGATGGTCGGGACGTCGATGTTCTGGCACTGCCCACCCCCGAGACCCAGCCGGCATTCTCGTGCCCAATCGTGTACGGCAGCCCAACGCCGGACTTCTCGGCCCACTGGCCCTCGAGGATGTGCAGATCGGTACGGCACATCCCCGCTCCGCCGATCTTCACGATCACGTCGAACGGGCCCGTCGGTTCGGGGACCGGGACCTCGGTCATCTCAAGGTTCTGGTGGTGACCGACCACCTGGACGGCTCGCATGGTGCTCATGTCTCCTCCTGGAACAGCGCGTGTACGGGGATGAATGTCGGGTCCTGGACCGCGTCGGTCGGCTCAGCGCCCTCGGCCCGTGCGGACTGGTCGGCCTCGGAGCCGGGATACCTGGTCCGCAACAGGCCGCGGCAGAAGTGGGCGTTGCCGTCGATGGAGATCCGGGTCGACCTCGCCCGTCGCAGCGCCATCAGCACGTCGGAGTCGGCAAACGGCTGACCGTGCTCGTCGACGAGGACCGGCGACAGCGGGCAACGGATCCGTCGAGTCCGTGGTCGCCCAGATGCCACCGCGGCTGCTCCCCTCCTGGCAGCGCAGCGAGGACTACCGCGCGTCTCGATCGAGTCGGTGGACCCGGCGGCGGGCACGGGGACGCGACATCGACATCGCGTCAGCGATGCTCCACGCGTTCCAGGACTACCCCTGGCCGGGGAATGTCGCCCAGCTGCAGGACGTCGTGCGTGAGGCGGCCCGGCAGACCCACACCATCGAGCTACGGCACCTCCCACCCGAGATCCTCTCCAGCTCGACCCGTCGCCTGTCCCGGATCGAGGTATTCGAGCGCGACGAGATCATCCGGGTGCTGACCCAGGAGGGCATCACCATGCAGTGCGCCGCCGACGAGCTGAGGATGAGCCGAGCCACCATCTACCGCAAGCTTGCGCATTTTGACATCCGGCTACCCGCTCGCACTGAGGTCCGGCACGCGAGGTCTGGACCGCGAGGTTCGGACCGCCACGGGACGGCGACCAGTCGCGCTCAGACCCCGAAGCCTTGCAACGGCGGCAGGCTCAGGTCAGTAGTGGGGATCAGGAGGCGCGCCCACTCGGGGAGCTCGCCGGCGCGCCACTGAGTCACGGCTCCACAACGGTCGCCCTTCTTGACCTTGAACCAAACGCGATCCGTCAGCGCCACCACTCACTCCGCAGGTTGGCGGACGAGGACTTCCATCAGGGTGGACAATCCATTCAGCCCCGCCAGGCTTGGGAACATCGATGAGCGATCGCAGGGAGACCCGGCTAGCGGCGGCAGGCCGGCCTCACGGAGAGGACAGAACGATGGGCAATGAACAGGTCTCGCCAGAGACGAGGGGTGTCACGGTAAAGCGACTGGCCACGGTTGATCTCGGCCCCGAGATCCAGGGCATGGAAGGGCGCCAGCTTCGGATGCGAATGGTGACCATCGAGCCGGGAGGGGTCTTCGGCCCGGTTCACGACCACGAAGGCAGACCGGGGACCGTCTACGTGCTGCAGGGAACGATCACCGACCACCGGGATGGGATCGCAACGGACTACGGGCCGGGTGCGGGCTGGCCCGAGGACCGGAACACGGTCCACTGGCTCGAGAACAGGGGGACGGTTCCGGCGGTGGAGATCTCGGTCGATGTCGTCAGGCACGAGTAGGTGGGCGGCGGCGGAACCAGCAGTGAGCAAGATCGCCTCGTCCATTCACGGTCTCGGTTCGGCCGAGGGCACTGCTGAAATTCTTGCGGCCTATGTGCGGACTGCGGTCCACTAGACCGCCTGCCCGCGTAAACGCGCCGAGTCAGTAGTAGTAGGGGTACGGCGACCAGTCGGGCTTGCGCTTGTCGAGGAACGCGTTTCGACCCTCCGCGGCCTCGTCGGTGCCGTAGGCCAGCCGGGTTGCCTCACCGGCGAACATCTGCTGACCCACGAGGCCGTCGTCGATCAGGTTGAAGGCATACTTCAGCATCCGTTGGGCGGTAGGGGACTTGGCGTTGATCCGCTCCGCCCAGTCGAGGGCGGCCGCCTCGAGATCGGCGTGGGGAATCACGGCGTTGACCATCCCCATCCGGTGCGCCGCCCCAGCGTCGTACTCCTCGCCGAGGAAGAAGATCTCCCGGGCGAACTTCTGCCCGACCTGGCGGGCGAGGTACGCCGATCCGAAGCCACCGTCGAACGACGCCACATCAGCGTCGGTCTGCTTGAACCGGGCGTGCTCGGCCGAGGCCAGCGTGAGGTCGGCGACCACGTGCAGGCTGTGGCCGCCACCGGCCGCCCATCCGGGGACGACCGCGATGACCACCTTCGGCATGAACCGGATCAGCCGCTGGCACTCCAGGATGTGCAGGCGCCCAAGCCTGGCGGGGTCCACGGCGGGCGTGGCGCCCCGATCGTCGCGGGAGGGCTTGCTCGCCTCGTACTGGTAGCCCGCGCGGCCGCGGATGCGCTGGTCCCCGCCCGAGCAGAACGCCCATCCGCCGTCGCGGGGGGACGGCCCGTTGCCGGTCAGCAGGACGCACCCGACGTCGGGTGACATCCGGGAGTGGTCCAGGCAGCGGTAGAGCTCGTCGACCGTGTGTGGGCGGAAGGCGTTGCGCACTTCGGGACGGTCGAAGGCGATGCGCACCGTGCCGTGGGCCCGCGCGCGATGGTAGGTGACGTCCGTGAGGTCGTCGAATCCCTCGAGCGACCGCCATGCGTCGGGGTCGAAGATCTCCGATACCGGCATGGACGTGACCCTATCGCTGCGGCGCGCGCCTACCGTCGGGGCGAGGGCTGCCCGATCGACGCCGCGAGGGTGGCCAAGTGGGCAAGTCGGGCCAGCTCGGAGGAGAGGATCTCCGGCCCACCGTGCCGACCGATGACCACGATCACGTCGGCCGACCCGAGTGGCGCGGCGCCGACCAAAGCCGCCTTCCAAGGCTGCGGAGCATCCAGCCGCCCGGCCTGCGCCAGCGGGAACCAGTCGCGGCACGCGTCGACCATCTCTGGGGCAGCTGGCGTGGCGCTGGTCACGCGGATGCCGTTCCCGTCCCGTACGACGACCATGGCCCAGTCCGCCCGGAACGTCCGCGGCAGGATCTCCGTGAGCACCTGATGGGCGCGTCCAGGTTGCTGCGCGATCAGCTCGACGGCCTCCAAGTCGAGGTGGAGACTGCCGGCGGTCGGGTATCGCGACACCCAGAGCACCTCGACCTCGTCCAGGCGCATCACAGACGACACGGCGGCGTCGGGCATCACCCCAGGTTGCAGCCTGATGAAGAAGTCGTCGACGGCTACCCCGTCGGTTCGGTGCTCCACGACCTCGATGGCCTCGATATTGACGCCTACCGCGCCAAGTGCGGAAGCGACCGCCCCGAGCGAGCCCGGCACGTCGGGCAGGGCGATCCGGAGCAGGTGGCTCATCGCGCCACCGCCACGGCGTCGCTTGCCCCCGCCGCCGCTCGACCCGACCCACCAGCAGGCTGCCTGACGAAGGCCTCGTACTCAGCTCTCGTCGGCAGGTCGGCACCGGCCCGCTGACAGGTCAGCCCGGCCACGTCCAGCGCACGACGGAGCGCGTGCCGTACCCCCTTCTCACCCAACCGGGCCAACGCGGGAGGTGCCAACGCATCGGCGTCGGCGAGCGCAGACAACAGGCCCGCCTGGAACGCGTCGCCGGCACCGATGGTGTCGACGGCTTTGACATCCGGCGCGCGCAGGCTCACCTCGACACCGCTCGACATGACCCCGAGGCATCCTTGCCCTCCCCGCGTGAGGACGGCCAGTGACGGGCCGAGGGCAGCCCACCGTCGTACGGCGACCATCGGGTCGATGTCGGGGTACAGCCAGGCGAGGTCTTCGTCGCTCGCCTTGACCAGGTTCGACGACGCCACGAACCGCTCCACCCGCCGCACCGCGGTCTGCCGCGGCCCCGCGAGGCCGGGGCGGACGTTGGGGTCGAAGCTCAGGAGACGGCCGGCACCGGCGTGGGACTCCCACCAGGCGAGGATGCGGACCGCACCAGGCTCCAGCGCGGTCGCCAGTGAGCCGGTATGCAGGGCCAGCGCCGCTTCGGGTACGGCGGCCAGCTCGACCTCCGTCCAGCCCCAGTCGGCGGTCTCGCGGACGAAGAAGTCGTAGCTCGCCCGCCCCCCTGCGTCGACGGTGGCGAAAGCGAGCGTCGGCTGCTGGTCGGCCGTGACGCTCGCGGACAGATCGAGGTCGCTCGCGACCGCGAACTGGCGGATCCGGGCGCCCAGCGCACTCGACGAGAACCGCGCCATCATCGCCGTCGGATGCCCGAGGCGCCGCAGCCCGACCGCGATGTTGAGCGGGCCCCCAGCAGGCAGCGCCCGGTAGGTGTCACCCGGCCTCGGCTGAACCATGTCCAGCAGGGCCTCGCCCAGCACCGCGAACAATCGAGCCTCCTCGGTCTCAAGGACACGGTCCCCAGCATCACCTCGAGCGGGACGGGTCCACAGATCTGTAGGCTACGTTGCCATCATGCGTGACCTCACGTACCCGCCGGTGATCGCGCTGGCGCGCGCCGCCTTCAAGGCGATGAACGTGTCGTTCCAGATCACTGGTAGCGCCAACGTGCCGACCACGGGCGGGGCGGTGCTCGCTTTCAACCACATCAGCTATGTCGACTTCGTGTTCGGCGGCTTCGCGGCCTGGCCGTCCCGGCGACTGGTTCGCTTCATGGCGAAGAAGGAGCTGTTCGACCACCGGATCTCAGGTCCGCTCATGCGTTCGCTCCACCACATCAACGTCGACCGGGCGGCCGGCGCGGTGTCATACCGGACCGCGCTGCACTACTTGAGGGCCGGTGAGGTGGTCGGGGTCTTTCCGGAGGCGACGATCAGCCGCAGCTTCGAGCTGAAGGAGTTCAAGAGCGGGGCGACCCGGTTGGCCGCCTCGGCCAAGGTGCCGGTCGTGCCGGTGATCCTCTGGGGCACCCAGCGGATGTACACGAAGGACCATCCCCGCGACTTCTCCCGGGGCCAGACCGTTGCCCTGACCGTCGGGAGCCCGGTCCACCCGACGAACCGCGACCATGCGGCGGCGTTGGACGAGCTGCAGACCACGATGGCCAGCATGCTCGACAAGACCATCCGGGCCTACCCGGAGATGCCCCAGGGCGCCTGGTGGCTGCCGCGGAGCTACGGCGGCTCGGCACCCACTCCGGCAGAGGCCGCCGCCCTCGATGCAGCCGAGCTCGAGGAGCGCGGCGGCCGCCATCTCGAGCCCGACGGCTGACGGATCGTCTGCTCCCAGGGGCGGATGGTCGGGGTCACGACTCGAGGGCGGCGACCGGGGTGGGTTCGGGCTCGGTGACCTGCTCGGGAGCCCGACGGGCGTGGCCCATCATGCCGAACACGGTGCAGGTGACCAGCGCGAGCCCGACCCCGGCCACCACGTCGAGCACATAATGGTTGGCGGTCGCGACCACGGCAACGCTGGTGAGCACCGGGTAGATGAAGACCCAGGGTCGGAGTGACGTGCCCCGCAGCATGGCCAACCCGACGATCGCCACCCACAAGGCCCAGGCCAGGTGCAGCGAGGGCATGGCGGCGAACTGAGCCGGCTCGACCGGTCCACCGTGGCCGCTGCCGAAACCGGCCGCTGCGACGCTGTCGACGTAACTGGCGCCGGGCAGCAGACGCGGAGGCATCACGGGGTACAGCACGAAGACGGTGAGTCCGACGATGTTCGTGACCAGCAGCGAGTTGCGCGCCGAGCGGTACATCTGCGGGAACCACAGATAGCAGCAGGTCAGCACGGCCATGGTGCCGCTGATGTGGGAGTACTGGTACCACCACACGAGCAGCGTCGAAAGAGTGTGGTGATGAAGCAGCCAGTGGTTCGCCGAGAGCTCGACATCGAGGTGCAGAATCTGCTCGAGCCGGAGCACGTCGCGCCCGTTGTCCAGCGCCGCGCCGCTACGGACCGACTCGAGCGACTTGATGTAGTCGTAGACCTCCAGCAGCAGGAAGACAACGAACAGCTCGCCGAGGAGGAACGGACGAGTCGCTGTGCGCCGACGCTCCTTCAGGGTCTCCACCCAGGTGTCCTTCGCCATCGCCCTCCGTCACCTCCCGGCCCTTCGTCGTTCACCCGCCGGGCACCATTGTCCGGTGTCCTGGCAACGTCACGCCACCAAACCGCCTGAGCTACCAGATCCTGACCCGGTCCTGAGGTTCGACCCACAACCCGTCACCGGGCGCCGTCTCGAAGGCGTCGTGGAACTCGTCGAGATTGCGGACGATGTTGGCCCGCAGGTCTGGCGGTGAGTGCGGGTCCACCGTGAGGAGCTGCCGGGCGAGCGCCTCCCGGGACTTGGCCCGCCACACCAATGACCAGTTGAAGAACGCGCGCTGTGCACCCGTCAGCCCCTCGATCTCCGGCGCCGGGGTGCCGTCGAGGCTGATCTCGTAGGCCTTGAGGGCGATGGTCAGACCCCCGAGGTCGCCGATGTTCTCCCCGACGGTGAGACCGCCGTTGACCTTGCGGCCAGGGAGGGCACGTGGCTCGAGCTCGTTGTACTGGGCGATCAGCCGGTCCGCTCGCTCGCGGAAGCCGGCCTTGTCTTCAGCCGTCCACCAGTCGTGCAGGTTGCCTTCACCGTCGTACTGAGCGCCTTGGTCGTCGAAGCCGTGCCCGATCTCGTGCCCGATCACGGCACCGATGCCGCCGTAGTTGACGGCGGAGTCGGCCTCAGGGTCGAAGAACGGCGGCTGAAGGATCGCAGCCGGGAAGCAGATCTCGTTGGTGCCCGGGTTGTAGTAGGCGTTGACGTCCTGCGGGTACATCAGCCACTCGTCGCGGTCGACCGGACCGCCGAGCTTGCCGAACTGGCGGTCGGTTTCGAAGGCCGCGCCCCGCCGGACGTTGCCGATCAGGTCTGCGCGGTCGATCTCGATCGCCGAGTAGTCGCGCCACCGGGGTGGGTAGCCGATCTTGGGCCGGAAGACGGCGAGCTTGTCGAGCGCCTTCCGCCGCGTCTCGGGACCCATCCACTCAAGGGTGTCGATGTTGCGTCGGTAGGCCTCGACGAGGTTGGCCACCAGCGCGTCCATCTGCTGCTTCGCCTCGGGCGGGAAGTGCCGGGCGACGTACTGCTCGCCGATCGCCTCACCGAGCGCGGCCTGAACGACGGCCACGCCCCGCTTCCACCGGTCGCGCTGCACCTCGGTGCCGGCCAGCGTGCGCGAGTAGAAGTCGAAGCTCTCGGAGACGATCGCACGGGTGAGGAACGGTGCCGAGGCGTGCACGACCTGCCAGGTCAGCCACGCCTTCCAGTCGTCGAGCGGTACGTCGGTAAGCGCCTGCGAGAGCGTCGCGAGGTAGCTCGGCTGCCTGACCACCACCTCGGCAAGAGCGCCGTCGGGCGCTCCGAGACCGGACCCCCAGGCGTCGAAGTCGAAGGCCGGCGCGGCTGCCCGAAGCTCCTGCTCACTGAGCAGGTTGTAGGTGGTGATGACGTCACGGCACGCAACCGCGTCCCAGTGGCCAGCGGCGAGCCTGGTCTCGAGGCGCATGATGCGGTCGGCGTCGACGTCGGCGTCGGCGACGCCAACCAGCTCGAGCATCCGGGAGAGGTGTGCGACATAGGCCGCGCGAATCTCGGCGAACTGCTCCTCGCGGTAGTAGGCCTCGTCGGGTAGGCCGAGGCCGCCCTGGCCGATGTTGACGACGTACCGGTCGGACTTGCGGTCGTCGGTGTTGACGTAGGCGGCAAAGACACCGTCCGCAGCAGCCTCGCGTTCCAGCCGCCCGAGCAAGGAAGCCAGCTCGGTCAGGGTCGCGACGGCCTGTACGGCGTCGAGATCGGCTCGGATCGGCTCCACCCCGAGCGACTCGACGCGTTCCTCGTCGAGGAAGCTGGCGAACATGTCACCGATCTGCTGCGTCGTCGTCCCGGAGGGCTCCGAGCCCCCCGCCGACGCGGCCTCGCGGAGCAGGTCGCCGACGCGTTGCTCTGACTGCAGCCGCAGCCCGACGAACTGCCCGTAACCCGGCAGGTCGGGAGGTATCTCGACCGTGTCGTACCAGCGTCCGTTGACGTGCCCGAAGAGGTCGTCCTGGGGACGCACCTCGGGGTCGTACCCCTCGTGCACGGAACTGTCCGCCTCCACGCTCCACCTCGCCCTGACGTCAAAGGGGTACCCGGCCCGGCGCGACGCCGACCGCGCGCCGAGGACGAGCCTACCGTGGCGCTCCCCCCAGATCCGGCCTCGCCGACTGCCCGGACCGTCACCTCCGTGCCGCGTCAGGGTGCGCCACACACTCAACTACAAGGCGGACGCCACGGCCACGATTCATGACCTCAAGGGTGACCGCGGGGTCTTCGCCGGGCCAGCGCGAGGAGGACTTCTACGTCGACCTCGGCTCGATCTTCGACCTTGGCGCGCCCATGGCCGAGCTGCCCGAAGGTCTCTAGCACGAACGGCTCAGCCTGAACTTCATCCCTGGGACTAGGACCACCGGACAATGGTGGACTGTCCACGGCACCCCTCATCGTTGAGTCATCACCCGAAGATGACTCCGAGGAGGAGCGATGAACAGCACCCAACCGTACGGCGGGCAGTCGCCGCGAGCTCGATCGTCCTGGCGCTCGGCGCCGCCACCAGTTGGCCGGCCGCCGCGTCGGGAGGCGGCCGTGAGGTCGAGCGCCGCGGCAACTGCTCCCAGAACACCGACTGGAGACTCAAGGCCAAGGCTGATAACGGACGGCTCCAGGTCGAGGCCGAGATCGACAGCAACGTCAACGGGCAGGACTGGACCTGGCGCATCCTGCACAACGGCGGGGTCTCCGCTCGCGGCAGGGCGACCACTCAGCCCCCCAGCGGATCCTTCGAGGTTCGCCGGCTGCTGATCAACGCCGCAGGCACCGACAACATCGGCATCCGCTCCACCAACAGCAAGACCGGCGAGACCTGCGCCGGGAACCTCCAGTTCTGAGCGCCCGGCCCGCCATACTGGTGCCGAGATCGGAGCGGACCGCCCTGGCACAGGACCAGACCCGGATCGAGCAGCGGGCCTGCACCGACATGGCCGGTGTCAGGCACCACCCGGCGCTCTGGATCCGACCAGTCGTCATGTTCGTCGCGGCCGGCGCGCTCACCCTGGTTGTGCTCTTCATCATCCTGAGCTGGTTCGGGAAGCGGGCGGCAACCGACGAGGCCATCGCCGAGGCCCGCAGCGTCACCGGAGTGCTGGCCCACTCGGTAGTTGAACCAGCGATACCGCCGGGTCTCGTCAACGGCGATGCGGCCGCCCTCGATCGCTTCGATCGAACGGTCCTGCATCGTCTCCTCGTCGACACATGGTCCGCAAGGGCTTCGCGAACAAGCAGATCGCCAGGCGGCTCGGCATCACCGAACGCACGGTCAAGGCACACCTCTCGTCGGCCTTCCAGCGAATCGGCGCCCGCGACCGGACGCAGGCGGCGATCTGGGCGGAGCGCAACGGAATCGGAGACTGAGCGAAGACCGCAGGTTCGCGGTCTGAGAGGGTGTCCGTATGGAGCCGACCTTGGCCAGTCGCGTCTATGCGGCCTGCCACCTCACCGGAACCTTTCGGCTGCGCTCGGGCCAGGTCAGCGGGGAGTACTTCGACAAGTACCTGTTCGAGTCGGACCCGATGCTCCTCCGCGACGTGGCCGAAGCCTTGGCCGCACTGCTGCCCTCCTGCGACCTACTGGCCGGCATGGAGCTGGGCGGCATTCCGATCGCCACCGTGATGTCGCAGCTGACGGGCATTCCCACGATCTTCATGCGCAAACAGGCGAAGGACTACGGCACCTGCAAGGCAGCCGAGGGACCGCCGGTGGCGGGACTGCGGGTGGTCCTCGTCGAGGACGTGGTCACGACCGGTGGCGCGCTGCTCGACGCCTGCCCGTTGCTGCGTGCCGAAGGTGCGTTCGTGGACACTGTGGTGTGCGCGATCGACCGTCAGCAGGGCGGCTCGACCCACCTCGACGAGGCATCCCTCGAGCTTCGAGCGGCCCTCACCCGGGAGTCGCTCGAAGCATCGGTCACCTGAGTCGTAGCAGAAGCGCCGGCCGACCGGTCGCTACCAGCTCCTCGTCGGCGATTCCTCTGCGCGGCTCAGTGGTCGCGCAAAGCGTCGACGAGTTGCTGCTTGCCCATCTTCGATCGACCCTCGATGCCGACCTCGCGTGCGCGCTTGACCAGGTCGGTCTTGCTCCAGTCGTCGTACGACGGGGAGGAGCCGCCCTTGCGACCGACCGCAGACCGCGACGTCTTGGCTGCCTGGTTCGCGATGCGGGCGGACTTCTCCTTGCTGTTCCCCTCGTCGCGGAGCTTCTCGTAGAGGGTGTCGTCCTTGACGCTGGGGCCGGGCTTCTTGCGGGGCATTCTGACCTCCTTCGGGGGTGGTGAGCGGCGCTCACGGCTGCCGTGTACCCCCCAGGGGTTCGCTTACGCCGACCCACATAGGCCCACCTGACGCGGGAGGTGGCGGAACGGGGCCCAGGTCCCTGGGGTCCCTCTGCGGAGGTAGCGCTTCAGCGGCCCGATCGCGGCTTCGGGGCCGGCTCGCTCACCGAGCCGCGGGCATGGACGGGCATCGTCAACCAGTGGACGTCGGGACCCGCGTTCTCGGACGTCAGGAGTTCGACGGCCAGCTGCCCCATCTCGATGTGCGGGATGCCGATGCTGGTCAGTCCGGGGCGAAGCCACTCGGCCAGCTCGGAGTCGTCGAACGACACCACGGAGATGTCCTCGGGCACCCGCAGACCCGCCTGGGCGATCGCCTGATAGGCACCGAATGCGACCTTGTCGTTCAGGCACACGAATGCCGATGCGGCGCCACCGCCAGCGAGGAACTCGCTCACCGCGTCATACGCCAGGTCGGGACGCCACGCAGACGCGATGAAGCCGGCCAGCCGGGTGCCGGCCTCATCCAACCTCTGTTCGATCCCGGCCAGCCGCTCGCGGGCTGCGAACACCCCTCGACGCATCACTTCCGCGGTTCCTCCGACCAAGGCAATCGCGTCGCGATGCCCGTGATCGAGCAGAAGCTGAGCGGCGTGCCGCCCGGCTTCGTTCTCGTCGGGAAGCACGGTCGGGGCC
This sequence comes from Propionibacteriales bacterium, assembly GCA_038254365.1. Taxonomy (GTDB): domain Bacteria; phylum Actinomycetota; class Actinomycetes; order Propionibacteriales; family Nocardioidaceae; genus JAWWPG01. The sequence goes on from JBBSGI010000001.1 coordinate 18,386, forward strand.
TCTGTCGTGCGGCTCGTGCAGTTCAACAGCACCAAGGTGTGGCCAGCCAGCGCCGCCGGGACCAATACCTCCTGGGTGAACATCGAGGCGTAGACAAAGCCTGCGACCCCCCAGTCGAGCATGCTGCGGGTGACCTCGAGCTCAACCGCGGCGTCCCCCTGCGTCTCACCGATGAAGAGCAGGCGGCCCTGCTTCTGAGCCATCGCGAGGCCGCCGCGGATCATGTCACCGGTGAAGGCCTCCGTCGTGATGCGGTCAGAGATGAAGCCGATGTTCTGCCGGACGCTGGTGCGCAGACCGCGGGCGAGCAGGTTCGGGCGGTACCCGAGCTCCTGGGATGCCGCCAGCACCCGCTGCGCCGCGTCCTGGGAGATTCGCATGTCGCGACGTCCGGTCGTGACGAACGAGGCGGTCGTCCGGGACACCCCGGCCCGGCGCGCGACATCAGCGAGCGTCACTCGTCGTTCGGCCACGTGCTCACCTCCAGCTGGCGTCTCGTACGCGTCCCATCAGACGATCCATACCGCAGCCTCAGCCGGGAGACGGCCGGCGTCGAGGGCCGCACTCGCCAGCACCACACGCCCCGGCGGCAGCGCGACGGGCTCGCATCCGAAGTTGACGACCGTCTGCCACCCGTTCGGACGTGTGAAATGGAGAACCGGGTCCGACTCAGCAGCGGCCCACTCCAGGGACTCCGTGGTCAGCAGCTCCCGTCGGAGCTCGAGTGCGCGCCGGTAGAACCACAGCATCGACCCGGCGTCGACCTCCTCGGCGTCGACCGCGTAGCGGGCGAACCACTGGGGTTGCGGCAGGTGAGCGCCGTCCGCACCGAAGCCGAAGGACTCTCCCGTCCTGACCCACGGCAACGGGACGCGACATCCGTCCCGGCCCTTCTGCTCGCCGGCCGAGCGACGGAAGGCCGGATCCTGCAGCGCGTGTGCCGGGAGGTCGCCGACCTCGTGCAAGCCGAGCTCCTCTCCTTGGTAGAGGTAGGCCGAACCGGGCAGGGCGAGCACCAACAGCGTCGCCGCCCTGGCCCGCCGTGCGCCGAGCTCGCGGTCGAGGACGGGTGCCCGGCCCCCGGTCAGCAGCCACGCCTTGCCGTCCTGGGGCTCCTCATCGGACCCTTGGGGGAGCCCATACCGGGTCGGATGCCGCACCACATCGTGGTTGGACAGCACCCATGTCGTCGACGCGCCGGACGCCTCGGCCAGCTTGAGGTTGTCGATGATGATGTTACGGAACTCATGGCAGGACCAGTTGGCCTGCAACAGGTCGAAGTTGAAAGCCTGCCCTAGACCCGACGGGCTGGCGTAGCGGGGGCGTCTCGAGGCATCCACCCACGCCTCTGCCACGGCGGTCCGCGGCGGGGTGTAGGTGTCGAAAAGCTTGCGCCATTCGGCGTAGACCTCGTGGACCTCGTCCCGGTCCTCGAAGGGGTGCTGGCCGTACGGCAAGGATCCAGCGCTGAGCACGGCCTGCGGCGGCAGCGGCTCGCGCAGGTCCTTCACCAGGTGGTGCGCCACGTCGACACGGAAGCCGTCGACACCGCGATCGGCCCAGAAGCGCAGCGTCTCGAGGAAGTCGTCGCGGACCTCGCGGTTGTCCCAGTTCAGGTCCGGCTGCTCTAACGCGAACAGATGCAGGTACCACTGTCCGTCGGGCGCCGGCGCCCAGGCCGGGCCGCCGAAGTACGACGTCCAGTCGGTGGGCGGCATCGAGCCGCCCGGACCGGTTCCGTTTCGGAACACGTATCGGTCGCGAGCGGCCGAGCCCGGTGGCGACGCCAACGCTTCCTGAAACCAGCGATGGCGGTCCGACGTGTGGTTCGGCACGATGTCGACCACGAGCCTCAGCCCGCTGTCGTGCAAGGCTGCGGCCATCTCGTCGAAGTCGGTGAGCGTGCCGAGCCTGGGATCGACCGCTCGATGGTCGTCGACGTCATACCCACCGTCAGCCAGGGCCGACGGGTAGAACGGACTCAACCAGACGGCGTCGACACCGAGCCGCACCAGGTAGGGGATTCTTGAAATGACCCCCCGGAGGTCGCCGACCCCGTCGCCGTCGGAGTCGGCGAAGCTGCGCGGGTAGATCTGGTAGACGACCGCCTGCCGCCACCAATCTGCGTCGAGACGCGGGTCCGTCGGAGGGGCGGAGTCGCCGGCAAGGGACACGGGCGGCTCCCTTTCCCCATGCATGGCACGCGTTAGCGCCTGTGCGTCGTCTGGTACCCCAGGTTAGCAACCGGTCGTAACCGATGGAGGGAGCGCGGTGCTGAGACTCCGCACCCAAGGGGCGTGGGACTTCTGGCTCGCCGACGACGGCGCCAACTTCCCGCCGCTCAGGTCAGGACCATCCACCTACGGCCGTCGATGAGCTCGCGGGCCGCGTCGAGGTGCCCGGCATGCGTGGCCGTCTCGGTGATCACATGCAGGATCGCCTCCCGGGCGGCGTCGATGCGGAAGTCCGGCCAGAGCTCGTCCGGCCACCACCGCGGTGCGGTGTCTGGCGGAGTCGACTCGATGATCGCGTCCGAGAGCGCGGCTTCCGTGCGGTAGAGGTCGAGGACCGACTCGCTGGACATGTCAAGGGTGACCTCCCATGCGTTCCCCGGAGCGCCCGCGAACTCAACCGCCTCCAACGACTCGCCCGCCAGGATTCGGCGGAACCACCAACGCTCGACGTCGAGCGTCAGGTGCCGCACCAAGCCCAGGCAGTGCCAGCCGGACGGAAGCACCGGGCGACGCAGGTCCTGGTCGGAGAGCCCGTCGAGGATGCCCAACACATGCCGACGCTGCCCCTTCAGGACGGCGAGGAGCTCGCCGCTTTCGGCCTGTAGTGAGGGTGTCCAACCCTGAACTGACGACGGGTCGCTGGACACGTCAGACGCCCGCCGTGGCCGCGAACAGGGCGTCGAGCCGCTCGAAGCTCTCGTCCATGCCGGCGTCCATGCCGTTGAGCATCGCGTCGCGGTCCTCGACGGAAAGGAAGAGCGAGAGCCCGTCGAGGCGACTGCGCGCCGCTCCGACGTCGGTGAACGTGAGTACCTCAAGGGTCGGGTGCCCCGGGTCGCCCTCGAACTCGAAGGTCTGCACGAGGCGGCTGGGCGCCGTGACCTCATGGAACGAGCCGTGGAAACCCCAGTCCCCGCCCCCGCCCGCGATCACGTAGCTCCAGCTGCCGCCCGTCCGGGCGTCGAACTCACGCATGGTCAGCTGTGAACCGTGCGGCCCCGTCCACTGGGCGAGGAGGTCGGGGTCGGTGTGGGCTTCGAACACCCGCGCCGCCGGCGCCTCGAACTCACGGGAGAAGGCGATGCTCTGCTCTGCGGCGTTCGCCGTGACGGTGCGCTTGTTGGTCATGTTCAGTCCTTCTTCAGGTCGAGCAGCTCGTCGAGCCGCTGGTATCGAGATTCGAGACGACGTCGGTGCGCCTCGAGCCAATCGGCGGAGCGGGCCAGGCCGGCGGCCTCGAGGTGCACGGGACGGGTCTGCGCCACTTTGCGACGGGACACGATGCCGGCTGTCTCGAGCACCTTGATGTGCTTCGAGACCGCCTGCAACGAGATCGGGAACCGCGCAGCGAGCTCGTTGACCGTGGCGTCGCCGTCGGCGAGCCGGTCCACGAGGGCTCGCCGCACCGGGTCTCCCAGGGCGGCGAAGGTGGTCTCCGGATCTTGCTGCTCCCTCAACCGCGCTCCGCCAACTTTTTATTCAACCGATTAGTTGAATACACGGTAGAGGCGGGCCACCCGTTGGTCAAGTCGAGGAAATCGCGTGGTCCCTGCCGCCTGCGGGACCAACCAGGACTTCGACGACCATCCCCAGCACCGACTCAGCCGGGGTGCGTGGCAAGCCAGTCCTGGGCCCGCCGGTCCGAGGCTCGAGACAGCCAAGCGTCCTGCACCAGCTCCGCCAGCTCGCCGCGGGTCAGCTCACCGATCCGACTTGCCCGCAGGAGCACCGACGGGTGACCGTCGAAGTGGGCGGTCGTGAAGTATGGCGTGGCCTCGTCCTGCACGAGGGCTTGCTTATCGGCCTCCGACTCCACCCAGAACACGATCACATCGCCGTACCGCTCCCCGGTCACCGGATCGACGGCATCGGGGCGCGGGTTGCGGAAGAAGATGAACGTCTTGCGGCCTACCTGGTAGACGGCATTGTCTTTCGACCCCGCCTCGGCGGTCACGAACGGCATGGCCTTCGCGAGTTCGTGCACGTCCTCGACCCGGGCTGGTCGATCGGGATCCGGCACGTCATCAGGATACGACGGGGGGTTCCCGTGCGGCCGGTGTCGGGTTCGACATACGTTGTCTCTTCGAGCCACGTCGACGTCGGGTGAGGAGCGACGATGCCGCAGGTCCCTCTCACCGTGCTCTTCATGCCGGAATCGGCGTACGGGCCGACCAACAACTGCGTTGGCATCGGCACAGTCCTGAGACGGCGGGGGCACCGGGTCGTCTTCGCGGCCGAGTCGTCCTGGCGAGGCAGGCTCTCAGCCCAGGGTTTCGAGGAGCGGATGGTGGACCTGGCACCTCCACCCGAGGGCAGCCCGGCCCAGGACGCTGGACAGTTCTGGCGGGACTTCGTCCGAGACACCGCGCCGACGTTCCGGCGCCCCACCATCGAGCAGCTGGCGACCTTCGTGCAGCCGACCTTCCAGGCGTTGATCGAGGGAGCGATGTACTGCGAGCCCCGGCTTCGCGACATCGTCGCCGAGGTCGAGCCCGATGTGGTGGTCGAGGACAACGTCGTCTCGTTCCCGGCCTTGATGACCTCCGGTTGTGCCTTTGTCCGGATCGTTTCGTGCAACCCGCTCGAGATCAGGGGGGGCCGGACTCCCCCGCCGTACTCGGGCCTGCCGACGGGGTCGGAGGAGGGCTGGGAGGAGTTCCGGTCGGAGTTCGACCGCACCCACCGATCGACGTGGGAAGCGTTCGACGCCTGGGTGCAGCATCAAGGAGCCCCGCCGCTGCCCGACCTGGAGTTCATGCACACCTCGCCCGACCTCAACCTGTACGTGTATCCCGAGTCGATCGACTACACCGGCGCCCGGCCGCTGGACGCCACCTGGCACCGGCTCGACTCCAGCGTCCGCGAAGAGGCCGACGACACGGGCATCCTCGAGCGGCTTGACACGCTGCCCCAGGGCGCGCTGGTCTACCTGTCGCTCGGGTCGCTGGGAAGCGCCGACGTCGGGCTCATGCGGCGCCTGATTGGCCTGCTCGCGGCGACGCCGTACCGGTTCATCGTGTCCCTAGGCCCCTGTCACGACCAGCTGGAGCTGGCGCAGAACATGGTGGGCGCGGAGTTCCTGCCGCAGACCAAGATCCTGCCCCTCGTCGACCTGGTGATCACCCACGGGGGAAATAACACGACCACGGAGGCGCTGCACTTCGGCAAGCCGATGGTCGTGCTGCCCCTGTTCTGGGACCAGTACGACAACGCCCAGCGAGTCCACGAAACCGGCCTGGGGGTACGCCTCGACACCTACCGGTGCACCAGGGAGCAGCTGCACACGGCGATCGACAGGCTCTTGCACGATGCAGCGCTTCGCGTCCGGCTGGCCGACCTCTCACGACAGATCCAGTCCGGCGAGGGGGTCGCCCGGGCCGCCGACCTCATCGAAGCCGCAGGATCGCACCGGCTGGCGCCCTGAACTGCCCAGCGAGGCTGTCTCGGACGGGCTAACGAGCCGCGTCCTCCCGCACCGCGCCCGCACCGGACTCGGCGGCCTGCAACCTGGCCGCGGCGTCGTTCTCCGACGCCCACGCATAATTTAGCTTGTGCCGGGAGATGTAGATGAAGGACTCCGTCGACCGGACACCATCGACGGCCCTCAGCCGCTCCACGAGCCGAAGCAGGTCGCTGTTGTCGGCACAGACCAGTTCGATGAGCAGGTCGTAGCTGCCCGCGCTGATCACGACGTACGTCGTCTCCGGCCAGGTCGAGACCAGCTCGGCGATCCGGTGGAGATCGTTGTTCGCCTGCACCCCGATCATTGCCATGACGCCGAACCCCATGTTTCCGGGGTCGGTGAGGCCGACGATCTGCAGGACCCCCGCGGCGGTCATCGCATGGATCCGCGAGCGGACCGCTGCCTCCGAGATCCCCAGGTCCCGGGCGATCACCGTGTTCGCGCAGCGTCCGTCGCGCTGCAGGATTTCGATGATCCGGCGCGCGGTAGCGTCGATGCGCATTGCGAATCCCCTCCTTCTGGAGAGTCTGAGCTTCGATTCTCGGGGATTGACGCACCATTATCCACGAGATACGTTACGATGTACAGAGAGGTCATTGTTGTTCGGCGTGGGTCAGACGCAGTGGGGAGCGCCCGGCAGTCCGGGCGTGGCGGATCGCGCGCCTGAATGGTCGGCGGCGGGAGGCATGTGGCGTGAGCTCGGACGAACCTGACCCGACGTACGACGTCGAGTTCCGCTCGGTCACGAAGCGCTTCGGGGCCCTCACGGCGGTGGACGGGATCTCGCTGCGGGTCCGCCAGGGCGAGTTCCTCTCCCTGCTAGGTCCCTCCGGCTGCGGCAAGACGACCTCGCTGCGGATGATCGCCGGCTTCGAGCAGCCCGATGCGGGCGAGATCCTCATCGGCGGGACGGATGCGGTAGGGACGCCGCCGTACCGCCGCAACGTCAACACGGTCTTCCAGCAGTACGCCCTGTTTCCCCATATGACGATCCTCGACAACGTCGCCTACGGGCTGAAGCAGCGCCGGGTGAGCAGGTCGGAACGCTATGCCCAGGCCCGGGAGGCGCTCGAGCTCGTGCAGCTGACCGGCCGCGACAAGGACCGCCCCTCGATGCTGTCGGGCGGGCAGCAGCAGCGGGTGGCGCTGGCCCGGGCCCTGGTCAACCACCCCCGGGTGCTGTTGCTGGACGAGCCGCTCGGGGCGCTCGACCTCAAGCTCCGTAAGGAGATGCAGATCGAGCTGACCCGGATCCAGCAGCAGGTGGGCGTCACGTTCATCTACGTGACGCACGACCAGGGCGAGGCGCTGTCGATGTCTGACCGCATCGCCGTCATGTCCGAGGGCGTCATCCAGCAGCTCGACACGCCCGCAGAGATCTATGACCGCCCGCTTACCCCGTTCGTGGCGGACTTCATCGGCGAGATGAACTTCCTCGAGGGCGACGTGACCGAGGCATCGGATGGCGAGTTCACGCTGGTCACCGTCTCGGGCGTCGTCGTCCGAGGGCGAGGCAGCGCGACCAACGGGCGCAACGCCCGGGTGGGGATCCGACCGGCCCGGCTGCGCATCGTACCCGGGCCGGTGGACGGCACACCCAACACCGCACAGGGCAGGATCGTCACCAAGATGTATCTCGGGGACGAGGTGCAGGTCGTCGCCGAGCTCGACGGCGGAGACCGGATGCTCATCCGTGAGCAGCGGGCCGGCACGGACGCATCGCACGATGCGATACGTCCCGGCGACCCCGTCACGATCCAGTGGGACCAGACAGCCCCGGTCCTGCTGGCCGACTCTCCCCCCTCTACCGCCGCGAAAGGGAAACTCCATGAAGAACAAGCGTGACCACCTGAACATCCTCGCCCCCGCGGGGACCAAGCCGAAGATGGACGAGCTGCACCGTTTGGTCGAACGAGCGGCGGGTCACCGGATCTCCCGGCGGGAGGCAATCGGGCTCGGGGGGCTGCTCCTCCTCACCGCGGCCTGCGGTGGCACCACGACCTCCTCCGGTGACGGCCCGAAGACGTCGACTGACCCGCTGACCGGAAAACCGATGGAGGGCCACCTGGAGATCTTCAACTGGTCCGAGTACGACGATCCCTCGACGTACAAGGGGTTCATGGCCCTGCCCGCCGCGGCGAAGGCCGGTCTCAAGATCCACGAGACCTACTACTCGTCAAACGACGAGCTGCTGGCCAAGATCAACGCGGGAGGCACGAACTTCGACATCATCGCGCCCAGTCAGAACGCGGTCGCGCAGCTCATCGAAGAAGGCAAGCTGCTCGCAATGGACCCGGCGCTATTGCCGAACCTCAAGAACCTCGATCCCAAGTTCCGCAAGCCGTCGTACGACCCGACAGGTCAGTACCACGTCATCAAGGACTACGGGATCACGATGATCTTCTACAACAACACGATCGTGACCGAGCGCCCCACGACCATGCTCGAGTTCTACAAGCTGCTCCCCAAGTACGTCGACCAGGGCCGGACGAACCTCCTCGACGGAGCCGAGGAGATCGTGCCACTCGCGCTGATGGCACTTGGTCTGGACCCCAACACCAACAGCGAGGACGACTTCTCGCACGTGACCGACTTCTTGATGTCGATCCGAAAGGGGGTCACCACGATCACATCTGCGTCTTACATCGACGACGCGATCGCGGGCAAGATCGTGCTCAGCCAGGGCTGGAATGGCGACGTCCGCCGCATCGTCCAGGGGCGCAAGGAGCAGGGCGACATCACCGCCGTGTTGCTCCATGGGGCGTCGGAGATCTGGGCCGACAACTGGTGCATCCCCGATAACGCGCCCGACCCGGTCGCGGCACACGCTTGGATCAACTACCTGCTGCAACCTGACGTTGCGGTGACCGAGATGGAGTACCACAACTACCCCATCCCCATCCCGAATGCGCTCTCGGAGTTGCCGACCCCGCTCGGCAACGACCCGCTCTTCAACGTCCCCAAGAGCTATTCGGACAACTACAAGTACATCCTCAACGTGAGCCCGGAGGTCGTGCAGAAGCGCACACAGATCTACACGCAGTTCCGCGCCGGCTGATGGCTGACGCGGGAGGTGCGGTGCAAGGGCGGCCGCGGAAGCGCCGGTCGTTCAACCCTCACTACCCGGTCTGGCTGACCTCCCCATCGCTGCTGTACTACGCGATCTTCTTCCTGGGTCCGTTGTCGATCCTGGTGGCCTTCTCGCTCGCGACCCAGACCGGGTTCAACGCGATCACCTACGGATTCGACACCAGCCAGTACCACCTGGTGACGGGCTCGGTCTACCTCAACATCTTCGTCCGCACGCTGGCCATGGCGGCGATCGGCTCCGTGCTCACCATGGTCGTCGGATATCCCATCGCCTACTGGATGGCGAGGTACCTCTCGACGTACAAAATGCTGGCACTCCTGCTCGTGCTCGTGCCCTTCTGGACGTCGTTCCTGATCCGGACGTATGCGCTGAAGATCATCCTGGACTCCCACGGCTACCTGGCCCGGTACCTCGGCATCGACATCCTGTACACGAAGTACGCCGTCGCGGTCGGCCTGGTCTACAACTACCTGCCGCTCTTCATTATCCCGGTCTTCGCGTCGCTGGAGCGGATGGACTGGTCGCTCATCGAGGCGGCGACCGACCTGGGGGCGAATCCCTTCAGCGCGTTCCGGCAGATCACCTTGCGGCTGACCCTGCCGGGCATCGTCACCGGAGCACTCCTGGTGTTCATCCCGATGTCCGGCGAGTACATCATCCCCAACATCCTCAGCGGAGGTAAGTACGAGTTCGTGGGGAACGTCATCGGCGACCAGTTCGCGTCCGCGCAGAACCAGCCCTTCGGCTCGGCCCTGTCGATCAGCCTGATGGCCGCCCTGTCCGTGTTCGTTGCCGTCTATATCCTCTTCGCGACCAAAGAGGAGCGCTTCGGTGCCTAGAGTCATCACAGCCAAACGCGGCTTCACCGCCTGGGCGGCGTGCGTCTTCCTCCTCCTGTACCTACCGATCGCCGTGATGGTGCTCTTCGCGTTCAACAAGCCGTCGTCCGGGGCACTCGCGGCCTTCCACGGCTCGAACCCCTGCGACATCCCCCCGACCCAGCTGGGCAACCTGACCGTATGGAACGGCTTCACGACGTGCTGGTTCGAAGCCGGGCTGCACGACCCCACCTACATCCCGGCGATCATGACCAGCATCAAGATCGCCGCAGCCGCAGCCATCATCTCGACGGTGCTCGGCTTGTGCGCCGCTCTCGCGCTCGCCAGGATGAACAAGGTCTTGCGGGTGCCCTTCGACACGATCGTGTACCTGACCCTCGTGGTCCCCGAGATTGTCATCGCGGTCGCCTCGCTGATCTTCTTCGTCCAGCTACCGCACTACATCCCCTTCTTCCCACCGCTGGGCTCGTGGACGGTGCTGCTCGGTCAGATCGTGTTCAACGCCTCCCTGTCGATGCTGATCATCCGGGCCCGCTTCGTTGGGATGGGTGACACGCTCGAGGAGGCGTCGTACGACCTCGGGTCGGGCCGGCTGTCCACCTTCCGTCAGATCACCCTTCCCCGGCTGCTGCCCGCGATCATCGCGTCCGCGCTGCTGTCCTTCACCTTCTCGTTCGACGACTACGTGCTACCCGCGTTCACCAACGGCACCACGAACACCTGGCCGATCGTGCTCTACTCCGCCGTGCGATTCGGGATCACTCCGGCGGTCAACGCCCTGGCCACGATCATGCTGCTAATCACCATCGTGATCATCGTCATCACCGGCCTCGTGCTCCGCCGGTCACGAGTTCAGTCCGGGATCCCCGCCCAGACTCAGCCTCGCGGACTGGGCGCATCGCTCGGCTTGGGCTGACAGGTCGCCGACTCCCTGACCCTTTGAGATTCGAAAAGTCCGCTTTGGGTACGGGCCCCGGGTACAGTCCGCCAAGTCCAAGAGAATTCCGTGGCCGAGGAGATGTACGTCTACCCCGCGATGAAGAAGCACCTGCCAGACGGCGAGCAGGCCGTCGAGCACGACATGCAGGAGCACAAGACCCCTGGAGAAGACGATGAAGGAGCTGGAGGGGGTTGACGCGGGGGAAGCGCGCTTCGAGGAGCTTCTGCGCGAGCTCGAGGCCACCCTGCGCGACCACATCGATGACGAAGAAGCCGACCAGTTCCCGCAGCTACGCGCCCGAATCCCGCATGACGAACTGGTGCAGATGGCCGGCAAGGTCGAGACTGCTAAGAAGATGGCCCCGACCCGACCGCATCCGTCGGCCCCCAACGCGGAGCTCTTCCACAAGCTGGTCGGCCCCGGAGTGGGTCTCGTCGACCGCCTTAGGGACAAGCTGACGGGTCGGTCGACCGGCTAGCTACAAGCGACCCGACTTTACGACGCGGCTCAAGAACTGCTGGGTGCGCTCCTCTCGCGGCTCCTCGAAGATCTGCTCAGCCGAACCGTGCTCGAGGATCGAGCCGTCGTCGAGGAAGCACACCTGGCTGGCAACCTCCTTGGCGAAGCCCATCTCGTGGGTGGCCAAGAGCATGGTCAGACCGCCGCCGGCGAGCTCACGGACGATCTCGAGCACGTCACCCACCAGCTCTGGATCGAGGGCGGCGGTGATTTCGTCGAGCAGCATCACCCGCGGCTGCATCGCCAGCGCCCGCACGATCGCTACTCGCTGCTGCTGGCCACCGGAGAGGCTGTCGGGATAGGCCTTCGCCTTCTCTGCCATGCCAACCGACTCCAGCAGCTGCATGCCGCGCTGACGCGCCTCATCCTTCGAGATGCCGCCCACCCGGGTCGGCGCAAGGGTGATGTTCTGCATCACGGACATGTGGGGAAACAGGTTGTAGCTCTGGAAGACGATGCCCACATCGCGGCGTAGCGCGTTGAGATCAACGCCCGCACCGGTGACGGTGTCGCCCTCGATCCGGATCTCACCGGAGTTGATCTCCTCCAACGCGTTCACGCACCGCAGGAGAGTGGACTTGCCGGAGCCGGATGCGCCGATCAGGCAGACCACCTCATGCCGTTCGACATTAACGGAGACACCCTTCAACACCTCGTTGTGCCCGAAGGACTTATGCACTCCGTCAATTTCGAGAAACGCCACGGCTAGCCCCCCGCCCGTCGAGAGGCGTCACGGTGAATCAGGTAGTCGACGAAGCGTGCCTGCGGGATCGTGATCGCGACGAACAGTAGAGCCGACACCAGAATCGGTGAGAGATTGAAGAGCTGCGCCTGCCAGAGTTTCGCGTTTTCCAACGTCTCGGCCACGCCAATGGTGAATAGCAGAGCCGTGTCCTTCTGCAGGCCGATGAAGTCGTTCAGCAAGGGCGGTATAACACGTCGTACCGCCTGCGGCACCAGCACGGTGCGCAGGGTCTGGGCGTAGCTGAGGCCAAGCGAGCGCGCGGCCGCGCCCTGGCTTGGATGGATGGACGAGAGCCCAGCCCGGTAGACCTCGGACACGTAGGCCGTGTAGGTCAGGGTGAGCGCGATGATGCCGAGCCAGGCTAGAGGGAACTTCTGGAACTCTCTGACGCCTGTCAGTGGCAGTCCGAAGCCGACGAGAAGGATCACGATGATGGCGGGGACACCACGGAACACGTCGGCATAGACCACGGCGATCGCCCGCAGCGGCGCGCCTGCGCGTCCCGGCAGCATGCGCACGATCGCCAACAGGAGCCCGAGGATCAGCACGAAGATCTCGGCAACCGCGGCCACCCAGATGTTGGTCCAAAACCCCTGCAACACCTCGCGGAACGACTGGCGCATGGGACTCAACGCGAAGAACGTGCTGGCGACGCCGCCGTGATTGGCCAGGCCGAACAGCAGCACTCCGGCGATGACGAGCACCGCGGACGCGTATCCCATTGATACCAGTGCGTCCTCACGGCCACGCGCACTGACGCGACGGGCCGCCACAAGTTGATCCTGGCGCAGAAGGACGGCGCGCTTCCGGCCGGCCGGGAACGCCCGCAACGCCGGCCACCAGGCGACGAGACTGCCCAGGACCAGCACCGCGCCGACCGTGGTCGACACGACGCCAGCATGGTTGTAGTCGCGCAAGGATCGGGCCGCTGCCAACATGGCAAGCGTCCCGACGACCGCCGAGGCGAGTCCGAGGGCCGCGAGGCCAGTCACCGGGCGAGGAGGGCTCGGCGACGGGCCGAACTGAAGCTCCTCGTTGACGAGGGCCGAGGCGCTCATCCTTCGTGGACTACTTGATCGTCCAAACCGGCACCGACGACGGGTCGCCGCCGAAGGCCGGCCCGAGGTAGCTCTTGGAGAGCTGGTCCAGCGTGCCGTCGCTCAGCATGGTGGCGATTCCCTGATTGAGAGCCCCCTCGTTGGCCGATCCTTGGGGGTAGATCGCGCCGTACTTCTCGCCGGTCTTGTACTGGCCCACGACCTCGAGCTTGCCGTCGGTCGCCTTTGCTTCCGCGAGCACGATGGCGGTGTCGAGGAAGTCGGCCTCGACCTGGCCCGAGAGCAGACCCTGGTAGAGGGTCTGGGAGTCGGGATAGATCTTGACTTTGCACTTCAGCTGGTCCTGGATGAACGGGACCGAGGTCGTACCGGAGTACGCCGCACAGCTCTTCGTCGAGATGTTGTCCTGGGTGACGTCGGAGCCCTTCTGAACCAGCACACCAATGTTGGAGTTGAAGTAGGGCTTGGAGAAGTCGACGACCTTGGCTCGTTCGGCGGTGATCGAGATCTCGGCGAGGGCGAGGTCGAAATCGCTGGTGTGACCCGCCACGAGCTGGTCGAACGACACGTTCTTCACCGTGACCGACGTCAGGCCGGCCATATTGGCCAGGTTGGCTGCCATGCAGTACTCGTAGCCGCTCTTGATGGATTCCGGCGTCGTGCCGTTCCACCAGCCCTGGGCCGGCAGGGTTGTCTCGACCGTGAGGGTGCCGGCCTTCACTGGCGTGAGCTTGATGCTGTTCACCTTGCTGGTGACGTTGCAGTCGCCGAAGCTGCCGGATCCGCCGCTGCCGGCGGGGGGCGAGGAGGAGCTGCCCGAGCCGCACGCCGTCAGGGCCACAGTCAAGGCCAGTGCACTTGTCAGTCCCAGAGTGCGCTTGAGTTGCATGTGGACAAGTCCTTCCGCTGGCAAAAAGACCAGATGGCCTATGGTCAGGTTGGTGCCCCGACGCCGTGGAGTCAAGAACATTCGCAGCTCGGCCCGAGACATCCTGCTGGCGCGCTCGGAGGGATTCGAACCCCCAACCTTCTGATCCGTAGTCAGATGCTCTATCCGTTGAGCTACGAGCGCCGGGCACGCCGTCGTACCGGGAGCGGCGACGACGAAACCGGCAGTCTAGCGTGCGCTCCGAGAGGCAACGAGGCCACCACCCGCACGGCTGCCAGTGTCGCCGCTATGCTTGTGCGTTGCTTCACAAGTGTCGGTTCGCGGATGATACCCGCTCGGGCGTACCGTGTCGGGATCATCCACGAAGCAAGACCGTGGGCGACCTATATCCACATTTCCGCCCGAGACAGCGGCGGTGGTGCAGAACCACCACCCCGCGATGCGCGAGAGGGAACCTGGCATGACCGCCGAAGCAGCGACCGCACCGCCCACGTCATCCGCACCGACCTCCCACGCCCGGCTGCTGGCTTGGGTCAATGAGGTCGCCGAGCTCACCCAGCCCGACGACATCCACTGGTGTGACGGGTCGGACGAAGAGTGGCAGCGGCTGACGAGTGGACTGGTCAGCGCCGGCACCCTGGTCCAGCTCAACCCCGACATCAAGCCGAACTCGTTCTGGGGCGCCTCGGACCCCAGCGACGTGGCGAGGGTCGAGGACCGCACTTACATCTGCTCAATCGAGCAGGCCGACGCCGGCCCGACCAACAACTGGATGGCACCGGCGCAGATGAAGGCCCTGATGACCGAGCTCTACCGCGGCTGCATGCGGGGCCGGACGCTCTATGTCATCCCGTTCGTGATGGGGCACCTGGAGTCTGACTCACCGATGTTCGGTATCGAACTGACCGACTCGGCGTATGTCGTCACGTCGATGCGCATCATGGCCCGCATGGGCACCAACGTGCTGCGCCGGATCGAGGAGCTCGACGCCGACTACGTGCCGTGCCTGCACTCCGTCGGCGCGCCCCTCGAGCCCGGGCAGCAGGACGTGCCGTGGCCGTGCAACGACACCAAGTACATCACCCAGTTCCCTGAGGAGCGGATGATCTGGAGCTTCGGCTCCGGGTACGGCGGCAACGCCCTGCTGGGCAAGAAGTGCTACGCGCTTCGTATCGCTTCGGTGATGGCGCGCGACGAGGGCTGGCTGGCCGAGCACATGCTGATCCTGAAGC
Organism: Propionibacteriales bacterium; assembly: GCA_038254365.1. Lineage (GTDB taxonomy): Bacteria > Actinomycetota > Actinomycetes > Propionibacteriales > Nocardioidaceae > JAWWPG01. Next base: position 33,396 of record JBBSGI010000001.1, read on the forward strand.
TGATCTCGCCCGAGAAGAAGACCTACTACATCGCCGCGGCATTCCCAAGCGCTTGCGGCAAGACCAACCTGGCGATGCTGGCGCCGAGCATCCCGGGCTGGAAGGTCGAGACGCTCGGCGACGACATCGCCTGGATGCGGGTCGGCGAGGACGGCCGGCTGTGGGCGGTCAACCCGGAATACGGCTTCTTCGGCGTCGCGCCGGGCACGAACCAGCAGACCAATCCCAACGCGATCCGCACGATCGACGTCGGCAACTCGATGTTCACCAACGTGGCTCTCACCGACGACGGTGACGTCTGGTGGGAGGGCATGGAGGGCGATCCGCAGCATCTGACGTCTTGGAAGAAGGAGTCGTGGACACCTGGCTCCGGCGAGCTGTCGAGCCACCCGAACAGCCGCTACTGCACGCCGATCAAGCAGTGCCCGATCCTCGCCCCCGAGTACGACGACCCAAGGGGCGTGCCGATCGACGCGATCTTCTTCGGCGGGCGGCGCAAGACCACGATCCCGCTGGTGACCGAGGCTCGCGACTGGGTGCACGGCACGTTCATGGGGGCCACCCTCTCGTCGGAGACGACCGCGGCCGCCACCGGGGAAGTGGGCGTCGTACGGCGCGACCCGATGGCGATGCTGCCGTTCATCGGCTACCACGCGGGCGACTACTTCAACCACTGGATCAGCATGGGCAAACAGAACGACGCCGCCAAGCTGCCCAGGATCTTCTACGTCAACTGGTTCCGGCGCGACGACGACGGCGGGTTCCTCTGGCCGGGCTTCGGCGAGAACAGCCGGGTGCTCAAGTGGGCCATCGAGCGGATCGAGGGCAAGGCAGCCGCGGTCGAGACACCCATCGGCCATGTGCCGACCGTCGAGTCGCTCGACCTCGAGGGACTCGACATGTCGCGAGCAGTCGTCGAGGCGGCGCTCCGCGTCGACCCCGAGGAGTGGAAGCGGGAGCTACCGCAGATCACCGAGTGGTTCGAAAAGTTCGGCGACCATCTACCGGCCGTGCTGTGGACCGAGCTCGACGGCTTGCGTGCTCGCCTGGAGGGCTGACCTCCCAGCAAGAAACCGATCTTGAGGCGTTGCGGTCGCCCAGAGCGCCGCGAGACATCAAGACCGGTGACGCAACGCACTGATCGTGAGCCACTTGCGATGCGACTCCGAGCGGTGCACGGCCGTGATCGCAAAGCCTACCCGCGGGAGCAGGTGCGCTAGGTCGCCCCGGTCGTGGTGGACGAAGAGACGAGCTGCCGCCGAGCCATACGCCCGCGGCTCGACACTTTCCCCCTCCCCCTCCGAGACCGACAGGTGCAGCACGCCACCGGGGCGGACCGCGCGAGCAAAGCCAGCGAGAACACCGGGGCCGCGTTCTCGCGGTATGTGCAGGAAGGCCGCCGCACACCAAAGACCATCCAGAGATGCGGTTGCGATGGGAATGGCGCCCATGTCGCACTGCACCACACCCTCCCGGTGACCGGCAGTCAACATCCCCAAGGAGAGGTCGAAGCCGAAGGCCCGAGCTCCGCCGCGCCGCAGCTCGACCAGATCGCGGCCCGGCCCGCACCCCACATCGGCCACCACTCCGCCGGGCATCAACTCACCGAGGAACCTGGCCAGGCTGTCGCGAACGGTTGCAGGGACGTCACTGTTCGCCGCTGCATAGTTCTCGGCGATGCGGTCGTACGTCGCGCGGGTGATGGAAACCGGGTCTTCGACCATGGGCCTACTCTCCGATGACGAGCGACGCACTCCGTTGGCGGAGGTGGCGGGATTTGAACCCGCGAGAGGGGATTACCCTCAACCCGCTTAGCAGGCGGGCGCCATAAACCGGGCTAGGCGACACCTCCATGACGCCGGCGAACGGCGACGCCACAGAGTACCCGCCGTCAGTTCCGGCACTCCAATCGGGCGCGCCAGCTGCGGTACGCCACCGTGAGGCGGTCAGCCGTCGCCGAGCCGCCGGTAGCCGTACGCGGCGTTGAGGCGATCGTGCACCTCCCGCTCGGCGGTGTTCGCCTGCTCGCCCAGCAGGCCTAGCGGCACCTGGGTGACGAGACCGCTACGCAGGGTGATCGCCATGACCGCTCCCTCGGCGCCACCGCCGCCTTCCACCGCGTCGACCTCGGACCACCGAGCCTGCCGGACTCCACCCCCACGGAGGTTGTGCACGCGGTAGCCGTCGGCCGACACCTCCAGCAGCAACGGCGGCACGACGATCAACCTCAGCAGGCCGCCGAGAGCAACCAGGGCCACGACCGCCAGGACGACGAGGGACCACGCGGCGAAGCCCGTCAGAGCCGCCAGCAGCCAGGCTGCTCCCAGCAGGACGACGACCATCCCCAAGATCCGCAGACCGTGGGCGCGCGACCATCGGTAGCGGCGGACATCCGACGACCTCATCGGCCTCGCTCTCTCGGTCTCGCGTCTCGGCGGAGGAGGCGGGATTTGAACCCGCGGCTGACATCGCTGCCAGCGACCGCTTTCAAGGCGGTTCCGATAGGCCGCTCCGGCACCCCTCCCGGACGAGCCTGGCGGGCTGGCGTCCGGCATGATTCTCCCACCGCCCTACCGGGCCGGCGCAACAGCTCTCCCGACGTCGAGCTGGTCAGAGCAGCGGCCCGGTGCGACCAGGCTCCGGCCGGTTACCCTGCGGGCCGCTCGGGAGCCGGCTGCGGCGCCCGGTCCCGGTCAACAGCCGGTCGACACCGATCAGCGCCAGACCGAGGAGAGTGCCGATCAGCACGTTGTAGCAGGTGGAGGCCGCGGCGTCGCCGAGTGCCGCCGGTCCGATCAACGAGGTCGCCACGCCCGCGGGCGCCAGCGAACCGAACGCAGACATCCACCAGCCCTGACGCCGGCGGTTGCGCACCGCGACCCCCCAGATCGTCGCCGGAAAACCGACCAACGCCTCGATCGTCCGCGGCGAGGCGCCCAGCCAGCCTTCGATCCGGTCGTGCAGATCGCTGACCGACCCGACCACGCCGGAGGACCCCCAGTCGCGCAACGCCTGCACGTACCCGACCGCGCTCACCAGCACCACGACAGCGCCCACGATCAGCAATAGCCCTCGGCGGCCGAGGCTGTGCAGCCCCAGACCCAGACGCCAGGCCAGCGCGAGCGCGGTGAGCAGCGTCAACGCGAGCACCATCATCCGGAACCGGTACGGCCGCAACCCCACGTCGTACCCGGTCACCACAACAGCACCGGCCGCCCCGACCAGTGCGGCGACAACCACCTCCCGCACCGAGCGCAGGCCGGCCGCGGGGCGGGTCGTGAGCATGCCGAGGACGCCGTACGACGTCGCAGCGACCACGGCCGCGGAAGAGAGCACCCAGCCGCGCGGCGCCACGAGCACGCCGACCGCACAGAGCCCCGCGAAGACGCTGACGAGCGGTACCGGACCGCCGACTCGCCGGGCGAGCAGCAACACGGCCAGCCAGGTGGCCACGACCGCTCCCGTCCTGGCCATCCAGACGTCCCAGAGCTGGGTCCCGTGGTCGGCGGCCAGCGGCGCAACCGCGAGCACCAGGCTGCCCAGCCAGCAGGCCACCAGAAGGGCCAGCCCCAGCCGACCGACGGCGGGGGTCCGGCGACGCGAGCCGGCAGCGGGCTTGGCAATCCGCCGACCAGGGGACCTGGTCCGGGCCGTCATGGCATCGGTCCGAGGCGACGGTTTGCCAGCGAGGGATTCCGGCGCCGTGCCTGGTCGACCACGGACCGGTCCAGCACGGCGCTGGTCGCGCCCTCGAGCTGGAAGGAGAGCCTCACCTGGTCAGTCTGCCAGCGTCGGCATCGCCGACGGTGCCACGATGGACCACATGCACGCGGCGAGCGGGTACGACGCGATCGTGCTCGCGGGCGGCGCGGGCCGCCGCCTCGGCGTAGTGGACAAGGCGTCCCTCCTAGTTGGAGACCGGTCGCTGCTGGACCGGGTGCTGCAGGCGCTGGCTGGAGCCGGTCGAATCGTGGTCGTAGGGCCGCCGCGGACCCTGCCGCCGGGGGTGCTGAGTACGTCGGAACACCCCCCCGGTGGGGGACCAGTGGCGGCAGTTGCCGCAGGGCTCGAGCTGGTCCGGGCGCCCGTGGTCACCGTCCTCGCCTGCGACCTGCCGTTCGTCACGGCCGAGACGGTTGCCCGCCTCGTCGCCCATCTGACGGCGGACGGCGCGGCGACCTGTGACGGGGCTCATCTGCTCGACGAGGACGCGCGCAGGCAACCGTTGACCGCGGCCTACCGTACGAACTCCTTGCGAGTGTCGGTGGCGGCCCTCGACCAGGTGTGGGGAACCCCGATGCGTGGTTTGATCGCAGGGTTGGTGATGGTGGACGTGAGGGCATCCCCTGGACAAGCATGGGACTGCGACACCTGGAACGACGTGGATCGCGCGCGGCAGCGCGCGGCCGAGAATCTCGTGGAGGGATCATGACGCTGACCGAGTGGACTGCCCAGCTCTGTGAGGCCCTTGGCGTCACCGACGCCGAGTTCGAGTCCGACGCGGTTCTGGACCTGGCGCGCGACGCGGCCCACCAGATCGACCGGCCGGCAGCGCCGCTGACCACCTTCGTCGTGGGCTACGCCGCCGGACTGCGCGGAGGCAAGCCCCATGACATCGAGGACTGCATCGACATCGCCACTGAGCTCATCACCGAAGTTTCCTGACCCCTATGCGAGCTGTCGTGTGCACAGGGGCGGGAGGCCCCGAGGTTCTCGAAGTAGCCCAGATTCCCGAACCGGAAGCGCTTCCCGGCGAGGTGGTCATCGAGGTCGCGGCCACGGCTGTCAACCGGGCCGACGTGATGCAGCGCGAGGGCAACTACCCTCCACCTGCTGGCGCATCGGAGATCTTGGGCCTGGAGTGCGCCGGTGTCATCGGATCGGTCGGTGACGGAGTCACCGAGTGGCGGCCGGGTGACCGGGTCTGCGCGCTGCTGTCCGGCGGCGGCTATGCCCAGCGGGTCGCCGTACCGGCCGGCCAGGTGCTTCCCACGCCGCAGAGCCTCACCGACGCCCAGGCCGCGGCGTTGCCCGAGGTCGTCTGTACGGTCTGGTCGAACGTCTTCATGGTGGCGGGGCTCCGGCCGGACGAGGTGTTCCTCGTGCACGGCGGCGGCAGTGGCATCGGCACGATGGCGATCCAGCTGGCCCGTCAGCTCGGCGCCTTCGTGGCGTGCACCGTCGGGTCCGAGGAGAAGGCGGTATTCTGCCGCGACCTCGGCGCCGGCCTCGCGGTCAACTACCGCGAGCAGGACTTCGTCGAGGAGGTACGGCGATTCGCGGGTGACGCTACAGGCGCCGGCGCCGGCGCCGACGTGATCCTCGACAACATGGGCGCCGCCTACCTCGGCCGCAACGTCGAACTGCTCGCGCCGGAAGGCCGACTCGTGGTCATCGGGCTCCAGGGCGGCGCGAGGGCCGAGCTCGACCTGAGGACCCTGCTCGGCAAACGCGGTGCGGTCATCGCCACCGCCCTGCGTTCGCGGCCTCGCGACGACAAGGCGGCCGTGGTGGCCAGCGTGCGCGAGCACGTGTGGCCGCTGATCGCGGACGGCACGATCCGCCCCGTGGTGCATGCGACCTTCAGCCTGGAGGACGTCGTGCAGGCGCACCAGATGGTCGGCGAGGGGTCGCACATCGGCAAGGTCGTCGTCACCACCGCGGGCTGAGCCACTTCGGTGCCCGACGCGTAGGCTGGCGACATGACCTCTGAGAGCTCAGCGGACTCGAGGACACCGGAGGACTCCGGGTCGGATGCACCACAGGTGATGATCGTCGGTCCCGACGGGTTCGCCGAAGCCGGTGGGGACGGCGGATCGAGTGACGGACGCACCGTCGCCGACCTGGTCGAGCAACCCGCCAAGGTCATGCGCATCGGCAGCATGATCCGTCAGCTGCTCGAGGAGGTGAAGTCCGCGCCGCTCGACGAGGCAAGCCGCGCCCGGTTGCGCGAGATCCACCAGGCGTCGATCAAGGAGCTCGAGCAGGGCCTGGCGCCGGAGCTCGTCGAGGAGCTGGAGCGACTCAGCCTGCCGTTCGAGGGCCAGACCCCAAGCGAGGCCGAGCTTCGGATCGCCCAAGCCCAGCTGGTGGGGTGGCTGGAGGGGCTCTTCCACGGCATCCAGACCGCGATCTACGCCCAGCAGATGTCGGCCCGGGCGCAGCTCGAGCAGATGCGGCGCGCACTGCCGCCCGGCGCGACGCCGCAACCCGGCGGGCCGTTCTCGGGGCTGCCGGACCGCGAAGGACCCGATCAGCAGAGCGGCATGTACCTCTAGCGCCAAGTCGAACCGATTTCGGCGCAACCGTTCTGCACAAGGCCGATCGCTCCAACGTGAGCATGCGCACGCGGCCTGGCAGCTGCCGTCAGCAATCCGGACCGGGTGACACGCCGAATCTCAGGTGTGGCACCTCCTAGCAGACTTCCCCGGATCGCGCTCGGCGCGACCGCCGGTCTGCTCTCCGCGGCCGCCGGCGTGGGCATCTCGGCGCTGATCGCCACCGCGCTCAACGGGGCACCCACCCCCATCACCGCGGTCGGCTCCCGGGTCATCGACCTCACCCCCGGGTCGCTCAAGGACTGGGCGATCCGTCACCTCGGGACCAACGACAAGCCCTTCCTGCTCGCGGGCATCTACACGGTGTTGGTGCTGCTGGCGTGCGTCACGGGAGTTCTCGCGTGGTCACACCGGTGGGTGGCCCTCGGGCTCGCGACGGCCCTCGGAGTCGTCGGCCTGCTGGCGACGTACCAGCACGCACAAGACCGCCCAAGGTGGGAGCGTCAAGGTCACCGGCTCAGGCGATCCGCTCATGGTCGACGGTGCTCACGTGATCTGCGGCGGAGTCAAGACCGCCAACGCCACCGTCTACCTGATCGACTCGGTGCTGAGCCCGCCAGCCAACTGATCGAACGACCGGGTGCTCCGCTCTTCTGAGCGGGCACCCGGTCTCAACCCCACGACCAAACGAGAAGAGGGGCACCAGCGATGAGCACGATGAGTTTGACCGCAGGCACGTCGCTGGTGCCCGGCGTGAGGATGCCGAGATCTCGTGGCACAGTATGGCCCATGCACCAAACCACCGCGGCCGACGAGCTGAGCTCCGTGATGCAGCGGGTGGCGGCCGGCGACCACGCGGCGTTCGGCACGTTCTACGATGCGACGTCGCGCACCGTCTTCGGCATCGTGCTGCGCGTGCTGCGTGACCGAGCGCAGGCCGAGGAGGTCGCCCAGGAGGTCTTTCTCGAGGCGTGGAGATCCGCGTCCCGGTACGACAGACAGCAGGGCACGCCGTCTGCGTGGATCAACACGATCGCCCACCGCCGGGCGGTTGACCGGGTCAGATCCGTCGAACGTTCCACCCGGCGTGATCACCGCCATGCCGAGAGTGAGCATGTGGCCGACGCGCCCGACGTGTCCGACCTGGTCATCGCTCGCGACGAGGGCAGTCGGGTCCGGCAGGCGCTGTCCCTCCTCCCCGAGGCACAGCGCACGGCGCTGGCGCTCGCCTACTTCGACGGACGCACCCAACGCGAGGTCGCCGAGATCCTCAACGTGCCCCTGGGCACGGTCAAGACGCGGATGCGGGACGCGCTGAAGAAGCTGCGCATCCATCTCGACGACGGGGGACCCCGATGAACCAGCTCCACGACCAGGCCGCGCTCTATGTCGTAGACGCGCTGACACCCGAGGAAACCTACGACTTCGAATCTCATCTAGCCGGATGCCCTGCCTGCCAGGAAGAAGTGGCCGACATGCGAAACGTCACCCAGTACCTGGCGAGCTCGGTCAAGGCCGACCCGCCGGCTTCCCTCCGGGCGGCGGTGCTGGCCGGGATCGTCGACATCGCACAGGAGCCGGCCGGCAACGTCGTGTCCCTCGACTCGCGCCGGCCCAGCCGACTGCCCTACCTGGTAGCGGCAGCCTCGGTGCTGCTCGCGTTGGTTTCCGGCGGGTGGGCGTTGCAGAGCCGCCAGGACGCCCAGCAGGCAGGTGACCGCCAGGCCGAGATCGTCCAGCTGCTCGGAGCCGGCGACGTGCGCACGGTCACCGGCACCGGCCCCGGCGGAAGCTCGGCAACCGTCGTCCTCTCGAAGGCCAACGGCCAGGCGGTCTTCGTGGCCAGCGACATGCCAGCGCTACCCAGCGGCAGGGTGTACGAGCTGTGGACGATCTCCGGGAATTCGGTGCCCGCCGGCACGTTCACCCCTGACGGGTCCGCCGCGCTGGTCACCCTTCCGGACGCGGCCCTCTCGGCCGCCCGGATCGCGGTCACGGTCGAGCCGGCTGGTGGCTCCGAGCACCCCACGACGGCCGCGCTGATAGCCCTTCGGTTGGCCTAAGCCTGCTCGACGACGGCCTCGAAGGCTTCGAACACCTGGTCCATCGTGGGTAGGTCGACATCGCAAGAGTCGTCCGCGCCGCCCCGGGCCTCTTCTCGGCGGGCCCGTCGGAGGTGCCTCTTGACGGTGGACAGTGAGCAGCCCAGCCGCTCTGCGAGCGTCTCGAGGGAGTCGTCCGGGTGCGCGGCCCGCATCCGCAGGACGTCCTCATGCCCGATGGGCTGACGGTCACCCCGGGTACCCGCATAGGCATCGAGGTCCTCAGGCCGTAGCGAGATCCCGACCCGCCTGCGAATGGCCCGACGCTCCTGGGGTGTCGTGCATCCGACGTACCCGGCCACGTCGGTGTGCACGACCGCCTTGTACAGGCAGTCGGCGAGCAGCGGGCACGCAGCGCACAATCTCCGCGCCCGCGCGACCAGGGCCTCGTATTCCTCCCACGTCGTCTTGGCAGCAGACGACCTCGCCGGCGGTTCCTCCAGCAGCGGGTGGAGGTACAGGTCGACGTCCACCGCGCACGGGGAGGCGACTAGCCCGTCGTCGCTGGCCCTCTCTACGGGCGCGCTCATGGGCCGACCCCCGGGGCTCGTGGTGTGGATCGCTGGGATGGGGCGTTCTAGGCACATCCCTACCATCTGAGACACCCTGCTCGCGCCGTGGGTGGGTCGCCCGGTGGGTCGCTCAGCGACGTACGGCGTCTCTGACCGGGAACCAGCGGCCGAGCTCCGCCGCCGCACCGTCTTCGGCGAGTGACCCCGTGACGCCGTCGGCCACCGCCTTGACCTCGGGGGGCGACTGCCCCATGGCGACCCCGCGGCCGGCCCAGGCCAGCATCTCGAGGTCGTTGCGGCCGTCTCCGATGGCCAGCACGTCAGCCTGCCGCACGCCGAGCCGCTCGGCGACGGTCTGCAGCGCCGATGCCTTCGACACTCCTTCAGGCGCCAAGTCCAACCAGGCGGTGTAGCCGACGAAGTAGCTGGTTCCGTGCAGCCCCAGCGCCTCGGCCAGCTGGACGAAGTCGGCGGCCGTCGACTGGGGGTCCCGGATGATGACGCGGGTCACGGGCTCGCTCACCAGGCTGTCCACGGACTCGATCCACATCCGTCCGGTGATCTCCCCTTCGGGGAACGGCCGGTTGACCCGGTAGCCGTCTCCGACGACCTCGACCGCCACCAGCGCGTCGGGTACCTCCGCGAGCACCGCCTCCACCGCATGGCGGGCGTCGAAGGTGACCGAGGAGATGATCTCGACCGGCCGGTAGGAGAAGATCACCGCACCGTTGCTCGCCACGGCCAGCCCGTCAGCCAGCCCGAAGGCATCGATCACCCGCTGCACGCCGAACACCGACCGGCCGGTGGCGAGGATCACCGGGACGCCGGCCTCGACGACCGCGCGAACGGCATGGTGCACCATCGGCGACACCGCCTCCGCGTAGTCGACCAGGGTGCCGTCGATGTCGAGCGCGACGAGCCCAGGCGGCCGCGTCACCTGGCCGGGCTCACCGGGACTAGCGTCTCTCTGTCCTGCAGGTAGGGCCGGAGTGCCTCGGGCACACGTACCGAACCGTCGGCCTGCTGGTGGTTCTCGAGGATCGCAACGATGGTGCGGGGGATCGCGACCAGGGTGCCGTTGAGGGTGGCCAGGGGTGTCACCTGGTCGCCGAAGCGCCCCCGGATCCCCAGCCGCCGGGCCTGGAAGTCGGTGCAGTTGGACGTTGACGTGAGCTCGCGATACCTGCCCTGGGTGGGGATCCACGCTTCGCAGTCGAACTTGCGCTGGGCGGACAGCCCGAGGTCCCCGGCCGCGGTGTCGATCACCCGATAAGCCAGCTCCAGCTTGTCCAGGAACTCCATCTCCCATCCCAGCAGGCGCTGGTGCTCGTCGTACGACTCCTCGACCGTGGTGTAGGTGAACATCTCCACCTTGTCGAACCAGTGCACCCGGATGATCCCCCGGGTGTCCTTGCCGTAGGAGCCGGCCTCCTTGCGGTAGCACGGGCTGAAGGCGACGTAGCGCCTCGGCAGCGTCGCGCTGTCCAGGATCTCGTCGCTGTGGTAAGCCGCCAGCGGCACCTCCGACGTACCGACCAGGTAGTAGTCCTCCTCCGGCAGGTGGTAGACGTCACCAGCCGCCTGCCCGAGGAAACCGGTGCCCTCCATGGCGCGAGGCCTGACCAGGGCCGGCGGGATCATCGTGGTGAAGCCGGCGGCGCGGGCCTGGTCCATCGCCATGTTCACCAGAGCGAGCTCGAGGTCCGCGCCGACCCCGGTGAGGTAGTAGAAGCGGGCACCGGACACCTTGACGCCGCGCCCGATGTCGATGGCGCCCAATCGCTGGCCAAGCTCGACGTGGTCCAGCGGCGCGAAGCCCTCCGCCGTGAAGTCCCGCGGCTCTTTGATGTGCTCAAGCACGACGTAGTCGTCCTCGCCTCCCGCGGGCGCCTCCGGAGCGGCCAGGTTCGGCATCAGGCTCATGGCCGCCACGAAGATGGCCTCCGCCTCGTGCTGAGCCGCCTCCGCCGTCTTGACCTCGTTGGCGACGGCCCGGGTCTTGTCGAGCAGAGCGCTGCGCTCGTCCCCCGTCGTCTGCGCAACCTGTCGCCCGAGCAACTTCTGTTCCGCCCGCAGCCGCTCGAACGCCTCGATCGACGTCCGCCGAGCCTCGTCAGCGGCCAGGATCTCATCGACGAGCTCGGGCGACGCGCGGCGACGCCGTTGCGCCTGGCGGGCCAGCTCGGGGTCGTCGCGCAGCAGTCGGAGGTCGATCACCCGTCGAGGATATCCGCCGTACCGGGCTACCATCCCCACGGTTTTCCCGACTGGTTTTCCAGCCGCTAGATTCAGCAGGACATCGTTCATCCGGCGGACTGCCGACACCGGGCGGGAAGACTCGAGAGGGCTCGTGACTGAGACGTCAGTGCAGCGCCGGGCGGCCGTGGTCGCCGCCGTCCTTGCGGCTGCGCTGATCCTCCTGACGACGCTGGTCGCCCTGCGCTGGCATTCGCTGGTCCAGCTCGACACGTCGACCACCCGTACCTTGCACGACTCCGTGGACGGCCCTGGCTGGGCGGCGCAGTTCTTCCGGGCCGTCTCGGCGATCGGCCAGCCCCGCATCGCAGAGGCTGCGCTCGGCGTCGTCGCGCTCGGGTTCGCCGTACGACGGCAGTGGTCGACCGCCGGGTGGATCGTCTCGAGCCTGCTCGTCACCGCTCTCGGCTGGGGTCTGCTCAAGGTCTGGGTGTCCCGGCCGCGGCCGGCGGTCGGCGACCAGATCGACGGCTGGTCCTACCCATCCGGGCACGCCGGCGAGATCGCCTGCGCCTGCGCCCTGCTGTTCGTGCTCACGGTCCGACGGCTGCGCCCCGGCCGGCTGCGGTTCGCGGTCGCCGGCAGCTGGCTGGCCGTCGCCGCGCTGGTCGGCCTCTCCCGGCTGTTCCTGGGGGCGCACTACCCGAGCGATGTCCTCGGCGGCTGGTTGGTAGGCGTCCTCGTCGTGCTCCTCCTCGGCTCCCTGTTCGGGGTCGTGCCGTCGGGTCGCACCGTGGCTGAGACCACACCCTCGCTGATGCCGGACCAGCTGCGCACTCTGGCCGTGATCGTGAACCCGACCAAGGTCGACTCCGACGCGTTCCGCAGCAAGGTGTCGGGGGTCGCCCGCGTCGCCGGATGGGGCGAGCCCCTGTGGTTCGAGACCACGGTCGACGACGTGGGCGCCACGATGACGCGTGCTGCAGTCGCGGCCGGCGCCGACGTCGTCGTGGCAGCCGGCGGCGACGGGACCGTGCGCGTGGTCTGCGCCGAGATGGCGGGCACCGGCGTTCCGGTCGGCGTGGTCCCGGCGGGCACCGGCAATCTGCTAGCCCGAAACCTGGGCATCCCCCTCGGTCGGGACCAGGCTCTTGAGGTCGTCCTCCACGGCCGGGACCGGGCGATCGACCTGGTGCAGATCAAGGGCGACGGACTCGAGGCCACCCGCTTCGCGGTGATGGCGGGGATGGGGCTCGACGCCGCGATCATGGCCGGTGCGCCCGACGCCATGAAACGACGGATGGGCTGGCCGGCGTACGTCGTCGCCGGCATGCGTCACCTCCGCTATCCCGCCGTACGCGTCACCATCAGCGTCGACGGGTCGGAGCCGGTGCACCGGAAGGCCCGCACGGTGCTGGTTGGCAACGTCGGCAGTCTCACCGCCGGCATCCCGTTGCTGCCGGACGCGCGGATCGACGACGGGGTCCTCGACGTCGTCGTGATCGCCCCGCGGCGGGTCGTCGGCTGGCTCTCGCTGCTGTGGCGGGTGCTCACCCGGCATCCACGGATCGACGAGCGACTCGACCGCTATACCGGTCGATCCGTCGTGGTCACGGCGGCGACGTCGACCCCCCGCCAGCTGGACGGCGACATCGTGGGTCCGGGTACCGAGATCCATGCCGAGGTCGAGCCCGGCGTGCTGCTGGTCCGCGTCCCCCGCTGAGGCGATTAGGCTGCAGAGGTGCCCCTCGGAGCGACCGCCCTGACCTGGCTGAGTCTCGCCGCGACTGCCCTCGCACTGCTCTCCCTTGGGGTCGCGGTCCTCGCGTTCAACCGTCCGCACGGCGGTCCGCGGCGCGGCGGTGCGACGGCCTATCACGCTGGCCGTGGCCGCCGGAAGCCGATCACCGAACCGCTGTCACCGGACCGGGTGACCGCCGAGATCCAGGCCCTTCAGCTGGACTCGGCGACTGCGCTGCGTCATGTTGCGGTCGTGAGGTACGACGCGTTCGGCGACATGGGTGGCCACCTCTCCTGGTCGCTCGCCCTGCTCGACGACGGAGGAGACGGGGTTGTCATGACGTCCATCCACGGCCGGAGCGACTCCCGGACCTACGCCAAGAACGTGACGGGCTGGTCGGCCTCCCAGCAGCTGTCACCGGAGGAGGCGGAGGCCATCGGGTTCGCCCGCTCACCTCAGTGACCGCGGCTGCCGCGGGGAGGTTTGAGTGGCTAGCCACTCAGTTGCCCCCTAAGCCACCTAGATTTGAGTGGCTCCGGGGATGCTTGGGTGGCTAACCACTCAAGCGCCCCCGCCCCCGCCCCCGCAGCCGGTTCGACGGGGCAACAGCGCTAGCGCCGAGATCGGGTTATCGTCGCGGATGGCGACCTACATCAAATCCGTCACGTTCGACTGCGGCGATGCGCTACGGCTCGCGGGGTTCTGGGCGGCAGCCCTCGGTAGCGACGTCGACGAGGACGCGACCTCGGAGAAGGCGTTCGTCGAGGCAGCTGGCTGGGGCGGCCCCAACATCTGGTTCGCCGCCGTACCCGAGGGGAAGAGCGCGAAGAACCGCGTGCACTTCGACCTCCGAGCGCCGGGCGGGGCGGTCCACGACGAGGTACGGCGACTGACCGAACTCGGAGCCACGACTCTCCGCGATGGTGACGCCCTGGTGGTGATGGCCGACCCCGAGGGCAACGAGTTCTGCGTTGAGTGAGGCTGCCGGCCCGCGCCTGGTCGCGCTGCACCCGGCCACCCTGCGCGCCCTGCACGCCGACCGGCGCGATTGGGCCGCGGGGCAACCCGAGCTCGGCTCGGTGGTCTGGCCGGAGGAGGACACCCGCATGCTGCGGTACCGGATTGAGGCGCTTGACGCGAACCCGGCCTCGGCTCCGTTCCTGGTGCATGCAGCCCTCGATGACTTGGGCAACCTGGTCGGACGGATCGGTTGTCACGCCGGCCCCGACGACTACGGCGAGGTCGAGATCGGATACGCGGTGGTGGCCGAGGCCCGGGGTCGCGGCATTGGCGGCTGGGTCGTCGACCGCTTTCTGAGCTGGCTGGCTTCGGTCGGGGTGCGATCGGTGATCGCCTCCGTGCGTCCCGACAACTCGGTGTCGCTGGCGATCCTCCGTCGGCGCGGGTTCGTCGAGTACGGCTCTCAGATCGACGACGAGGACGGCGTCGAGCTGCTCATGCGAAGAAGCTTGACGACCTGATGGTCTACGGCGAGCTGCGGGTTGGCGCGTTCCTCAGGTGTTTGCCGATCTTGGGCTGGCCCGTCAGCCGCCGGCTCGCAGGCGCTCCAGCCAGCTGGCGGCGTCGGCGAAGTCCGCGCCCGTGGTGCCCCACCGGGTGGACGAGGTGCGGCTGTCGGCACGGGGGTAGGAGCCCAGGAATCGGACGTCGGCGCAGGTTCGGCGCAGACCCATCAGCGCCTCCCCCACCCGCGCCTCCGCCACATGACCCTCCGCGTCGATCGAGAAGCAGTACTGCCCGAGCGCCGAGCCCGTCGGTCGGGACTCGATCCGGGTGAGGTCGACCCCGCGCGCGGCGAACTGCTCGAGAAGCTCGAGCAGCGCCCCCGGATGGTTTTCCCGGATGAACACCACGAGCGACGTCTTGTCGGCGCCGGTGGGCGGAGCGGGCGGACCGGGCCGTGCCACCAGCACGAACCGGGTGACGGCACCTTGCCGGTCGGCTATGTCGGTGGCGAGCGCCGAGAGCCGGTAGGTGGCCCCGGCCACTGGCGCGGCGATCGCGGCGTCGTACGGCGAATCGGGGCCGGCGACCAGGGCTGCGGCGTGCGCCGTCGACGACTCCTGCACCACGTCGGCGTTCGGCAGCCGGGTGGCCAGCCAGCGACGGCACTGCGCCGCCGCGTGCGGGTGGGTGGCCACCCGGGTGATGTCGCCGAGGTGGGTGCCTGGCCGCGCCAGCAGCGAGAACTGCACCTCGACGAGCAGCTCGCGGATGATCATCAGCGGGTCGCCGGTCGAGAGCTCGTCCAGGGTTGCCGCGACGCCGCCCTCGACGGAGTTCTCCAACGGCACCACGGCGGCGTCCGCGGCGTCCGTGCGGACCGCCTCGAGGGCCAGCCCCACGGACGGCTGGGGCAGCAGGTTGGCGCCGTGGGCGGCCGGTAGCGAGCGCAGGGCCTGCTCGGCGAACGTCCCCGCCGGTCCGAGGTAGGCGTATCGCGCTGGTGGCACTCCGGGCATTGCAAGAGCGTAGTGTCGGCCCGACTAGATTCACCTCATGGCCGACGCTGCTGAGACCGGGGGGAGACCGCCGCCCGCTCTCGACCTCGGCTACGCCCGCCTCGACATCGACCGCGCCGCGCGCACCGGTGACCCGGAGGTGGTGTACGGCGCCGGCAAGAGTCCCGAGCACGTCGTGGCGCTGCTGACCCACCTCCACCAGGAGCACCCCGACCGGGCGGTGCTGGCTACCCGGTTGAGCGACTCCGCCCTGGACCTGATCGGTGGCACCGTTGGGGGTGCGTCGGTCGACGAGGTCGCCCGCGCCTGCACGCTGGGGCCTCTGCCCGTCGGACGTGGGCGGGTCGTCGTGGTGTCGGCCGGCACCTCCGACGCGCCGGTGGCCCGAGAGGCAGCCCTGACCATTCAGGTCTTCGGGGCCGAGGTGGAGACGATCAACGACGTCGGGGTCGCCGGGCTGCATCGGGTGCTCGGTGTCCGGGACCGCCTGGTCCAGGCCGACTGCCTCGTCGTGGTCGCTGGGATGGAAGGGGCGCTGCCATCAGTCGTCGGCGGCCTGACCGGGGTCCCCCTCGTCGCGGTGCCGACGAGCGTCGGCTACGGCGCCTCCTTCGGCGGGCTGGCGGCCCTCCTCGCGATGCTCAACTCCTGCGCCCCCGGGGTCACCGTCGTGAACATCGACAACGGGTTCGGGGCCGGCGTGTTCGCGGCCCGGGTGGCGCGCAGATCACCCCCCTGGTCCGAGCGCGACGCATGATCGGCTGGCTCGACGCGGCCTCCGGCGCCAGCGGCGACATGCTGCTCGGCGCCCTGGTCGACGCCGGCGCCGATCTGCCGGCCATCAAGGAGGCCGTCGCTGCGGTGGCCCCGGCGCGGGTGACGCTGACCTCACAGCGAGTGTCCCGGGGCGCGCTGAGCGCCCACCAGATCGTCGTCGACGTGGCCGACTCGGTCACCCACCGTGGACTCGGTCAGGTGCTGGAGCTCGTGGACGCCGCCGACATCGACGACACGACCAAGGGGCACGCCACCGCCGTGTTCACAGCGCTCGCCGAGGCGGAGGCGTCGGTGCACGGGACGACGGTCCACGAGGTGCACTTCCACGAGGTCGGAGCACTCGACGCCATCGCCGATGTCGTGGGCGTCTGCGCCGGGTTCGTGGCGATGGATCTCGAGGAGGTGCACAGCTCGCCGGTGGCCGTCGGCTCGGGTTTCGTCACGACGAGCCATGGGCGGCTCAGCGTCCCGCCTCCTGCCGTGGTGGCGTTGCTCCGCGGCGTACCGACGTACGCCGGGCCAGGAGAGCACGAGCTTTGCACCCCGACCGGCGCCGCGCTGCTCACCCATTGGGTGACGCGCTGGGGCGGCCAACCGGCGATGGCGGTCTCCGCGGCCGGCGTCGGGGCCGGCGGCCGCGACCTCAGCACGCACGCCAACGTGCTGCGGTTGCTGGTGGGCGAGCCGAGCCGGGCCGCCGCCGCGCCGCCCGATCCCGCACAGCAGACGGTGATCGAGACCAACATCGACGACCTCGACCCTCGGCTGTGGCCACGCGTCCTCGCCAAGCTGCTGGAGCGGGGGGCCTCCGACGCCTGGTTGTCGCCGATCCTGATGAAGAAGGGTCGAGCGGCCCACACCCTCTCGGTGCTGGTACGGGCGGACCGGCGGGACGAGGTGCGGGCCACGATCTACACCGAGACGTCCGCGATCGGGATGCGGGAGCACGCCGTCCACAAGCACGAGCTCGACCGCGAGTTCCGAGTGGTCAACGTCGGTGGGAAGCAGGTCCGGGTGAAGGTCGCCAGGTTCGGTGGGGCTGTCGTCAACCTGCAGCCGGAGTACGACGACGTCGTCGCCGTCGCGGACGCGTTGGGACGGTCGGCCAAGTCGGTCCTTGCCGAGGCCACCGCCGCCGCCCTAACCTAGGCGAGCGAGCTTCGATCGAGTACGGCGGACGGGTCGGCCGCGAGACCGAGGCCAGCGGGCGCGACGCCGGCGCGTCTCAGGTGGTCGCCCAGGGCGGCGATCATCGCCCCGTTGTCCGTGCAGAGCCGAGGCGCCGGGACCCTGAGTTCGATGCCGGCGGCGGCGCAGCGCTCCGCGACGACCTCGCGCAACCGCGAGTTCGCCGCCACCCCGCCCACCACGAGCAAGGTGTCCGTGCGGGTGTGCCGGCAGGCGTCGACCGCCTTCGCGCTCAACACGTCGACCACCGCCTCCTGGAAGGACGCAGCGACGTCGGCCGGGGTCGCGTCGGGCGAAGACTCCGTGAGCGCATCCCCGCCGTCGCGGCGCGGGGCTCGTCCCTCTCCGGCCTCGACGAACCGGGCCGCGGCCGTCTTGAGCCCGGAGAAGGAGAACGCGAAGCGGTGCTGGTCCCGCCTGCCCAGCAGCGGACGCGGGAACGCGACTGCGGCCGGGTCGCCTCCCTCGGCGGCAGCCGAGACCGCTGGCCCCCCCGGATAGCCCAGCCCCAGCAGCCGTGCCACCTTGTCGAAGCACTCACCCGCCGCGTCATCGAGGGTGTCGCCGAGATGGACGATCGGGTCGGTCGCCAAGTCCTCAACGAACAGCAGCGAGCTGTGGCCGCCTGAGACGATGAGGGCGACACTGCGTCGCGGGAGCGGTCCGTGCTCCAAGGTGTCGGCCGCGACGTGCCCGGCGGCGTGGTGGACGCCGTACAGCGGAAGCGTCAAGGCCAGCGCGAGCCCCTTGGCCGCCCCTACTCCAACCTGCAGTGCTGTGGCCAGCCCCGGTCCCGAGGTGACGGTCACCGCCGCCACCTCGGAGATGTCGACCTGGGCGTCTGCAAGAGCAGCCCTCAGCACCGGGACCATCGCCTCCAGGTGTGCCCGGGCGGCGATCTCCGGCACCACTCCGCCGAACCGCGCGTGCTCGTCCATGCTCGAGGCAAGCGCTTGGCCGAGCAGCACTCCGTCCGCGACCAGACCGACTCCCGTCTCGTCGCAGGACGTCTCGATGCCGAGCGTCACACCACCTGGCACCCAACCTCCCTCCACGGGCCTCGCCGCCGTCGACGGCCGACGCCACGCTACCGCCGTAGACTCTGCCGGGACCATCGTCATCCACCAGTGTTGGGTAGTGCATGGACTGGTACATCGCCCTGATCAGCTTCGCACTGATCTTCCCGGTGGAGCTTCCGGACAAGACGTTCGTCGCCGCCCTCGTGCTGTCGACCCGCTACCGTCCGCTGGCGGTCTGGATCGGCGTTGGTCTCGCTTTCGGCGTGCAGTGTGTGGTGGCCGTCTCAGCCGGCACGGCCGTGTCGTACCTTCCGCAGTGGGTGATCCACGCGCTCAGCACCACGATGTTCCTCATCGGCGCCGTACTGCTGCTGATCGCGGCGCCCAAGGCCGACGACCAGGAGCATGAGCAGGAGGAGGCGTTCTCCGCAAAGGCGACGCTCGACCGCAAGGGGCTGCGAGCCGTCGTGGCGTCGTTCCTCGTGCTCTTCGCCGCGGAGTGGGGAGACCTCTCCCAGATCCTGACCCTCAACCTGGTTGCCAAGTACGGTCACCCCGTCTCCGTGTTCATCGGCTCCTGGGTGGCCCTGCTCACCGTCTCCGGTCTCGCCGTGATCGGCGGCCGGGTGCTGCTGCGCTACATGCGGCTCTCGCTGCTGCACTACATCGCGGCCGGGGTGTGTCTGCTGTTCGCGATGATCGGCGTCTACCAGCTGCTCACCGGTTAGCGTGGCTCAGCCAGCTCAACCGGCTCAGCGGTCAGGGAGCGGACCGGTCTTTCCCATTAGGCTCGCGCCATGGACGCGAATCTTGGCGCTGACAGCGAGGTCGGCCGGCTGCGCACGGTGATGTTGCACCGGCCGGGGCCGGAGCTGAAGCGCCTTACCCCCCGCAACAACGACAGCCTGCTGTTCGACGGTATCCCCTGGGTGGGCCGCGCCCAGGACGAGCACGACGCCTTCGCAGCCGCGCTGCGCGACCGGGACGTCGAGGTGCTCTACCTGGTCGAACTGCTGACGGAGACCCTCGCCGACCCAGCAGCGCGGGCCCAGGCCGTCGCCCAGGTCAGCGCCAGCCTGCGGCTAGGCGACACCCTGCGGCGCTATCTCCGGGGTTGGCTGGACACGCTGACCGCCGTCGAACTGGCATCGGCCATCACCGCCGGCGTCCGCAACGACGAGGTCCGTGGCGGGTTCGGGTTGGTGACCGGCCTGCTGCCCTCGGATGACTTCGTCATCGACCCCCTGCCCAACCTGCTCTTCACCCGGGACTCCTCGGTCTGGCTTCCGGGCTGCGTCGCCGTCACCAGCCTGGCCATGCCCGCGCGGGCGAGGGAGACCCAGCTCACCGAGCTCATCTACTCGTTCCATCCTCGCTTCACCGGAGTGCAGCGGGTGCACGGGTGGCGGAGCGAGCATCTCGAAGGTGGTGACGTGCTGCTGCTCGCGGCCGGCGTGATCGCGGTCGGTGTGGGGGAGCGTACGACGCCCGCCGGCGCCGAACGGCTCGCCAGGAAGGCCCTCTCCCGGGGAATGGCGCACACCGTGCTCGCCGTACCAATCGCGCAGGAGCGCGCGACCATGCATCTCGACACCGTGTGCACGATGGTGGACGTCGATGCGATCGTGATGTACCCGAACGTCGCCGACACGCTGAACGCGTATGCCGTCTCATGCGCCGAGCCGGCCGGCGACGAGAGGGAGATCGAGCTGCTCGTTGCCTCGGCCGAGCCGTTTCTGGTCGCGGCCGCGAAGGCGATGGGCATCGACACGTTGCGCCAGATCGACACCGGGCTCGACCCGGTGACGGCCGAGCGCGAGCAGTGGGACGACGGCAACAACACCCTGGCGCTCGCGCCGCGAGTCGCTGTGGCCTACGAGCGCAACGTCGAGACCAACGAGCGGCTGCGGGACGCGGGAGTCGACGTCATCGCGATCTCCGGGTCGGAGCTGGGGTCGGGGCGGGGCGGCCCGCGCTGCATGTCGTGCCCGGTCAGCCGCGATGCCCAAGCTGGCCCGGATGGATGAGGCGGTTCGGGTGAACTGGAAGGCCCGGCCGTTACTGACGGGGGATACAGCAACGACCGGGCCGCTTGGTACCTTAGCTGCGCCCAACCTGGCGGCACAAGTCGCCGAACGGTCAAGTGGCGACGGAATCCGGGCAATTGTGTCGCTATAGCCAGTGAATCCGCAGTTCAGGAGGGAACACGCGGGGCGAATCGCGCCGCCTTGTTGTCAGCGTCGCCTTGTTGTCAGCGCCGCCTTGTTGTCAGCGCCGCCTTGTTGTCAGCGGATCGTGAGCTGACGGTTGGCCAGTCCGTTTCGGGCCGACCGCCCGTCGGCCGACAGCGGCGACGGGTCGGCCAGCGCTTCGTCGAGCCGGTGCGCGAAGGCCGCCGCGGGTTCCTCCAGCGCCTCGGCCCCGGTACCCAGCGGTAGGTCCCACACCGGGACCAGCAGTCCGTGGGCGCGGAAGGAGCCCACCAGCCGGGACTCGTCGGTCAGCCCGTCGACGCCCTTCTCGTGCAGGCGGGCCAGTGCCGTGAGCAGGCTGTCCTCCTCGTACGGCAAGACCCAGCGCAGATGCTCCTTGGTCCCGGTGGAGACCCAGTAGGCGGCTGTGACGGACGTGAGCCGGAGGGTCGGCTCGATCGACGCGTCGAGCTGTTCGAGAGTCGCGGCGATCTGACCGTTCGGGTCGTCGACACCCTCGAACCAGAACTGAAAGCCGCTGTGCACCGTGACCGTCAGCTCCGTGTCCGGGTCCAGCACGTCCTGAAGGCGGGGGCCGGGGCCGATGGCCGGTGGCATCGTCACCGCCTCGCCCGGCCCCGCGGCCAGCCCAAGCCCGAGGGCCTGCGCCAGATCGGTGCTGGTGTCTCCGGACTGGTGGGAGACCTGGACTCCCAGCCAGACGGTGCCGTCCTCGCGCCTCAGCGCGGGTGCGATGCCCGGGAGCAGGCTGACGGCCATGACCTCGGCCCCGTCGGCGGCGCCGTCGAACGCGTCCGGTCGCACGCTCAGCGGCGCCGTACCCGCCTGGACGAACTCACGCAGGGCCACCCAGTCGCACTCGCCCCGCAGTCCCTCGAACGAGCGGGCCACGTACGGCGCAGCGCCCCCGGGGGCTCCGTGACAGGCCTTGAACCGCTTGCCCGAGCCACACGGGCAGGGCTGGCGCGGGCCGACCTCGTCCGTGGTGCCGGCGCCGGGTCTGGGGGTGCGCCGCCTCCTAGCCATCGGTGTCCTTCCGGAGTCGCTCGCCGCGGCCGGTCGCGCGGGCCCGAGAAGTCTGTCTCATCGCGTCGCGGAGGCTTTGCCCGGACTCCTCAGGCGATGGCCAGCACACCGAAGACGGTGTTGCCGTGGGCCCCCTCGCGGACCCCCCACTCGCGGGTAAGCGTCCGGACCAGGGTGAGCCCCCGTCCGTGCGGTGCCAGCTCCGGAGGGTGCAGCAGCGTCGGCAGCGTTCCCGAACCGCCGTCAGAGACCGACAAGCGCACAGAGTCGGGCTGGACTTCGAGACTGAGCACGAGGCCGGCGTCCCGGATGGGCCGGGCATGGCGCAACGCGTTGCCGAGCAGCTCACTGACCACGATGCGGGCGTCGTCGACCACATGCTGCGGGACGCCGGCCCGGCGAAGGGCGACGGTCACGTTGGTGCGCGCGCTGCGAACCGCCGCTGCGGTGAACGGCAACCCCCAAGAGACGCGCTGGGCGGCGCGCGGAGCTCCCTCGCGCGGGGTCCCGAGAACTGGCACCCCTGTACCCTCTCGCCCAGGTTGTCGAGAAATCAAGGATTTCGGCCGTCGAGTTCCTCGCGGGCTCGACCGGTCAGCTCTCGCGGGCCTTGAGCTGGCGCAAGGTAGCCGCCGGATTGTCCGAGATGATGGCATCTACGCCCAGGGCGGCACACAGCTCGACGTCCACCGGGTTGTTCACCGTCCACACATGCACCCGGTTCCCGGCGGCGTGCGCCTTCTCGACGTACCCAGGATGCGCGAGCACGATGTCCATCGCCGGACCGGCGATGGTGGTCCCGAGCGGGAGCGTACCGTCGCGGAATCGCAGCGGGACCCGGTCCATCAGGTACACCGTCTCGAGCGACGGAGCCAGCTCGAGGCACCGCCGCAGGCTCATCCACGAGAAGCTCATGACCCTAACCGGCGAGGCCCCGCCGGCGTGGGGCCGCGCCCAGCCATACCTGTCGAGGGTCTCGACCAGCTTGATTTCCACCAGGCCGGCGTAGCGGGTCGGATGCTTGGTCTCGATCGCCAGCTCGACCGGCCTCCCCCATTCCGCGACCACATCCAGGAGCCGCTCGAGCGTGACGATCCCACCCTGCCCGGGGTTCGTGTCCGGCGCCTCGTCGTCGAGCTCCTGCCACGGGTGCTTCCACGACGCCCAGTCGAGCGACTCGAGCTTGGCGAGCTCGAGCGCCGAGACCACGCCCTGCCCGTTACTCGTGCGGTCGATCCTGCGGTCGTGCACACAGACGAGGTGCCCGTCGGCGGTGAGCCGGACGTCGCACTCGAGTGCCTCCGCGCCATCCTCGAGCGCCTGCCGGTAGGCGCCGAGCGTGTGCTCGGCACGAGCCGAGCTCGAGCCGCGGTGCGCCACCACCTGCGGACGGCGGCCCGTCGCGCCCCCTCGCGTCTCCGGCCGGGGACGCCGCAGGACCAGATCAGGCAGCCGCAACTTGGGCACAGCTCATCGTGACACGCCTATCTCTCGGGCAGGTGTCTGACAGGGTCGTTCGCGGTGAACAGATCGCGCCCCGGCGAAGACAGGGCGGTCCGCCGGATCACCCGGGGTCACCAGGGCGCGGCTGGCGTCGTCGTACCGCCCGGTGCCTCGGCATCGGCGGGCGACGGCCGAGCCTTCACGACCAGCAGGCCGATCAGCAGACCGACCGCCAGGGCGATGAATCCGCTTCCGGTGACCATCGTCGAGGTGACTGCCTTCCTCCCTTCGTCGACCTGGGTTTCACCGCCGTCGACCATCCCGGACATCACCAGCCCAACCACGACGCAGGCTATCCCCGCCAGGCTGACCAGGAAGCCGAGCAGAGTCAGCACCCCGCCGCGCGCCTTGCCGCCGAGCAGCCGTACGAGCCAGAACGCCAACGCCAGCAGGGCAAGCCCGCCGGCGATGACGAGCAGGATGGTGTCGGTGCGGTCACTCGACTTGGCGGCGCTCAGGCTCACCGTCTTGCTGTCGGCGAAGTCCGCGAAGATGCCTCGCCGCGCGGTCATCGCCCACCCGGCGTAGCCGAGGGACGCCACTGCACCGAGCAGCAGCAGCACCCGGGACAAGGCCGCTCCTCCCCCGGTTGGACCCGAGGACGGGTACGACGAGGGCATCGCCGGCTGGCCGTACTGCGGGTACTGCGGCGCCGCAGGCGGCTGCCCGTAACCGGGCTGCGAGTAGCCCGACTGCCCGTAACCGGGCTGCCCAGAACCGGGCTGGCCGTAACCGGGCTGCGGGTAGCCCGACTGCTCGTAGCCCGACTGCTCGTAGCCTGGCTGGCCGTAACCGGGCTGGCCGTAACCGGGCTGCGGGCCCGGCTGGCCGTATCCCGGCCGGCCGTACGCCTGCGGAGAGCCCGAGGGCGGCCCGTAGCCGGGCGTGGCCGGCGGCGTTGGTGATGAACCGGTCGAGGCGTCGGGAGGCGCGGTCTCCAGCACTGCCGTCTCGTCACCCGCCCCGCCGGGAGGATTGTCCGAGCCGGCGGGGGCAGACACGACCGCGAGGCCGCAACGTTGGCACGCCGTGATGCCAGGAGGGTTCTGCAGGCCACACCGCGGACATTGCATGAGAGTCACCTAATCCGGTCAGGTTTTACGACTGACCAGCCGAGCCTACCCAAGCCCGCGGCGCTACCCACCCTGCGCCGACGTGGCAAGGTCTACCGAACGAGACGGTCGCGACGCCGGGGTCGCTACTTGAGGAGACGGGACAGCCGGCGGTCGGCGAGCGGTTTACCGCCGGTCTGACAGGTGGGGCAGTACTGCAGGGCCGAGTCGGCGAACGACACCTCGCGCACCGTGTCCGCGCACACCGGGCAGGGCAGCCCGGCCTTGCCGTGTACTCGCAGGCCGGATTTCTTCTCGCCCTTGAGCTCGCTCATCGCCAGCCCGTCACTGCGCGCGACAGCTTCCCGCAGTGTCGACTGCATCGCGCCGTACAGCCGCTCGAGGTCCTTCGGTGGCATCGCCGCCGGCTTGAACGGCGACATCTTGGCCGCGTGCAGGATCTCATCGGAGTAGGCGTTGCCGATGCCCGCAATCACCGACTGGTCGCGCAGGACGCCCTTGATCTGCGCACGTCCCGAGGCGGTGAGAATGGTGCCCAGGCTGTCCAGGGTGAACGACTCCGCCAACGGGTCGGGGCCGAGCCGGGCGACGCCCGGCACCTCCGTGACGTGACGCACCACGTAGACCGCGAGTCGCTTCTGGGTGCCCATCTCGGTGATGTCGAGCCCGGACTCGTCGTCGAGAACCACCCGGGCGGCGAGCGGCCCCTTGCCCGGGCGTGGCGGCGCGGGGGGGACCTGGTCTCGCCACCGGATCCACCCGCCGCGGGCGAGGTGAACCACCAGATGCAGGCCGCTCGCGTCGATATCCAGGAACTTGCCGTGGCGCCCCACCGCATCGACGAACAGCCCCTGCAGCGCGGAGGGCGGCGGGTCGAAGGTCTTGAGCGCGGCGAACGCGACGACGTCGAGCCTGGCGATCGCGCGACCGTCGAGGCGGGCGCGCAGGTCCGTGGCCAAGGCCTGGACTTCGGGAAGCTCCGGCACGTCACCATTGTGCCAAAGCGAGCCGTCCGCCCGGATCCACAATTCGGGGACCCCGGCCTTGCCGGGTTGCTCCGCCGCGGGCATCATGGCGCCATGACCGATCGCGCGGGTGCCGAGACCTCTCGCGGTGACGTCTTTCTGGATGCCCGCGGCCACGGCCGGGCCATGCGTCTCAGCTGGCACCCCGAAGCGGACATCGTGGTGCTCTCGCTATGGCGCGAGGAGACGTGTGCCGGCACCTTCCGGATGCCCCATGAGGACGTCGCCGCATTCGTCGACGCCCTAATCGACGGGCTACGCGACGCGCCGGGGGTGCATCTTCCTCCTCCGGTGTCGGCCGAGCCCGAGCCTCAGCCCGAGCCTCAGCCCGAGCCTCAGCCCCAGCCCCAGCCTCAGCCCGACGACTCCACCGGCGCCGGCTCCAACGGTGCCGACTCCACCGGCGCAGCACTCGGCGCGACCCAGGCCATGCCGGCGCCGGAGTCCCGGCCGGCCTTCTTGGACTTGGCGTTCGGCTCGTCCGAGCCCGGCGGTCACGCCAACGCCAGCTGAGGGCTCATCCCGCCCACCTCCCGGGACGCGGTGCCTCCAGGGCGCGAGCCAGCAGGCGCAGATACGCCGCTCTGCCCACCTCGACGACGCCGAGGCTCTCCAGATGCGGCGTCGCCCACTGCACGTCGAGCAGACGGTCTCGCTGCCCGTCGTTCAGCAGGTTCACCAGCGTCATCAGAGCGACCTTGGATGCGTCACGTGCCCGGTGGAACATGGACTCCCCGCAGAACAGCCCCCCGATCGACACTCCGTACAGCCCGCCGCTGAGCACCCCGTCGGCTGCCCACACCTCCACCGAGTGGGCCCAGCCGAGCTGGTGAAGTCGCCCGTACGCCTCGAGCATGGGCTCGTAGATCCAACCGCCCTCGCGGGCCGGATCGGCACAGCCGCTGACGACCTCGCTGAACGCGGCGTCGACGGTGACGTCGTACCGACGCGCGGACTGACGCAGGGAGCGCGTCACTCGCAGCCGGTCGAGCGGCAGGATTGCGCGGTCGAGCGGTGAGAACCAGCCGATCGAGGCGTCCTGGCTGAGCGGCATCGGGAAGATGCCCCTCCGATACGCTGCCAGCAGCGTGCCCGGCTCCAGGTCGGCCCCGAAGGCGACCAGGTCCTGCGCCGACTGCTGCGGGTCCGGGAAGGTCCACTGGGTCGGCGGCGGCTCAATCGGCACGGCAGCCAGCCGGGTCCGGATCTGGCGTGAGCACAAGTCCAGTCTGCTCCGTACAGTGGGGGTCTCGACACTGTTCGTTCCCATCGCCGGCGCGCCGAGGAGGCCAAGGTGAGCGCAGCCCGTTTCGCCGCCAAGGTGATCGGTCCGGTCGCCCGCCAGCAGGCTCCGCAGCTGGCGTCGAACTTCGTCCGGCAGGCGTTCGAACGCGCCGTCGACGGGCTGGGACCGCTGCGGGGGGCGGCCGCGGCCGCCGACGCGAAGCTCGAGAAGCATCATGGTGACCAGGCCCGGGCGATCGGCGACGTCGTCGACAGTCACGTGTCTCTCGCCGGTATGCAGGGTTTCCTTACGAACATCGGTGGGCTGGTCACGATGACCGTCGCCATCCCGGCGAACGTCTCGGGCTTGGCGCTGCTCCAGACCCACATGGTCGGCGGGATCGCGCACCTGCGTGGGTACGACCTGACCGACCCGCGGGTGCGCAACGCCGTGCTGGCCTGCATGCTCGGCGGAGAGAGCGTCGCGGCCCTGATCAAGGCACGCAAGCTGCCCAGCAGCCCAATGGCGATCGCCACCGCGCCGGCCTACGACCGGGAGCTCGACCAGCGCATCGCCTCGCACGTGGCCCATGAGCTGCTTGAGCGGGTGGCGGGCAAGCGAACCCTCGCCGCCATCGGACGCAGGGTCCCGGTCTTCGGCGGCGGCATCGGTCTGGTATCGGACGGCCTGGCGACGTATCAGGTCGGCAGGTACGCCGCGAAGGAGCTGAGGTCACGCCGGAAGGTCTGACCGCTACCTCGTCAGCCCCGCGACGGCGTTGACGACCCGGCTGACCGGTGGCTTCCCGAGCCGTTCCCCCATCCAAATGCTGGTCTCGACGAGCCTGTCCAGGTCGACCCCGGTCTCGATGCCCATCCCGTGCAGCTGCCAGACCAAGTCCTCGGTGGCGAGGTTGCCGGTCGCGCTCTCGGCGTAGGGGCAGCCACCCAGGCCACCGGCGGACGAGTCGAGGGTTGCCACGCCGCACTGCAGCGCCGCGAGCGCGTTAGAGAGAGCCTGACCGTAGGTGTCGTGGAAGTGCCCCCCGATCTGCTCGGTCAGCAGTCCCACGTCGACGAGCGCGCGGATGAGCCGTACGACATGGCCCGGGGTGGCGACCCCGATGGTGTCACCGAGGGACAGCTCGGCACACCCCAGGTCGACCAGCCGCACCCCGGCGCTGACCACCTGCTCGATCGGCACCGCGCCCTCCCACGGGTCCCCGAAGCACATCGACAGGTAGCCCCGGACCCTGATCCCGGCATCGCGGGCGCGCCTGACGACCGGCGCGAACATCGAGAACTGCTCGTCGAAGGAGCGGTTCAGGTTGCGCTGCGCGAACGACTCGGTCGCGCTGGCGAAGATCGCGATGTCACGCACCCCCTTCTCCATCGCCCGATCCAGGCCGCGCTCGTTCGGCACCAGGACCGGCATCCGTACTCCGGGCGCGTGTCGCACCAGGTCGAGCAGCTCGTCGGCGTCGGCCAGCTGCGGTACCCACTTGCGATGCACGAAGCTCGTTGTCTCCACCGTGGTCAGGCCGCACCCCACCAGCCGCTCGATGAACTGCACCTTGACCTCGACCGGGAGCACCCGGACCTCGTTCTGCAGCCCGTCTCGGGGGCCCACCTCGTAGATCGTGACCTTGGCCGGCATCTTCGGCATCTCCTCGACCTGGGGCAGCCGAATCACGAGGCCTCCGCCGCTGTGACGACGAAGAGCCTGGCGCCCAGGTCCACGAGGTCGCCGGCGACCACGTTTACCTCGGTGACCGTGCCGGCGAACGGCGCCTTCAGGGCGAGCTCCATCTTCATCGCCTCCATCACCGCTAGTGCCTCTCCCTCGTCGACCGCGCTGCCTGCAGCGACGTGCACCGCCAGCACCGTTCCTGGCATCGGCGCGCTGATCCTCCCGGTGGTCGTGGCGGCCGTGCGTCCCGGAGCGAACGCGTCCGGCCGAGCGAAGGCATACGTCTGTCCCCGGTAGGCCACGAGTACCTCGTGCGGTCGCAGCAGGACGCGCCCCCCGTGGACCTCGGAGCCGATCTGGAGCCGCACGAGGCCGTCGGTCTCACCGAGCGACGTCACGTCGCGGGCGGAGTGCGGCCCGGCGATCACTCCGGCCGCCAGGTCCACGCTCAGCAGGCGGGTGTCACCCTCGTGCGCGGTGAGCACGATCGGTACGGCGCCGGGAGGGGCCCCCAGCCGCCAACCGTCGCCGACCCCGAACGGCTGGCTGGGGTCGGCTGTGCTGGCGGCGGCGACGGACCAGGCGGCCAGGCACCAGGCCGGCACCGGCGTGGCGAGGGCGAACTCCTCGGGATGGGCGTCCAGCCAACCCGTGTCGATCCCGCTGTCGCGGAAGGCGGCCGAGGCCACCAGCTGTCGCACGAAGCCGACATTGGTGGTCAGTCCGAGGATCGCCGTGTCGTCGAGGGCGCTGACCAGCGCCCGCCGGGCCGCCTCCCGGCTGGCCCCGGAGGCGATCACCTTGCCGAGCATCGGGTCGTACGACGTGCCGACCCGCTGCCCGGACTCGAGGGCAGCGTCCACCCGAGCGTGGGTCGGCCAGCGGACGACCTCGGCGACCCCGGCCTGGGGCAGGAACCCGGAGAACGGGTCCTCGGCGTACACCCGGGCCTCGATCGCGTGTCCGCGCACGGCGACGTCCGACTGGTCGAACGGCAGCTGGTCACCCTGGGCGATCGAGAACTGCAGTCCGACCAGGTCGAGGCCGGTGACCATCTCGGTCACTGGGTGCTCCACCTGCAGCCTGGTGTTCATCTCCAGGAAGTAGGCCTCCTCGCCGGTCACCAGGAACTCCACGGTGCCCGCGTTGACGTACCCCACCTCGCGCGCCAGCGCCACCGCCGATGACGTCACCAGCTCGCGCACCTCCGGCGAGATCACCGTGGCCGGCGCCTCCTCGACGACCTTCTGGTGCCGGCGCTGCACGGAGCAGTCACGCTCGTGCAGGTGCACGACATTCCCGTGCTCGTCCGCGAGGATCTGCACCTCCACGTGACGCCCGTGCTCGACGTAGCGTTCGAACAGCATGGTGTCGTCACCGAAGGCTGCGGCGGCCTCCCGACGCGCCGCGGCGACCGCGTCGGCCAGGTCGTTCGCGCTTCGCACGATGCGCATCCCCTTGCCGCCGCCACCTGCGGCAGCCTTCACCAGCAAGGGGTAACCCACCTCACGCGCGACATCGTCGAGGTCCGTCGCCGAGACCGCGGCTGGCATGACCGGAACCCCGGCCGCCGCCGCAATGTCGCGGGCCCGGTCCTTGCGTCCCATGGCGTCCATGACGCCGGCGGGGGGTCCGATGAACACCAGCCCGGCCTCAATGACCGCCTGCGCGAAGGTGGCGCGCTCGGAGAGAAACCCGTATCCCGGGTGCACCGCGTCCGCCCCGGTGAGTCTGGCCGCCTCGAGCAGAGCGGAGATGGACAGGTACGACGATGCCGCCGCCGCCGGCCCGATCCGGACCGCGACATCGGCCTCCCGGACATGGACCGAGCCGCTGTCAGCGTCGCTGTAGACGGCCACACTGGTCAGCCCGTGCTCCGCGGCCGACCGGATCACCCGCAGCGCGATCTCGCCCCGGTTCGCCACCAGCACGGTGCCAAACCTGCTCATCCTCGCCCCCACGCTTGGGTGGCGCTCCGTGTTTGGGTGGTGCACCACTCAAGTACCCCTTGAGCCACCCAAACCTGAGTGGCTTGAGGGGTGTTTGGCTGGTGCACCACCCAAACGCCCCCCAGCGTCATCACGGGGCGAGGCATCGGCATCACATCCGGAAGACGCCGTAGGAGGGCGCCGGTACCGGGGCGTTGGCGGCGGCCGCTAGACCCATCCCCAGCACCCGGCGGGTGTCGATCGGGTCGATGATCGCGTCGTCCCACAACCGGCCCGTCGAGTAGTAAGGCGAACCCTGGCGCTCGTACTGCTCCCGGATCGGCGCCTTGAACGCCTCCTCCTCCTCGGCCGACCACACCTCGCCCGCGGAGCCCGCGGATGACAGAGCGTCCCGCCGCACCGTCGCCAGCACGGACGCGGCCTGCTCGCCCCCCATGACCGAGATGCGGGCATTCGGCCACATCCAGAGGAAGCGAGGGTCGTAGGCCCGTCCGCACATCCCGTAGTTGCCAGCGCCGAACGAGCCGCCGATGACCACGGTGAACTTCGGCACGACGGAGCAGGCCACCGCGGTCACCAGCTTCGCGCCGTCCTTGGCGATGCCGCCAGCCTCGTAGTCGCGCCCGACCATGAAGCCGGTGATGTTCTGCAGGAACACCAGCGGGATCCCACGCTGGTTGCAGAGCTCGATGAAGTGCGCGCCCTTGAGGCTCGACTCGCTGAACAGGATCCCGTTGTTGGCCACGATCCCCACGGGGTAGCCCCACACCCGGGCAAAGCCGCACACCAGCGTCTCGCCGTACAGCGCCTTGAACTCGTGCAGCCGTGATCCGTCGACGACGCGCCGGATCACCTCCCGGACGTCGTACGGCGTCCGGGTGTCGACCGGCACCACGTCATACAACGTCGCCGGGTCCTCGCTCGGCTCGACCGGCTCGTGCTGGGCCAGCGAGGGTGGGGTACGGCGTTCCAACGTGCCCACGATCGAGCGCAGGATGGCCAGCGCCTCGGCGTCGTCGGCAGCGAGGTGGTCGACGACACCGGACACCCGGGCATGCACGTCTCCGCCACCGAGATCCTCCGCCGAGACCACCTCGCCGGTGGCGGCCTTCACCAGCGGCGGCCCGCCCAGGAAGATCGTGCCCTGTCCGCGCACGATCACGCTCTCGTCGGACATCGCGGGCACGTAGGCACCGCCGGCTGTGCACGAGCCCATGACCGCCGCGAGCTGGGGAACGCCGCGCGCGGACAGGGTCGCCTGGTTGAAGAAGATGCGGCCGAAGTGTTCCCGGTCGGGGAAGACCTCATCCTGCATCGGCAGGAAGGCGCCGCCGGAGTCAACCAGGTAGAGACACGGCAGCCGGTTCGCCAGCGCGACATCTTGGGCGCGGAGGTGCTTCTTCACGGTCATCGGGTAGTAGGTACCGCCCTTGACCGTCGCGTCGTTGGCCACCACGACGCACTCGCGGCCGCTTACCCGCCCCACGCCGGTGACGATTCCCGCACTGGGCACGGCGTCGTCGTACATGCCGGTGGCGGCTAACGGGGAGAGCTCGAGGAACGGGGATCCGGGGTCGAGCAACCTGTCGACCCGGTCGCGGACCAGCAGCTTGCCTCGGTCGGTGTGCCTGGTGCGCGCGGCTTCGGACCCGCCCCGGCGTACGACGGCCAGCCGTTCACGAAGCTCCTCGACCAGTGCGGCGAGCGACTCGGCCTGCCGCTGCGACACGAGACCTCCTCGAAGATGCCCAAATGCTGCAAGGCAGACTATCCGGTGCCCGGCCCCTCGCACCCGCCACTAGGTTGTGACTGTGCGCAGGGAGATTGCCGGCAACCGTCGCTTCTGCAGCGGGTGGCACTTGGGGACGGTGGCCGTGATCGCGGTCTGCCTGGTGGTCCAGATCTCGATGACGGTCAACGGCCAGGCGGTGCTCGTCGACCAGCACGGCACCCCGCTGGTGGGTCTGCCGATGCGACTTCTCCGGTTCGTCACCTACTTCACCATCCAGAGCAACCTATTGGCGATGGCGATGGCGGCCAGTCTGGTGCTGCGACCCGACCGAGACGGCCCGCTCTGGCGGGTGGTTCGCATCGCGTCCGTCGTCGCCATGGCGGTCACCTTCGTCGTCTACCGGGTTGCGCTGGCTGGGCTGCTCGACCTCTCCGGGGCCGCCTGGTGGACGGACTTCGGGTTCCACGTCGTCGCCCCGCTGCTCACGGTCATCGGCTGGCTGCTGCTCGGCCCATGGCCGCGCTTCGACGCACGGTCCGCCGTTCTGTTCATCCTCTGGCCGGTGTGCTGGCTGGTCTACGTGCTCATCCTCGGCGCGCGGGTCGACTGGTACCCGTACCCGTTCCTCGATGCCGGCGCCCGCGGCTACCCGCACGCGCTGCTCAACTGCCTGCTGGTCGCGGTTCTGCTGCTGGGCGTGGCCGGGCTGGTCCTCGTCGTCGACGGGCGCCTCGGTGCGCGCGTCAACGAGGTCCGCCCGGCGTCACCCACCCCACGGAGCTAAAGGCGCGGGTCGACGGGCTCGGACTCCAGGGCGAGCACGCCGAACACCGGTTCGTGCACCCGCCACAGCGGCTCGGCGCGAGCCAGCCGCTCCACCGCTTCCAGGCCGAGGGCGTACTCGCGCAGCGCAAGTGACCGCTTGTGCCCGAGGTTTCGGTCCCGCAGCCGGTCCAGGTTGTGCGGGTCGGTGTAGTCCGGCCCGTAGATGATCCGCAGGTACTCGCGACCGCGGACCTTGACGCCCGGCTGGGCGAGCCCGCGGCGCCCGGTGGTCAGGTTGCGCATCGGCTTAACGACCATGCCCTCGCCACCGGACCCGGTGAGGTCCTCCCACCAGGAGACCGCATCGGCCACCGAGGCCCGTTCGGCCGTGAGCACGGTCCGCCGTCTGGTGGGCCGGACGAGGTCGGGCGCCGCGGCGACCAGCCGGTCCGCGAGCTCCAGGTGCCATCCGTGGTCGCGGTCGGCATACGTACGGCCCTCGGACGCCAGCAGCTGGAACGGTGCCAGTCCGAGCCCGTCGACGCCGTCGATCTCCCAGCAGTAGCCGCGGTAGGCCGCGGTGAACGCCGCTGCGTTGGTGGCTCGGGTCGCCGTACGCGAGCTCAGCTCGGCGACGTCCAGGCCACGACCGGCAGCGCTGGCGAGCAGGTCAAGAGCCACCGGCAGGACCGACCGGGCGGCCGCACCCACCGGCGCATACTGCTCACGAATCAGGCCTTCGGCCTTGGCCGACCAGGGCAGCAGCTCGCCGTCGAGCAAGACCCAGCGGGTGTCCAGCTCCTCCCACAACCGCGACGCAGTCGCCGCGTCGCGGAGCCGAGCAAGCAGCGTCTCCGTGACGTCGGGCCGGAAGAACGAGCGCCCGGTGCGCGTGTAGACGGCGCCCGTCTCCCCCTCGGGAGCCCCGAAGCGGGAGGTCGCGGCCTGCTGGTCGCGGCAGAGCACGACGACGGCCCGGGAGCCCATGTGCTTCTCCTCGCAGACCAGCTCCCCCACGCCCTCCGCGGCGTACTCGGCGAAGGCCTCGTCGGGATGCTCGAGCAGGTCCAGACGAGCGGACGTGCTCACCGGGGCCATCGTCGGAGGGAGGTACGGCAGCCAGCGTGGGTGCAGCGCGAACCGGCTCATGACCTCAAGTGCGCCTGCCGCGTTCTCCTCACGGATCGTCACCCGCCCGCGGTGCGCCGTCTCGATGGCCCGCTTGCCGATCACGTCGGTGAGCTCGAGCTGCTCGGCCGAGCCCTCGGTCGGACTCGCCGGCGGCCGATCCCGAGATACCGCCGGGAAGGGTTTCGCCGGCTCGTACCAGACTCGCTCGGCATCGACCGACACGACCTCCTTCTCCGGGTAACGCAGGGCGGTCAAACGGCCACCGAACACGCAGCCGGTGTCCAGGCACAGGGTGTTGTTGACCCACTCCGGCTCCGGAACCGGCGTGTGCCCGTAGAGGACCATGGCCCCGCCGCGGTAGTCGTTCGCCCACGGGTAGCGCACCGGCAGCCCGTACTCGTCGGTCTCGCCGGTGGTATCGCCGTACAGCGCGAAGCTGCGCACCCGCCGCGACGCCCTGCCGTGGTAGGCCTCCTTCAGGCCGGCGTGCGCGACCACGAGCCGGCCGTCGTCGAGGACCAGGTGCGACACCAGGCCGTAGCAGAACTCCCGCACCCGGTTCCGGAACTCGACCGGCTCGCGGTCGAGCTGGGCCAGCGTCTCCGCGAGTCCGTGGCTCACCTGGATCCTCTGGCCGTCGAGGGCACGTACCAGCTTGTTCTCGTGGTTCCCCGGTACGGCGAGGGCATGGACGCCCGACACCATCCCCATCACCAGCCGCAGCACGCCAGGCGAGTCCGGCCCACGGTCCACCAGATCCCCCACATAGACCACCCGTCGACCCTCCGCATGGGACGCGTCCACCGGTCGGCCAAGCGCGTCGCGCTCGACCCGGTAGCCCAGAGTCTGCAGCAGAGTCTCCAGCTCCGACCGACAGCCGTGGACGTCGCCAATGACGTCGAAGGGACCGTGTTGGTCCCGGAAGTCATTGCGCAGCCGTTCGCGCACCACGGTCGTGGACGCCGCCTCCTCCGCCGAGTGGAGCACGTGGATGGTGCGGAAACCCTCCCTGGACAGGTTGCGGAGACCGCGACGAAGCTGGTCGTGCTGTCGTCTCACGACCCCCGCCCCGAAGGAGCGGTCGGGCCGCTCGAGGTTCCTCGCGACGCACACCTCGGGGGGGAGGTCGAGCACGATCGCGACCGGCAGCACATCGTGCTCGCGGGCCAGCGCGACCACCGCGCGCCGAGCCTCCGGCTGCACGTTCGTCGCGTCGACGACCGTGAGGCGACCCGCCGTGAGCCGCTTGCCCACGAGGTAGCCCAGCAGGTCGAAGGCGGCCTTGGTGGCGGCCTGGTTATTCTCGTCGTCCGAGACGAGCCCCCGGCAGAAGTCGCTGGACACCACCTCAAAGCGTCCGAAGTGGCGGGCGGCGAAGGTCGACTTGCCCGATCCGGACACCCCGACGAGCGCGACCAGAGCCAGCTCGGGAATACCCAGCTCCGTCATGACGTCTCACCCCAGGGGTCGACGCGCCTGAACAGCGCCAGCTGGGTCGGCGCGCCCAGCCGCTCGTCCTCCTCGCCCACCCATGAGATCCCGACCCGGTAGCCGTGACGGTCGCAGACTCGGGCCGTCCACTCCGCGAACTCGGCCCGAGTCCACTCGAAGCGGTGGTCTCGGTGTCTCAACCGGCCCTCGGCCAGCCCCGGGAACCTGCCATTGTGGTCGCGGTTGGGGGTGGTGACCACGACGGCGCCCGGGCGCGCCCGGACGAACACGTTGTGCTCCAGACTGGGCAGCCGGGACAGGTCGACGTGCTCCACGACCTCTTGGAGCACCATCGCGTCGAGCCCGACGAGGCGCTCGTCGCCGTACATCAACGACGACTGGAGGATGCGCAGCCGGGCGCGCTGGCTGTCCGGCATCCGCTCCAGAGCCAGCCGCCTCGTCGTGACGTCGAGCGCGCGCGGTGAGACGTCGGCGGCGACGACCTCGGTGTACGTCGGATCCTGCAACAGCCGACGCACCAGGTGGCCCTCGCCGCATCCCATGTCGACGACCCTCTTGGCGCCGACGGCACGCAACGCCTCGACCACTGCGTCCACCCTGCGCCGACCGAGCGGGGCCGGACGGTCGGGATCCTGCTCCGGCACCGCGTCGTCGAAGGATCCCGCGGCGGTGTCATCGGCCTCGGCGAGCCGCCCCACCGCCGAGAGCACCAGGTCGCGCTGATGGGCCAGTGAACGACGAAGAATGAGGTCGCGTTGCGGGTGGTGCGCAAGCCAGTCTCCGCCCTTGCGCACCAGCGCGTCGACCTCGTCGTCATCGACCCAGTAGTGCTTGCCCCCGTCCAGGCAGGGCAACAGAACCGCCAGTTGCGAGAGCGCCTGGTCGAGCCGGAGCGTCCCAGTCAGGGTCACATCGAAGCAGGACGAAGGCCCCCAGCGGGGGATCTCGGGATGGAGCGGCTCGTTCCGCGCGCTCACGGTCCAGCCGAGCGGCTCGAACATCTCCGCGATCATGCCCTCGCCACCCACGCTCGACAATGAGGGCACCCGGATCTCGAGCGCGAGTGGCGTGTCCGCGAGCTCGGGCCGAGCGTCGCAGCGGCCAGCCAGCGCGGTTCGGAACACGCGGCCCAGTGCGACGGCGAGGAACGACGACGCGGCGTACGGGCGGTCGTTGACGTACTGCGCGAGCGACAACGCCTGGCGGCCGTGGCGTCGGCCTCGGGCCAGGCCCACTGCGTCGATCTCCAGCAGCAGTGCCACCGTGCATCGCTGCTCGGTGGCCTCCGGGTAGAACACGTGCGCCAGGCCGACCGACGAACGGAAGCTCTGCACGCGGTCAGGGTGCTTGTGCAGGAGGTACCCAAGGTCTGTCGCGGGTCGCGTCGTGGTCGAGACGGTGAGCAGCACGGACCCCATTGTCCTTCCCGCTGGGCCGCGTCGTCACCACGCCTGTCTCCGGGTGGGTGAGTACAGCCCGCAGGCATGCCGAACTTTTGGGCACTGGTACCCGACTCGCCCCCCGGTAACCCCACCGGCCACCCGCACGAGCCCAAGAATCGTCTGGTCAGGTGTGCAACCCGCCGTCGGAGTGCAGAAGCTGGCCGTTCACCCAGCCACCCTGCGCAGAGCAGAGGAACGACACCAGGTCCGCTGTGTCGGTGGCCAGCCCCAGCCGCCCGCGCGGGTTGGCCTGCAGCACCGCGGCACGCAGCTCCGCACTCATCCAGCCCGTGTCGACCGGACCAGGGTTGACGACGTTCGAGGTGACCCGGAGGTGCGCCAGCTCACGAGCGGCCGCGAGCACGATCCGGTCCAACGCGCCCTTGCTCGCGCCGTAGGGCATGTTGCCCACGGTGGCGTCGCTCGTGAGCGCGACGATCCGGCCCGCTCCGACTGGACCGCCGAACCTTTCGGCGAACTCGCGGATCAGCAGCCAGGATGCGCGCGCGTTCACGGCGAAGTGGCGGTCGAAGCTCTCGACCGTCGTCGACATCAGATCCGAGTCGACCCCCTCGCAGTGCGCCATCACCAGTGCCGTGACGGCCCCGAGCTCTCGCTCGACGGCGTCGAACAGCTCAGGCGGGGACTCGACCCGCTCGAGGTCGGCGGGCACTCCGATGGCTCGGACCCCGGTCGCCTGCAGCGTCTGCAGAACCCGGTCCGGCCCGGCGCGGTCGCCGTCGTGCACCCGCTCGTCGTACGGCATCCAGTGGCTGGTGGCGACCTCCCATCCGTCCGCCGCGAGGCGCGCCGCGATCGCCGCGCCCAGCCCCGCGGGGCGGCCCACCCCGGTGACCAGCGCGACGTTCACTGGCCACCGACGAGTTGGCCGGTGGCATCGTGAGAGAACCTCCGCAACGCCGCCCACTGACCCTTACGCGCGAGATGGCTGTTCACCACGATCGCGTGGACCTCGGCCGCGGTCATCCCTGGCAGGACGCGGGGCACCGGGTAGAGGGTTGTCAGGGCGATCGCGGCGCTGTGCGAGATGTCTTTCGCGTCGGCCAGGACCGTGTCGTCGAAAAGGACGCCGATCCGCCCCATCTGCGCGAGCACCTGGTCGTAGGTCTTGGTGTAGCGCGTCCGCAGCCGGAAGAACGCCACCGCGTCGACATCGGCCCCGCCCTTGCCCGCGAGCAGCTCGACGCTGTCCTGCTCGATCCCGATCAGCCCTCGGCTGCTGTCCACCAGATGCGCTAAGGCGTCGGCCTGCTGCTGGCGGACGAACGCCGCACTCGGCGGGCTCGGCTCGCGCTCACCGGCCTCATGGCCGAGGTAGTACGCCCCACTGCCCACGACGATGCCGCTCACGACGGCGGAAACGGCCCCGACCTGCAGCCGGCCGAACCGAGGCTGTCTGGCTCGCTGGGGCAGGTCATCCGACATGGGAGCGATCGTAAGTGCGACCCAGGGCATCCGCCACGCCGGCGCAGTCGCGGCCGGCTCCCGAGTGTGGCATCCAGCCGGGTTGGGTACGAAGGCTCGTGATGACCCATCTGGCCAGCAACGTTTGGGTGCTCCCCCTGTTCTTCGAGGGGTCGGGGCGCTGCTGGGGGGCATGTACTACCTCGAGGCGCTCGCTGGACGCGCCCGGTCCCGGGGGCCGACCAGAGGCCGTGAACCGCCGCTCCGGAGATCACCTGACCCCTGTGTGCGCGAGGGGGGAGTTGAACCAGAGGGATCTCACGCTGAGACCGGCCAAAATCGCCGTTCTGAGCGTGAAATCCGGGTTCGGTTGCCTCCCGTTGGACACCGTTTCCAGGTCGGGCGTGCTACACGAGGTAGCACCAGCGATTGTTGATCTCGTCTGATTCTAGCGAGGGTGGACGGCGTCCGCCCTGTCGGCCATCGCCACGGGCGGACGAAGCCCTGTCCCTTGACCCAGCCGTCGGGCCAGCGGCGTCCTTCTTCCATCGGCGCAATCACCTGCCGATCGGCGTCACGGCCCTAGGGTTATCACCATGCGCCTGATGGACAGCGGCACGAGGTCCCAAACTGATTCGCTGGCTTCCTGGCTCGGCGCGCGACTGAGTAGCGCGACCTCGCTCACCGTCCAGACCGCCTACTACTCCGACAACGCATTCCACTCGATCCAATCGGACGTAGTTCGCCTCCTGACCGCTGGCGGTCAGTTTTGTCTTCTTCTGGGCGGAAACCAGAGCACTGCCAGACTCGACCACATCAAGTTCCTGATTGACACAGTCGGGGCGTTGCCCGGGGCGGAACTGTATGTCATCATGCCGAGCCGGCGAGGAATGCTGGTGCACTCCAAGCTCTACCACGTCGGCAAGCCGACGGGGGACGAGGCATGGGTGGGATCAGCGAACTTCACCGGTTTCGGTCTCGCTACCAATGTCGAGGCGGGCATTGCCCTCGACCAGACCGACGGTGCATCTGTTGCCGAAGTGAAGCAGCGTCTCGACTCCTGGTTGCCGCCATCGCCTGCTTACCCCCGCGCACTTGTGCCACTCGTTGACGGATCACTCAACAAGTTGCTTGCAACGGGCGTGCTGACGAGGAGCAGAACGGGTGAAGAGCGCGAGACCGGTGTGGAGGAGCCGGATCCGTTCACGACCCGGTCGACGAAGACTGGCTCGTCGAGCCACCGGGGCGGTGTTCCTTTCGTATCTCCTCTCCGGGGCCGGCGACTCTCCTCGGCACAAAAGACGGCGGCTGCCGGGCGCAGAGCGACCGCTCTACGCGGACAGCCGGCACAAGGACTGCCTCCCCAGGTTGTCGGCACTGTGAAGCGACTCGGCAAACAGGATCTTCGCGGCCTCGCAGGCGAACGCGGGACGGCATACCTGTCCCTCGGCCTTCCTCCCGCGCCGATCTTCGGCCACGGAGCCGGTGCCCCAACGAGTGATCCGTTCATTGCGACGGCAGTAGAGGCGCGATACGTGGTCACACCTAAGGTCGTCGCACCTTCCCTGTCTGGCGCACGACTCCAGTGGGAAGGTCGGGCACGTGGCACTAGAACCCACGGAAACGCACGGATCAATCTGCCGAAGGACTTGATCAAGGACCTCCAGCAGATGCGACCCCCTCGTTACGGAGATCTGCAGCTTCATGATCTCGTGATCGTTGAGCACCTGGTCGGGCCGCCGTGGCTAGCACGAATCACGTTCGTCCGCCGCCAGGATCAGGCATTCCGTTGGCTGAGTCCCCTGATCGGCACGAGCCCGACGGGCGCCCCACGCCCGCCGCGTGGTTATGGTTGGCTCACGCAATCTCAGGTTAGCCGGCTCCCGAGCTGGTGACGATCTCGCTCCCCACGCGAGAACGCAACAAGATCCCTCCTCCAGCTACCGGCGCCAGTAGGCTCCCGCCGCTGAGTACGGCACCTAGGAGACTGAGGCATTGAACGAGTTCCTGTTGCAACCTGACTTGTACCGGACAGGTCGTTCCACTGAGCTCTTCCATGTTCTCGACGGGCTCTGGCAACGGCTCCCCGACGGAGCCGACGACACCTTGTACATCCTGTCGGGTTTCGGCACCTTCAATGGCGGGGTTTCCTTCTTTGAGCGCTTCCGCGCTCACGTGGACCAGGGCGGCCGAGTACGCGCCGTCTTCGGCGGCTCACGAACCAACAACATGACAAGCCGACAGTTGATCGATGCCCTGCTCGACTGCGGAGTAGAGATCCATCTCGTGAACCGGCGATACATGATGCACTCGAAGCTCTACGGCAAGAGATCGGCCGGCGGCGACCAGCGGCTGGTGGTCACGTCAGGCAACTTCACCGGCCCTGGCATCGCCAGAAACATTGAATCTGTCTTGGTTCTCGACAACGAGACGGTCGACTCCATGTCCTTCGATTGGGACGCTCTGTTCGACGGCTTGCTGTCGTCCGCCTTGGAAGTCTTTCCCGTCAACGGAGCCGTTGCCGATGACCCGCGGTGGGCTCTCCTCTACGACGAGGGCAGCCGCGACTCTCGGAAGCCGACCCCAGAAGACCAAGAGGATGTTTACGAGTCTCTGCTCATCACGCTGTCCCATTCGGACACGGCACGCATCATGGCAGCTCCGGCCACAACGGCGGGTGCCGGCACGCAGTACTTCTGGCTCAGCAAGGACTCGCATGCGTTCTTCCCGCCGTTGACGATCCGCAACGAACGAGGTCGCAAGGCCACGTACTCATGCATGGTGACTGTGCAATTCGTAGACCTCCAGGAGACAGCCGACCTCAGAGTCACCTACGAAGCCGAGAACAACCTGGACTTCAGGCTAGGTACCGCCAACCTCCGGTACACCCAGCTCGCACGGGAAGGCGACATGGCCGTCATCAGCCGACGAGGTGAGTTCAGGTATGACCTCAAGATCATTCCGCAGGGGACGCAGGAGTTCTTCGCCTTGAGCCCTTACGCAGCGACCTACGTCGGTGCGCGTGGCAAGCGCTACGGGTACGCGCCCAACGCATCCGTGGATCGGATTCTGGATCGCAGTTAGGTGCCTCTTAGGCCACAGTCATCACGACTGCATCCTCCGCATTGACTGCGTTCTTCGAGTGCATTCCGTACCTCGCCCATGTCTCAAAGGAGATGCGCTCGGTGTACTCGAACCCCCGGGTCGCCGACAGTTGACCTAGCAGCTCGGGCGTCTGAATCTCGATCTGACGGTCCGCGCTCCCGGTTCGATTGCTCCCAACCACCATCACAACGTGTTCACCGGGCCGCATCGTCGTGGTCATTGCGTCAAGTGTCTCCCCCATGTGTGCGAAGTACCGGTAGAGCAGCGGAGGCACCGCGCGGCGGCGGAACCCAGCGTTGGACGCTCGATTGCTCAGCTCGATGCGATCCAGGATCTCGAGTATCTCGTCCGGCAGCGCGGCTGTGTTCGTTGTCCAGGCCTCACTCCAGAAGTTCGCCTCGCTCGTTCGCCACTCTCGGCTACCTGTGAGCTGCTGCTCCAGGCGTCGGATCTCCTTCGCCGGGGTAAGCCCCAGGAGCACGATCGACAAGCGGTCAGTGTCAATGTATGGCAGGGCTGTCGCATAAGGCGGGGAGGTTACGACTAGCCGCCGGCCCTCGGGCCAAGCACGCTCGACGAGATCTGCGTCCCTCGACGATCCGAGGTGCACCGACGCCTCCGAATCAGGCGACAAGGCCGGCGCGTTAGCGACCTCCCCCATGGCAAGTCGCGCTCTCTTCAGGGCGTCGGACAGAAGATCGGACACCGCGGGCGGCACCCACGTCGCTGGACGACGTCGGACGCGGAGGTCCTCAGGCAGCTGCCAGGACACTCGGCGCACGATGTTCGAGAGGCAGAGCTGCGCAACGTCTGCGACTGGATCCGCTGCCTCCCGGCAGACGCGAAGTCCTTCCCACAGCGCCGCCAAGACGGCCTCCGGGAACCAGTGCCGCAGATAGGCCTCGTCGTCCTCGTCCACCACGGACGGCGCAATCGCTCGACCAGAATCCTGCGCGGCTTGGACGGCCTGCGTTAGGCGCTTCGCAAGCGAATCGAAGCGCTCGACCAGATCCTGGGTCCCAGCCAGCTCCAAGGTCCCGACCTTGATCCTGCTGATCCAGACGGCAAGCGGGTTCTGGTCGATACCGGCAGCTGGAAGTCCCAGCCGCCTACCCTCGATCAACGTCGTCCCCGATCCGCAGTATGGGTCCATGAGCGCCGTAGCGTTGGGATCGATCGCATTGATAAGCGCACGCGCCATCTGCGGGTTGAACTTGCCCTTGTACTCGTGAAGGCCGTGGACGAGGTATCGAGTGGCCTGACGTGACGGCCGAGATCCCCGCTCCGCGTGGTGGAACATCTCGGTGAGCGCTTGGATCGTCGGCACGCCGGCAACGGCCCGGAAGTACGTGGCGCGGCCACGTACGACATCCACGGCTCCTAGGCCTTGTCGGTCCCCATGGCTCGTCAGCGATTCGAGCTCCCGCGCTGCAAGTCGCTTCTCGTACTCGAAGAGGTTGTAGTCAGCGAACTCTGCGGACGTCACGGCTTACTCCTCAGAACGAGGACGTGCTCGGTCCTACGGCCGCGACTGTGGGCGCGGTTGAACGAGCTCTTGCCCGTCGCGATCTCCCGAACACCGGCGAACTCGGTGGCGAACCCTGCGGTCAGACCAACATCGGCAATGAGCGTGCCGTTGTCGATGGTTCTTCCGCTGATGACGCTGTCGCCGATGATGACGACGGCTCGTGCACCGACGAGAAGGACTCGTCGGAGCTCAGCGAAGATCTCGGCCATCTGATCTGCGAAGTCTTGCTCCGTCAGGCCATTCTTCTTCGAGTAGTGGGGTCTGGCTCCGATCTCGGACTCTCGCACTGAGATCGCGTCGAAGCCCAGCCAGTACATCCGGTACTTGTGATAGAGCCAGTACTCGTACGCGTTGGGGTATGGCGGGGAGAAGCACGCGAGTGCAACCGACTCGTCCCTGATAGGTGAGAGATCCCTAGCGTCACGATTGAGAACCAGACTCGGAGCCATTGGGTCGAAGCGCGACGTGTTCCTCTCGAGCCAGGCCCCGGTCTTGGCCAGTGATCGCTCGAGCGCGTTGGCAACGCTCAGCTGGTCACCGGCCTTGACAATGGCTGCATAGCGGGTATCCGAGTCCTGGCGAGATACTCGGACAGTTGTCGCGGACACGGCGGCGGCGACGCGGTCATGCCAGGGATCGTCCGCTGGGATGTCTCGCACATACCGTACGGCTCCCGAGAGCGCCACCTGCGCAAAGTCGGGGAACCAATGATCCAAGCGCGGGATCTCCGCGAACTCCTCACCGACGTCCTGAGATCCCGCGGCAGCGGCTCTGAGCCCGGTCATGTGCAACTTCAGCTGTTGCTCGTCACCGTCAATCCACCGAGAGGTACGCACACGGCTGATCAGGCAGGCGATCGGATTAATGTCCACCCCGATCGATGCCAAGCCGCGCCCTCGCGCGACCGACAGCGTGGTCCCCGAGCCGCAGAAAGGATCAAGCACCGTCCCCGCGCTCAGGTCCAGCAGATCCAGGACCTGCGAGGGGAGCGCAGGGATATACCGCGCGGGGTACGGGTGGAATTCGCCATCTGCCCGCGCACCGGTCGAGAATGACCAGTCGGCTGCGGTGAAGCGTTCCTGAACGTCGGCTGTATCGAGGTCGTTCGGTGCAACCGTCATGCGTGCAGAGTATCGCATGACCCAGTTCAATCCCAGTTCTGTCTCACATATACTCCGGAACGTGTCCGAAGTAGAGGATGAAGGCGTCATCGCGTGGGATGCCGCCCTGTGGCGCTCCAGGTCACGGAATCGGACGTTCATGCTGCCCGACGCCATGTCGGAACGGCTGGACGCCCTTGTCCGTCTCCTAGACGACTCGGGTGTTCGGGTGACCCGGGCCGAGATCGTTGGCGCCCTGCTCTTCGCAGCCGAACCCGACGCCGACGGAATGGACCGACTGGTTCGGAGCTTCAAGCAGGCCACCGTTGCTGATGCCTACATCGGTGAACGTCAAGGTCCGGGCCAGCAACTTGAACCGACACATCCAGGTCCGCGTAAGCGGGAAGGGAACTGACGTTCGGTCTACCGTTCCATGGACCTCCGAC
This sequence comes from Propionibacteriales bacterium, assembly GCA_038254365.1. GTDB lineage: Bacteria > Actinomycetota > Actinomycetes > Propionibacteriales > Nocardioidaceae > JAWWPG01. Next base: position 77,521 of record JBBSGI010000001.1, read on the forward strand.
AACGGGCATCACTCGATCTCCCGGATGTGGATATCGGTGTCACGCATGCGGCCTGTGGATGACTAGTGCGGCGTGGCTTAAGTGATTAGACGGTTCGTTTTGGGATGATGAGCTATGGCTCATCCTGCTGCTCCGGCGTTGGTTCTGCGTGACGGCGATGAGGAACGGCTGCGGTCGTGGCTGCGTGCGTCGACGGTGCCGGCCGGGTTGGCGCAGCGTGCTCGGATCGTGTTGTTGGCCGCCGAGGGGGTGAGCAACACCGAGATCGCTGCCCGGGTGGGGGTGAGCAGGCAGACGGTGGTGTCGTGGCGGGCTCGCTATGACACCAGGGGCCTGCGTGGGCTTGCCGATGGGGAGCGTTCGGGGCGGCCGCGCACGATCGACCACCGCGACGTGGTGGCGGCGACGTTGAAGGCTCCGCCGAAGAAGCTCGGGGTGACGCACTGGTCGAGCCGGCTGCTGGCCGACAGCTCAAGGTCGACAACACGACGATCGCCAGGGCGTGGCGCGAGTACGGAGTCCGGCCCTGGCGGGTGGAGACGTTCAAGTTCTCCACCGACCCCGAGCTGGTCGCGAAGGTGACCGACGTGGTCGGGCTGTATCTGGAGCCGCCGGAGAACGCGATCGTGTTGTGTGTCGACGAGAAGTCCCAGATCCAGGCGTTGGACCGGACCGCGCCGATGCTGCCGATGCAGCCCGGGCTGGCCGAGCGACGCACCCACGACTACACCCGCCACGGCACCACCACCTTGTTCGCTGCGCTGGACATCGCCACCGGCACCGTCACCGGGCTTACCCAGCCCCGGCACCGCCACCAGGAGTTCCTGCGGTTCCTCAAGCAGGTTGCCAGGGCCTATCCCGACCAGGAGCTGCACCTGGTGATAGACAACTACGCCACCCACAAGCGCGTAGAGATCCGCGACTGGCTGGCAGCGAACCCGCGGGTGCACTTCCACTTCACCCCGACCTCAGGGTCGTGGTTGAACCTGGTCGAGGTCTGGTTCGGGATCATCGAGAAGCAAGCTATCCACCGGGGCAGCTTCGGCTCAGTTCGAGACCTGAACCGCAAGATACGGACGTTCATCAACGGCTGGAACGACCGCTGCCACCCCTTCGTCTGGACCAAGACCGCAGACCAGATCCTCAACAAGGCGAACCGTCCAACAACTTCAACAACGCGCCACTAGTGGCTCGTCCGCCGCCTCCGGGGCCCGAGCCAGCCGGTCGGAGTCAGTCGAGGTCCGTGTCACAGGCACCCCGGCGGACTGCTCAGCCGGATCAGAGGCTGGGAGGAAAGGTCGATGCAGCGGTCGGATCATTTGTAGACCTGACTTCCAGGTCGAGAACGTCCCCGACCCGGTTCGCCTTCCGCACGGGGCTCGAGCCCATGCAGACTCGCCCCAGTTCAGCATTGTCGAGGGTGTCCAAACGTCGACGTAACAGCTTGGGCATGTTCGAACCAGTCAGGAGCATGAGCGAGATCGGTTTGGACTTGCTTCGGCAAGAACGCGACCGTGCGGCAGAAGGGCCCCTGACTCGCGAGTTCCCAGACCAACCCCGTCGTCTGCGAGGCATGCCTGTGTGCCCGAAGGTCCGTGAGATACATCAGCCGCATCTGCGACGTCTTGGTGGGTCTCACGTGATCTGCTTTGGCGGCGGCGGACAGATACGCAAGCGCCTCGGCGGGCGTCATTGGTTGCTGACAGATCGCTGCATGGGTCAAAGACTACGACCTGCTCAGCAGCGGGAGTGGATCGATCAGAGACGATCGATCCAAGTGTCTCCTTCCCGGTCGTCCCAAGCTGTGCGACGAGAGTCGCCAGCGGGCGCGGCGAGCCTATCGAGGATTGCAAGTGCCTCGGACGACTCAAGGTCCCGCAGGGAGTCCACAGGGCGACCAACCGGCCGCACGACCAAAGCCTGTCGGCCGACATCTCCGCTAGCCGTTGATCATCCAGCGCGCGGCGAAGTTGCTTCACTTGCCAATCCGGAAGCCGCCCGGCCCTAGCCTCGGTACGCTCGCCCGGCGACGCACCGGGCTGCGGATGATCCGCTTCGCCGAACAGAAAGCTTTCCATAGGCACAACGCGATCCTAGTTCGCAGCCCTGCTCCATTCGTGTCGGGCTTGTTTTGCTCACGGCTCGGGTGGCTCGGGTGGCTTCCGAGCGCGCGCGGAGGTGGAGTGGCCGCGGCCTACCTCAACGTGCCCGCGCGCTGGGTCGGCGATGCAGTCCGGCAGCGCAGGTCCGCTGCACCCGGATCGGCAAGCACGTGCGCTTCGGCATGGAGCACCTGGAAGAACTCATCGCCGCCGGCGAGCAGCCCATGACCGCTGCACGCCCGCTCACCCTCGTTCCTCATCCACGACGACGAGGCGGGCGTTCCCGGCTCTGACTGGTGTGGCTATCCGTGCACCGAGCCGAGCAGCCAGCCCTCTTCTGAATCGGCCAGTGTGCGAGCGTCACTTCACCCAAATAGGTGCGACCCGTACAGGTCTCGCAAGCCGAATGATTGAACGTCATTGAGCACCGACGACGGCGAGAATCTCGCTCAGAAAACCCTTCCAACCCACGCGATCCAAGGCCTAAGACGTCGGCACGCATGCTACGAAAGTCGTAGATGGGTCGCCGTGGACGGGCGGCCCACGATCCATTTTCGGGCCGATGATTGGTTGTGGTTGAGCATGCATGGCGGCGTCAAGGTCTACCGCGGAGCGGCTTCCGCGGCTCGTGCGTACGTCGAGGCCGACCGTTCCCGTGCCGACGACTATTACCTGGCCGAAGGCGCCGGGGTGGCCCGGCGTTTCGGTGCCTCACCGCAGAACGGCGCTTCAGATCTCGGCATGCTGGACGGTGACGGCTACGAGTGCTGGGTCTCGGGCTGCGATCCAGCCACCGGGGCGCCCCGAGGGCGGCTGCGGGACGACCCGAACGCCGTGCGGTTCGTCGAAATCACTGTGAACGGACCGAAGACCTGGTCTCTGGCGGGCTCACTGCACCCGGAGATCGCAGCGGCGTACGACGCAGCGCAGGATCGCGACGCGGAGCAGGTCATCGGCTGGGTGGCCGAGCACACCACCACCCGGGTGGGACCACGAGGCCGGCAGGTCCAGGTCCCGGTCCAGCGGATCGAGGCGGTCACCGTCCGCCACTACACCTCGCGTGCCGGCGACCCGCACCGGCACCTGCACCTCCAGTTCAACGCCCGCGTCTTCGCCGAGGGCAAGTGGCGTGGCCTGCACACGGTCGGCTTCAGAGACAGCATCGAGGCGCTGAACGGGATCGGGCACGCAGCGATGACTACCGACCCCGAGTTCCGTGCCGCCCTTGCCGCCGCGGGGTTCACCCTCGACCCGGAGTCCGGTGAGATCCGCCAGCTGGCGCCGTACGCCGGCCGGTTCAGCGCGAGGACGGCGCAGATCGGCCGCAACATCGACCGCTACGAAGCCGAGTGGCGAGCCGATCATCCGTGCGAGGAACCGGGGCCAAAGCTCCGTCAGGCGTGGGACCGCCGGGCCTGGAAGGAAGCGCGGCCCGACAAGGTCGTTCCCAAGGACGGCGCCGAGCTCGTGCAGCGGTGGAACGACGAGCTGCGCTCGCTCGGCTACCACGACCCAACGCCGCAGCCGGGTCTTCCGATTTTCCTTGACGCGGCGCGGCCTGGGTCGTTCAGCCGCGACTCCGCGGTCGAGACCGTCCTGACTCGGCTCGGTGCTCGTCGGTCGGCATGGAACCACGCTGACGTTCGCGGTGAGGCGGAGAAGTGGATCGCCGCCACCGGCCTTGTCGCGCCAGCCGCCGTGCGCCTCGAGCTGGCCGACGACATCACGGCGCGCGCCATCGAGGCGTGCGTGCCACTGTTGGAGGGCGCCAGCGTGCCCGAGCACATCCGTGCCTGGTCCTCCGCCGATGTGCTTGCGGTCGAGGCTGACATCGTTGCGCGGCTGATCGATCGCGCCACGGGCCCTTGGCAGCCGACGACGCTCAGGGAGGGTGTCGCAGATGAGCTCGACGTCGCGCAGCGCGAAGCGGTTGCCGCTCTGGCCGGCACCTCCGAGCTAATGGTGGTGGAAGGCGCCGCCGGAGCGGGCAAGACCACGACGCTTGCGACCACTGCTCAACTCCTCGCCGCACAGGGCCGTCGGTTCTGCGTGGCCACCCCCACCCTCAAGGCTGCCCAGGTCGCAGGGCGTGAACTCGGAGCATCCGCCACGTCTGCGGCATGGCTGGTTCATCAGTACGGGTTCCGGTGGGACGACGATGGCCGCTGGACCCGTGTCAGCGCTCTTCCGGCACCCGGGGCCGTGCTGACCCACGGTGACCTTCTGCTGATCGATGAGGCCGGGATGCTCGACCAGGACACTGCCCGGTCCCTGCTGACCATCGCGGATGAGACCGGCGCACGAGTCGCGCTGGTCGGCGACCGGCATCAATTGCCCGCCGCCGGTCGCGGCGGCGTACTCGACCTCGCGGTCCGATGGGCACCTTCCGGTGCCATCACCAGTCTCGATGTGGTGCACCGATTCAGCGATCCCGAGTACGCCGCGATCAGCCCGGCGATGCGCACGGGCACCAGCCTTCGCGCCGCCCGCTGTGAGGCATTCGGTGAGCATGTGGGTGAGGTGTTCGACGCACTGTGGTCCCGTGACCAGATCCGCATCTACGCAAGCGAGGCCGAGCGCAACCACGCTCTCGCCCGACTCGCCGCCGACGCGCTCCTCGCCGGCAACGATGGGGTGCTGCTGATGGCTGACACTCGCGAGCAGACCACCGCGTTGAACGGAGCCATCCGCGACCGCCTCGTCGCTGCGGGCCATGTCCACGACATTCGTGTCACCGTGACGCACGCCAGCGAGCGACTGGGGATCGGTGACCGGGTCGCAACGAGACGCAACGACCGCGACCTCGGCATCGCCAACCGCGACACCTGGACGATCACCGCTATCGCTGACGACGGCGCCCTCGCGCTCCAGGGCGGGCAGGCGTGGTGCCCGGGTCGTTCCGGCGGCGTACGCACGCGACGAAGTCGAGCTCGCCTATGCCACCACCGTCTACGGCGCACAGGGCGAGACCACCGGCGAGGGACATGTCGCGCTCGGGGAGCACACGAGCGCCTCGTGGGCGTACGTCGGAATGACCCGCGGCCGCGAGAGCAACCTCGCCCATCTCGTGGCCACGAACATCGACGATGCCCGCCGCCAGTGGGACGAGGCCTTCTCCCGCGACCGAGCCGACCTGGGGCCGGCCCACGCCGCTCAACGTGCCGCCGAGGACGTCGGGCGCTACGCGCCCCATCGGCGGCTCGACGCTGCCCTGGCAGAGCTGCGGGCCGCCTGGACGAAGGAGGACCAGCTACGAGGCATGATCCGCCAGGCGATCCACCGCCGCGACTCGGTCGCTGCCTATGGCCGCGTGGCAGACGAGCGCGTGGCAGAGATCGATGCCGAGATCGCCGAATATCGCGGGCTGCTCGATACCGCCAGCGATCAAGTGGGCATCCGGATCAACGAGCCCGCGATCCGGAGCCTCCCACCCGGCCGCGTCGAGCAAGAGCACGCCGCTTGGGCAGAGAACCGCGCCGACGCCGCCATGGCCGTTCATGCCGAGCGCCAAGTCCGCCAGGAATCTCGCCGCCGCAAGGTCGAACACTCCTACCGGCAGCCCCGTGGCCACGGAGTGGGGATCGGCATGTGAACGTCCCAGATGCCCCCGGCGCAGGGCGCTGAGCGAACAACAGGGGTAGATCCGTGAACAGGCCCTGACCTGCGCAAACGCGGTTCGACGCCCCGCCTACCCCCTGCGCCATCTGACAGGGGGTAGGAACTTGGTGAGGTTCCCCCTTCACCATGTCGTCGTGGAATCTCTTCAACTCTCGGACGGGCGCGCCTCTGAACTGCGCAAACACTCTCCGCCCGTCCTCCGCCCGTCCCAGGACGGGCGGCCTCGGGAGGGGCGCTTTCTGGTGCGCACCGTGAGGACAGTTGACCGCACAGCCCCTCTTCCCGGCCTTGGGGAGGAGCCACCACCACACACCGGGGAGACGACGATGAGCCACACCCAACCGAACCGGACCGACACCAACGACCAGTTGCTCACCATCGATGAGGTCTCCGAGATGCTCCGGGTACCCGTCGGAACGCTGCGCTACTGGCGCCACCTCGGCGCCGGACCGCACAGCTTCAAGGTTGGCCGGTGGGTCCGATACCGCCGCGGTGACGTACGGGCCTGGATCAACGCCAAGCGCCGGGGCACCGCCGCGAGCTGAGGGGCGACCGAGCTGTGCGGGAGGGAGGTACGCCGATGTCCGAGCGGGCGCCGTACCGACCGCTGCTGACGATTGACGAGGCAGCGGCTTACCTCAACGTGCCCGCACGCTGGGTGGCCGACGCCGTACGTCAGCGGAAGGTCCGGTGCACCCGGATCGGCAAGCACGTCCGGTTCCGCATCGAGCATCTGGAGGAACTGGTCGTCGCCGGCGAACAGCCCGTCATCATCCCTGCACAGCCGCTCGCCCTCGTTCCTCAGCCACGACGCCGAGGAGGACGTTCTCGGCTATGACTGGGTGTGGCCCTTTCGTGCCCGACCCGAGCCGCCAGCCCTTTTCCAGACAGCCGATGTGCGAGCGTCATTTCGGCTCCAGATTGACGCGGGTGTTCGTTCCAGGCCGATCAGTCAGCCCGCAGCGATCGGGTGGGCAGTCTCGGTTGCCTTCACTTTCTCTCTCAGATCGTGCGTGCAGGGTCTGGGACGAATCCGTCGGGTGTTGGCTTGAAGGACGTAGGCTGTTTCAGTTTCTTCGGCGGCGGCATCGGTGCCGCGACCTTTGCGTGTCGCGAGCACGGCGCCGTCAGCAGTGCAGTTCGACTACAAACCGCTCGGAGCAACGCATGTAGGCGTCTTCTTCGGCCCAGCGCAGGGCGGGAGTGCTTCCATGCGTGCGGCAAACCATAGGGCTAGAGGCTGTCGCCGAAGGTGTGTACGGGGCCAGTCTCTTCGCTGAAGAGGTCGCATACCGTAATGCGCCGGTCCACCTGCCGCAGCACGCTCAAGGCCCGTTCGCGGCGCTCCGGCGTCAAGACTCCTGCAGCCTTCAACACGCTCGCGCAGCCATAGATCCGACGCGCGGCGTAGTGCTCGTCCGGTCCACCGTAGGGAGCGTCAACCGGTAGTGGAGGGGTCAGGTCCGACGGCGTTGACCCGTCCAACGCCGCACCAAGAGCACCGACCGCTTCGGGATCCGTGGCAGTCCGTCGCAGAAGTGGAATCGTGAACTTCCACGATGGCTCGCTGGCTCGCTCTACCCGGTACGGATAACTGAGACCTTCGACGACCGAGGGGAACTGGCTGACGGGTGTCGCCATCGCCAGCATCGTGATGGCCTCTAGCCACGAGGTCGTGCTGCTCTCTCGTCCGTCCTCGAACGGCCGGCGCAGCCACGCTGTGAACCTCGCTAGGCGGCTCTGGACTAGTTCGCTTTCCGGGTACAGGAACGCGTGAGCTGCGCGGATGATGGAGCCGGGGCTGCCGCGACCGTAGTACTGCTGTGGGTGACCATTTGCTGCGTCGGAGGCCTCGATCAGCAACGCTTCTCGGGCTTCGTCTGAGAAGTCCCAGTCGGCAGTTAGCTTCGTGAAGGCCCAACGTTCCCGATGTGCTCCACGGTCGCTTGGAGCGTCGATGTCGCGATCCGCAGCCTCGAGAACTCGGCGGAAGTTCGCCTGGGTGCGACCAGTCTCCGCGAGGAGTAGTTCCAGACCCGCTGACGTGGACTTGACCGCTGAGATCTGGTCCTTGGCCGAGGCTCCGCTCTGGGCGGCACGCTCCTCAACAAAGTCGACGATGAGCCTGTTGTCTGAGGCGGAGAGCAAGGCACTGAGCGCTCGTGCGTCGTCGGTGTCCTTGGTCGAGCGGCTGTTACTCAGGCGCCGCAGCGGGTCATCACCCAGGTGTGAGGCCAGGGTGTCCCACTGCCGTGCGACAAGGTCGACCAACAGGTCGTCCGGGTTTCCGTACAGGTCGGTGAGACGGACCCCAGGTGGGGACGCCTCGCCGATGGTTTCGAGCAAGCCGTCGAGCAGTTCCGGCATCTCGAGCAGAAGCATGCAGATCCAGGCGATCTGGCGTTGCTCGTCGTGGCTGGGACCGTAGGCGACGAGGTCGTGGCGAACTGTCTCCTGCCACTGGGTGAGGAGTCCCGCGGCTGCGGGGTCGTGTTCGGTCCGCTGTAGCGCGCGTGTGATGCCCACCGCTGCCGTGCGGCGAACTCCATCGTCTTGGTCTCTGGTCCATGCCGACAAGACCTCGAGCAATTGCGCCGCCGGAATCGGCGCCAAGCAAAGTTCATGAACGAGTACCTCGCGCAGTTCGGGGCGCAGTGCCGTCAACAGGTCCAGAGCGAGGTCCAGCGCTTGCGCTGATGCTTCGTCCTGGAGCTTCGAGTGGGCATACAGCACGGCAGAGTGGATTCGATCCGGTAGTCCTTCGGAAACGTGGGCGTCATTGTGGAGCTCATTGATGGCGTAGAGCGCGGTGTGCGCCGGCCAGCTGTAGATGATGTTGTCGATGTGCCAGCTGAGTCCTCTGCGGGTCGGAACTGTCATGCAGTCGGCTGCGACCCTGGCTGAGTCGTGGCTGGCGAGAATCGCGGCCGCCTCGTCGGGCGAAATGGAGACGTCTTCGCTCGCTCGCCCGGCGGCGGCTTCTTCCAGCAGGTGCCAGGCTGTTGCCACCGCGCCAGCGACAACGACGTGCTCCTCGCTGGCGAACTCAGGCCGTGCTGTGTTGAGGTTGCGCAGCACCTCCAGGATGCGGGCGAATCCGTCGGCTGTGCCCAGATGCCGCAGGGCGATGTCGGCGAGCTTCGCTGCTTGCGTGTCGTCACCGAAGCGCCTGTTGAGTTCTGCGTGCACTTCCGAGTCAGTGCCGAATCGGCGGACCAGCTCCCGGGCAGCGCCATACGGGCGGAAGCCGTCGAGGGCGTCGAGCAGGGCACGCTTGGCGCCCTCGTCTGCAAGAGCCTTCGTCAGGATGGAAGCGTGGGCTCGCATGCTCGTCATGAGGTCGCCGATCCTGGAGTTGATCGCTGCCTTGACGACCGGCTCGTCGGTCCATGCCGCTGGCATGGTCTCTATGTTGTACAGGATCAGCGGGTGGCTGGATGTGTTGTCGGAGAGCTCAGCCACAACCCAGTCCCGGAGGCGCGACTCATTCGCAAACGGGCCGCATGCGATTTCCCAGCACATCGATCGGCTTCCGCCCGTCATCGGATCTTGTCGCAGGGTCTCTTCGACGAACCGGACCATCTCGTCACGCTGGGGTGCCCCCAGTTCGGAGACTGCCCGCAGGACCAATTGGGCATTGAGTCCGGTCCACCCGTGGTCTTCAAGGTAGTGACTCGCTTCGTAAAGGTGGCTCATCACGAACCCGTACTCGTCAGCCGTGAAGAGGTCCGCAAGGCTCACTTCGGGGGCGGATTCTGCGATGGCGTGTAGAGCCGAGGTTCGGATGTTGGTCTTCGGAGTGTTCCTGGCCCATTCGAGATGCTCACGCGTAATCGGATCGTCAGGCCAGCCGAGCGCCAAGGCTGTCAGTGCGGCGGCCTGGGTACGCGCATCGGGTGCGTCGCGAACCATCTGGACGACCGCGGGGTCGATTGGGACAGCGGAGTGGGCGTCGACAGTCGCGGTGGATTCGGTGGGTGAATCGGGACTCGATCGGCGATTTCCGAACCGTCGCACGAAGCTTTCAACCGCGTTCGAGCGCGCGTTGGCGTCTTCGTTCCGGAAGTTCTGCAGCAGGATGCGGCGAAGCCGATCGTCGTCATCTGTCTGGATTTGGTGAAGCGCACACAAGGCTGGGCCGGCGTAGGGCCGGGTTGCGTCCAGCCAACGCCGAAAGGTCGGCTCCAGTACGCGCCAATGGGACGGTGAGGTCGCCGCCCGGACGAGTCTGGTGATGAGTTCGGCGCTGAACTCCAAGGACGTCAAATCTTCTACTTCGATAATGATCCTTTCCAGCATCGCTCGAGCGTCGCGTGGTGCGAGCCTTACCTCGGATGCGAGCGCGTCCGCCACGAACAGCCAGGAAGCTCGACGCCCTTGGAGGTTTGCGGGCCACGGCAACTCGCATGCGTCCGCGCCGCTTTGCACGACCGTCTCGATGATGTGTGCGACAGACTGCTTGCTGGTCTGCCTGTTCAATGCGGAAAGTAGAACGTCGGTCCAGGCCGGGTCGGCATGCCGCGTGACGACCGTGGCCTCGAGTTCGTCGGGCCCCTTTTCCGCCAGGTGGCAGCCGACGAGGTGGTCGCCGATGACGCGGTGCACGAACGAGACGTGCTTGACTCCCTGAGCCACGAGAACGCCGAACTCGTCCTCTGCCATCGCCATGATCTGTTTGCTGAGCTGAGCAGCCTCCGATTCCGCGTACCCCAGGATGTCCTCGTCGGCGAGAAGGCGGGCTACGAGGTTGCGCATGTCGCGGATCGGCACCGGCTGCGGGGTCTCGCTTGTTTTTAGCTCGTGGGCCACGGCCTGGATCAGGGTTCGGAAGTCGTCGGTCGACAGTCGGCTACCGGGCACCTTGGACGCACGCGCGCGCATCTTGGGGTGCGTGTCGAGCAGCATTCTGATCACCGTCTCGTAGAGGTCATAGCGGCGCGGCGGCAGTGGTTCACCTCGCCAGGTGCGGGCGAGCAGCGCGAGAAGGAGCGGGACGCGCGCGAAAGGCTGGAGGTCTGCTTCACGGCCGAGCTCGGCCAGAAACGGCTCGACGTTGGCAGCAGACCACGTCAGCTGATGCGGCCCAACCCCCTCTCGTGTTGTTGGGTCTCCCGGCGAAAGGCGCTGTGAGGTGTCCAGGTCGGCCGGAGGGGCGAGGTATTGGGTTGCGATCCGTCGCTGTTGCTCGCGGTCCAGTGGGGCGACATCGGCGCGCCGCCAGGGAAGTGTGAACGGCAGTCGGCTCGGCGCGTACGGTCTCGTTGAGAGGACCGCGGCAGTCTCGCTGTGGCCCAGGTGGGTTTCGATCGCTCCGATAGCCAGGTTCGCCGTCGACTCGCTCGTCCACTCGTCGATGCCGTCGATGAGCAGGAGCAGGCGGTCATCCTGAAGGGCCTGTGTGACCAGCGGAACGAGATCGGGCCTGCCATGGTTGCTCAGCCAGGTCTCGACAGCTGTCGTCAGGGAATGGGATTGGTCAGCATCCAGGTGTCGGCACAGGAAGCCGAACGGAAGCCACACCGGCAGTCGCTCGCCATGGATGCGTTGAAGTGCGGCGGACTCGGGTGCCTCCGCGAGCAGGTCCGATGCAACGAACCGGAGCAGGCTTGACTTGCCGGTTCCGGGATCACCGACAAGAAGGTCTCGTGACCCGCGCGAAAGCCACCGGTCGGCTGGCTCTGCGCCGCTGACTCCACCAGATCCACGGTGGTCCTCCAACAACGCCCGCACGGAGCGCAGGGACTTTCTGGGGCGTCGCCGTGAAGGCGTCGTCCGCAGTTCGACGCGCCCGGTCTCGGGCGTGGCTGCTTCTGGCGCCGCGGGCGGAGCTTCTCGAGTGGTTCGGTCCACAAGGTCTTCACGACTGGTGTCGCGCTCGATGACGTCGACGATGACGAACTCATCGCGCTGCGCGCTCTCGACGGGCGTGAGTGACGCTGCCGCTGCGAAGGCGGATTCGTACAGGGTCCGCAGTTCCGCGCGTAGGCGGCGGGTTTCAGTGCGGTCCAAACGTCTGCTCGGAAGCTGTGAGAGCGCGCTCTGCCCGCAGAACCGTGCTACCCACTGCTCTCCGAAGAACCGGTCGACGAGCCGCGGTCGGTCCCTGAGAAGCTCGTTGATCGTTTCGGCATGCCAGGGAACGAACTCGACTCCATGATCTTCGAGACGGTCGGAGGCAGCTCGGACTGCGTCATCGAGCTTCGTGTCAGTGAAGTCGAAGGTTGTCGCGAGGATGAAGGTTCGGCTGGTACTCGCCCAACGGCCCTCCAGAAACCTGGTCACCGCTGCTTCGATGTCGCCAGCAGTGAACTTCGTGACGCGCTTCGACTGGAGAGTGATGTAGCGGTCGCTGGCCGGGATCGTGGTTTCGACTGGCTCGCCGTCCTGCTGTGCTCGGAAACGGCCGTAGACGTCGATGCCGGCCTGGTCCTGGCCCGGCGCTCCATAGGACTTTGCGTAGGTGAGGTCCGCTTGGTCATCGAGGAGACAGAGGAACAGGCGTTCCGCATCGCGGTAGCCAAGCCTCCCAAGGGGGAGGGTGTCGACCGCTGGGGAGACGGGCAGGTCGTCATCAACGTCCGACGGGACCTGAAAGAGCGTCGGGTCTAGGTCAGGCGTCGCCGAGGACGGGCCTGACACTGCGCTGCGCTGCGACGTCACCGGCTCCTCCTCACCCGGCTGAGGTTAGCGGCCAGCGCCGACGCAGACGGCCTCATGCCCGGCGCTTTGAACAGGTTGCGGAGTTAGTGCGTCATTTCGCCGCGAATGCCCAGGTTCCTCAAATGTGCGCTCATCCGTGTGGGCGCTATCCTTCCGCGGCGGAGGCGAGGCTCGTCTTGCGCTTCATGCATGACCGACACGCCCCTGAGCGTTGAGCGGCTCCCATCAGTGGTGGTGCCTCTTCTCGTGATTTACGCGCCCCGAGTCACGAACTCGGCGACCTGATGGGCACGCTGCTCAAGGTCGCGGGCAAGCTCGCCCAGCGCCGCGCGATCGACCGGGCTGGCTGCCTCCAGGGCTGCCGCGCGGATGAACGAGGTGACCTTGACGCCGGCCTGCTCGGCACGCGCACGAAGTTCAGCGATCTCCTTGTCGGAGAACCGGACCGAGATCGTGACCGACCGCTTGACCGTGATCGGCACGTCCTCGCCGTCGTCGAACTCGGAGAGGTCGTGCGTCTCGTTGTAGTACGCGGCCAGCTCGGCCTCGGACCTCGACTCGCTCATGCTCATGCCTCCCAACCCGTTATCGGCCGCACACCCTTCGGCACCAGCGCCACGATGATCACGACCGCTTTGCCCCCGTCCGTCACTGACTCAATCCTTGCCCGGCCCGGGTTACGCCGATTGGTTCGCATCCGCGGGGCGTTCCATATCGCCTGCTCGATCTCTGCGGCAGTGAGCCTCTTGGTCGCGTGGTCGAGGTTGTGCTCGTCCCACTCGATCCGGTCGAAGATCATCGCCGCACCACCAGTGTGTTGCGTAGAGCAAGAGAAAGCAACACGTTAGGAACCCGCCTTCGGTCGGATCGTGCCGCCGGTGAGGGCGGTGTCGATGATCGCGGAGATGAGCTCGTCGCCCGCGGGCAGCAGGTGCCCGTAGGTGTCGATCGTGGTGGTGATCGACTCGTGGCCCAGCCGTGCCTGGATGTGCGGGAGCGGCGCTCCGCCGGCGACCAGCCAGGCGACGTGGGTGTGGCGCAGGTCGTGGAACCGGAAGGGTGCGAGGTCCTCGGCTGCCAGCGCCTTCATCAGCTTGCGCCAGACGTGGGTGTAGAAGTCGCCATTGTGCAGGGGCAGGCCGGTGCGGCTGGTGAACACGAAGTCGTCGGAAGACTTGCCCTGGATCTGCTTACGCAGCACCTTGGCGACCGCCGGCGAGATCGTGATCGTGCGGCGAGACTTCGGGGTCTTCGGATTGCCGAGGTGGTGGTCACGCATCGTGTGCTTGAGCTCCAACTGCTTGGCCAGCCAACCCGGGGTATCGGTGGCGTCGTCCTCAACGTTGCGCTTCCACGCCTTGTTGATCCGGATGGTGCGGTGGTCGAGATCTACGTCGCCGACCCACAAGGCGCTGACCTCGCCGAACCGAAGACCGGTGCCGACCGTCACGCTCAGCAGATCGCCGTGAGCTCCCGCGAGCCGCACGGCGGTCTCCAGCTCTCGCTCGGTGAGGAACCGCAGCTCCGGCCGCGACTGCTTCACTCGTGACTGCTTGGGCGCCGTACCGATCGCCGGGTTGGCGACGAGGTAGCCGCGCTTGACGGCGTAGGCGAAGACGCCGTGTATCAGGCCGTGGTAGTTCGCCTTGGTCTTCAGCGACCGGTCCCAGTCGATCAGCCACTCCTTGATGTCGGACTCGTGGATCGCCGTCACCGGGCGCGTGAAGAGGTAGGAGCCGCGGACCCTCGTCCTGGCCAGCACCTGCACGTGTCCGAGATACCGCTTCCGCTGGCCCGGCGAGAGGTCGACGATCTGCCGGACGTACTCCTCGCCGATGTCGACGAACCGCGGCGGCGCCTTGAGCGGATCGGCCTCGCCGGGCGGGCGCACAAACCCGTCGCCCTTGATCCAGCCGTCCGGCCAGCGCTGCCCGGCGGCGTCGACCATCTTCTTCAAGCCGTCAGCGCGCGCGGTTCTGTGCATCGCTGCCGGCGCCGAACGTCTCCGCCTGATAGGCCCCGTCCCTGGCGCCCCCCAGGCGCCACACCACCCGCGCTGAGACGCCTCCGTCACCGCGCGTGCGCTTCTCTATCCAAGCCATAGCCACACCTCCCGAAAGGGGCTGGTGCTACCACCGTGCTACCTGGAGGCATCGAGGCTACGCCTGAAACGGACGAAGCCCCAGGTCAGGTCTAGGGCTTCGGTGGTGTGCGCGAGGGGGGAGTTGAACCCCCACGCCCTTTCGGGCACACGGACCTGAACCGTGCGCGTCTGCCTATTCCGCCACCCGCGCGCTGCCGCCGAGGCGACAGAAAAGGGTAACACGCAGGGCTGCTGCGCTCCTGTCGGCGTCGGTGCCGCCGTACCGTGGCCGACGTGGTTTCGACCGGAGTTGCCGATAGCATCGAGGCGGGGCCGCCTGGGCGTGCGGTTGAGGACGGCCGGCTAGGGAGGCGACAAGTGAGCGCGCTGCACCGTTTCGAGCAACGGCTCGAACATCTGGTGACAGGCGCGTTCGCGCGGGCCTTCCGCAGCGCCGTGCAGCCCATGGAGATCGCCGCGGCGCTGCAGCGCGAAGTCGACAACTCCGCCCAGATCCTCAGCCGGGAGAGGCGGCTCGCCCCCAACAACTTCGTGATCGACCTGTCTCCGACCGACTTCGACCGGTTGTCGGCGTACGGCGAGACGCTGAGCAGCGAGCTCGCCCAGATGCTGCACGAGCACGCCGACGAGCAGCGCTACCTCTTCGCGGGCGCGATCCAGCTCAAGTTCCAGCGCAGCGAGGAGCTCACGACGGGGCGATTCCGGGTTCGGTCGTCGGCGGCGGCCGACGTCACCCCGGCCGCTGGTCAGTCGCTGAGCGACACCGCCGTCCGGCGTGCCCCTGTGACCCTCGAGGTCAACGGCGTGCGTCACCCGCTCGAGGCGCCCGGGCTGGTCCTCGGGCGAGGCACCCAGGCCGACCTCAGGATTGACGACCCGGGGGTGTCGCGGCGGCACGCGGAGTTCCGGCTCCAGTCGGGAGAGACCGACGCCCTGGTCAGCGTCGTCGACCTTGGCTCGACCAACGGCACCCTGGTCAACGGGCGACGCACCCAGCACGCGATCCTCGAGGACGGCGCCGTCGTCCAGATCGGCGGCACCACCATCCACGTGCACGTCGGCTCCCGCTCCGGGCAGCCGGCGCGACCGGCTGCGGCCGCGCCACCTCAGCGTCCGCCCAGCAACTCACCGACTCCCTACCCGAGCTATCCGCCCGCTGAACCCCAGCCGCCCCGGTGGTGAACGGTGTCTGAACTCACGCTGACGCTCATCAAGCTCGGCTTCCTCGGCCTGCTATGGCTGTTCGTGCTCTCGGCCGTCTCGGTGATCCGCTCGGACATGTTCGGCGAGCGGGTCGATCCCGCACAGTTGTCGGGACAGGGACGACAGCCCCGCAGCACCAAGCAGGGCAAGCCCGCCAAGACGCCCAAGCGGCGCCGCGGCGCACCGACCAGGCTCGTCATCACCGAAGGCAGCAACGTCGGCGTAACCGTGCCGCTCGGTGCGCAGCCCATCCTGCTGGGCCGCGGCGCCGACGCCACCATCCGCCTCGACGACGACTACGTGTCCACCCGGCACGCCCGCTTCGTGCCGAACGGTGAGGACTGGTACGTCGAGGACCTCGGCTCCACCAACGGCACCTACATCGGCAGCCAGCGCATCACCACTCCCATGGCTGTCACGGTCGGGGTGCAGGTCCGAGTGGGCAAGACCATCGCCGAGCTGAAGAAGTAGTAGTGGCACTGTCCTTGAGGTTCGGCGCGGTGTCCGACATCGGTCGGGTTCGCAAGAAGAACGACGACTCCGGCTATGCAGGTCCGCACCTGATCGTCGTCGCCGACGGCATGGGTGGCGCCCCGGCCGGCGACCTCGCTTCGGCAGTCACCATCCAGACCGTCAAGCGGCTCGACCAGCACCCCCCCGACGACATGCTGCCGGCGCTCGCCGGCGCCATCCTGCTCGCCAACGAGCGAATCGCCGAGCTCATCGAGGAGGACCCGAGCGTCGACGGGATGGGTACCACGATCACCGCGGCGCTCTTCGACGGCACCCGGATCGGGGTGGCTCACCTCGGGGACTCCCGCGGCTACCTGCTGCGCGACGGAGACCTGCTGCGGATCACCCGCGACCACACCTGGGTGCAGAGCCTGATCGACGAGGGTCGCATCTCCGAGGGCGAGGCGTCGGTTCACTCGCATCGGTCCCTGCTGCTCAAGGTCCTCGACGGCCGCCACGACAACGAGCCGGACCTGTCGACGCACGACGTCCAGGCCGGTGACCGGATCCTGATCTGCAGTGACGGCCTGACCGGTTTCGTCTCACAGGACCGGATCGCCCAGGCGATGGCCTCCGGGAGCGCCCAGGAGGTGGCCGCAGAGCTGACCGCGCTCGCGCTGGAGTCCGGCAGCACCGACAACGTGACCGTGCTCGTCGGAGACGTCACGGAGGATTCGGCGCCAGCGACCGCCGAGCCGATGGTCGTCGGCGCCGCCGGCGACCGGCACCGGGGGCCCCTCACCCGGCTGCGTACCTGGGCCCAGCGCGACGAGCCGGCCGCCAACGAGATGCTCATGCTCGACCCGTCGGTCGACCCCGAAGAGCTGCGCTACGCCCCCAGGGCGCCACGGCGGTTCCTCTGGCTGCGTCGCTTTGCGCTGGTCGTGGTGGCCCTGGCCGTCATCGGCGGCGGACTCACGATCGCCTACTCGTGGTCCCAGACGCAGTACTTCGTCAGCGACCACGGCGACCGGGTCGCGATCTACCAGGGGGTCGATGCGCAGCTTCCCGGTCTCTCGCTCAGCCACGTCTACGCCGACCAGCACCTGTTGCTGTCCGACCTGCCGGCCTTCCGTCGCAGTCAGGTGAAGGACGGCCTGACCGCAGACAGCCTGACCAGGGCCGAACGGATCGTCGACGAGCTCCGCGGTTTCGCCAAGATCTGCGCCGGTCCACAAGAGCCCCCGACCTCACCAGCGGTGACCCTGCCGGCACCCCGCACACCCTCGAAGACCCCGACCACCCAGCCACCGACCTCCGAACCCCCGACCCCCACCACCAAGACCCCCACCACCAAGACCTCAACAACGGGTACCCCGACATCGACGCAGCCGACGGTTCCCCCAGGCGCCGACACTGACGTCGCTCCCCCGCCGGACCTGGTGCAACCGGGGAGCGGCGGGGCCGGTAGCCCGCGCGGGTGCGCCGCGTCGACATCCGGAAGCCCCCGGTGAACCGCGCGCGGTCCGCGCCGAGCCGGTTCGTCGACGCGATCGTGCCGAAGAAGCGGCGCGGCGTGGAGCTCGCCCTGCTCGTGCTGGCCCTCGCGCTCGGCGTCGGCAGCTACGCGCTGGTCGGCCTCGGCACCGAAAACCGGGTGCCCACCGACATCCTCGAGTACGGCGGCGGACTGGTGGTTCTTGCGCTGACCTGCCATCTGGTCGTCAGGTTCAAGGCGCCGTACGCAGACCCGGTGATCCTGCCCTGCGTGGTCGCCCTGAACGGCATCGGCCTGGCCATGATCCACCGCATCGACGTCGGTCGGCTGGCGCAGAGCTCCGACGCACACACGTACGCCTCCCAGCAACTGATCTGGACGACCTTGTCGGTGATCGGCTTCGTCGCCACCTTGCTGGTCGTGCGCGACCACCGGATCCTGCAGACGCTCACCTACACCATGGGCTTCGCCGGGATCGCCCTGCTGCTGCTGCCTCTGGTGCCTGGGCTCGGGGTCAACATCAACGGGGCCCGGATCTGGATCCGGCTGGGCGGCTTCTCCTTCCAGCCCGGTGAGCTGGCCAAGATCTGCCTGGCGATCTTCTTCGCCGGCTACCTCGTCGTGAAGCGCGATGCCCTGGCACTTGCGGGTCGCCGGTTCCTCGGCATCGACCTCCCGCGGGGGCGCGACCTGGGGCCAATCGTGGCGATGTGGATCATCAGCCTCGGCATCTTGGTGTTCGAGGACGATCTGGGATCGTCGCTGCTGTTCTTCGGGCTGTTCGTCATGCTGCTGTACGTCGCCACGGAACGCCCGAGCTGGCTGGTCGTGGGCGGTGGGCTGTTCGCGGCCGGCGCCTACTTCGGTTATCTGGCCTTCAGCCACGTGCAGAACCGGGTCCAAGGGTGGCTCGACCCCTTCTCCAGCAGTGGCGACTACTACCAGATCATCCAGGGGCAGTACAGCATGGCGTGGGGAGGCATCCTCGGCCGCGGCTGGGGACAGGGCAGCCCGCAGCTGACGCCCCTGTCCTGGACCGACTTCATCGCCACTTCACTCGGCGAGGAGCTGGGACTCACCGGTCTGATGGCGATCATCGTGATCTACGCGCTGATCGTCGAGCGCGGTCTGCGCACCGCGCTGATCTGCCGTGACGCCTTCGGCAAGCTGCTCGTGGTCGGGCTGTCGATGGCCTTCGCCCTCCAGGTGTTCGTGGTCGTCGGCGGGGTCACCAAGCTGATTCCGCTCACCGGCCTGACCACGCCGTTCCTGTCGTACGGCGGTTCAGCCCTACTCGCCAACTGGGCGATGGTGGCGCTCGTGCTCCGGGTGAGCAACCACGCCCGGCAACCCGCACCCGACCTGCTCATGCCAACCGCCGACGACGACACCCAGGTGGTGACCGTGCGATGAACCGACCGATCCGCACTCTCGCGGTGTTCTCGCTCATCCTGTTCGTCCTGCTGCTGGCCAACGCCAACTACGTGCAGGTCCTCCGGGCCGGCGACCTGAACGCAAGGGCCGACAACAGGCGAGCCCGTGACGCCGAGTGCTCGAGCGAACGCGGCCCGATCCTGGTCGGCGGCAAGACAGCAGCCAAGAGCATCCCCTCAGGTGACCAGCTCAAGTACCTCCGCCGGTACACCGCGGCCAAGCTCTACGCACCCGTCACCGGCTACTTCTCCTGCTACTACGGCACCCGCGCCGTGGAGTCGTCAGAGAATTCCATCCTGTCCGGCAGCGACAGCCGGCTGTTCGTCAATCGTCTGCTCGACCTGATCGGCAACAACCAGCCGAAGGGCGGCAGCGTGCTCACCACCATCGACCAGCGCGCGCAGAAGGCCGCGTACAACGGGCTGCTCAAGCTCCCGGGTGACATCCGCGGTGCCGCCGTTGCCTTGGACCCGCGCACCGGAGCCATCCTGGCCGACGTCTCAGTGCCGTCGTACAACCCGAACCTGCTCGCCGGGCACGACTTCGACCAGGTGTCCGCCGCCTACCGCGGGCTCAACGCCGGCGGCGCCGTCAACTTCATCAGCCGCTCGACCCAGTCGATCTACCCGCCCGGCTCGACGTTCAAGCTGGTCACCGCGGCGACCGCACTGTCCAACGGCTACCGGCCGGACACGATGGTCCGCGGCGGGACCTCGCTCGACCTGCCCCAGACGTCGCACGTGCTGCACAACGAGAACGGGTCGGACTGCGGCGGCAACCAGATCACGCTCACCCAGGCCCTCGTCGTCTCGTGCAACGTCTCGTTCGGGGACCTCGGCCTCAAGCTCGGCGCCCAACGGCTGCGGGACCAGGCCGAGAAGTTCGGCTTCAACGAGGACTACCTGACCCAGCTTCCGTTCAACCAGAGCCAGTTCCCGCAGACGATGGACGAGCCGGAAACCGCTCTCTCGGCCATCGGCCAGTTCGACGTGGCCGCGAGTCCGCTGCAGATGGCCATGGTGGCGGCTGGCATCGCCAACGGTGGCGCGGTGATGAAGCCGTACGTCGTGGACGAGGTCAGGTCTCCCAATCTCGACGTACTGTCGAAGGCGCAGCCGGAGGTGCTGCACCAGGCAATTTCTGGTTCGGTGGCCGACGAGCTGACCCAGATGATGGTCGATGTGGTGAACTCCGGCACCGGCAGCCCCGCGCAGATCCCCGGCGTCAGCGTCGCCGGCAAGACCGGGACCGCAAACTCCAACACCTCGCGGTCGCCGTATGCCTGGATGGTGACCTTCGCGCCCGCCAACGACCCGCAGGTCGCGGTTGCCGTGGTCATCGAGCAGAGCGGCGTCGACCGCGCGGACATCACCGGCGGCGGACTGGCCGGGCCGATCGCGCGCGCGGTGATGGAGGCGGTGATACAGCAATGACGACATCTCTTCGCGGAAGGTCCGATCGATGAGCGCTCTCCCCCCCGATAACGGGAACGGGTCCGGGAACGGCGTGCACCGCACGCTGGGTGACGGGCGCTACGAGATCGGCGGCCTGCTCGGTCGTGGCGGCATGGCCGATGTGCACCAGGCCGAGGACGCCAGGCTCGGCCGGACTGTCGCGATCAAGCGACTCCGCGTCGACCTGGCCGGCGACCCGACGTTCCAGGCCCGGTTCCGCCGCGAGGCCCAGTCGGCCGCCTCACTCAACCATCCGTCGATCGTCGCGGTCTACGACACCGGCGAGGAGCCCGACCCGAACGGCTCCGGGGTGATGCTCCCGTACATCGTGATGGAGCTCGCCGAGGGGCGGACCCTCCGCGACATCCTCCGCGAGGGGCGCAAGATCCTGCCTGAGCGCGCCCTCGAGATCACCGCCTCGGTGCTGACCGCTCTCGACTACAGCCACCGGGCCGGGATCATCCACCGCGACATCAAGCCGGCGAACGTCATGCTCACGCCGACCGGCGAGGTCAAGGTCATGGACTTCGGCATCGCCCGTGCCATCGCCGACAGCTCGGCCACCATGACCGCCACCGCCGCAGTCGTGGGTACGGCGCAGTACCTCTCTCCCGAGCAGGCCCGTGGCGAGCAGGTCGACGCGCGCAGCGACCTCTACTCGACGGGCTGCCTGCTGTTCGAGCTGCTCACCGGGCGTCCCCCGTTCGTCGGCGACTCACCGGTGTCGGTGGCCTACCAGCATGTGCGCGAGGAGCCGTCCGCTCCCTCTTTCTACGAGTCGACGGTGCCGCCCGAGGTGGACGCCATCACCTTGAAGGCGTTGGCCAAGCGGGTCGACGAGCGCTACCAGAGCGCCTCGGAGATGCACGCCGACATCGAGCGCGCCCTGGGTGGGCTGCCGGTACTGGCACCCGCCGTGG
Source organism: Propionibacteriales bacterium (assembly GCA_038254365.1). GTDB lineage: Bacteria > Actinomycetota > Actinomycetes > Propionibacteriales > Nocardioidaceae > JAWWPG01. The sequence continues at coordinate 98,967 of JBBSGI010000001.1, forward strand.
CGGCCGCCGCCTCGCTGGAGACGCAGCCGCACTTCCTCTCCAACCCCGCAGACGCGACAACAACCGCCGTCACGACCGGGACCACCTCGACGTATCAGCAGGTCCCGCCGCGGCGAAACCGCACCTGGCTGTGGGTTGTCGTGGGTGGGGTGGCCGTGGTCCTCGCGATCCTGGCCGCACTGCTGCTGCCCGGCCTGCTCGGCAGCGGTGGCACCCGGCAGGTCGACGTGCCCAACGTCGTCGGACTCACCGTGCCGCAGGCCTCGACGACGCTGAAACGAGCCGGGCTCCGGCTCGGCACTCCCACCCGCGTGTCCAGCGCGACGGTGCCGAAGGGCGAGATCGTCGCGCAGAGCCCGACACGACTCGACCGGGCACCGGAGGGGTCCCCGGTCGACGTCAAGGTGTCGGCCGGGGTGAAGACGCACCGCGTGCCCGTCCTGACGCCGTACTTCCTCAAGGAGGCCACCAGGCGTCTGGAGGCCCTCGACTTCGTCGTCAACCCGATCAAGGTCCGGGACAGCCAGCTCAGGTTCGGTCGGGTGATCGGCACCGACCCACCAGCCGGCAGCGTGCAGCCGGTCGGCAAGACGATCGACCTTCACTACTCGGCCGGTCTGGTAGAGGTGCCCAACGTCGTCGGGGAAACCCGGGTGCGGGCCAAGAGCGACCTCGAGAGTGCGGGTTTCGTCGCGTTGCCCTCGTTCCGGCAGTCCGACGCGCGCCGAGGCACCGTCGTAGACCAGAACCCGGACGGCCTGACCGCACAGCCCTACGGCTCGACGGTGGTGATCACCGTGTCGCTCGGCCCCGGACCGCCGACGGCGCCGACCACACCCACCACCCCGACGTCGCCCACCAGCCCGACCACACCCACCACCCCGACGTCGCCCACCAGCCCGACCTCGCCCACCAGCCCGACCTCGCCCACCAGCCCGACCTCGCCGACCACCCCGACGGAGACGACGAAGACGTAGCCACCTAGCCGTCCTAGCCCACTCCTAGCCCGCCCCCTTCAGCGGCCGGCGGCGGGTTCGGCGTACGCAAGGGCGATCGGTGCGCGGAACCCCGGGATCCGCAGCTGGGGGCTGCTGCGCACCGACCAGCCGAGGTTGTACGGCGGTGGGACGTAGTCGCGGTAGTTGCGGACCTCGGGTGAGGACTGCAGCGCGCGGTACATGCTGGCCGTGGGGCCCAAGGCGACGATCCGGTACGGCGGTGCGTAGGGCACACCCTGGAGAACCACGGTGTTGCCGACGCACTTGATGCCGGTCGTGGAGATGATCCGATTGCCCTGCAGGCTGATGCCTTCGGCGCCGCCAGCCCACAGGGCGTTGGTGACCGCCTGGATGTCCTGCTGGTGGACCACCAGCAGGTCCGGGTCGGTTCCCGCCGGCACCTCCTGGTCACGCGGAGCGTCGTTGAGCGTCACGACAATGCCCGGCCCGGTTAGCGAGCGCAGGCCCGCGGGCAACCCGAGCGTGTCGATGCGCCGCTGCAGCACGTCGACCTGTCCCCCGCTCAGGCCCTTGGCGAGCGCATCGACCTGGGCCTGCAGGGCCGCCTCCTGCCGCTTCTGCGCCTCGACCTTGGCGCGTTCGGTGCTGACGATCTCGATCAGGCTGGTGTTCCGGCCTCCGCGCAGGTCCGTGCCCTGGGCGTTGATCGCGCTAGTGGCGGCGAGCAGCCCGGCGCAGGCGAACGCGAGCGGTCCGGCGAACTGCCATCCCCACGACCGGGAGGTGCGCCCGGGCAAGAGCAGCCGCCGCCACCATGGGCGTCGCTCGTGCTGACCCGGTGCTCCCACCCATCCACTGTACGGCGAGGCCGCCGCGACCCGCCGTACCCGTTAGGCTCTAGGCACGAAAGCCGCCGAGTGAGGAGTCGCCGAGTGAGGAGTCGCCGTGCCGGAGTCCCGCCCGCGTAAGAAGGCCGAGTACACCCCGCCGCGGGGGGCGAGCCGAACCACCCGGGTAGGCGGTCGGCGGTGGGTGGCGCCGGTCATGGTGTTCTGCTGGATCTTCGGGCTGGCGTGGATCGTGGTCTTCTACCTTGCGCCCAACCTCAAGTACATGAGCAACCTCGGGAACTGGAATCTGGTCATCGGTATGGTGTTCATCGCCTTCGGGTTTGTGCTCTCGACCCGCTGGGAGTAGCCAGATGACCCGGCCGTTCATCCGGCGTTGGCCCGCCGTACTTACATCGATGTAAGTTCTCCACAGAGGTTATCCCCAGTGTGGACAACCCGCTCCCGGGAGCCGATCAGGCGGTGAGCGCGGCAGTCCGCAGCGCCACCACGATCGCGCACACCAGCACCATCGCCGCGATCGTGCCCACCGCGGCGAGAGTGCGCTGCTGCCGCGGGGGGTAGACGAACGCGGCTCCGATGGCGAACCCGCTGAGCAGACCACCGATATGGGCCTGCCAGGCGATGTGCGGGACGGCGAAGGAGATGAACAGGTTCAGCGCCAGCAGCACCAGCAGCTGCGTGACGTCGCGGCGCTGTTTCATCAGGACCACGAACGCGGCGGCGAAGAGCCCGAACACCGAGCCGGATGCGCCGTAGGCGAGTACGTGGGGGTCAGCCACCAGGTACACGCCGACCGAGCCGACGATGCCGGTGACCAGGTAGAGCGCCAGGAATCGCCACCGGCCGAGCTCATGCTCGAGGAACGAGCCGAAGATCCACAGCCCGATCATGTTCATCGCGATGTGCAGGATCTCGAAGTGGGTGAACGTGGAGGAGACGATCTCCCAATAGCCACCCTGTGCCACGCCCGTGAGGTTGAGAGACGGGGCAAAGCCGACACTGGTGGGGATCTCGACCAGGTGCCGCCCGACTCGCCCGCCGATCCCGCCGGTCCCGCTAACGATCAGGAAGACGGCGACGTTGATGGCGATGAGGGTCATCGTCACGACGGGGGAACTGAGGCCGGCGCGTCCCCCGAACGACGTACGGGCTGTCCTGGCCTGCGAGTGTCCCTCGCGCACGCACTCCGGGCACTGGAATCCGACCGACGCCTGGCGCATGCAGTCGGGGCAGATCGGCCGGCCGCAGCGCTGACACGAGATATAGGTCTCGCGGCCGGGGTGCCGGTAGCAGTGCGGCGCCGTGCTGGTGCCGCTGGGCGGCGGGGACGTGGCGCTCATGTCAAATCCCTTGAGGTGGTCAGCGCCGCTCGACGTCAACGTGTGAGATGACGACCTGGTCGGCCGGAGCGTCGCCGCGACCGGTCCGGGTGCTGGCGATCTTGTCCACGACGTCGCGGCTCGGCTGGTCGGCGACCTCGCCGAAGATCGTGTGCTTGTTGTTGAGGTGCGGGGTCGGCCCCACCGTGATGAAGAACTGCGACCCGTTGGTCGACGGGCCCGAGTTGGCCATCGCCAACAGGTATGGCCGGTCGAAGCGCAGGTCCGGGTGGAACTCGTCCTTGAACGTGTAGCCGGGACCTCCGCGGCCATCCCCGCGGGGGCAGCCGCCCTGGATCATGAACCCGGAGATCACCCGGTGGAAGATCAGCCCGTCGTAGAACGGGGTCTTGGACTTGGCCCCGGTAGTCGGGTCGGTCCACTCCTTGGTGCCCTCGGCGAGCCCGACGAAGTTCTCGACGGTCTTCGGTGCCTGGTCGGGGAAGAGCTGGATAACCACGTCGCCGTGGTTGGTCTCGAGCGTGGCATAGAGGCTGTCGGCCACCGGGGCACCTTTCGCGGAGTGGAGCACTGTCGACGAGACGGGACATGCCAGGCCCGGCGCCTGAGGATCGCCCTGGGCCGGGCATGTCCCTATCCTTGCACGCCGCTCAACCGGGTCATGGCGCGTCGCGCAGCATCGCCTCTCCGCGGGTACGGCGAGGGGTGCCTTGCTAGGGTGAACGGCAGTGAAGCGAACGGCACGCGGTCGACCGGCCGACTCTAGGAGGAGCACGTGATGGCACTGGGCAAGGCCAGGCGACGCCTGTCGTCGACAACAGAAGACGTGCGTGATCGGGTGAGTCCGGTGGCTGGTTCAGCCCGTGACTCGGTCGGGTCGGTCCTCGACGACACCAGGACGCGCCTCGCCCCGGTAGTCGGCGAGGTGAAGGGACGGGTCGCCCCGGTGATCGGCGACGCCAAGGAGAAGGTGGCTCCCGCTCTTGGAGAGACCCGGGACCGGATCGCGCCGGTCATCGAGGACGCTCGGAAGGCGTTGGCTCCGGTCGCCCAGCAGGCGCTCGCCGGAGGCCGACGTAGCGGCCGGAAGGCGGCCATCCGCCTCGGTCTGGCCGACGAGCCGAAGAAGGGGCACAAGCTCCGCAACCTCCTGGTGGTGTTGGGTCTCAGCGGCGCTGGCTTCCTCGCCTACAAGAAGTTCTTCGGTGGCGGCGAGCAGTGGTCCGACGCCGGCGAGAGTGCGAGCGGTGGCGCCCACAGCGCGGGAGCGACCGCCACCACACCGGCCGACCGTTCCGGCGGTGCCGAGGTGACGACGCCGTCCCCGCTGTCGACAGAGGCCGAGAGCGGCAACGAGACCGCGCCGACCGCTCCCCTGGCTTCGGAGGAGACCGTCGAATCGCCCGCGCCGACCACACCGGACACTCCGCTTGAGGAGAACATGATCGAGGACGCGTCGCCAACCGCGAAACCGAGGCGAGCCAAGAACCGCTGACCCGCCGCCGAACCCGGGGTAGCGGGCACGAGTGCCACCATGACGACGTCGCCGACCGTGTCGGTTCGTGGCGAGGCAACGATCCTGGCCGAGCCCGAGCTTGCCGTGTTGTCCATCAGCGTCGACGCCCAAGGGGCCGACCGCCAGTCGACGATGGACCTCCTCAGCCGGCGGGCGCAGGCGGTTACAGATCTGGTTTCCCACTTTCGTCCAGGTATCGAGCGCGCGGAGACCGCGCGGCTGCACGTCTACCCCGTGCTGGACGGCAAGAAGACCGAGAAGATACGGCGATATGTCGGGCGGACGTCGATGTCGCTCGTGGTGCACGACTTCGCCGTCCTTTCCGACCTGGTGGTCGGCGCCGGCGGGATCGACCTGGTGTCAGTCGACGGACCGTGGTGGCGGTTGCGACCCACCAGCGACGTGTACCGGCAGGCCCGGCTCGCGGCAGCCGCCGACGCGCTCAACCGGGCCCGCGACTACGCGGCCGCGTTCGGTGCAGAGCTCGTCGGCCTGGTTGAGATCGCCGACCAAGGCATGTCGCACTCTGATGACGGTCGACAGACCATGGTGGGGTTCTCCCCGATGGCCCGCGGCGGCGTAGCCGAGGAACCATCGTTCGACCTGGAGCCCGCCCAGCAGCAGGTGGTGGGTCAAGTGGAGGCGCGCTTCCTGCTGAGCCAACCGGCTCTTGCTCTCGGCGGGTCACTCTCCGCCCCGAGCTAGCGGTCAATCATCACGCTTGAGCGAGCCCCAGCCGTGCCAGTAGTCGATCTCGATCCAGGCGCTGACCCTTGGCCGAGTCCGATTGCCGTAGGCACCGTGTCCGTAGTGGTTCGAGAGCCGATCGATGTCTCCGAGATCGGAGTCGTCACGCCACTCGACGATCCGGCCCTGGACGGAGACGTGGGTGTACCACTCGCCGTCTCTCAGCGCCGTCAGGCTGACCCGCGACTCGTTCCGCATGTAGTCGTTGCGCTTTCGGCCACCGTCCATGTTGACCAGCACCCGCCCGTCGTCCTCGACCAGGTACCAGGTCGCCACGGTCACGGGCTGACCGTCCGGGCGCACGACGCCGATCACCGCGGGGTTGGCCTCGACGAGGAGCGCCATCGCTTCCTCGGACAGGGGGGCGTTGGGCATCAGATCATCTCCTCACTATGCGTGTCTTGCTAGGCGCTTGCGTCTAGTCGACTTGGGCGGGCGCGGCTAGGGATCGAGACGGTGCAAGATCTGGGTGCTCTGCACGCACCCGCTTGGTGGCGTTGTGCTCACCGAGGAAGCTGAGGAACGGGATGGTGCCGAGCAGCAAGGTGACGACCGAGAACCACAGCGGGAACCGGGCGCGGCGCGACAGGTCGGCCGCCACCACCAGGAAGATCATGTAGAGAAAGCCATGCATGATCCCCACCACTGTCGTGATGTCCGCACCGACCGTCTGCCACGTAGACCCCGCGTCGAGCAGGTGCTTCAGGGGCACCCCGATGCAGATCAGCACGATCAGGAAGACGCCGATGACATTGGCCATCACCCGGTAGCGCAGCAGGGCACCCCTCACAACGCTCGACGCTACCTCAGCCAAGTTTGCGGTTCACGCCCGCCGGCGACGAAGTCTGCCCATCGCGAACTTTCCCCTGTGGACAACGGGTTTGGCGGTTGCAAGTGTCGGCGGCTCGCTGTCTCGACATCAAGACAACGACCATCCAGAACCACGGTAAACGACCACAGACAGGCCACTGCACCACAGACCCACCGCACCGGCGACCCAACCCGTCAACCAGGCCCATGTGTCATCACCGGATCAAGACCCACGCCGGCTGGACCGTCACACAGGTCAGACCCGGCGCCTGGCCCTGGCGAACCCCCCACGGCAGGTACTCCCTCGTCGACCACCACGGCACCACCACCCTCGGCAAGCTCAACTGAGCCTGCCAGGTCGCGCCCCGGCGGGATGTTGGGTTGCCAGTTCCCCGGTCATCCTCCACCACATGAAGGCGACGAACAGCGCGAAGACCCACCACTGGCAGGCATACAGCAGATTGCGCACCCCCGACCAGGGCGAGGGGTCGGGCAGCGGCGGAGACACCGCGACGAGTGCGGGCGACTGCGGCGGCGCACTCTTCCGCAGCAGCACATAGCCGGAGTACAGGTCAGGACCGATCGCGTTGACCAGGCTGGCGATGGAGAGTCCGTTGGTCAGGCCCGACGCATTCGGTGGGGATCCGATCCCCCCTGAGGGCTCCAGGATGCCGCGGACCGTGACCCGGCCGGACGGCACCTCCGCGCTCGGGGAGGCTGTGGATCCCCTGACGACCAGGATCGCGGATCCGGTCGCGGTGACGAGTGGGGTAGCGACCGCGTAGCGACCGGGGGAGCCGGCGAAGTGCCGGACGTAGAGCTGGTCGCGTGCCAGGTAGGTACCGCTCACCATGACCGGCCGACTCACCCCGTCCGACGGGAAGGCGTCGTCCGGCCCGATCAGGGTGTCGAGCGGCACCGTCGGCTCGCGGAGCGCGGACTGTGCGTCGGCGTGCTGCTGGTCGTCGTACACGCTGAGCTGCCAGAAGCCGAGACTGACCATAGCCGCCATCAGCACCAGTCCGGCGGCACCGAGGGCCAGCGCTTTGGGGTTCAGGAAACGACGCACGACGCTTTCCGAATGGGGCTCATCCGGCCAGTGTGCCAGGGGACCGATGGCAGAATCGCAGCATGGCCGTCCCGGCTAGCACTCCGATCCCGGCGAACGCCCCCGCCCACCTGGTGGCGCGCGAGCTGTTCGCCGTCGATGCCTACCTGTCGTCGTTCGACGCGCAGGTTCTCGATGTCGACCGCGACGGCAGCCGGGTGCTGTTATCCCGTACGGCGTTCTTTCCCGGTGGTGGCGGGCAGCCCTGCGACATGGGCGTGCTCCGCACTCCGGGCGGAGACCTGGAGGTCAGCGGCGCGAGGCGGGAGAGCGGCGGAATCTGGCACCAGGTGAACGGGGGGACGGAGCTCCCCGGGCCAGGCGACGAAGTGCACGGCGACCTCGACTGGGCGCGGCGACACACGGTGATGCGGACGCACACGGCTCTGCACATCCTGTGCGGCGTGATCTGGGCGGAGTTCCAGATACCGGTCACCGGCGGCAACATGGACGTCGGGGCCGGACGCCTGGACTTCCCGCTCGCGGCGATCTCGGTCGAGCTGGGATCACACATCGAGTCGCGCATCAACGAGGAGATTGCGGCCGCGCACGACATCGTCGTCGAGTTCCTCGGCCGCGACCTCGCCGACGCCGATCCGGCACTGATCCGCACGGCGGCCAACCTGATCCCGAACGAGATCGACCCGCTGCGGGTCATCAACATCATCGGTCTCGACAAGCAGGCCGACGGCGGCACCCACGTGCTGAGCACGGCCGAGGTCGGCCGGGTCCGGGTGACCGGCACCGAGTCCAAGGGCAAAGGCAACAAGCGCATCCGGATCGTCGTCGAGGATCGCTGAGAGCCGGCGACGCGGCCACCGGCCGAAGGCTCGACCAACCAGTACGGTTGCCCTGCTGACATTCCACGGCAGGAGCGCGCGACCATGAAGCTGACGGACCGCTGGTACTCCGAGCGGATGCAGCAGTCGATCGCCCTGGCCCGCTGGGGGCATCTCGGGGCCCCCGTCCTGGTCTTCCCGACGGCCGGTGGCGACGCCGAGGAGATCGAGCGCAACCAGCTGGTGGCTGCCTGCTCGGGCCTCCTGGACTCGGGACGCGTCAAGCTCTACTCGTGCGACAGTGTCGCCGGTCGGGCGATGATGACCGCAGAGGGTACGGCGGCGCACCGGAGGTGGCTGTGCAACCAGTTCCACGAGTGCATCGCCAACGAGGTGGTTCCGGCGATCAGGGCCGATATGGGCGGCTCCCAGACACCGATCATCGCCGCCGGCGCCTCCATCGGTGCCTTCAACGCGCTGGCGGTCCTGTGCCGCTACCCCCACGTCTTCGGTGCGGCGATCGGCATGAGCGGCACCTACGGCATCGAGAAGTTTTTCGAAGGCGAGCTCGACGACCAGCTCTACCTGGCGTCACCCCTCCACTTCCTGCCCGGTCTGGAGGGGCCGCAGCTCGACAAGTTGCGAGGCCGGTTCGCGATCCTCGCCTCGGGGGAGGGTGCCTGGGAGAACATCGGTGAGTCCTGGCTGGCCGCCGAGGTGCTCGGCGGCCAGGGTGTCCCCAACCGGGTCGACTCGTGGGGTCACGAGTGGGAGCACGACTGGGGGACCTGGCGCGCCATGCTTCCGCGCTATCTCGACGAGCTCTGTTGAGGATCGGCGCCGGGTCCGCGCTCAGCTAGCCTGCGGCGTGGCCTCGACGACGAAGACCTGAGTACCGGTCTCGATAGCCCCGGAGAGGATGAAGCCCGAAGCTTCGAAGAGGGCCGCGTACTCGTCGAGGGTTCGCTCCTGGCCACCCGGTCCAACCAGCATGTTCAGGTCGGAGAAGGCAGTCAGGACCGGGTCCGGACCCTGACCGATGAGCTGCTCGACCAGCAACAGCGTCGCGTCGTCCCGCATCGCTCGACGACACCTGCGTAGGATCTCGATCGACTCCGCGTCCGGCCAGTCATGGATGATCGACTTCAAGAGATAGGCGTCTCCACCCGCCGGCAGTGCCTCGAAAAAGCTGCCGCCGACGACCTCGCACCGGTGCGAAACGTCTGCCTCGACCAGCATTGGAGGTGCCGCCGCCACCACCTCCGGCTGATCGAAGAGCACGCCGTGGGCGTCCGGGTAGCGCGCCAGGATGGTGACCAGCAGCTTCCCCGCCCCGCCGCCGACGTCGACGATGGTGCCGAAGCGGCTGAAGTCGTAGCTGTCCACGACTCCCTGCGCGATCATGCCCGAGATGGAGGTCATGGCCCTATCGAAGGTCTCCCGCTCTTCGGGCCGTTGCCGGTGGTACTCCCACACCGCCATCCCGTGGACTGACTGGAAGGCGTTGGCTCCCGTTCGCACGCTGTCGTTCAGGGCGGCCCACGCTTGCCATTGCGGCGGGCGTCCCACGAACGCCGCCCAGCCGAGCAGCGACCCGGAGAGGTCGCTCCGCAGCAGTTCGCCGAGCTCGGTGTTGGCATAGCGCCCCTCGTCGTCGCTGCGGTAGATACCGATGCCCTCGAGGGCGCGCATCAGGCGCCGCAGGGTGGGCGCATGCGTCGACGTAGCCTGGGCGAGCTCGTCCGCGTCCCGCGGCCCACACGCGAGCGCATCGGAGATCCCGAGCGTTGCCACGACGTGCAACGCCTGGGTGACCTGGTAGCCGGTGACCAGACGGCGAAGCTGTCGGGCTGGTTCCATGGCTGATCGTCTCACTTCGGCGACCACCGGACGAAGCTGGAGATGAAGTCGATCGACCCGCGTCCCCGATACGCGGGTCCGGAGGTAGCGGCAGCGCATGGTGGCGGGCGCTAGCCTGTCACGGGTGAACGCCCACCCGCCCGGACCTGGCAGCATGCTCGACGACATCGGCATGACCGTGCGCGTCCACGCCCAGTGAGCACCGGCGGCGGCGCATGCACGTGACGCTGCTAGGTCCGCAGCGGCGGCCCACGGTCGACCAGGTGGCGGCCGGGTTGCCCGCTGGTACACCGTTCGCGACCATCACGGCCGGATGGGAGGAGCGCGAGCCCGACGACACCGAGCTTGACGCGTTGCTCGGCGGCCGGACGGTGAACCTGAACCTCTACGGTCGCTGGCTCGACGTCCAGGAGCACGACCCGGAGTTCGCGGCCCACGAGCTCGAGCATCGGACCTATCTCGAGGAGCTCAGACTCCTGTACCTGGTACAGCTCGAGTCGGCGGGCGGGACCATCGACGCACTCGCCAGGCGCAACGGTGACCGGCGCGAGGCCATCGAGTCCGCCCTGGCGGACGCTCGGTCGGTGGTACGCCTGCTCGACGACAGTCACACCGCCCGCGTCCGAGCCACCGAGAAGGAGTTCAGGGCGCGGCTCGCGCCCGAGGAACGGCCGGTCATTGCTGAGCACCGAGCTGCCGTCAAGGCCGTCCTGGAACAGGTGGGGGGCCTCGTCGTGACGGGCGGCCACGTGGCCGTGCTGCTTCGGCTCATGCGTCTCTTCGGGGTCTCTGCTTGCATCCCTGAGCAGGTCATCGCCTGGTCGGCGGGGGCAATGGCCCTAACCGAACGCGTGGTCCTCTTCCACGACCGGATGCCTCAGGGGATGTCGCCGTCGGAGATCTACGCCGACGGGCTCGGGGTCATTCGCGAGATGGTGCTGCTCCCTCATGCACGCCGCCGGCTGCGAGTCGACGACTCGCGGCGCATGGCGACGATGGTGAAGCGCTTCGCGCCGGCGGCGTGCGTCGTCCTCGACGACGAGGTCCGACTGGACCTCGATGGGGACGGCAGGCTGCCCGGCGGGGCCCGAGTCGTGGACGACACCGGCCACATCGTGACGCTGGAGCAAGCGTGAGAGTCGCGTCGAGTCCGCGAGCCCGGTTACGGCTCGCGATCAACACCGTCCGGGAGCGCCTGCCCCTTGAGCCCTCGGAGATCGACGCCTTCCTCGAGGACAAGGCAATCCCGATCGTCGAGGGAGCACGGTGCACCTTCCTCTTCCGCGGTGACGCGGACGAGGCGTGGGTGTGCCAACGGATCGTGGGGTTGCCGAGCCGGATTCCGCTGCGGCGGCTGCGGGGAACCGACCTGTGGTACCTCGTACTGGAGCTGCCCGAGGGGTCACGTGTCGAGTACCAGATCGAGGTCCGCCGGGGAGAGGAGTACGAGCGGTTCAACGACCCGCTCAACCCGCAGCTTTCCCACAGCCCCCTCGGTCAGTCATCGGTGTGTTTCGCGTACGGCTACGAGACGCCGGAGTGGACCCTGCCCGACCCCGAGGCGAGGACCGGGGAGCTCACCGAGTGGGTGGTGCCGAGCAAGGCGCTCGGCCGCGATACCGCGGTCACCGTGTACCTCCCGGCCCGCTTCCGCCGTACCGCGAAGTATCCCCTACTGGTGGTGCACGACGGCGGTGACTTCCTGGAGTTCGCGGCGATGAAGACCGTACTCGACAACCTGATCCACCGTCTCGACATCGCCGAGATGGTCGTCGCGTTCACCCACCCGGGTGGGCGGCTGGTCGAGTACGCAAACTCGAAAGCGCATGCCCGCTTCATCACCGACGAGCTGGTACCGCTCCTGGAGGCTGAGCTGCCGCTGATCGGCCAGCCGTCCGGGCGATGCCTGCTCGGCTCAAGCTTCGGGGCGATCGCCTCGATGTCTGCGGCGAACCGGTCCCCGGACACGTACGGATCCCTGGTGCTGATGTCGGGGTCTTTCGTCTTCACCGACATCGCGACCGACCACGGCGGAGGCCCCACCTTCGATCCGGTGGTGAGGTTCGTCAACCGCTTCCGCTCGCGCCCCCGCCGGGTCGCCGACCGCGTCTACCTGAGCTGCGGGGTGTACGAGCCACTGATCATCCCCAACCGGGCGATGGTGCTGACCTTGGAGGGAGTCGGTCTCGCTGTCCGGTTCGACGAGGTCCGCGACGGCCATAGCTGGGAGAACTGGCGCGACCGCCTCCGCGACGCTCTGTCGTATGTCTACCCCGGGCCGCAGAAGCTGGTCTACGAGTAAGAGGGGCGCTGCGCCGCTGCCGGGAACCCGGCGACCTATTCTGGGTGGATGCACCCGGGTTCCGGCGATGCGTGAGGCTCTGGGTCGCGCGTTCGAGGCGAGCCTCGACCGTTTTCGTCAGCGCGGCCGCCGGTCGGTTGAGCGGATGGTACGACTGACGGCGGCGGCGGTGGCGAGTTACGTCGTCGCAGGACTGGTGTTCCCCAGGAGCGCGCCGCTGCTGGCCCCGCTGACCGCGTTGTTGGTCGTCCAGCTGACGCCGGTGAGCATCTTGGCCAGCGGTGTGCAGCGGGTAGGCAGCGTCGTGGCCGGAGTGGCCGTCGCGGTGGGCTTCTCGTCGCTGGTGCACATCACCTGGTGGAGCCTGGGCACGGTCATCGCCTTGTCCCTGCTGATCGGGCAGCTCCTCAGGCTCGGCCCGAACCTTCTCGAGGTGCCGATCAGCGCCATGCTGGTCCTCGGGGTCGGCTCTCGCACCGCGGAGACGGCCGCCTGGCAGCGGATTGCCGAGACGCTCGTCGGCGCGGGCGTGGGCGTCCTCTCGAACCTGCTGTTCCCTCCGAAGGTGACCAGCGAGGACGCCGCGTGGGCGATCTGCAGGCTCGGCGAAAACCTGGCCCGGCTACTGGACTCCGCGGCACAACAGATCGGCGACGAGGACCTCTCCACCGGAGACCTCGGCGAACGAGCGTGGCAGTGGCTGGGTCAGGCCCGTCGGCTGACGCACGACATCCCGAACGTCGGTAGCGCCCTGCTGCGCGCCGAGGAGAGCCGACGGCTCAACCTGCGGGCCCTTGGCACGGCGGATTCGGGGCCGGGGCTTCGGCTGGGCCTGGAAGCGTTGGAGCATTCCGCTGTCGCCGTGCGCAGCATGTTCCGCTCGCTTGCCGAGGCGGCACACGAGTACGACGATGCGGGGCGCGGCCTGCCGACCGAGGTTCGATCGGCCATGGCGTTGCTGCTGAGCGACCTGGCCGTCGCCCTGCGGTCGTACGGGCAGCTGGTGTATACGGAGGCCCGGCCCGGTGGACTCACGCCGGAGCCCACGCAGGCGCGCGCCGCGCTGCAGACGCTGCGCAGCGCCCGCTCCGAGCTCTCCGACCTGCTGCTCGTCAACCCGCGCGACGACAGCGCTCTTGCGATGCTGACGAGCTCTCTGCTGGCCACTGTCGAGCGGGTGCTGCAGGAGTTGAGCCTGGACCAGCGAGCCCGCTTGCACGAACGCCGGGTTCAAACACTCCCCCAGCGTCTCGCGTCCCACTCGCGAAGCAGCCAGCGTGGGCTGTCCAGGAGGATGACGCGCCGCCGCGGTGATCCCTAGCGATCAGCAGCAGTGAGGGCGTGGAGACGAAGGGACTCGAACCCTCAACCCCTGCCTTGCAAAGGCAGTGCTCTGCCAGTTGAGCTACGTCCCCGGATCCGGTCCGGGCGCCGCCTGACGGCTACCGAACCCGGTCGGTGGCCTCGGCCCACAGGTCCCCGTCGCTCTTGCCGGTGAGCTTGTTCAGCACGAACTTGGCGGCGGCGCCGGCAATCGCCAAGACGATGAGCTTCTTCACCATGTCAGACCTCTTCCGTGGGTGGGGGCAGTGGGCCTAAGAGGACTTGAACCTCTGACCTCTTCCTTATCAGGGAAGCGCTCTAACCGTCTGAGCTATAGGCCCCCAGGGCGACGCACGCCGGTCGAAGATTACCCCATCGTCAACAAGCCGCCCAAACTCGTCGCAGCGGTACGACGGGTCAGTTCAGGTCTTCGGCAAGGGTTACCTCGATGCCTCCCAGCATCGCCGCGGACATGTTGTAGATGAAGGCCCCGAGCGTCGCCAGCGCGGTGATCAGGACCACGTCGATGACGCTGATCAGCATGGTGATGCCCATGACGCGACTCATCGCGACGTACTGCTTGATGTCGAACTGGTCGGCCGGGTTCTGGTTGACGACCTGCTGGATCGTCTGGTTGACCTTGTCCCAGAGACCCGACGCCTCCATGATCGAGAAAACCAGGAAGACCGCGACGACACACATCACCCCGAAGGCGATCGAGAGCAGGAACGCGGTCTTGGTGACCGACCACGGATCCACCCGGGTCAGGCGCAGCTTCGCCCGCCGCGTCTGACGCGGCCTGCGCGCGGCCTCCTTGCGCGCGGCGCGGGCCGCGGCGCGCTGCCGGGAGCGCTCGGCCTTGGCCCGTTCGGCGTCCGATGTCGTCGATTCCGTCGCCACCGGTGGAACCGGGAAGGTCCTTCCGGTCTCGTCGATGGCCGGCGGGGTGCCGGAACCGGTCGGACGGGTGATCTCCTGGGTGGGTGCCTGGGATTCGGCGGACAGGACGCCGAACCGGCGCCGAGGGGCCGTGGGGGTGTTGTCGCCGGCTTCGGTCATTCGGTCTGCTCCTCATCCGCGTCCGCGTCCGCCTCGTCCGCTGACTGGTCGGCCACCTGGCCAGTCTCCCGCGATCCGTCGGTCGGCTCAACTTCGGTCACGTCAGGTTCGGCGTTTCGGGCGATGCCGACGACCAAGTCGCCGTTGGCGACGGTGACGAACTTGACACCCATGGTGTCACGTCCCTTGGCCGGGACATCGCTGGCGGCCGAGCGCGTCACCTGACCGCTGGCCCGGACCGCCATCACCTCATCGGCGTCGGTCACCACGATCGCGCCTACCAGCGAACCCCGGGCGTCGGCCAGACGCATTGCCTTGATGCCCAGACCCCCACGGCCCTGGCGCCGGTACTCACTGACCCGGGTGCGTTTGGCGTAGCCGCCGTCGGTCACGGTGAAGACGTAGCGTTCGGTCTCCTCGTCCTCGACGGTGCTGGCGATGACCGACATCGAGAGCAGCTTGTCTCCCGGCCGGAACTTCATGCCGGTGACGCCGCTCGTCGCCCTGCCCATCGGCCGCAGCTGGCTGTCGTCGGCCCGGAACCGCACCGACTGACCCTTCCGGGAGACGAGCAGCAGGTCGTCGTCGGAGGTCACGAGCTCGGCCCCGATCAGCTCGTCGTCGTCCTCGCGGAAGTTGACCGCGATGACCCCCGCCTGCCGCGCAGAGTCGTAGTCGGCCAGACGGGTCTTCTTCACGTAGCCGTTGCGGGTCGCGAGGACCAGGTACGGCGCCTTCGCGTAGTCACGGATCGCCAGCACCTGGGCGATCTGCTCGTCGGGCTGGAAAGAGAGCAGGCCAGCGACGTGGCCGCCCTTGGCATCACGCGCCGACTCCGGCAGATGGTAGGCCTTGGTTCGGTAGACCCGGCCCGCGGTGGTGAAGAACAGCAGCCAGTGGTGGTTTGTCGAGCTGAAGAAGTGCTCGACGATGTCGTCCCCGCGAAGGGTGGCACCGCGCACCCCTTTGCCGCCGCGCTTCTGGAGACGGTAGAGATCGGCGCGGGTGCGCTTGGCGTATCCCCCGCGGGTGATCGTGACCACCACGTCCTCGTCGGGGAT
The DNA here is from genome assembly GCA_038254365.1 of Propionibacteriales bacterium. GTDB lineage: Bacteria > Actinomycetota > Actinomycetes > Propionibacteriales > Nocardioidaceae > JAWWPG01. Next base: position 114,682 of record JBBSGI010000001.1, read on the forward strand.
CAGGTCCTCCATCGAGAGGTCGCCGTCGGCGGGGATGATCTGAGTGCGCCTCGGATCGCCGTACTTGTCGACCAGCGTCTGCAGCTCCGAGCTCACGATGCCTCGCTGACGCTGCTCGTCGCGAAGGATGTCCTCGAGATCGGCGATGGTCCGCTCGAGGTCGACCAGCCGGTCGATGATCGACTGCCGCTCGAGCGCGGCCAGCCGGCGGAGCTGCATGTTAAGAATCGCGGTGGCCTGCACCTCGTCAATCTCAAGCAACCCCGTCAGCCCTTCGCGGGCCTCGTCGGTGGTCTGGCTGCGCCGGATCAGCGCAATGACCTCGTCGAGAGCGTCGAGCGCCTTCGCAAGGGCTCGGTAGATGTGCGCGTCCTCCTCGGCCTTGCGCAGCCGGTGGCGGGTACGGCGCTGGATGACGTCGATCTGGTGGGTGACCCAGTTGCTGATGAACGCGTCGAGGCTCAGCGTGCGGGGTACGTCGTCGACGAGCGCCAGCATGTTGCAGCTGAAGTTCTGCTGCAGCTCGGTGTGCTTGTATAGGTTGTTGAGCACGACCCGGGCGACCGCGTCACGCTTGAGCACGACGACCAGCCGTTGACCCTTGCGGTTCGAGCTGTCGTCGCGGACGTCGGCGATGCCCTGCACCCGCCCCGAGTCGGCAAGTTCGGCGATCTTGAGCGCGAGGTTGTCCGGGTTGACCTGGTAAGGCAGCTGGGTGATGACCAGGCAGGTCCGATTGTGGTTGTCCTCCTCGATGTCGACGATGGCTCGCATCATGACCGAGCCCCGCCCCGTGCGGTAGGCCTGCTCGATGCCCTGGGTGCCGACGATCAGTGCACCCATCGGGAAGTCGGGGCCCTTGATCCGCTCCAGCAAGGCGTTGAGCAGGCCCTCCTTCGTCGCGTCGGGGTGCGCCAGCGCCCACTGCACACCGTCATTGATCTCGCGCAGGTTGTGCGGCGGGATGTTGGTCGCCATGCCGACCGCGATGCCGGCCGAACCGTTGACCAGGAGGTTGGGGAACCGCGCCGGCAGCAGCACCGGCTCCTGACCGCGACCGTCGTAGTTCGGCCGGAAGTCGACGGTTCCCTCGTCGATGTCGCGCACCATCTCCATGGCCAGCGGCGCCATCCGGCACTCGGTATACCTCATGGCGGCAGCGCGGTCGTTGCCGGGGGAGCCAAAGTTGCCCTGGCCGCCCACGAGGGGTGCCCGCATGACCCAGGGCTGGCTGAGCCGGACCAGGGTGTCGTAGATCGCCGAGTCGCCGTGCGGGTGGTACTGGCCCATGACGTCGCCGACGACACGCGAGCACTTGGAGAAGCCGCGGTCGGGGCGGTAGCCGCCGTCGTACATCGCGTAGAGCACCCGACGGTGCACCGGCTTGAGGCCGTCGCGCACGTCCGGCAGCGCACGGCCCACGATGACCGCCATCGCGTAGTCGATGTAGGCGCGCTGCATCTCGGTCTGCAGCTCGACAGGCTCGATGCGCCCGCCTGGACCGTCCGCAGTGATGGTCGTGTCGTCGGTCACCAGTCGAATCCTTTACTCGTCGGGTTGAGCCAGCCATCGGTCAGACGTCGAGGAACCGCACATCCTTGGCATTGCGCTGGATCCAGGCCCGACGTTGTCCGACGTCCTCACCCATCAGCGTCGAGAAGATCTCGTCGGCCTGGGCCGCGTCATCCAAGGTCACGTTCATCAGCAGCCGGTTGTCGGGGTCCATGGTGGTCTCCCACAGCTCGTCGGCGTTCATCTCGCCGAGGCCCTTGTAGCGCTGGATTGGTGCGTCTCGCGGCAGCTTCTTGCCGGCTGCCTCGCCGGCGGCGATCAGGGCGTCCCGCTCACGGTCGGAGTAGACGTACTCGTGAGCGGCCGGGTGGTTCCACTTCAGCCGGTAGAGCGGCGGGCGGGCCAGGTAGACGAACCCGCCCTCGATGAGCGGCTTCATGAAACGGAAAAGCAGCGTCAACAGCAGCGTCTGGATGTGGTGGCCGTCCACGTCGGCATCCGCCATCATCACGATCTTGTGGTAGCGGAGCTTCTCGATCGAGAAGTCTTCCTGGATGCCAGTGCCCAGCGCCGAGATGATGGCCTGCACCTCGGTGTTGGCGAGCACCCGGTCGATGCGGGCCTTCTCGACGTTGAGGATCTTGCCGCGGATCGGCAGGATCGCCTGCACCCGGGGGTCTCGCCCGCCCCGGGCGGAGCCCCCGGCCGAGTCGCCCTCGACGATGAAGACCTCGCACTCCTCCGGGTTCGTCGACTGACAGTCCGAGAGCTTTCCGGGCAGGCCACCGCCGCCGAGCAGGCCCTTGCGACTGCGGGCGAGCTCCCGGGCCCGGCGGGCAGCGATCCGGGCCGAAGCCGCCGCTATCGACTTGCGGATAATGTCGCGGCCTTCGCCCGGGTTCTTCTCGAACCACTGCCCCAGCTGGTCGTTGACGATCTTCTGCACGAAGGACTTCGCCTCGCTGTTACCGAGCTTCGTCTTCGTCTGGCCCTCGAACTGTGGCTCCAACAGCTTGACCGAGATGATCGCGGTAAGGCCCTCTCGGACGTCGTCGCCCGACAGCCGGTCCTCCTTCTTCTTGATCAGCCCCCATTCCTCCGCCCACCCGTTGACGGTCGTGGTCAGCGAGGCCCGGAACCCCTCCTCATGGGTGCCGCCTTCGTGGGTGTTGATCGTGTTGGCGAACGTGTGGACCGACTCGGTGTAGCTGAGATTCCACTGCATGGCGACCTCGAGGCTCATGCCCACCGCGTCGTGGACCGCCTCGAACGCGATGATCGTGCGGTGCACTGGCTCCTTGGTCGAGTTCAGGTGCCGGACGAAGTCGACCAGCCCGTCCTGGTAGAGAAACCGCCGTTCGATGCCCCCCGAGCTCGCGATCACCAGATCGTCGTCCGCCTCCTCGACGAAGTCGTTGATCGGCGCGTCACCGAGGGCGTCGGCGACCTGCTCCGCCTGCGGGCGCTGATCGCGAACGACGATCTCCAGGCCCTTGTTGAGGAATGCCATCTCGCGGAAATGGGACGCGATCGTCTCGAACGAGTAGGTGGTCGTCTCGAAGATGTCCGCCGCCGCCCAGAAGGTGATCGTAGTTCCGGTCTCCTCCGTCGCCTCGTGCTGCTGGAGGTCGCCGTCGGGCACGCCGTACGAGAAGGACTGCGTCCACCGGAAGCCGGCGTTCCTGATCTCGACGACCAGGCGGCGGCTCAACGCGTTCACGACCGAGCTACCGACGCCATGCAGGCCGCCGGAGACCTTGTATCCACCTCCACCGAACTTGCCACCGGCATGCAGCTCGGTCAGCACCAGCGTTACCGCCGGCATCTTCTCGATCGGGTGCATGCCGGTCGGGATCCCCCGCCCGTTGTCCTCGACCCGGACCCCGCCGTCGGCGAGTAGGGTGACGTCGACCCGGTCGCAGTAGCCGGCCAGCGCCTCGTCGACCGAGTTGTCGACGATCTCCCACACCAGCTGGTGCAGTCCTCGCTCGCCGGTCGAGCCGATGTACATGCCCGGTCGTTTGCGCACCGCATCGAGGCCTTCGAGCAAGGTGATGTCGGAGGCGTCGTACGACGGGCGGTCGGCGTTCTCCGCGAACGGGACGAGGGCGGGCTCGGGCCCGGGGTTCGACGACTCGTCCGAAACGCTCACGCAGGGGCCTCCACTCATCACAAAAGCCGCCTGCGTCGGATGAACACCAACGCAGTCGCGGCCTCTCAGTCGCCTCCATTATAGGACACGTCCGGCCCGATCAGGGCATGGTTGTCCACAGAATTGGGGTGGCGCGGCCCGAGAAAGCATCCCGACTGGCCCGCAACCGCCGCTCAGGCGGTCGAGGACCGCTCGCGCTAGCTCCCCCTCACGCCGTGCGGTCCCCGATCGCGTCCTGGGCCGCTAGGGCTTGGTGACGTCGGCGGCTCGCACAAAGGCCATCCGGTGGCCGAACCAGAGCTCGTAGTACCGGTCCTTCCCGACCACATCGGTGTGGTCGTCCGGCGCCGAGTCGTCGTAGGTAACCGCGTAGTAGTAGTCGGTCGTGAGGGTGTCGTCGGCAACCACGTAGCGCTGGCCCGGGCCGATGGTGTAGTGCAGCTCACCCACCCGCTGGTAGGGGATGGTGTCGGGGTAAGCGCTCCGCTCCGGATACGCTCGGCCGTAGACCGGCGCCGAGCCGCCGGCCCTCGCGCCCACCGTCGTGCCAGCGGAGCGGACCAGCGGCGAGTGACCGGGCGGGATGTAGATCCAGCCCTTGGCGCCGAGATACCAGACGGCGATCCAGTTCTGCGAGGTGTCGGCCACCACGAACTTCTGCCCCGAGTCGGCGCGCGCGCCGACGTCGGCCACGTCGGTGGTGGAGTAGCCGTGGCGGTGCAGCCCGACGTCCTTGACCAAGTGGGCCTTCGCCCGCGGGGCGGTTCGCAGGTAGACGAAGTTGGTGCCCTGGTCGGGGCAACGGACGCCCGGCTGGGTGCAACCAGTGACCTTATGGACGTTCGTGGCGAAGTTGGGCGCGACCTTGACAACCGACCCCACCTTGACGTTGGTAGGGGTAGCGCGGATCCCACGGTTGATCGGGGCGCCCAGCAGAGCGAAGTAGTGCTGCCAGTTCCAGTACGGCCCCGGGTCCCAGTGCATGCCGCGGACGTACCTCGGCAGGATTCCGGGCACCTGGTCGTGGCCGATGATGTGGGCCCGGTCCAGCGGAACGTCGTACTCGGCTGCCAGGTACTTGACCAGGGCGGCCGAGCTTTCGTACATGGACTCCGTGTACCAGGTGGCGCCTTGAGCCGCATATCCCTCGTGCTCGATGCCGATGGAGTGCATGTTGACGTACCAGTTTCCGGCGTGCCAGGCGACGTCGTTCGCATAGGTGTGCTGCGCCACGTGCCCGTCGCTCGACCTGATCGTGTAGTTCCATGAGACGTACGTCGGGTCCTGCACCAAGTTGAGGGTGGTGTCGTAGCTGGTCTCGGTGTCGTGGATGACGATGTAGCGGATGTTCGGTCCGGCCGGCCGGTTCGCGAGGTCGTGGTTGCCGTAGGCATACGGGTCGGGGCGGCCGTACCAGTTGTACGGGGCGGGCACCCATTCGCAGGCGAGGGTGTCAGGGCAGTCGACCGGCGCCGTCTGGGGTGCGACCTGCGCCGGGATGCGGAGGCCGGGAACGGCGGTGAGAGTCACCCGCTGGCCGTCGTTGGTGACCCTGGACTGCCCGGCCTTGACGACAGCGAACACCCGGCGGGCGAACGTTGACGCATCGGCTGGGGAAGCGCTGCCGCTGTAGCGCTTGATCGCCCCGAACCAGTGACTCACCGCGGTGTGCGCCCCGGTCGGCTTGCCGAGCTCGCGCTGGTACGACGCCAGCAACGCCGCACCGGCGCAGATGTTGTCCGTAGAGACGGTCTTGACCCGCGTCACGCTGGTCCCGGTGAGGGCGGCCGCCGCGCGAGCGGTGTGTAGCGCCGCGGGACCCTCGGTATGGATCGCAGGTCCCCTGCCGCGGGCCCGGCTCATATCCGGCGGCGTCAGGTCCGTGAGGTGCATCGGTCCGTAACCACCAGCGGTGCTGGGCGAGCCCCCATGGTCGTCCCACCGAGACTCGAGGTAGGACACCCCCTTGACGACCGCCGCGGGGACGCCATAGGTGGCAGCGGCAGCCTGGAACGTCCGCTCGCGCGCCGTGTTCGGCACCCCGGCAGCCACGGCGGCCGCACAGCGACCCACCGAAGCCTGTCCAGAGGCGAGGGCTCCCGGTGACTGCGCCGTCAGCGCCAGTGACGTGGTGAGAGCTGCCGTGCTGATCACGGCGGCTACAGCGAGAAGTCGACGGGGCGGCGAAGGCCTCATGGTTGGTCCCCTTTGACGGTTCGGTGCGATGCCAACACTCCACCAAAGCACAAGTCCGCCCGGGCGGCAATGGCTGGGCGGACCTGCTTAGACCGACGGGTCAGACGACGGCAGTCCTCTCGCGAAAGGTACGCGGAACCGCCAACCCGAGCCCGATCATGGCGATCCCGAGGAAGAGGTGCAGCCAGTTGTCGGCCGAGTTCAGCGGGACGAAGTTGGCGCTGCTGTCTCGTCGACGACAAGTCCGTAGATCCACAGCACCAGGTAGATCGCGCCACCGGCTCCCAGTAGGTGCGCGCCGTGGACGTCGCCCGGGCCGCGAGAATCCCTACGACACCGTAGAGCGGATGCACGATGTTGTGCAGACGGATACTTCGAACAGCCCGAGGAGGTTGGCGCCGGAGGAATTTCAGCCATAGGTGTCGCGTGGCCCGCGGCCGTCGCGGACTGACCGGCGCCCTCTCTTCCAGTTCGGGCCGCCCGGTCCGCTGACCTGGATGCGCACCACGGTGCCGTCGCCGAGCTCGGCGTTGAGCCGAGCGACCACGGTGGCCGCCAGTAACGTGAGCTGAGTAGCCCAAGCCGTCGAGTCGGCTGTCACTCCCACCACGCCTTCGGCGTAGCTCACCGGCCTACAGTGCAGGGCGACCTCGGGGCCGACGATCTGCCCCCACCGGCCGAGCACGCTGTGGACCGAGACATCGGTCGACCAGCCGCTGTCGCTCACCAGCCGATCCACGGCCGCACCCAGCGGCGCCGGGTCGCGGCCGTCGGGGTGCGCCCCGGAGAACTCGGCCAGGTCGCCGTACCTCCGCTGCCGGCGAGGCGGCCCGGACGGCGAGCGCGCGGCGTTGCCCCGGAGCTGCGCGGCCACGGTCCGAGCCAGGTCGAGGCCGGTCGGGTCGTGCGCGACCGCCGGGTGCTGGGTCTCCGGGCCACCCTGCTCTTGGGGTTCGACGTCATCCGGCTCCTGAGCGTCGCCCCTCCTCGGGGCGTCAACCACGGGCGACCACCGCACCTCCGGCCACCTCGAACCGGTGCTGCACCAGCTCGAGCGGTAGATCCGCCGCTACCGCGGCGGTCACCAGTACTTGCTCCGTCCCGGCCACCAGCTCGGCCAGGCGGGACCGGCGAAGGTCGTCGAGCTCGGCGAAGACATCGTCGAGGATCAGCACCGGGTCCTCGCCGTCTGCCCGCAGCAGCTCGAACGACGCGAGCCGCAGGGCCAGGGCCAGCGACCACGACTCGCCATGGCTGGCGTACCCCTTGGCCGGCAGCTCCCCCAACCCGAACAGGAGCTCGTCGCGATGCGGGCCTACCAACGTGACGCCACGGTCCAGCTCGTCGTCGCGGCGACGAGCCACCTCCTCTAGCAGCCGGGTGACCAGCTCGGCGCGGTCGCGGACGTCGGGCGGCAGGTTCCACGAAGCCTGGTAGACCGCCGACGCCAGATTGCCGTCGGCCGACTTCGCCAGCCCGGCCGCGATCGTCGCGTAGTGGAGAGCCAGCAAGGGCCGAAGCTCCGCGACCAGGGCGAGCCGAGCGGCCATCAGCTCCGCCCCGAAACGGGCGAGGTGGGCGTCCCAGACGTCCAAGGTCGCGACGGCGCTCTCGGTGCGGCGTCCGGTACCGCGGCCGCCGGCCGTCTTGAGCAGGCTGTTCCGTTGCTTGAGCACGCGGTCGTAGTCGGCGCGCACGCCGGCGAAGCGGGGTTGGCGGGCGACGAGGAGCTCGTCAAGGAACCGGCGGCGGTCTCCGGGATCTCCCTTGACCAGGGCCAGGTCGTCGGGCGAGAACAGCACGACCCGCAGCACGCCCAGCGCCTCCCGGGCCCGGGGGACCGCGCCCGCGTTCAACCGGGCCCGGTTGGACCGGCCAGGATTGATCTCGAGCTCGATAAGTGCCTGTCGGTCACCCCGGCCGATCGTGGTGCGGATGATCGCCTGCTCGGCGCCGTACCGCACCAGCGGCTGGTCGGTGGACACCCGGTGGGACGACTGGCTGGCGACGTAGTCGATCGCCTCGACCAGGTTGGTCTTGCCTTCGCCGTTCGGACCGACGAACGCCGAAACCCCCACGTCCAGGTCGACCTCGGCGCGCTGGTAGGAGCGGAAGTCGGTCAGCGAGAGATGAGAGACATGCACGGAATGTTCAGGGCTGTTCGACATCGGCCGAGGGGGTGGCGTGCTTGGCCCCTCCGGCGCGCACCGCGTGTCCACCGAACTGGTTGCGCATCGCAGCAACCGCCTTCATCGCCGGTGACTCCTCCTGGCGGGAGGCGAACCTCGTGTAGAGGGCGGCCGTGATCGCGTGCATCGGCACCGCGTTGTCGATGGCTGCCTCGATCGTCCACCGGCCCTCCCCCGAGTCCTCGGCGTAACCGGCGATGTGGTCGAGGGAGTCGTCTTCGTCGAGCGCGGCGACCAACAGGTCGAGCAGCCAGGATCTGATCACCGTGCCCTCTCGCCAGGAGCGGAAGACCTCCGTCACGTTGTCGACCAGGTCGACCTTCTGCAACAGCTCCCAGCCCTCGGCGTAGGCCTGCATGATGCCGTACTCCATGCCGTTGTGGACCATCTTGGAGAAGTGCCCGGCACCGGCCGCTCCCGCGTGGACGAAGCCGAAATCGCCCTCGGGCTTGAGCGCGTCGAACGCCGGCTGCACCTTCTCGATGTCGGTGGCGTCACCGCCACACATCAGCGCGTACCCGTTGTCGAGACCCCACACGCCGCCCGACACGCCGCAGTCGACGAAACCGATGCCCTTCTCCGCGAGGGACTTCGCATTGAGTTGGTCGTCTGTCCACCGGGAGTTGCCGCCGTCGACGACCAGGTCGCCCTCGCCGAGTAGGTCTTTGAGCTCGTCGATGGTCGACCGCGTCGGGTCCCCGGCGGGGACCATCACCCAGACCACCTTCGGAGAGGGGAGCTGAGCCACCAGGTCCGGCAGGCTCGCGGAGTCGCTTAGCTCAGCGTCGTGGTCGTATCCGACAACGGTGTGGCCCGCCTTGCGCAGCCGAGTCGCCATGTTGCCGCCCATCTTGCCCAGCCCGACGAGTCCGAGATGCATGGTGCGTCCTTTCAGGTCTGCTTCGGTGTACGGTTCTCAACCCTGCATGCGCAACGGCATCAACAGGTAGCGGAAGTCCAGGTCAGGCTCACCCTCGACCTCGTTCAACGACGCGAAGGCCGCCGGCCGACCCGGCTCGGTCATGGCGATGTGCGCATGTGTCCCGGGGATCGCGGTCAGCCCGTCAAGCAGGTACGACGGGTTGAACCCGATGGTCATCGCGGCGCCCGACAGCACCGCCTCGAGAGACTCCGAGGCCTGGGCCTCCTCGCCGTTGCCGGCCTCGAGGGTGACCACCGATTCGTTGAACGTCAACCGGATCGGCGTGTTGCGGCCAGCCACCAAGGACACCCGCTTGACGGCCTCGATCAGCGTGGTGACCTCAACCCTCGCCGTGATGTCGGTGGCGTTCGGGAACAGCTGCCGCACGTTCGGGAAGGCGCCCTCGATCAGCCGGGTCGTGGTGAGCCGGCGCCCGCTCGAAGTCTCTGCCGAAAAGCCGATCAGGCCGTCACCGGCACCCTTGTCGACCGCTAAGGCGATCTTGAGCTCGCTACCGGCAGTCAACGACTTCGCTGTGTCTGACAGGACTCGCGCCGGCACCAGGGCACTGATCTCGATGTCCGGCTGATCGGGGTTCCAGGTCAGCTCGCGCAAGCTCAGGCGGAACCGGTCGGTCGCGAGCAGCGACAAGGCGGTGCCGTCGATCTCGATCTTGACCCCGGTCAGTACCGGAAGCATGTCGTCGCGACCAGCGGCGGTGACCGCCTGGGTGACGGCGGAGGTGAAGACATCGGAGTCGATGGAGCCGATCGTGGCCGGCATCTCGGGTAGTGCCGGGTAGTCCTCGACCGGCATGGTCTGCAGGCTGAAGCGGGAGCTTCCGCAGGTCAGGCTGACCTTTGACCCGTCGAGAGCAAGCTCGACCGGCCGGTGGGGCAGCGCACGCGCGATGTCGGCGAGCAGCCTGCCTGACACGAGGACCTGTCCCTCGTCGGCGACCTCCGCCTGGGCCGTGACCTCGGCCGAGGTCTCGTAGTCGAAACCCCTCATGACCAGTCCCACCGAGGAGGTCTCGAGCATGATTCCCGAGAGCTGCGGCACCGTCCCCGGGCGGTTGGGAATGCTTCGCGCTGTCCAGGCAACGGCGTCCGCGAACACGTCACGTTCGACCCGGAACTTCACGCTGACTTGCCTCCTGTCGTTCGGCGGTGCTGCGAATCCTCCCACGATGCGTCGACACTCCGCACCGGTAGGCCACAGCGGGGAAGTTGTCCCCAACCCGTCGGCCAGGTCTCGTTTAACCCTCGCTGATCCATCTCTCTATTCCACCATCGTCATAGGAGCGGTGGACAGTGTGGAAAACTGGTGTAACCGCAGGTCAGCGGGCCGCGAATGCCGACCGCACTTGGGGACAGTCGGTTCTCGGAGCCGCTCGGCTGGGGATGGGCGGGGCCGACCCGCCCGGTCCTACCGACCAGTCCACAGCGCATACGCCGGAACCGACGTTCTATCCACAGGGTTGTCAACAGCATGTGCAGTTGCCCGAAACATACCGATTTAAGCGGATGTCATCCGCTAGGCTCCTCACGGCTGGCGAGCCTGCTGCTTGATCCGGTTGGTGAGCTCGCGGACCTGGTTGTACACGCTACGCCGTTCGGCCATCAGCTGTCTGATCTTTCGGTCGGCGTGCATGACGGTCGTGTGGTCGCGCCCGCCGAACTGCTGGCCGATCTTGGGCAGGGAGAGGTCGGTGAGCTCCCGGCACAGGTACATCGCGATCTGTCGCGCGGTGACCAGCACCCGACTTCGGCTGCCGCCACAGAGGTCGTCGATGGACAACCCGAAATAGGCGGCGGTCTGGGCGATGATGACGGCCGCGGTGATCTCCGGTTCACCACCTTCGGGGATCAGGTCCTTGAGCACGATCTCGGCCAACGTGAGGTCGACCGGCTGGCGGTTCAGGCTGGCGAAGGCGGTCACCCGGATCAGGGCACCCTCGAGCTCGCGGATGTTGGTCTGGATCTTGCTCGCGATGAACTCGAGCACGTCCGGCGGCGCGGTCAGCCGCTCCGTGGCCGCCTTCTTGCGCAGGATGGCGATGCGGGTCTCGAGGTCCGGCGGCTGTACGTCGGTGATCAGCCCCCATTCGAACCGGTTACGGAGCCGGTCCTCGAGCGCCTCGAGCCGCTTCGGCGGCCGATCGGAGGTGATGACGATCTGCTTGTTCGCGTTGTGCAGCGTGTTGAAGGTGTGGAAGAACTCTTCCTGGGTCTGGATCTTGCCCTCGAGGAACTGAATGTCGTCGATAAGCAGCACGTCGACGTCGCGGTACCGGCGCTGGAAGCCGGCGGCACGGTCGTCACGGATGGCGTTGATGAAGTCGTTGGTGAACTCTTCGCTGCTGACGTAGCGGACTCTGGCCCCATGGAACAGACTGCGCACATAGTGACCGATGGCGTGTAGCAGATGAGTCTTGCCCAGACCGGAGTCGCCATAAATCAGCAGCGGGTTATAGGCCTTGCCGGGTGCCTCCGCCACGGCGACCGCGGCGGCGTGCGCGAACCGGTTCGATGAGCCGATGACGAAGGTCTCGAAGACGTATTTCGGGTTCAAGCGGGCCTGGCGGATGCCTCCGGTGGTGTCGGCGCCGCTGACCAACGCCCCCCTCATGGCGGGCGCCTGGTCGTCCATTCCGGGGTAGCCCTGCCTGTCGAGACTCTCGCCCGGCTGATTGTCGCTCAGGCGACCGTCGGCCCCGGCGAGGTTGGCGTCGATGGTCACCGCGAGCCGGACATGCTGGCCGAGCGCTTGGCTGAGACCCGCCTCGAGGGTGGGGCGCAGCCTGGTCTCCAGCTGGTTGCGGGTGAAGTCGTCGGGTACGGCGACGATCGCCGTGCTCTCGTGCAGGGTGACCGGCTGCGACGCGCTGAGCCAGGCCCGATGGCTGGCCGGGAGGTCGTCTACGAGCCTGGTCCAGGCACGGAACAGATCCGCGACCTCGGTCATCGCAGCCACCATCACCTTCTCGTCGTCGGAGTCCCGCGAACCAGGACATCCACACAGTTGTCCACAGGCTGTGCAGAAACCGTGAACCGGCTGGCCGAGGCGCCGGAGCGGCAGGGAAGGCGTCGATTCTGTGGGCGTCGGTTGTGCGGGACGCTAACAACCCTCGGGACTCAATTTCAACCTGTTGTCCACAGGTCACGCTGAGATTGGTCTCCCATCCCGCGCGTCGGTGCGGCGTGTCGGCCGCCAGCCGGGTGCTCGCATCGAGACACTAGTGGGTTTCACCTTCGTGCGTGGCCGATTCGGGGCCAGTTTGACCCTCCGTGGATCGGACGCGTACCGTTGCGTGGTCGGCCTGAGTCGAGGGTCGCCGCATGTCCACATGCCGCTGGTGCGGCGGTGTGGAGGGGCGGTGCTGCTCGAAGCCGGCCGCCGCGACCCGGTTGCCTCGCAACCCAGAAGTGGGAGCCCCCCCGTGACCAAACGTACGTTCCAGCCGAACAACCGTCGGCGGCACAAGACGCACGGCTTCCGCCTGCGCATGCGCACGCGGGCGGGCCGGGCCATCGTGGGCGCCCGCCGGCGCAAGGGCCGCGCCCGGCTCGCTGCCTGATCACGGCATGCTCCCGCGAGCGCATCGGCTGCGCCGGTCCGCTGAGTTCAGTCATGTCGTCCATGTCGGCGCTCGAGCGGCCTCGGCGTCGGTCGTGCTGCATGCCTGGGCGCGCGACGACCGCGACCCGGTCCGAGTGGGTTTCGTGGTCGGTCGGACGGTCGGCAACGCGGTGCACCGCAACACGGTCAAGCGTCAACTTCGGCACTTGATGAGCGAACGCCTCACGCTGGTCCCTCCGCACAGCTCGGTCGTGGTGCGGGCGAACCCGACGGCTGCGGTGGCCGGCTTCGAGCGGCTCCGCGACGATCTCGACAGCTGCCTCTTGACCCTCCCCCGACGGTTGGCCAGGCGATGAGATCGCCGGTGGCCTACGCCGGGATCGGGCTCCTCCGGGCCTACCGCTTCCTGATCAGCCCGCTGTACGGGCAGGTCTGCCGCTACCACCCGTCATGCTCGGCGTACGCCCTCGACGCGGTCACCCGGTTCGGGGCGGTCCGTGGAGGTTGGCTCGCTGTGCGCAGGATTGGGCGGTGCCACCCCTGGGCGGCCGGTGGCTACGATCCCGTACCCACGATGTTCTCCTGGCGGACGTCGATGTCCGCCCGTGTCAGCGAGGAGCTGGAGTGATCGACTTCTTCTTGACCATCGGGCACGCGATCATGACGCCGCTGTACTACGTGACCTCGGGCGTGCTGATTGTGTTCCACGACCTGTTTCGCAGCGTGCTGTCCCTGCCGGAGGGCCTGTCGTGGGCCCTGTCCATCATCGGCCTGACCCTGGTGATCCGGATCTGCCTGATCCCGCTGTTCGTGAAGCAGATCAAGAACAGCCGCAACATGCAGCTGCTGCAGCCCAAGGTCAAGGAGCTGCAGAAGAAGTACGGACACGACCGGGAGCGTCTCACCCAGGAGACGATGAAGCTCTACAAGGAGACCGGGACCAACCCGCTGGCCTCCTGCTTCCCGCTGTTGCTGCAGATGCCCATCTTCCTGGCGCTCTTCCGCACCCTGAACGAGGCGGCCCACGACAAGCCGGTCGGCTTCCTCAGCCACGAGCAGGTGGCCACCCTGAAGGACAGCGTGCTGCTGGGCATCGCCAAGATCTCGGAGTCGTTCACCTCGTCGACGTCGACCGCGCCGAAGATCCTGACCGGGCTGTTGGTCGTGCTCATGACTGCGACGACGTTCACCACCCAACGGCAGCTGATGCGCAAGAACATGCCGGAGACGGCACTCACCGGACAGTACGCCCAGCAGCAGAAGCTGCTGCTGTACGTGCTGCCGGTAGTGTTCGCCGTCGGCGGCATCGCCTTCCCTATCGGTGTGCTGCTGTACTGGACCACGTCGAACCTGTGGACGATGGGCCAGCAGTTCTACGTGATCCGCAACAACCCGACGCCCGGAACTCCGGCCTTCCTCGCCAAGCAGGAGCGGGACAAGGCCAAGGGACCCCCCCCGGGCAAGGAGCCGGGCAAGGGTGCCGATCCGGTCATCGCGCCCGCGGTAACCCCTCCCCCCGAGCGGATCCAGCCCAAGAAGAAGACCCGTCAGCAGCGGAAGAAGCCGCCCGTGAAGGGGCCACCGCAGCCGCCGGGCCTGCGGCCACCGAGCCGAGCGACCGGCGACCCTCCCGAGGACCCGTCTGGCCAGGACGACCAGAAACCGCCCAAGAAGCCACCCGCCGCCTGAGCGCCACAGAGACCTGTTTCCGCTGTCCATGCCTTTCCTGGAGTGAGCAATGACTGAGACCGAGAGCACGGCACCCGACGAGACCACCGAGGCCAACCCGTCCGAGGAACTGGGAGAGCCGGCCGCCAAGCTCAAGCAGCTGGAGGTGGAGGGCGATATCGCGGCGGACTATCTGGAGGAGCTGCTCGACATTGCCGATCTGGACGGAGACCTGGACATGGACGTCGAGGGAGAACGAGCAGCGGTGTCCATCGTCGGGGCCGACCTGCGGTCGCTGGTAGGCGAAGACGGGCGGGTGCTCGACGCCCTGCAGGAGCTGACCCGGCTAGCGGTCTATCGCGAGACCGGCGAACGTTCCCGGCTGATGCTTGACATCGGGGGTTACCGCGCCGACGTGCGCAAGCAGCTTGTCGAGCTCGCCCAGGACGCCGTCGCGGACGTCAGGGAGACCGGAGAGCCAGTAAAGCTGGCGCCGATGCCCCCCTTCGAGCGCAAGGTCGTGCACGACGCCGTCGCCGCGAGTGGCTTGCGTAGCGAGTCCGAGGGTGTCGAGCCCACCCGCTGCGTGGTCGTGCTTCCAGCCTGAACGGTTTCGGCGATGTCTCGTGGCCTCCCGCACCTGATGCGGCACTGCTCCAGCGGCTGTTCCCCCAGACGGTCCCGCAAATACGTCGCTATGTCGACTTATTGATTAATCAAGGCATTGAACGAGGGCTGGTCGGGCCGGCGGAGGCCGCACGGGTGTGGGACCGCCACATCCTGAACTGTGCCGTCATTGCCCCCGCTTTTCCGCCGACCCGTAGCGTCTGCGATCTCGGCTCCGGAGCCGGCCTGCCCGGTGTCGTGCTGGCCCTCGCGCGGCCGGACTTGCAGGTAATGCTCCTGGAACCGTTGTTGCGTCGGGCCGCCTTCCTTGCGGAGGTGGTGGGTGAGCTCGACTTGCAGAACGCGGTGGTGCTGCGGGCCCGCGCCGAAGATGCCGCCGCTACTGTTGAGGTCGACCTGGTGACGGCACGGGCGGTCGCTCCACTGGAGCGACTTGCCCGCTGGGCGCGCCCCCTGCTCCGTCCCGGCGGAGCGCTGGTCGCGATCAAGGGCGAGTCCGCCGCGAAGGAGGTGGCCGCGGCGGGACCCGGGCTGGCCAAGCTCGGGGCCTGCCGGCTCCAGCTGCAGGCGTACGGGAGCGGCGTCGTGACGCCCGAGACCCGAGTGGTTCGGCTAGAGTTTCGCGAGTGACCCTGCAGGTGCACCCCGGCCTCGGCTGGCCAGCGATCGCCCCCCCGGCCGGCTCGGGTCCGCTCGGCTGGATGGCGGATGTTTCACGTGAAACGGCCGCTCCTGCGCCAGTGGGGTCCGCTCACTCGCTGGCCGCGGCCGCCGGGCGGCCTCTTCGCGAGCGCATCCGTCGCCCGCACACGACCCGGGTGATGGTGGTGGCCAACCAGAAGGGCGGCGTCGGCAAGACCACTACCGCGGTCAACATCGCCGCCGCGCTCGCGCAGCAGGGCCTGCGGGTGCTGGTGGTCGACCTGGACCCTCAGGGCAACGCCTCCACCGCGCTCTCGATCGCGCACACCGAAGGCACCCCCAGTGCCTACGGCGTGCTGGTCGACTCCGTCCCGATCGCCGACGTCGTGGCGGAGTGCGAGCACATTGCCGGCCTGCTCGCGGTGCCGGCCACGATCGACCTCGCCGGAGCCGAGATCGAGCTCGTGTCGCTGGTGGCTCGGGAGAACCGGCTGCGCAACGCGCTCAAGACGTACCTCCAGCAGGAGGCATCCGCAGGTCGGCGCTTCGACTACGTCTTTATCGACTGCCCGCCGTCGCTGGGCCTGCTTACGGTCAACGCGCTCACCGCCGGGGAGGAGATGCTCATCCCGATCCAGTGCGAGTACTACGCGCTCGAGGGGGTTACCCAGCTGATGCGGACGATCGACCAGGTACGGCTGCATCTCAACCCGCAGCTGCGGGTCGGCGCCGTCGTGCTCACGATGTTCGACGCTCGGACCCGGCTCGCCGCTGGAGTGGCTGAAGAGGTTCGTCGCCACTTCGGTGAGGAGGTGCTGCGCACCGCCGTGCCACGGTCGGTGCGGATCTCCGAGGCACCCAGTTACGGTCAGACCGTGCTGACCTACGACCCGGCCTCGGCCGGGGCGCTGAGCTACCTCGAGGTGGCCTCCGAGCTCACCGCGCAGCCTCAGGGAGCGCCGCGATGAGTGCGCCCGGCCGGGGGCTTGGCCGCGGATTGGGCGCACTGATCCCCCAATCGCGGGAGTCGCCGCAACCGCAGGCCGGCCATGGCGCCTACTACGCAGAGCTGCCGGTGGGCGCGATCCGCCCGAACCCGCGGCAGCCCCGTTCGGTTTTCGACGAGGACGCCCTGAGCGAGCTCGTCGCGTCGATCCGCGAGGTCGGGCTCCTGCAGCCGGTGATCGTCAGGGCCTGCTCCCACGACGCCTACGAGCTCGTCATGGGTGAGCGCCGTTGGCGAGCTGTCCAGCAGGCCGGTCTGGAGCTGATCCCCGCCATCATCAAGGAGACGTCCGACGACACGTTGCTGCGTGACGCGCTCCTGGAGAACGTCCATCGCGCCCAGCTGAACCCGCTGGAGGAGGGGGCGGCGTACCAGCAGCTGCTCGACGACTTCGGCTGCACCCATGAGGAGCTCGCGACCAGGCTGGGGAGATCCCGTCCGCACATCTCCAACACCGTGCGACTGCTGCGGCTCCCCCCGCGCGTACAGCGCAGGGTAGCGGCGGGAGTACTCTCCGCCGGCCACGCGCGTGCTCTGCTGGGCGTCGAAGATAGCGAGAAGCAGGAGCGCTTGGCCGCCAAGGTGGTTGCCGAAGGCATCTCGGTTCGCGGCTTAGAAGAGCTGGTGGCCCTCGACCCTGCCGACGCCCCCCATCGGCTGCCACGTTCGCGTCCCGAAATTCCCGGGCTGGCGGAGATTGCCGAGCGGTTGGCTGAGCGCTTCGACACCCGGTGCCGGGTTGACCTCGGGCGATCCAGGGGGAAGATCGTGCTGGAGTTCGCTTCGCTGGACGATCTCCGGCGCATCCTGAACCTGATCGAAACGAGTCCGCTCGAGCCTATTGCAAGGAGTGTTTCGAAAGAGTAGTTTCGATAGGTGACGGTAACCCAGCGCCGCATCACGGCTGCCGACGAGATGCGGGCACTCGCCCACCCGCTGCGGCTTCAGTTGCTCGAGCTGCTCGCGGCCGAGGGCGCCTTCACCGCGAGCGCGGCGGCGCGACGTCTCGGAGAGACCCCAGCCAACGTGTCGTGGCACCTGCGCAAGCTGGCGGCCTACGGGTTCGTCCGACAAGGTGCGGGGCCCGGACGGGCGAAGCCCTGGAAGTTCGTCGCGCAGTCCCTCAGCTTCGGCGAGGACGCCGAGGACCTCCCCGCGGCGACGGCGTTGACCGACCTGGTCCTGGAGCGCGAGTTCCACGTGCTCCGCACGAGCCTGCGCGAACAGTCGTCGCGGGAGGCGGCCTGGCGCGACGCCACGGCGGTCCTGCAGACCCGGTTCTGGTTGACTGCGCAAGAGGCGAGCGGTCTCGGTGACCGGCTCCGCGAGATCTTTCTCGCCGATGACCTGGTCGAACGCAACCAGGACCCGTCGCTCAGACCGGCGCAAGCGCGGCTGATGGCCTTGATGAGCTGGGTGGTTCCCTACGGCGACCAGGCGGGGGACCGGGAAGCAAGGGTCTCATCGTGAGACAAGCGTTTCGCCAGCATGGGTTCACCCTGCTGTTCGCCGGGCTGCTCACCAGCATGCTCGGGGACTCCCTGATGCTGATCGTCCTGGCCATCTGGGTGAAGAGTCTCACCGGCTCGAACGGCGCAGCCGGCCTGACGTTCTTCTTCATGGCCGTGCCGTCGCTGGCGGCCCCGGTGGCCGGCATGTACGTTGACAGGTTGACCCGCCGTACCGTGCTGATCTGGGGCAATCTCGCGAGTGCCCTCGCCATGGCGCCGCTGGTCCTGGTCCACGACCGGGGGCAGGTCTGGGTGATCTACCTGGTGGCCGTCGGCTACGGAATCTCGTGGGTGGTGCTTCCGGGCGCCCTCAACGGCCTGCTGAAGGAGATGCTTCCGGAGCACCTCCTGGTCGATGCGAACGCGTCGCTCTCGACGACCAAGGAGGCGCTGCGCCTCTTCGGTCCCCTGGTCGGGGCCGGACTGTACTCCTGGGGTGGTGGAGGGCTGGTCGCGGTACTCGACGCCGGCTCCTTCGGGGTTGCCGCGGTCGCGGTGGCCGCCCTTCGGATCCACGAGCCCAAGCCGGTGCGGGAGACCGGACGCTGGAGGGCGGAGTGCAGCGCGGGTATGCGACACATCTGGCGCGACCCGGTGCTGAAGCACACGTTGCTGGCTGTGGCCGCGGCGCTGCTCGTGGTCGGGTTCACCGAGTCGGCGGTCTTCGCCGCTGTGGAGTACTACGATCGGCCGGCGAGCTTCGTCGGGGTCATCGTCTCGGTTCAGGGCGTTGGGGCGGTGTGCGGCGGTCTGTCGTCTGCGTGGATCATCCGCCGGCTCGGTGAGGCGGAGTCGATCTCGCTGTCCCTGGTGCTGTTCGCCGCGGGCTTGGCGATCGCTGCCGCCGTACCCTGGTTGTGGGGCTTCTTCCTCGGAATCGTCGTGCTGGGTCTCGCCCTCCCGGTGTTCATCGTGGCGCTGAACACGCTGCTGCAGCGGAGAACTCCCCAGCACCTGATGGGGCGGGTCTCCGCCGCCACAGACGTCCTGTTGGGCACCCCGCAGTCGGTCTCGATAGCGATGGGAGCGCTCCTGGTTACGCTGCTCACCTTCCGCTCGATCTTCTGGGTGAGTGCCGCAGTGATCCTCGCCGCGGCCGGCTACCTCACCTGGGCATTGCGCGGCGAAGCAGCCCGGCAGCTGGCGGAGTCCGCCGCCAGCGCGGGCGCCCGGTTGGACCGCCCACCGTGACGACGGGGAACCGAGGCAGTGACAACCCATCGAGGTGACCCACCACGCGGTTACCCTATTTGCGTCACCGGACTCAGGAGGTTGTCATGCGATCAGCTCGCCTGCTCGCCGCGTTGGTGTGCGCGGTTGCCCTGCTGGTTCCGGCCGCCGCCGGAGCGTCATCGGCGCAGGGCGCAGCCAAACCTCACCGGGACTTCCTCTACGCCAAGATCGTGAAGTTGCAGGACGGGTCGCTGTCCTTCCGGGCGCGGATCGCGGACTATCCGAACGGCTTCGTCGGGCTGATGAAGAAGACCTGCCGCACGTGCACCTGGAACCGGGTGGCCGTGCGCCGGACGACAGATTTCGGGCGGATCTTCATGGCGGTCACAGCACCGGCGCAGGGGCGCTGGTACTGGCGGTACCGCACCCCGGAGACCGCCAGGTTCGCCGTCACCTATAGCTCGACGTGGTACACGTTCCGTCGCTGAACGGGCAACCCGCCGGATAGCATGAGCGCATGGGACGAAAAGTGGTGTCCCTCACTCGTGACAACGTCGCGGAGTTACCGCTGCCCTGCCGAGACTGCACGTTGTGGGAGATCGGCAGCACCTCGAGCAGCCATGCGACCAAGGACGACTGGGTGTCGGCGGTGCTGTTGGACTGGGGCAGCTGCGGTCGAGTTCTCTACGTCGACGAGCAGATTGCCGGTTTCGCGATGTACGCGCCGGCAGAGTACGTCGAGGGCGCACACGCACTGGTGAACGCCGCAGTGAGTGCTGACGCGGTGCTGCTGATGACCGCGCGGATACTGCCGGCCTTCCAGGGTGGTGGACTCGGGAGGGTGCTGATCCAGTCGGTGGCCAAAGACCTGATGGGACGGCGCCGAGTCAGGGGCATCGAGGCGTTCGGTGATGCGCAAGGACACGAGAACGGCTGCGTGGTGCCGGCGGGCTTCCTGACGGCCGTCGGCTTCAAGACGGTCCAGGCACACCCGCGCTATCCGCGCCTGCGACTCGACCTGCGCGGCGTGCTCAGCTGGCGAGATGACGTCGAACTAGCCGTCGAGCGATGGCTCGGAGCGATCCGGCCCGGGGCCGTCCGACCCGGCGCGATCAGCCCCGAACAGGGCGCCGGACCGGCTGGTGCGGCGCCCCGAGTCGACGGGTAGCGGAGGTCGCTCAGCCGATGAACTCGGCGAGCTGGTTCAGCAGCGAGGCCTTGGGCTGAGCGCCCACGATGGACTTGACCAGCTGCCCGCCCTGGTAGACGTTCAGCGCGGGAATGCCGGTGACCCGGTAGCCGGCGGGCGTGATCGGGTTCTCGTCGACGTTCATCTTGACGAAGGACATCTTGTCGCCGTGCTCGGCAGCGATCTCGTCGAGGATCGGTCCGACCTGACGGCAGGGCCCGCACCAGGCGGCCCAGAAGTCGACGAGCACGGGCTTGTCGGCCTCGAGCACGGTCGCCTTGAAGTCGGCGTCCGTGACGGCGGGAAGCTCACTCATGAATCTCTCTCTCCTCTGATGGGTTTCACCCTACGACCATAGGTCGGCGGTCCGACAACGCGGTCAGGAACCGCTCGGCGTCGAGGGCGGCGGCACATCCGGTGCCAGCGGCGGTCACGGCTTGCCGGTAGGTGTGGTCGACCAGGTCGCCGGCGGCGAACACACCACTCAGGTTGGTTCTTGTCGTACCATCGGCGACCAGCACGTACCCGGCAGCGTCGACGTGCACCTGGTCCCGGACCAGCTCCGAGCGGGGATCGTGGCCGATGGCGATGAACAGCCCGGTCACGTCGAGCCGACGGTGCTCGCCGGTCACGAGATTCTGGAGGGTCACGCCCGCCAGCTGCCCGTCGCCGAGGATCTCGCTGACGGCGCTGTTCCAGGCGATCTCGATCTTGTCGTTCGACAGCGCTCGCTGGGCCATGATCGCGCTCGCTCTGAGCTGGCCGCGTCGGTGGACGATCGTGACCTTGGCGGCGAACCGGCTGAGGAAGGTCGCCTCCTCGACGGCCGAGTCGCCGCCTCCGACGACGGCGATCTCCTGGTCGCGGAAGAAGAAGCCATCGCACGTCGCACACCAGCTCACACCGTGGCCGGAGAGCTCATCCTCGTGTGGTAGGCCGAGCTTGCGGTAACCCGACCCCATCGCCAGGATCACCGTGAGGGCGCGGAACTCGTTGCCGGCGCTGTCCCGGACGATCTTGACCTCCCCCGTGAGGTCCATCGAGGTCACGTCGTCGCTGACCAGCTCGGCGCCGAACTTCTCGGCCTGCTTGCGAAGGTCGTCCATCAGGGCCGGACCCATGATGCCGTCCGGGAAGCCGGGGAAGTTCTCCACCTCCGTGGTGGTCATCAGCGCACCCCCGGCGGTGACGGAGCCTTCGAACACCATCGGCTCCAGGTTCGCCCGTGCCGCGTAGATCGCCGCGGTGTACCCGGCCGGACCGGATCCGACGATGATCACGTTGCGGACGTTCTCCCGGTCCAGGACAGACACGTGCTCATCCCTTCCGGCGCCTGTGGTCGATGGGTCCAACTGCTATCTCAACCGATCCTAGGCGGAGTTCATTCCCGCTCGCGACGCCCCGCTGACCACCGCGATTTGCCTGGTACGGCGCTCAGTAGCCGGTGACGTACAAGGTCTGCTTCGCGGTCGCGCAGTCGTAGATGGTGGCCAGCCGGGTCTGCAGGTCGACGGTGAGCACCGCTCGTCGGCCCTCGAAGCGAACCACGGTCGACGGTCCTGCGTCGATCGGGGTGGCACAACCGGCCGCCAAGGCGAGGGGCAGCGCGGCCCCCCGGGCAGCCAGCCGCCGGGCCTCGCCAGGCACCCCGGCCGGCGCGAGGGACTCGAGTGCTTCGGCGGGTACCTTCCCATCGGGCAGCGCGCTCGAGCTGCTGCGCCCGCCGACCGCCTTGGGTGGGTGCGCGTTGTAGGCACCCCCTTGCTGGGCAACTGAACGGTTGCTGGCGCCGGCGCTGTCGGCCGATGTGGCGTTGCCAGAGTTGCCCCCGTGCGAGATCGCCTGTACCCCGGCGACACCCACGCCGGCCACCACCACGGCGGCCGCCGCGCCGGCGAGCCACTTCCACGGCTGCCGGCCGGCCGAGGGCCGTACCGGCTCCACAGTCGGGTAGCCACCGGCCCGCTTGAGGCTGGCCCGGCCGACCGCCGCCTCGACCGCCGCCACCACGTCCGGCGGCATCTCCACGGGGGCGGCCCCTTCTTCAGCGAGCATCGCCGTCAGGTCGAGCAGATCCTCCCGCGCCCGCCGGCACGCCGAACAGGACGCGAGGTGGGCGTTCACGTCCATGGCTTCGGTGGCGGGCAGCGCTCCGGCGAGCAGGTCCGAGATCCGCTCGGTGGAGGGGTGTCGCGGCTGATTCACGAGGTGCTTCCTGGGTCGGGGGAGGGTGAGGCCGGGTCGGTCACTTGGACGTCAGGGGGCCCATCACGGTTCCGCTGGTCCGGAGCCGCGCGATACTGGCTCAGCAGGGGCACCAGTCGGGCCCGCCCCCGGGCGCAGCGGCTCTTGACCGTGCCTGGCGCGCAGCCCATCATGGCCGCGACCTCTTCGATCGGGTAGCCCTCCATGTCGACGAGCACGATCGCGGTGCGCTGGTCCTCGCTGAGCGCGACGAGCGCCCGCAGCACGTCCGTACGGCGCTCGCTCACCTCGGCCGGATCGCGGGCCGCCGGTTCGTCCGCGAGCGCGCCGAACCGGTCCTCGTCCTGGGGCAGGGGGACGGTGGCCCGGGACCTCTGCCGGCGCAGCCGGTCCAGGCAGGCGTTGACGACGATCCGGTGCAGCCAGGTGGACACCTGCGCGTCGCCGCGGAACCCCTCGGCCCGGCGGAACGCGGAGACCAGAGCCTCCTGGACGGCGTCGGCGGCCTCCTCGCGGTCGCCGGTAGTGCGCAGGGCGACCGCCCAGAGCCGGTCCCGGTGTCGGTGCACCAGCTCGGCGAACGCGTCCGGGTCCCCGTCGACGTGAGCCGCCAGCAGCGTGGCGTCGTCGAGACCGGAGGTCACCCGAGGACCTGGATCTCAGCGACCTTTCCCTGGTAGCCGCCGGGCACCTGCGGCAAGGAGGTGAGCCAGACCAGCAGGAACTGCGTGGTCACCGGTTGATGCAGCGTAAAGGTCGCGTGGGTGCCGACGTCGCTGAGCGTGGAGACCAGCGGGTAGTCGTCGGCCGAGGTGGTGGGCGCGGTGGCGGCCTTCTCCGGGGCGGCGCGCAGCTCCAACGTCGTGGGGGAGCCGACCAGCGTCACCTTGACCGCGCGGACCTCCCGGGCGCCGCCCAGGTCGAGGACCAGCCCGACGCCCGGCTTCGCACCGCCGAAGGTGGCGCTGCTGAAGTAGGTGAGGGTGCTCCAGGCCGTGGACGGGTCGCCGTCGATCGCGAGGGGTGCCTCGGTGGGATTCTCGTCACCAGAACCCTGGGGCGGCGGGTCGAAGCTGGTGACGCCGGCGACCTGGATGCGGTGCAGGGTGGTGGCCACCGGCGGAGTCTTGCTCGGCGAGCTCTTGGTGGGTGGCGGGCGGCCGGTATTCGGTGAGGTGACGTATGGCGGGGTCGCGTCCTGCCCACCGAGACCCGAGCCGAGCAGACCCGCGATGGCGAAGAGCAGCAGCATGACGCCCAACCCTAAGATCACCAGCACCAGCCAACGCAGCGTATGACCGATCCGGGAGGGCTCCGAGGAGGTCCGGCGCGGGACGGCAACCGGCGCCAACCGGTCTCCCGTCATCGGCCCACCGTCGTCAGACGTCAGGACCGCCGGCGGCGGCTCGGGCCTGACATGGGACGGCTCGGTGGGGTCGGGCTCTCTCAGCTGCAGCGTTGACGCCTCACTGAACCCGTCGTTGCTCAGAATCGCGCTGAGCGCGGTCTTCACCTGGTCGACCGTGGTGATCGGGTCACCGGCCCGCGGCGGATTGCCGAGGATGCGGTCGCAGAGCACGTCGAGCGGACGTGGGACACCGGCTCGGACCTGCCGGGGCCGGAGCAGCCTGCCGTGCTCGGTGGGGGCGGCGGGGAGCTCGCCGGCCGAGCCACCGGGCCACCTGGCGGTCAGGCAGGCGTACAGCAACCGCCCGAGGTCGCGGGTGTCGGCTAGCTCCGGGTCGTCCGTCTCGGCCGGGTCGAGACGTAGTGCCGCCAGGGTGCCGAGGCCGATCACCTTGACGCCGCTCGACTTGGTCAAGATCACCGTGTCGGGCGCGAGCCGGCAGTGCCGCAGGCCCATCTTGTGCGCGGCGGAGATGGCGCCCGCCACCTCGCGCATCAAGAAGGTGGCCTTACGTGCCGACATCGGGCCCTCGGACAGCACCACCTCGAGGGACTGCCCGCTGGTCCACTCGCGGACCACGTAGCTGAGATCACCGTCGTTGACGGCGTCGAGCACCTGCAGGATACGAGGGTCGGCCACCCGGGAGGCCTGCTTGGCGGCGGACAGCATCTCCGCGGCGGCGGGAGACGAGGAGGGGATGATCTGCAGGACCACCGACCGCGCGAGGACGCGGTCGCGCGCCCGCCAGGAGGTGGCTTCCCCCTCCTGCGAGAGCAGGTCCTCGAGCGCATAACGATCGGCGAGCACGACGCCGGGCTCGACAGGCTGTGCGGCCACGTCCCTCCTGCCTGCCTCTCGTCGTGTTCGGTCGTCCTGGGCCTCAGGATGCTCCTGCACCATCGTAGGCCGAACGGCCTGCCTGGCGTGGGACGCGTCGGGCCCGCTGCGCCGGGGTACGAGAGTGGCGACGATGCGCCCGATTTCGCCGATGGACAGCGCTCGCGCCAGCACCAGAAACACCGCGAGGCCCGCGGCAGCGCCCACCGCGAGCAGCAGCAGCGCGTCGGCCACGTTGGACGTCTGCAGTCCCGTGCGGCCCAGGAGCCGTTCGACCAGCCAGGCGAGCCCTGCGGCCGGCAGGGCCGCCGCGCCGACGCGGGAAACGAACACGGCCAGCCCCAGGTCGGCCGGCCCACCCAAGCGCCGCGCCAGCAGGCCGGTCGAGAGGACGGCGCCTGCTGCGTACGACGCTCCGTAGGCGAGGGCGAGCGCCGGGGCGGCGTACAGCGGGTCGAAGAGGTCGGTGAGGGCGAAGGCCAGCGTGATGTTGACCGCCGCGACAACGCACTGGACGAGGAACGGCGTCCGGGTGTCCTCGACAGCGTAGAAGCCGCGGAGCACCATGTAGTGGACGCTGAACATCAGCAGCCCAGGCGCGAAAGCCTGGATCGTGAGTCCGAGTGTCCGGGTATCGCCGGCGCCGGCGCCATATCCGAAGAGCACGGTGGCGAGCGCCGGACCGAAGATGAACAGCGCCAGAGCGAACGGTGCGATCACCGCCAAAACGAGGCGAAGGCTGCTGCCCATCTCGTCGGCCATCTCGCGGATCCGCCCGTCGGCGGCCAATTGCGACACGAGGGGGATGGTCGCGGTCGCGAGTGACACCGTGACGATCGAGTGGGGCAGCTGGGTGAGCAGGAAGGCGTTCGAGTAGACGGTGAAGCCGGCCGCCTCCGCCACCTGCGCGGTCGCGCCCGTCGATCGGTGCACCATGACGTAGAACGCGACCTGATTGACGACCACGAACCCGACCGTCCACTTGCCGAGCCGCAGGGTGTGTCCGAGCCCGGTGCCACGGAAGTCCAGCCGGGGCCGGATCCGGAAGCCCGCGCGGCGCAGGTAGGGCAGCAGGATCAGGGTCTGCGCCGCGATGCCAATCGTCGACCCGATACCGAGCAGCAGTTCCTGGTGCGAGGTGTAGCCCGCGTTGCCGAGCAACTCATCGCCCGGGGCGTCGTACAGCACCAGATAGGCCGCGAGCACGGCGATGGAGATCAGATTGTTGGCGATCGGCGCCCACATCATTGGCCCGAAGCGGCCGCGGGCGTTGAGGATCTGGCCGGCCAGCACGAACATGCCGTAGAAGAAGATCTGCGGCAGGCAGTACCGGGCGAAGGTGACCAGCGAGTCCTTCTCGGCGGCCAGTGACGGATCGGTGAAGTAGGCGGGCGCGAGCAGCCGCAGCAGAACGGGGGCGAAGACCATCAGGGCGACCGTGACCGTGCCGAGGACGAGTGCACCGAGGGTGATGATCCGGTTCGCGTATGCGTCGCCACCGTCGGGGTCGCGCTTCGTGGCCCGCACCAGTTGGGGCACCAGTACGGCGTTGAACACGCCGCCCGCCACCAAGATGTAGAGGCTGTTCGGGATCGTGTTCGCGACGTTGAAGATGTCCGGGTGGACCCCCACGTTGCCGATGGCGGCGACGATCAGCAGCGCCCGGAGCAGCCCCGTGATCCGCGAGACGACGGTGCCGCTGGCCATCACCCTGCTCGCCGAGAGGACGCTGGGTGTCGACGGTTGGGTCATCCGGCCGGGGCCCGCCGGCGTGGGTTCCCATGACCGCGGACTCGGTTGACGATGCGGTAGCCGGCGGCGATGAAGAGGACGGCGCCGCCGACGCCCATGACGATCCAGATCACCAGCCCGATCTGGGTGGACCGGACGTCGAACCGCCAAGGTCTGCCGAACGCGGCGCCGTCGGCGGCCGGGGTGAGCCGGGCCTGGACCGAGGTGACCCCGGAGCCGGCCGCCGTGGTGACCACCTGGACGTCGCGCCGTTGGCCCGCATCCAGCCGGACCGGGTCTATCGGCTCGACGCTCAGCCCGGGGTCGGCCGGTTTCACCGCGATCGTCACGGTGATCGCCCGGCCGAGACCGTTCGTGACGGTCAGTGGGAAGCGACCCGAGTTGCTCGACATGGCGACGAACGGGGGTCCCGTGATGCTGACCTTGGCCAGCGCTGCGTGGTCCGCGGCCGCCAAAGTCGTGATCAGCGTGACCCCGGTTCGGGGGAAGACGCGCCACTGGGCGGACCCCGACATGGCGAAGGCGCGAGTGAATGCCCGTCGTGCGACGTCCGAGGTCATGATGGCGGCGAGGCTTCCGCCACTGGTCCGCAGCGCGTGCACGCCGGCGATCACGGCCGGGCTCAGGGCGTTGAAGGCGATCGCGGTGGGTCGCACGCCGCCGCGGTAGACGACGCCGGGCCGGTCCAGGGCGCCGATGGCGGACTGCGGCACCACCACGGGCAGCGCGAAAGCCCGGGCCAGCCCCTGGGAGTCCTTGACCTGGCCGGGGTTCCAGTTGAAGGGCAGCGCGGTCACCGTGATCGCCTGGGTCTGACCGTCCAACGAGCGCACCGCCGCGTCGGCGATGAGCCGCTGCCGGAACTGCAGGGCCGAGGTGGTTGCGGTCGTCGGCAGACCAGCCAGGTCGGCCCCGGCGACGAGCAGCGGGATGTGCCGGCCCTGGCTCGCGACGGTCACCTGCGAAGGCACGTAACGGCCGGAGGCGGGGTACGACGCCAGGGCTGGCAGGCTGTCCTGCGACACGATCTGCAGGTCCACACCGACATGGTGCAGCATCGTGATCGCCCGGACCCCGGAGCTGCCGTTGGTCAGCCATCCCGCGACGAAGCTCCGCGCGGCGTGCACGTCGCGATAGTGCTGGCTCGCCTCGACGGCGGCGATCGCCGGGCCGGGGGCCTGCTGCTCGAGCAGGGAGGAGACGGCAGGCACTCCCCACGGCATGAACATCAGGTGCTGTGCATCCTCGACCGCCGCGAACTTCTGCAACCACACGGTCGCCTCGGTCTGCCCGTTCCCCGCGACGGCCGCTGTGCTCTTGTCGGCGGGCTGGACGAGGTAGCCGTCAGACATGTCGGTGATCGCCAGGAGCAGAGCCGGGTCGATGACTACCTGCACCGTCCCCGGCGGCGCGGTCGTCACCCAGTCGAGCACGTTGGTCAACCGGCCCTGCGCCGAGATCAGGTTGCGCAACGAGTCGTCGGCGAAGGCACCGTTGGACAACCGCTTTATCGGCGCGCTGAGCGGCAGCAACGTGACCGTTTGGGCCGGAACCGGCGGTGTCGACCCGGTGGGAAGCAGGGGCATCAAGGTGCTGGTCTGGCCCGCCGGGACACGCCCCTGCGTGGTCCCCGCCACGACATGCACGCCGACCCGGTAGACCCCCGGTAGCTCGGTGATGCCGAGGTCGTCGTACGGGATGGAGAGCGTGAATGGAATGCGGTCGCCGGGCGCGACGTCACCGATCTGGTCGAACAAGCCGATGGCGAAGATGGTGTTGCCCAGCCCGGGGTCGTCGGGCACGCTGGCAAAGTACTGGAGGTCGGGCAGGCTGCTCGCGGGCGTGGGCGTTATCTGCAGGTAGACCTGGGCGTCCAACCACTGGGTCGAGCCCGGGTTTGCCACCGTGCCATGGACGACGAGCCGTTGCTGGGGCCGGATGGTGCCGTTGCCCACCTTGGCGATGGTGACCGTGAGGTCCTGCCCGGCGGTCTGTTTACCGCGCAGGCCGGGCACCGGCGCTCCCGCCGCCGTGGAGGCGGCGGTCGCGAGGGAGACCGCACCAGGCGCTTGCGACAGCGCCAGCAGGGCGACGACCCCGGCGATCACCCGCGCGGTGACCGCCACTACTGACTCGAGTCGTCCGGGAATCCCACGGGTTGAATGCTAACCGCTGGCAGGTGAGGCAAGGGTGGGCTCATACAGTGGTGCATCGTGTCGACCACGGAGCAGCGCCTAGTCGAGATCCAGCAGACCGCCGTCAGCGAGCTGGTGCGGGTGGCGCCCGTCATCGACGAGGTGGGGGATCGGTTCGCCAAGGCGGGGCACTCGATCGCGCTGGTCGGCGGTTCGGTCCGCGACGCGCTGATGGGGCAGCTGGCCGGCGAGGACCTCGACTTCACCACCTCGGCGCGCCCGGACGAGATCGAGCGCTGCCTGGCCGGCTGGGCCGACGCCACCTGGGACATCGGCCGCGACTTCGGCACCATCGGGGCCCGGGTCGGTGAGTGGCAGCTCGAGATCACGACCTACCGGGCGGACGCCTACGCTGCGTCGTCGCGCAAACCCGCCGTGACGTTCGGGGACACCCTGCACGGGGACCTGTCCCGGCGCGACTTCACCATCAACGCGATGGCGTTCGAGCTCGGCTCCCGCGAGTTCGTGGATCCCTTCCACGGTCAGGTCGATCTGGCCGCTGGTCTTCTGCGTACTCCGTCGACGCCGGAGGTGTCGTTTTCCGACGACCCGCTGCGGATGATGCGCGCTGCGCGGTTCGCGGCTCAGCTCGGTCTCCGGGTGGATCCTCCGGTGCTGGTGGCGATGAGTAACCTCGCCGGACGGCTGGCGATCGTCTCGGCCGAACGGGTGCGCGATGAGCTGGTGAAGATCCTGCTCTCGCCGGACCCGCGCACCGGTCTCACGCTGATGGTCGACACGAGGCTGGCCGAGCTGGTGTTGCCCGAGCTGCCGGCGCTGCGGCTCGAGCGCGACGAGCACCACCGGCACAAGGACGTGTACGAGCACAGCCTTACGGTGCTGGAGCAGGCGATGGCCGGCGAGGGTCAACCCGGTGGGCCGGACCTGGTGCTGCGGTTGGCCGCCCTCCTGCACGACATCGGCAAGCCACGGACCAGGCGGTTCTCCGACGACGGTGCGGTGACCTTCCATCATCACGACGTGGTCGGCGCCAGCATGACCAGAAAGCGACTGGCCGCCCTGCGCTTCCCCCGCTCGCAGATCGATGCGGTCGCCAGGCTCGTCGAGCTGCACCTGCGATTCCACGGATACGGCTCGGGTGAGTGGACCGACTCGGCGGTACGGCGGTACGTGCGCGACGCCGGCCCGATGCTCGAGCGGCTGCACGTGCTGACCCGCGCGGACTGCACCACGAGGAACCAGCGCAAGGCGGAGCGGCTGCGCCGTACGTACGACGAGCTCGAGGCGCGGATCGACCAGCTGGCCGCCGAGGAGGAGCTCGCGGCGATCCGGCCCGAGCTGGACGGCCAGCAGATCATGGCCGCGCTGGGCATCTCGCCCGGACCCGACGTGGGCGTCGCCTACCGCTTCCTGCTCGAGCTCCGCCTCGACCGGGGCCCGATCGGCGAGGACCAGGCCCGGGAGGCGCTGCTCAGCTGGTGGCGCGGTCGCCCGCAACCCTGACCCTTCGATCCGCCGCCGCCGGCGAGATTGCGGGGGTATCCGGCGTCCGCGGCTCGGGTCTGCTGCCTCATTCCTCCCGCGCAGGAGTGGCGGGATCGTCGAGAGACCCGACCGTGGCGTCCGACAGTCGGCGGTTCGCGCGGGCGTAGACGAGGGCGGTCGCCGCGTAGCCGATGCCGATGCAGACGACCAGCAGGTAGGACTTGCCGTCGGTCGGGATGACCACGGCCCCCGCCGCCGCCGCCGCGACGAACACCACGTTGAAGATCACGTCGTAGAGCGAGAACACCCGGCCACGAAACAGGTCGTCGACCCCCAGCTGGACGAGCGTGTCGACGCAGATCTTGACGCCCTGGGCGGACAGACCGAGGCCGAACGCGGCAAGCAGTACCCCCCACTCGGTGAACAGCGCGCCCGGCAGCAGCTCAACGGCCGCGCCGAGCCCCAGCAGGGTCACCATCCACCGCTGGGGGGCCATCCGCGCGGTGGCGACCGGGGTGACGACAGCCGCGGTGAGGAAACCGAGGCCGCTGACCAGCACCGCGAACGCGAGACCGCTCAGCGCCGCATCGGTGTCGGCGGAGTGGTGGAAGTAGTTGCGGTACAGGAGCACGGTCGATACCGCGCTGAGGCCGTAGAAGAAGCGGTGGGCAGCGATGACCGTCAGTGCGGCGGCGGCGGCCCGGCGCTCCCGCAGATGGCGCAGCCCGTCCGCGAGTCCGCGGGCGACGCTCCCGAGCGCCGCCCGGACCGGGAGGGGACGTCCGTCACGGTCCGGGCCGAGCAGGTCGACCGGCATCCGCAGAGCCAACAGCGCCGCGCCGACGTAGCCGGCTCCGGAGATCAGCACGATCTGCGCGTTCGGCTCGGGGCCGGGGAGCACGGAGCGCAGCGCGGACGCGAGCCCGAGCCCGACGGTGAACGCGATCGTCCCGCTGGTCGGGGTCAGGGCGTTGGCGAGGACCAGCTCGCGCCGCGGGACGACATGCGGAAGGGCGGCCGAGAGACCCGCAAGCAGGAACCGGTTGATGCTGAGCGCCGCGAGCACCACGAGGAAAAGGCCGACCCCTTTGACGTCCGCGGAAATCAGCCCGGCGATGACGAGAACGGGAGCGAGCCGCACCAGATTGGCGAGGAACAGCACCTGCCGCCGCCGCCAGCGGTCGAGGAACACGCCCACGAACGGCCCCAACACGCTGAACGGGAGCAGCAGCGCCGCCAGCCCGGCGGCGATTGCCTTCGCGTTCGGCCTCTCCTCGGGGGAGAACAGCACATACGACGCAAGGGCCACCTGGAAGACGCCGTCCGACGCCTGGCTGGCCAGCCGGACGGCGTACAGCTGCCGGAAGCGGGCGCCGCGCAGCAGCTGACGAAGGTCAGCCGCGAACCGCATGGTGAGCAGTCTGCCCGGCCGACTAGCTGTAGTTGGGCGGCCGGGCCCGGCGACCGAGAACGACCCGGAGGTCAGCGCTCGACATCACCGCGGATGTAGGCCTCGACCGAGGCGCGGCCCTCCTCGTCCGGGCGCTGCACGGGCGGGGACTTCATCAGGTACGACGAGGCCGAGAGGAGCGGCCCACCGATCCCGCGGTCCTTGGCGATCTTGGCCGCCCGGATGGCGTCGATAATGATGCCTGCGGAGTTCGGGGAATCCCAGACCTCGAGCTTGTACTCCATGTTGAGCGGCACATTGCCGAACGCGCGGCCCTCGAGGCGGACATACGCCCACTTGCGGTCGTCGAGCCACTGCACGTAGTCCGACGGGCCGATGTGCACGTTCCTGGCACCGAGGTCGTGGTCGATGTTCGACGTGACCGCCTGTGTCTTGGAGATCTTCTTGGACTCGAGGCGGTCCCGCTCCAGCATGTTCTTGAAGTCCATGTTGCCGCCCACGTTGAGCTGGTAGGTGCGGTCGAGCACGACGCCGCGCTCCTGGAAAAGCCGCGCGAGCACCCGGTGAGTGATCGTGGCGCCTACCTGGGACTTGATGTCGTCGCCGATGATCGGCACCCCGGCCGTCTCGAACTTCGCCGCCCACTCCGGGTCGGAGGCGATGAAGACCGGCAGTGCGTTGACGAAGGCGACGCCCGCGTCGATGGCGCACTGCGCGTAGTACTTGTCAGCTTTCTCCGAACCCACCGGGAGGTAGGACACGAGCACGTCGGCCCTGCAGCCCAACAGCGCCTGAACCACGTCAACCGGCTCGCTGTCGCTCTCGTCGATGGTCTCGCGGTAGTACTTGCCGAGTCCGTCGAGGGTTGGGCCGCGCTGCACGGTGATGCCGAGCGGAGGCACGTCGCAGATCTTGATCGTGTTGTTCTCGCTGGCGTTGGTCGCGTCCGCGAGGTCGAAGCCGACCTTCTTCGCGTCGACGTCGAAGGCAGCGACGAACTCGATGTCTCGGACGTGGTAGTCCCCGAACTGGACGTGCATGAGTCCGGGGACGTTGCCCGCCGGGTCGGCGTCCTGGTAGTAGTGGACGCCCTGGATAAGCGACGTCGCGCAGTTTCCGACGCCGATGATGGCTACACGAACCGAACCCATTCGGCTTTCCTCATTCCCGGTTGTCTGCACCGTGCGGGATCGCTGCGGTGCGCTTTTTTGGTTTCTGCCTGTGGACCGAGCCTGGCTTCCCGACCCGCTCGCTGTCGATGAGCTCAGTCAGCCAGCGGACTTCGCGCTCCACCGACTCCTGACCATGACGCTGAAGCTCCAGCGTGTAGCTGTCGAGGCGCTCACGGGAGCGGGCGAGTGACGTCCGCACACCCTCGAGCCGCTCCTCCAGCCGACTTCGGCGACCTTCGAGGATCCGCAGCCGGTTCTCGGCACTGGTCGAGCCGAAGAACGCGAAGTGGACGCCGAAGTTCTCGTCCTCCCACGAGCTGGGGCCCGCCGCCGACACCAGCGTCGCGAAACGCTCCTTGCCTTCGGCGGTGAGCTTGTAGACGATCCTGCCCCGACGACTCGCCCGCGCCGCCGGCGGATCGGGCACCGTGGTGTCCTCGGTGAGCAGGCCGTCGTACTGCATCTGCCTGAGGCAGGGGTAGAGGGAGCCGTAGGAGAGCACCCGTCCCCAGCCCAGCAGCCCGGTGACACGCTTGCGGAGCTCGTAGCCATGCAGGGGAGACTCGTTGAGCAGTCCGAGGACCGCCAGCTCGAGTGCGTCGCCACGCCTCTTCGCCACGTTGCTCCTTCCCGGCCGGCTGCTTTGGATCGACGCATGTATCGTACCGATACATCGAGCTGCAATCTAGTTTGTCCGCCGTTCATCTGCAAGTTGCCGCGGCGACGGCTCGCCGCTCGGGTGCGACTTGAGGGGAGGCCGTACTCTCGAAGGCACCATGTGGTCTCAACGTTCGGTCATCGACTACTCGCTGCAGCGCCGGGCCAAGCTCTCGACGCTGTTCAATGGCGGGGCTACCACCATGGACGATGTGTGTGACGCCGACCCCTACACGATGCTCGCGGCCAAGCACCACGGCCAACCCGTCGAAACCCCGTGCCCGGTCTGTCGGAAGCGGGAGATGACGCATCTCAACTACGTGTTCGGGGACGAGCTCGGGCAGTACTCCGGACGGATCAAGTCCCGTCAGGACATCGAACAGATGGCTCACCAGCACGGCGAGATCCGGATCTACGTGCTGGAGGTCTGCAAGGGGTGCAGCTGGAACCACCTCGTCGAGTCGTACGTCGTCGGTGACGGCGTGCCCCGCAGGGCACCGCGCCGGCAGCGCACCGTCGAGGACGACAACTGATGCGCGTTCTACGTAGCCCAACTCAGAGTCGGGCGATCACCTCGTGAAGCCCGAGAAGGGCCACGGCAGCGGCCGCAACGGGAAGATCAAGCTGCGCGACACCACCGGCTGGGACCGCGCGAACCTCATCGCCGGCAAGATCTTGAAGTGGGGCTCGATCGCCGGGGCGGCCGCGTTCGTCGCCGGAGTGGTCGTGATCTACGTGATCTACAAGACGATCAACATCCCCAACCCGAACGCCGCCTTCGAGGCGCAAACGTCGACGGTCTACTACTCCGACGGGACGCATGTGCTCGGCACCTTCGCCGTGCAGAACCGGCACAGCATCCCGCTCGGGCAGATACCGATCTCGATGCGCAACGCGGTGGTGTCCGCTGAGAACCGCAGCTTCTGGACCGACCCCGGTCTCGACCCCAAAGGGATGGTCCGGGCGGCGTGGAGCAACCTCTCGACCGACACCACCCAAGGCGCGTCGACGATCACCCAGCAGTACGTGAAGATCCTGTACCTCTCCCAGGAGCGAACGTGGTCACGCAAGATCAAGGAGGCGTTCATCTCGGTCAAGATCGACCAGGAGCTCAGCAAGCAGCAAATTCTCGAGGGGTATCTGAACACGATCTACTACGGGCGGGGGGCGTACGGCGTCGATGCGGCCGCCGAGGCCTACTTCCAGAAGCCGGCGAGGGCACTGACGGTGCCCGAGAGCGCGGTGCTCGCGGCGGTGCTGAACGCGCCGAGCAACTACGACCCCGCGGTGTCCAGGTCGAACCGGGCACCGCTGCTGGCCCGCTACCGCTACGTCCTGGACGGTATGCAGCAGATGGGCAACCTCAGCCCGGCCGACGCCACGCGTTACGAGCGGCGGCTGCCGGTGATCGTCGACCCCAGCAGCCGCGACCAGTACGCCGGCCAGCGCGGCTACCTGATGGTGATGGTCCAGAAGGCCCTCGAGGCCCAGGGGTTCACCAACGAGCAGATCTATGGCGATGGTTTGAAGGTCATCACCACCTTCAACTTCCACGACATGCAGGCGGCGCAGCAGGCCGTGTACGACGTCCGACCCAAGGGCAAGCTCGAGCTCCATGTCGGGGTGGCGAGCGTGCAGCCGGGTACCGGTGCGGTCCGCGCGCTCATCGGTGGCCGCAACTACCTGAGCAGCCAGCTCAACTGGGCGACAAACCTGGTCCAGCCCGGGTCGACGTTCAAGGCGTTCGCGCTGGCGGCCGCCTTCGGGGACGGATTCACCCTGAGCGACACCCTGAACGGCAACTCACCGTTGACGCTGCCAGACGGCACTGTGGTGCACAACGAGGGAGAAGCGGCGGGGATCCCCAATGGTCAGAGCTACGGGACGATCTCGCTCGAGTATGCGACGGAGCAGTCGGTCAACACGGCGTTCGTCGATCTCACCACCAAGATGCAGAACGGGCCACAGCGGATCATCGCGGCGGCCGAGGCCGCCGGTATCCCCAGCGACACCCCGGGGCTGCATCCCTTCGACAACGTGGCCCTGGGATCTGCCTCGGTCTCGCCGCTGGCAATGGCGGACGCCTATGCCACCTTCGCGTCCAATGGGATACACGCGGACTGGTACGTGATCCAGTCCGTGGACAACCCGGGTGGGTCGCTCTTCGAGCACAAGGCCGAGTCGACCCGGGCGTTCAGCCCACCCGTGGCGAGCAACGTGACGGCGGCCCTGCAGGGCGTGGTGAAGGCCGGCACCGGGCAGAACGCGCTGGCGCTGGGACGCCCGGCGGCGGGCAAGACCGGTACCGCCACGGCCCAGGCCTGTCCCACCTGCCAGCAGCACGTGTCGTCGAGCTGGTTCGTCGGCTACACGCCGCAGCTCGCGACCGCGGTCACCTACACCCGAGGTGACGGCAACGACCCGCTCGACGGTTATCTCGACACCTTCTTCGGCGCCGACTACCCGACCGAGACGTGGACGGCCTACATGTCCGCTGCGCTCAAGGGCACCAAGGTCATCCCGTTCCCGCTGCCAGGCGACCTCAGCGCCACCCAGTCGACCCCCACGTACGTGACGCCCACGCAGACCGCGACGACGCACGCGACACCGACACCGACACCGACGACACCCACGCATACGGCGACCACGCAGACCACGCCGACGCGGACGACACCCACGCATACCGCGACCACGCACACCCCGACGCAGACCACCCCGACGCAGACCACACCGACAAGTCCTACCCCTCCGACCTCACCGCCGACCTCCTCACCGCCGACCTCCACCCCGCCGACCTCACCGACGGGCTCGCCGCCGACGACCACCAAGCCCACGCACACCCAACCGACCCGCACCGGGCGCACCCGCGGCGGATAAGGGCCGGCCTGCCACGGCTCTCGTGCTGGGCACATGAGGCACCATTGGCGGCGTGGTGTTCCCGGAGCCGACGCGCACGACCCATGACGTGGTGGCCCCGACCCTGGCCGACCCGCTGGCCCGTGCCACCAGTCCGATCGTCTCCGGGCCGCTCGGTCGGCATGCTCGAACCGGGCGGACCTGGTGGACGGTGCTGAGCGTCACCCTGCTCGTAGGCACCATGGTCTTCGGTCTCGGGGTGACCCAGAAGTCGCCTTGCGTTGTGACCTCCTGGTCCGACGACGCGTCCCCGAAGCCGTTCTCGCACCTGTGCTATACCGACATCCCGTTCCTCTACGTCAGCCGCGGCCTCGCCGAGGGCATCTTCCCTTACACGCCGACGGAAGACCTGCCTGCGCAGAAGAAGCCTGCGACGTCCCAGGATGCCGAGTCGCTCACCGTCGAGTACCCGGTCCTGACCGGTTTCTGGATGGGCGCCGCCGGCTGGATCACCCATCAGATCGGCGACTCGCCCGAGGTCAGCGCCATCGCGCACTCGGAGGTCGGCCAGCTTCCCGGCGTCCAGCACGACTCGGGCCTCTTCTGGAGCGTCAACGCCGTGGGCTTCTTCGTCGTACTCCTGCTGGCCCTGCTGGCGCTCGTGAAGGCCCAGCCTCGAAGACCCTGGGACGCGATGTTCGTCGCCGGCTCGCCGATGCTCGCGCTGACCACGTTTATCAACTGGGACATGCTTGCGGTCGGTCTGGTCGCCGGCGCCCTGTGGGCGTGGTCCACCCGACGGCCGATCTGGGCGGGGATCTTCATCGGGCTGGGGACAGCGACCAAGCTCTACCCGTTGTTCCTCCTAGGCCCGCTGCTCGTGC
Source organism: Propionibacteriales bacterium (assembly GCA_038254365.1). Taxonomy (GTDB): domain Bacteria; phylum Actinomycetota; class Actinomycetes; order Propionibacteriales; family Nocardioidaceae; genus JAWWPG01. Next base: position 151,874 of record JBBSGI010000001.1, read on the forward strand.
TCTGCCTGCGCAAGCGGCAGCTCGAGCCCTGGACGAAGACGGCAGCGGCCGCGCTCACAGCGTGGCTGGTCGTGGACCTGCCGGTCTATCTCTGGTCACCCACGGAGTTCCTCTGGTTCTGGCACTTCAACGCATCTCGGGGGCCCGACTTCGGGTCGCTCTGGCTGCTCTTCTCCATGGCCGGAAAGTCGGCGTCGCCGCATCAGATCAACCTGGTCACGCTGGTCGTCTTCGGCGGTGCGTGCGTGCTCATCGGGCTGCTCGGCCTGCTCGCGCCCCGCAAGCCGCGGCTGGTCCAGCTGATGTTCCTGGTGGTCGCCTCGTTCCTCATCGTGAACAAGGTGTACTCGCCCCAGTACGTGCTGTGGCTGCTGCCCCTGGCGGCCCTGGCCAGGCCCCGGTGGCGGGACATGATCATCTGGCAGGCGTGTGAGCTCTTCTACTTCTTCGCCGTGTGGATGCACATCGCGAACTTCTTCGTGTCTCCGGGAACCTGTCAGGTTTCCCACTTCTTCATCTCCTCCAGCGGCTGCGACTGGGTGTACTCGCTGGCCATCGTGATCCGGGTCGCCGGCGAGGTGTTCCTGATGGTGCTGGTGGTGCGCGACATCCTGCTGCCCTGGCACGACCCGGTGCGTGCCGACGGCCTGTCCGACGACCCGCTGGGCGGCGTGCTCGACGAAGGGGTCGATGCCGAGCCGTTCGCCCGCGGGCCGCGCCACGCGTCTTCGCCGCGACCCGAGCTCGTGACGTCGGAGCGCGCTCCACCGGACTGAGGGCTAGCTGAGATGCACGTGGTCGAAGGTTGTCGTGGTGAAACGGACCTGCGCCTCGACCCGGTCGCCGATCTCGGGTATCGGTTCGCCGGCCGGCAGGTGGATCATGCTGACCTGCATGTGCGGTGGCTCCACGAACCAGCGCTGCTTCCCGCCCACGACGTACGGGGATAGCGACCGCCCGGCGGCGTCCAGCCCGCCCTTGGCCAGCGAGCGGGCCCGATGGCGGGGAGACGCGGCGGCCGATGGACCCTCGAGGCCGATGCCGTGCGCCGTTCCGCCGGACACGACCAGCACCGTGCCGGTCCGGATGATCCTGCGTTGGCGATAGCCCATCCGGTCCCCCCGCGACACCCGATGGACGTCGACCACGGTGGCCCTGGCCGACAGCGCCGCGCGGTCGCCGAGCCACAGGTCGGTGCCGACTCGCGGCCGCAGCTCGAGGTCCGGATACGACCCGGCCAGGCGGGCGAGCTCGTTGCTGGTCACGTGGGAGAGGTACCAGCGGCGCGCCGGCGCCGCCGCCAGCCAGCGTTCCACCTCGCCGAGGTGCCCGTCGCCGAGGGGCAGGTGGAGAGCGTGTCCCTCCACCCGCACGCCACGAGCAGCCCTCGTTGCCGCAAGCAGGTCGTGGGCCGAGAACCCGTGCCGTCGCATCGAGGTGAGCCCCTCGAGCACGACCCGCGGGGTGTCGATGCGAACCTCCAGCGCGGTGAGGTCGACGACCCGGCCGACGGTGTGGATGATGCGCGGGCCGTAGCGGAGGTCGTCGGTGCCGGGACGCCACGGCTCGAGCACCAAGATGTCGCCGTCGAACCGTTGCTCGACGTCCTTGACCTCGCGATAGGCCCCCACGGCGATGGTGTCGCAGCCGAGCCACTGGGTACGGCGCGCCAGCCCGGCCAGCCCGAACCCGTAGCCGTTCCCCTTCGCCACGGGGACGATGCGGGGATACGTGTTTGTGGTGTCGCGCAGGTGTTCCCTCCAGCGCGGGCCGTCGACGAACAGGTCGAGGCTCATCGAGCTCCCCGACGTCGGCTCATGTACAGGGCGAACGCCTTGTGCAGCAGGCGGTTGAGCGGGAGGTCCCACTCACCTACGTATTCGACCGCCTCGCCGCCGGTTCCGACCTTGAACTGGATCAGTCCGAGGTGCGGGTCGTCGGCGGCCAGCGTGTCGGTGATCCCCCGCAGGTCGTAGACGGTGGCCCCGGTCGTCATGGCATCGCGGATCATCTGCCATTGGACCGCGTTCGATCCGCGGACGTCTCGCTTTACCGTGGACGACGCGCCGTAGGAGTACCACACGTGGGTACCGACCCGCACCCACGTCGTCGCGGCGACCAGAGCTCCGTCGTGGTGGGCAAGGTAGAGGCGGATCCGGTCGGGGTCCTCGGCAGACATCGCGCGGAACATCTGCTGGAAATAGGCGAGGGGCCGCGGCGTGAAGCCGTCGCGAGCTGCGGTCTCGGCGTACATCGAGTGGAAGGCCGGCAGGTCGTCAGCGGAGCCGACCTGCACCTCGACCCCCGACTTGGCCGCCTTCTTGATGTTGCGCCGCCAGAGCTGGTTCATCCCGGCGAGCACGTCGTCCTCGTCGCGTCCGGCCAGCGGGATCTGGAACACGTACTGCGGCTGACCAGCGGAGAACCCGTCCTCGGCGACCTGGGCACGCCAGCCGGCTGCTTGCAATGCTGCGACGACCTCCGCCCCCGCCGGGCCGCAGGTGTCCGCGGTGACCTCACCGAGACGCTTCACTGCATGGTCGGAGATCGCCTGCTTCACGGTGTCGGCGGTCCAGGTGCGGGTTACCACCGGGGGACCCATCCGGATCCCGAACGCGCCCCGTCTGCGGAGGTAATCGACCATCGTGTCGAGCATCCGGGGCAGCTCCGGATCCGACCAGTCGAGCACCGGCCCCTCCGGGAGGTAGGCCAGCGCCTTGGCGATTTTCGGCAGCGCGCGGTAAAGGACGAGGCCGACCCCGATGAGCTCGTCCCCGCGGAACCATCCGATCGACTCGTGCCGCCACTCGGTCTTGACCTGACCCCAGGCGGGCGTCTGCAGGAAGCTCGCGCCGGATTGCTGATCGATGAAGTCCCGATGCTCGCTGACGCTGATGCTGCGGACGACGGGCGGGCTCACGCCGGGCAACGGTACCCGAGGGGTCGGGTTGGAGCGGCACTTCCCATTTATTGCAGTTGAGATGGACGGGTGCAACAATATCGAAGACACGAGGTCGCCGACGGGAAGTCCACAGCTCGATTCCCATCCTGTCTTCCCTTCGCTACGGCGCGAAAACGTGGTTCAGGAGGACAGATGTCGAGCCGATCAAGGATGTCGCCAGGCAACCGAGCCGGCCTCCTGATGACGGCGGCCCTGGTGATCGTCACCATCACGACCCCAGCCTTCGGGAGTTCGCAACGCGACGGGTCACTGAGGTCCCAAGTCCGTCCGGCAGGGGCCGTCGGTCACGACACGTCGATCTCGGCCTGGTCGACCAAGTGCGGCTTCACGCAGACCGCTCCGATCGACCCGATCGTCCACTACGGGGAGAACCCGGCAGGACATCTGCATCAGTTCTTCGGTCAACCTGATGTCACCGAGTTCTCAACGCCCGCAGACCTTCGTGCGGACCCGAGCCCGACCAAGTGCAACGGGCCCGTCGACCCGCGCGACCCCGACCGAACGATCACTCTGCTGGACAAGTCCTCCTACTGGGTTCCCGCTCTGTACCCGACGAAGGAGAAGACAGCAGGCACGGAGATCAAACCCGACCTGGCCCTGATCTACTACCGCAACGAAGGCGTCGACCCGTTGGAGATCAAGCCCTTCCCGGAGGACCTCAGCTTCGTTGGTGGCAACTCGATGGCGACGGCGCGGCAAAGCAAGACCGTTGTGCAGTGGTCGTGCGTCGGGCAGAAGGTGGGCGGTCAGGCCGACCAGTTTGGCTTCGGAGCTACCATCCCGCCAAACTGCCCCGTTCTCGGCGCCGACCTCATCAACCCCTATCAGCTCCGGCTGGCCGTGTTCTTCCCTAACTGCCTGTTCGTCTCCGCGGACCAGACCAATGACACCGACCGCACGGCGTACTCGCAGCCACTCGCACACCGGACGAACAAGATCAAGCGCACGTGCACCACATATGGAGCCGGGTGGATCGCCATCCCCCAGGTGCAGATCGGAGCTCGGTGGCCGATCACCAGCGCGCCGGTGATCCTGGTCAACGGGGTCCTGTCGTATGACCTGAGCCACTTCCAACTTGCCTCGGACGGAGTGACGGTGGGCGGCGTGACGACTGGTCGAAACGGCATGACCGGCCACGCAGACTTCATGAGCGGCTGGTCGCAGAGCGACATCGACGCCCTGGTCAAGGCGTGCTACACCGACGCGCAGATCGACTGCGGCACCGTGGGCGGCGACGGGAGCTGACGGCGGATCCGACTGCTCAGGTCGGCTCGGTGGGACGGGACGCGCGCCACAGGCTGTAGGGCAGCAGGAGAACCACGGCAAGCGGCACGATCCACCAGGTGGCAGACGTCGACTCGCTGACCACGAACGTGGCCAACAGGGCGAGCGCGACGCCGACGGCGACCCGCCAGTCGTCGCCGACCACGAAGTCGTACCAGAAGGCACCGAAGGCCCTGAGCTTGGCGATCACGGCGCGCCCGCCGGCGCCAGGCGGCGCACTTGGTCGTCGTACCAGCTCTTGCGGCGTCTCAGCAGCGCTACCAGACCGATCGCGAAGAGCGCGATCGCGACCACCAGCACGGGCAGCGCCGCGTCGCTCCCGGGCCACTCCGCGCCGGCACCCTCGGCACCCCAGAACGTGCCGAACGCCGTGAGCATCACACCGACCACGAACTTGAGCGTGTTCTCCGGCACCCGCGCCAGCGGGGCCCGTACGGCGAACGCGGCGAACACCACGACCCCGACGGCAGTGAGCGCCGCAAGTGACGCGAGGGGGATGTCGTGCTGGTTGGTGCCGAAGGTGAGCACGATGAAGGCGACCTCGAGGCCCTCGAGCAGGACGCCCTTGAACGACAGGGTGAACGCGTACCAGTCGGGCACCCCGACCCGCTGCTCGCGAGCCGCGGCCCGGGCTTGCGCCACCTCGCGCTGGAAGATCGCCTCCTCGTCGTGCAGCGCCTTGAAGCCGCTCGCGCGCAGGATGGCCTTGCGCAACCACTGCAATCCGAAGATGAGCAGCAGGCCGCCGACGAACAGTCGCAATCCGCGCAGCGGAACCAAGGTCAGCGCCGGGCCGAGCGCCGCAACGACAACCGCAAGCACGCCGACTGCGCAGAGCACGCCTATCCCCGCCGAGCGCCAGTTCCGCGTGGTGCCCATCGCGAGCACGATCGTGGCGGCCTCGGTAGCCTCCACGGCACACGCGAGGAACACCGCGATGAACAGCGCGCCCGGTCCCATCCCCCGATTGTCGCCGGTCCGAGCCCTCGGCTACTAGCCGGGTGCATGCGACCTTCGAAGCGGGTTCGCCGGCTCGTCCGGAGCCAGGCCACGGAGGCAATGCCGTTGACATTCTATTCACTGTGTGAATAGATAGCGCATGTGTCGACAGGCCATGTGTTGCTCGGGCTGCTGAGCAGGGGACAGCGGCACGGCTACGACCTGAAACGGGAGCATGACGAGTGCTTTCCGGCTGCCCGGCCGCTCGCGTTCGGGCAGGTCTACGCCACGTTGGACCGCCTGCAGCGCCAGGGTTTGGTCGGTGCGGTGGCGGTACAACGCGTCGTCGGACCGGATCGCACCGTCTACGAGGTCACCGATGCCGGGCGCGTCGAGCTCGACGCCTGGCTTGTCGATGTCGAGAGCCCCTCGCCCCATGTCACCAACCCGCTCGCCGTCAAGTCGACAATGGCGTTGCTGGTCGGCGACGACGAGTGCGCCGCCGACTACCTGCGTCGCCAGCGCAACGCCCACCTGGCGCGCATGCGCGAGTACACCCGCCGCAAGACCGATCCGGCCGCGTCGTTGCACGAGGTGTTGGCCGCCGACTATGCGATCTCTCACCTCGACGCCGACCTCCGTTGGCTGGAGACGGCCCTCGAGCGCGTGTCCGAACTCAAAAAGGAGATGAGCCGATGAACCTCCCCCTACCGAGCGATGTCCCGGCCGATGTGCCCGACCGACACGAGGCCCTGAGCGCACGTGCTCTCGTGGTCTCCTACGGCAAGACACCTGCTCTGCGAGGCGTGAGCATGTCGGTCCGGCGAGGCGAGATCCTCGCTGTCACCGGTCCGTCCGGCTCGGGCAAGTCGACCCTGCTCCTGTGCCTGGCCGGCATCCTCACCCCTGACGCGGGTGAGGTTCACTTTGGGGAGCGCTGCATCAGCGCGGAGAGCGAGTCCGCGCGCTCACGACTCAGACGTCGCGAATTCGGGGTGCTCTTCCAATTCGGCCAGCTCGTACCGGAGCTGACCGCGGCGGAGAACGTCGCCCTGCCGCTGCTGCTGGGCGGGCGACGACGCAGGGCAGCCGTAACAGCCGCGACCACGTGGCTGGAGCGCTTCGGCGTCGCGGACCTCGCTGACGTACGACCACCCTCGATGTCCGGGGGACAAGCGCAACGGGTGGCCGTCGCCCGCGCCATGGTGACCGAACCCCAGGTGTTGTTTGCCGACGAGCCGACCGGTGCCATGGACACGCTCGCCGGTGAGCAGGTGATGGCCCAGCTCGTCCGGGTGGCCCGAGAGGGGGGAACCACCGTGGTGCTGGTCACCCACGACGCAGCGATAGCCGCCTACGGCGATCGCGAGGTGCTCGTTCGAGATGGGTTGCTGGGCGACGCTGCGCTGGCCGAGACAGCGCACCCAGCGGCGTCTCACCTGGCGGGCTCCCGGTGAGGCGGGAACCCGCGCCGCGCCCACGGCTGACCACCCTGCTAAGGCTCGCGATCACCGGCGGTCGGGTGGACGTGATGCGCATCGCGCTCACCCTGGTGGGGGCGGGCACGGCCACGGTCGCGTTGCTCACCGCCGTTACGGTCGCCTCGATCGGCCCGTCGAACGGCCCGTACGGACTCGATGTGCTGAACCAGCCAGGTTTGCGGCCGGGCGTGATCACCGTCCTGCTCTTGTTTTGTGTCCCAATCCTGTCATTCGTTGGCCAGTGCGTCCGGGTAGGGGCACCGGCGAGGGACCGGCGACTCGCAGCGCTGCGGATGGCCGGGGGGACCCCAGGTGATGTGCGCGGGATCGTCGCACTCGAGACTGGGCTCGCCGCGACCGCAGGCGCTGTGGTCGGGGCGGGCGTCTACGTCGTGCTGCACTCGGTGTTGCGCCACCCGGAGCCGCGTCTACCTCCCGAGCCGGGACGGGTCGAGTCGATGATCAGGGTCGCGGGCGCACCCAACCTGCCGACCGACGTGTGGCCCACCTGGTGGCTCTTCGGGATCGCCTGCCTGCTGGTGCCGGTCGGCGCAACGGTCGCCAGCCTGATCGCGATGCGGCGGATCAGCATCAGTCCGTTCGGCGTGCTGCATCGCCAGAGTCACCGCCCGCCCGCCGTCGCGCCCGCGATCCTCTTCGTCGTCGGCGTGGCCGGGCTGGTGCTGTGGGGGTCCGTGGCACAGAAGCTTGGGACGAGTGAGGGTGGAGGGGTGTTCGGAGCCGTCGCGTTGCTGCTCTTCGTCATGGCCGTTGCCGGGCTGGTCTTCGGGACTGCCGCGTTGGCGTACCAGATCGGCACCTGGTTGGCTCCGCGCACGGGGCACCCAGCGCTGCTGATCGCCTCCCGTCGGCTGGTGGATGCGCCGTTCACGGCCAGCCGACCCAGCTCCGTCGTGGTGCTCGCGGTCATGCTGGGCTCGGCCGTTCAGGGCACCCGGGCGAGCTTCCTGGCCATAACCGATCCCACGGAGACGTTCTATCAGGACACGTTCACCCTGCTCGACGTCGTGCTCGCGGTAGGCGTCGCGGTGGCCGTGGCCGGGCTCATGGTGACCGCCGTCGAAGGCGTCATCGCCCGACGAAGGGCGCTGGCCGCACTGGCTGCCAGCGGCACGCCCCGGCGGGTGCTCGGCGAGGCCGTGCTTCTCGAGACGGTGGTGCCCCTCGGACCGGCCATCATCCTGGCGTCGGCCGCGGGGCTCTTCGCCGCACGTGGGCTGTTCGGCACTTCCGGAGCAGTTCGTCAGGGGAGTGCCGCCCAACGCGGCGCCCAGGTCTCCGTTCCGATCCCGTGGGCCGAGCTGGTTACCCTCGCCGGGGGCACGCTCGTGGCGGTGTGTGCCGTGACGGCCGTCGCCCTGCTGTTCCTGCGCCGCAGTACCGAGCTGTCGGAGCTGCGCGCCGCGGCCTAGCGAGGCCATCACAGCTGCTCAGGTCAGGTGGTCGCGGAGGTAGGCGATGTCGGCGCCCTGTCCCGCGCTGCCGCCAGGGGTCTCGCAGACCACCGGGGCGCCGGCGGCACGCACCACGTCGACGATATCGTCGGGCTTGATCTCACCGTCTCCGAAGTTCGCGTGCCGGTCGGCGCCAGAGTCGAAGGCGTCGCGCGAATCGTTGGCGTGCACCAGGTCGATCCGCCCGGTGATGGCGAGCACCCGATCGACGATCGAGGGCAGCTCCTCGCCACCTGCATGCGCATGGCAGGTGTCCAGACAGAAACCCACCGTGTCGCCACCCTCGGCCGCTCCAATGGCGTCCCACATGCCGGCGATCCGCTCCAGGCGGCGCGCCATGGCGTTGTCGCCACCTGCGGTGTTCTCGATCAAGAGCGGCACCGTCATGTCGAGCCGGTCGATGCACTTGCGCCAGTTGTCGAAGCCGATCGCCGGGTCGTCGTCCTTGAGCACGTGACCGCCGTGGACGATGACGCCCTTCGCGCCGATCTCGGCGGCCAGCGTGACGGTCTGCTGCAGGAGCTTCCGGGACGGGATGCGGATCCGGTTGTTCGTCGTCGCGACGTTGAGCACGTACGGGGCGTGCACGTAGAGGTCGATCCCCGCCTCCTCGGCGGCCGTCCGCAGCGCCGTGGCCCCCCCGGCGTAGGAGACGACAGGCCCCTTCCACCCCTGCGGGTCACCCAGGAAGAACTGTGAGAGCGTGCCCTTGCGCGCCACTGCCTCGGCGATGGGGTCGGTCTGGTCGACGTGGGCGCCGATGATGAACTCGCTCATCCCCTCACTGTAGGACGGCCCGGGGACACCCCGGGCTCACACCAGGACGGCGTCCTGGAGCTGGCCGTCGACGACCAGCACCCGCCCGTCGCGGAGCGCCCAGAAGTAGGTCCCTTCGTGTCGATACTGGTTGGCGACCTGGGCGAGCAACTCGGTCTCCGGATGGCCCGGTGAGTCGAGGTGCGGCACAAACGGCCGGTCGAGAACCCCGAGTCCGTCCCAGATCGTCTCGGCGTCGTAGGCCTCCGTCACCTCCCGCGGAGAGTCACAGAGCTCGAGACCGCGCAGGCTGGGCGCCAGCACACACGGACCGGCGCTGTAGCCGGCGTAGACCACCGCATCCTCGGCAACCAGCCGCGGGATGAGTCGGTCAGCTCCGCTCGTCGCCATCGCGTACCTCAACGTGAACGCATTCCCTCCGCGCACCCACAGGGCGCCAACGCCGGCCAGATCGCGTGCCAAGGTGTGCGCTTCGGCGTCGTAGTCTCGAAGATCCACCTCGTGCGGCTCGAGCCCCAACTCGCGCAGAGCGCGCAGCTCCAGGTCGACACTCTCGGCGCGGCGAGCCGGGTCGCCGGTGTCACAGGCGTTGGCGATCACGGCCACGGTCGGCGGCCCGGCGGCCCGGCGGACCAGGTCGACCAACAGGTCCGAGCGGTCACCGACCCGGAACGACGAGAGATACAGGCGCATCGCCACAGTCTGCTCCGGCTAAGGTCCGTCCTGACAGCTGTCAGGTCAACCGAGGATGAAACCCCATCGCAACCTGAGCCCGGGCTCCCCTAGCGTTGGGGGCAGTGCCGCGGCCCCCGAGACCCCGAGCAACCGTACCGACAGAACAGGGGATCCATGTCCGAGCCTCCCGCGACTGGCGCACCACCAGGCCCGTCGATCGCCGCCCGCGCTGTCGACCTGACCAAGCTGTACGGCGAGGGGTCGGCCACCATCGCCGCCCTCGACGGCGTGACCGTCGACTTCGCCGCGGCCGAGTTCACCGCGGTGATGGGGCCCTCCGGCTCCGGGAAGTCGACCCTCATGCACTGCCTGGCGGCCCTGGACACGGCCACCGCCGGCGACGCCTTCCTCGGCGACGAGCAGCTGGCCCGCCTCGACGACAAGGCACTCACGCTGCTCCGCCGGGACAAGATCGGCTTCGTCTTCCAGGCATACAACCTGGTCCCCACGCTGACCGCCCGGGAGAACATCCTGCTGCCCCTGTCGATCGCCGGACGGAAGCCGGACCGGGACTGGCTCGACACGGTCATCGCCACGCTCGACCTCGGGTCGCAGCTCGGGCACCGGCCGAGCGAGCTGTCCGGAGGTCAGCAGCAGCGAGTCGCCTGCGCCCGGGCGATGGTCTCGAAGCCGGCGGTCATCTTCGCTGACGAGCCGACCGGCAACCTGGACTCCGCATCCGGCGCCGAGCTGCTCGGCTTCCTGCGCAGAAGCGTCGCCGACTTCCACCAGACGGTCGTGATGGTCACCCACGACCCACTGGCCGCGTCGTACACCGACCGGGTGATCTTCCTGGCCGACGGGAAGGTGGTCGACGAGCTGCGGCAGCCGACCGGTGAGCGGGTGCTCGAGAAGATGAAGGAGCTCTCCGCCGGCACTCCGCTGGCCAGCGGTGCGGAGGCCTGATCCATGTGGAAAGTGACCTGGCGCAACCTCTTCGCGCGCAAGGTGCGGCTGCTCTTGAGCGGCTTCGCGATCGTGCTCGGCGTCGCCTTCGTGGCTGGTTCGTTCATCCTCACCGACACGATTCGGGACGCGTTCACCGGAATCATCAAGGGATCGACGGCCGATGTAGAGGTGGCGCCGAAGGGCTCGGGTGCCTTCGACTCGGGACCGGACTCCAGGACGATCAGCGCCGACGTCGTTCGCAAGCTCAGGACGCTCGACGACGCCGCCGCGGTCAACCCTGGCAACCAGGTCCAGGGCGTCTACGTGCTGGACAAGAGCGACAAGGTGCTCAGTGGTGGCGGCGCGCCCGGGCTGGCCTTCGACTACGGCAACGGACGCGCGATAACCGGGAACCGGATCGTGACGATCACCGACGGAAAGCCGCCGGCAGCTCTCGACGAGATCGCGCTCGACTCGCACACGGCGGCCCGCGGCAACTACTCCGTCGGTGACCAGGTCGACCTCGTCACACCGGGTCCGAAGCCTCGGACAACCGTGACCCTGACCGGCATCTTCCGCTTCGGCCAGACGGGGAACACCGCGGGCGCCACTATCACCCTCTACTCGCAGCAGGCCATCCAAGATCTCTACTTCCACGGCAAGGACGTGTACTCCGGGGTGTCGTTGACCGCGAAGCAGGGGGTCAGCCAGGAGCAGCTCGCGGCCGAGGCGCAGAAGCTGCTACCGCGTGGCCTGCGGGCCCGCACCGGCGACGACGTGGCAGCCGAGGGCGAGAAGGCGATCAGCCAGATCCTCAAGTTCATCAACTACTTCCTGCTTGTCTTCGCGGCGATCTCCCTGGTCGTCGGGGTCTTCCTGATCATCAACACGTTCTCGATCCTGGTGGCACAACGGAGCCGGGAGCTGGCGCTGTTGCGCGCGATGGGCGCATCGAAGAGGCAGGTGAACCGCTCGGTGCTTACCGAGGCGTTCGCGGTCGGTCTGGTCGGAACGACGGCCGGCGTGGGCGTCGGCTATCTCCTCGCGATGGCGTTGCGATGGGTCTTCGGGAAGATCGGCCTCGACCTCACCGGAGTCCCCATGCCGGTCGCTCCGCGCACGATCCTCGCGGCCTACCTGGCCGGGATGGTCACCACGCTGATCGCCGCCTACCTGCCGGCGCGGCGCGCCGGACGGGTATCGCCGGTCACCGCCATGCGGGACGACATCGCCATGCCGGCGGCCTCGCTCCGCCGCCGAACCTTGACCGGCACCATGCTCGTGGTGCTCGGTGCCGCAGCCGCGGTCGTCGGCTTCCTCGGCTCGGGTGGTTTCGGCCTGCTGGGCATCGGAGTGGGTGCGTTGGCCGTCCTGATCGGCGTTGCCCTGATGAGCCCGGTGCTCGGTCGCCCCTTGATCCGGCTGCTCGGAGTGGGGTACCAGGCGGCGTTCGGTTCGGTCGGCACGTTGGCCACCCAGAACTGCCTGCGCAACCCTCGCCGCACCGCCGCCACGGCCAGCGCGCTGATGATCGGGCTGGCGCTGGTGGCTACGATGTCGATTCTCGGGCAGTCCGCGAAGGCCAGCACCGACAAGGCCGTCAGCCAGACCCTCACCGCGGACTTCGTGGTGAGCAACGCCGTCGGCTCGCCGTTCTCGCCGACGATAGCCAGGCAGATCCGTCGGCAACCCGGCGTGCAGACGGTGGCGGAGTTCAGATCCGCGACCGGTGAGATCGACGGCAACCAGGTATTCCTGGGCGCGGCCGACCCCACGCAACTTCCCCGGGTGCTCGCCATCCCCATGGAGAAGGGCTGGGTCGCCGGCCTCGCCGACCGCACCATCTTGGTGGACAAGAACACGGCAAGCGGGCACGGCTATGCGATCGGTGACACCGTACGGCTGAAGCTCCAGGGCGGCACCCAGAGCCTCCGGGTGGCCGGCATCTTCTCGGCGTCCGCGGCGGTACCGGCGAACTACATCATTACCCTGAAGGCCCTGGCCAAGGGCGCCCTGCAGCCGCAGGACTCGTTGCTGTTCATCACGCCGAGGCCCGGGGTGTCGGCCTCCGAGCTGCACGCACAAGTCGACCCGATCACGAAGGACCTGCCGACGGTCTCGCTGCAGGACCAGTCGGGTTTCGCGGAAACCCAGAGCAAGCAGATCGACAACTTTCTGCTGCTGATCTACTCGCTGCTCGCGTTCTCGATCATCATCGCGGCGCTCGGCATCGTGAACACCCTTGCCCTGTCGGTGATCGAGCGGACCCGGGAGGTCGGGCTGTTGCGAGCAATCGGGCTCAGCCGTCGGCAGCTGCGTCGCATGGTCCGGCTGGAGTCCATCGCGATCGCGGTGCTCGGCGCGACCCTCGGCGTCGTCATCGGGATCGCCTTCGGCGTCTCGCTGGTCAAGGCGCTCAGTGACCAAGGCTTGGATGTGCTTTCCGTGCCCTGGTTGCAGCTCGCGGTGTTCGTCGTGGTGGCTGGGGTGATCGGGGTTCTGGCTGCCTGGCTGCCGGCGCGACGGGCCGCCAGGCTCAACGTCCTGAACGCGATCACGACGGAGTAGGACCAGGCCGCGGGCCTGCTGGGCCTGTGGACCGACGATTTCGGGGGTACGGCGCTGCGCTGGTAGCCTGGGCGCTCATCGATCCCGCCAGACGCGGGGAAGTTGCACGGCCGGTTCCGCCGGACGTACCTCCTGTCACGGAGACGCCGTGACCGCAAAGTCCACGGGAGGTGGATGTCGCGCATGCGCAACTACGAGCTCATGGTGATCCTGGACCCCGACCTCGAAGAGCGGACGGTCGAGCCGTCCCTCGAGACCTACCTCAACCTGGTCCGCCAGGACGGGGGCAGTGTCGAGTCTGTCGACGTGTGGGGACGGCGTCGCCTGGCCTACGAGCTCGACAAGAAGACCGAGGGCATCTACGCGGTCGTCACCCTCGCGGCCGAGCCCGCGACAGTCAAGGAGCTGGACCGCCAGCTCGGGCTCAACGAGTCGGTCATGCGGACCAAGGTGCTCCGACCCGAAGTCCACTGACACTTCATAGCTGGGAGGCTGCCCATGGCGGGCGAGACCACAATCACCGTCGTCGGAAACCTGACCGACGACCCCGACCTGCGATTCACCCCGTCCGGGGCTGCTGTCGCCAACTTCACCGTAGCGTCGACGCCGCGCTTCTTCGACAAGCAGACGAACGAGTGGAAGGACGGCGACGCGCTGTTCCTGCGCTGCTCGATCTGGCGTCAGGCCGCGGAGAACGTCGCGGAGTCGCTTCACCGCGGAACCCGGGTCATCGTCTCCGGGCGGCTGCGCCAGCGGTCCTACGAGACACGCGAGGGCGAGAAGCGGACGGTGTTCGAGCTTGACGTCGACGAGGTCGGTCCCTCGCTGAAGTACGCCACGGCCAAGCTGACGAAGACGACGCGTTCGGGCACCTCCGGCGACGGCGGGGGCGGTGGTGGTGGCGGCGGCAACGACCCCTGGGCGACCAACGCGCCGAACACCGGTGGCCAGCCGGCGGCCGGCGGCAACGACCCGTGGGCGGCACCTGCCGGTGGGTCGGACGAGCCACCATTCTGACGTCGTAGCCGAAGACGCCCTGACACCAGACCATTCCGGCGGTTGCCGGGCTCAACACAGGGAGAGAGCACCACAATGGCCAAACCGATCGTGCGCAAGCCCAAGAAGAAGGTCTGCGCCTTCTGCAAGGACAAGGCGACGTACGTCGACTACAAGGACACCGCACTGCTGCGGAAGTTCATCTCCGACCGAGGCAAGATCCGGGCCCGTCGGGTCACCGGCAACTGCACCCAGCACCAGCGCGACGTCGCCACGGCGATCAAGAACGCCCGCGAGATGGCGCTGCTCCCGTACACGTCGACCGCCCGCTGAGAGAGAGACGACCATGAAGCTCATTCTCACGCAGGAGGTCTCCGACCTCGGCGCACCTGGTGACGTCGTCGAGGTCAAGGACGGCTACGGCCGCAACTACCTGATGCCACGCGGCTTCGCCATCCGCTGGACGAGGGGTGCGCAGAAGCAGATCGACTCGATCAAGAAGGCGCGGTCCGTCCGCGAGGTGCGAGACCTCGGCCATGCCGACGAGATCAAGAACCAGCTCGAGCAGCTGAACGTCCGGCTCGTGTCGCAGGCCGGGTCAGCCGGCCGGCTGTTCGGCGCGGTGACGGTGGGCGACATCCTCGATGCGGTCAAGAATGCCGGCGGGCCCGACATCGACAAGCGGCGGATCGAGCTCGGCAAGCCGATCAAGACCGTCGGCAGCCATCAGGTCAAGGTAAAGGTGCACGACGACGTGACCGCCACCGTGAACCTCGAGGTCGTCGCCTCCTAGTCGCTCAGCGAGCTAGGTGCTGCGCGCTCCAGCAGGCCGCGCTCCCGTGGCAGCTCGACATGCGCAGCAGCGTGTCGTGCAGTCTGGCCAGCAAGGCCGACGAGACCGTCGAGTACACGTTGTGCAGCTCGTGGGGATCTCGCGCCAGGTCATAGAGCTCACGTTCACCGTCGACGTACTCGGCGTACAGGTACCGCTTGGTCCGGATCGCCTGGTACGACGGCGGGTTCCCCGAGAGCGGGATGGGGTAGTCGGGGTCGGACGGCAACAGCGTTGGCCCGCGGTGTTCTACCAGCACCGCGTCCCGCCAGTTCGCCGGCTGCTCGCCGTGCAGCAGACGGACCAGCGAATGGCCGTCGACGGTGGGCGCAGGCGCGGCACCGGAGAGCTCCGCGAACGTGGGTGCCAGGTCGATGTTCTGGGTCAGCTTCGAGACGCTGCTGCCGGCGGGCACCCCGGGACCGGTGACGATGAGCGGCACCAAGATGTCGGTGTCGAAGGCCGTCTGCTTTCCCGCCCGCAGGTTGTGCTCACCGAGGTGGAAGCCGTTGTCGCTGCTGAAGACAAAGTAGGTGTTGTCGGCGACGCCGAGGGCTCGGACCTCTGCCTGGAGCTGACCGATCATCCGGTCCACGGACTGGATGCACCGCACCCGCTGGCGGAACGTGCTGCTCAGGCTCGACTCGGTGCTGCTCGTGAGTGGCGGGATGGTCTGCAGCCACGGTGGCGCGTCCTTGACCCCATGCCCGTACGCCGGGCCTTGGGGGGCCTGCAGGTCCGGGAACTTCTCGGTGTCGGGCGGAGCGGGCGTGTACGGGAAGTGCGGGGCGAACGTCGAGATCTCCGCCATGAACGGCTGGTGCGCCTCGGCGCTGGTCTGGATGAACCGGGACGCCTTGCTCGCCAGCACGGTGGTGAGGTACTCCGACGGGTGGGAGCCCCAGCGGCCGAGTGCGTGCCCGACCGTCATCAGGTAGTTGTACTCGTCGTAGCCGCTGGTTCCCGCCGCGTCCCACGCCGACCAGCCGGGTGCGACATAGGGCAGCTGGCCGTCGTAGGTCGTCTGCGGGTGGTAGAGATTCAGCAGCTTGCCGAAGAACCCGGTCTGGTAGCCGCGTTGCTGCAGGGTGGTGGCGAAGGTCCGGTCCTGGTCGTGGTGGGCGAGGAATCCCTCGAAACCGCCGTCCGGTCCGCTGTTGTCGTAGACCCCGCTGTTGTGCGGGAACTGGCCGGTGAAGATGGAGGTCCGCGAGGGGCAGCAGAGTGAGTCGGTGACGAAGTAGTTCTGGAAGGTGACGCCGGCGCGCTGCATGGCGAGCACGTGCGGCATGTACCTCACCAAGTTCCAGGTGAGGTCGTCGGTGAGCACGAAGATGATGTTGGGCGTCGACGGTCCCGGGACCGCACCGCCCTTCGCGGGCTTCGGCGAGCCGTCGACCCAGCCCACCTCACGGTGGGCGTAGGCCTTGCCCCGAGGAACCCCCTGGTCATCTCCGGAACTGCAGGCCGCCGCCGTCAAGGCGAGTACCGTGCCAACGACGAGCCACCGAGCCCTCAACACGCGGAACCTCCTGTTCGCGGCGGAACCGTCCCACGAGTGTGCAGCGTACGTTGTGTCCGGCCGACTCAGCGGGCCGCACGCCGGGTCGCCCCCAGTACCAGCCAGTCCTCGGAGCGTTCACGCCACAGCAAGGTGGCGAGCCGCGCGAGCATGAAGCCGGTGAACGACCACCACAGGGCGGCTAGCCCACCGCCCAGCCACAGCACGGCCAAGGGGAGCGGCACGAACACCACCAGGGTGACGACACCGGCCCCCGCGAGGTAGCGCCCGTCCCCGGCCCCGATCAGGACGCCGTCCAGCACGAAGAGCGGCCCGGCAACGAAAGCGGGAACCACCAGCCGGGCGATCTCCCGGTCCTGGAGTCGATCGTCGTCGTCTCGCCGCCAGTTCCGGGTGGCACGAGAGCGGTAAACGCTCACCAAAATCCTCCGACACGCCGACGAATTTTTCTCCTCTACCTTCCCGGCGTCACATTCTCCCAGGTCAGCATCGCGGCGCCAGAGCCGGCCAAGGTGTTGTCCACAGAGGTATACCCAGGCTGTGCACATCGTCGGCGCACTTGTCCACAGCCTGAGCGCCCTGGTCCACAAGGGGTGTTGACGACGCGCTATCGCGCACCGCGCCGACCACGTAACGTCTCCTCGGTCGAGTCGCGCTCCCCCCTCCGGGGCTCGGGATGAGGGCGGCTTGTCGGTGGCCGCACCTAGCATCGCAGATGTCCAGACCGACGCGATTTCGATGAGGAGCCTTGTGAGCATCGCCGAATTCCCGGGTGCGATCGCCGTTCGCGACGATGACTACGGGCGCGGTGCTGACGCGGGGCGGGTGCCGCCGCAGGACGAAGGCGCCGAACAGTCAGTGCTCGGTGCGATGTTGCTGAGCAAGGACGCCATCGCCGACGTCGTCGAGGTGGTTCGCGGCTCGGACTTCTACCGGCCCGCCCACGAGCTGATCTATGACGCGGTGCTCGACCTGTACGGGCGCGGAGAGCCGGTCGATGCGATCACGGTGTCCGCCGAGCTCACCCGCGCCGGCGACCTGGCGAGGGTGGGCGGCGCGCCGTACCTGCATACGTTGGTCGCCGGAGTTCCGGTGGCGGCCAACGCCGGCTACTACGCGGGCATCGTGCGGGAGAAGGCGATTCTGCGCCGGCTAGTCGCAGCCGGCACCAAGATCGTCCAGATCGGTTATGCCGCCGAAGGCCAGGTCGACGACGTCGTCGACCGTGCCCAGGCGGAGGTCTACGCCGTGACTGACCGCAGGGCATCGGAAGACTATGCCCCGCTGTCGGACCTGATGGAGCTCACGATCGACGAGCTCGAGGCGATCGGCAACCGCGACGGCGCGATGGCGGGGGTGCCGACCGGCTTCGCCGAGCTCGACGACCTCACCAACGGACTGCACGCCGGTCAGATGATCATCGTGGCCGCGAGACCGGCGGTCGGGAAGTCGACACTGGGACTGGACATCGCCCGGTCGGCGTCGATCCGGCACGGGCTGACCAGTTGCATCTTCTCGCTGGAGATGAGCCGCACCGAGATCACCATGCGGTTGCTGTCCGCCGAGGCGCGGATCCCGCTCAATCACATGCGCAACGGCAAGATGAGCGACGACGACTGGAACAAGCTGGTCCGCAAGATGGGCGAGGTGTCCGAGGCGCCGTTGTTCATCGACGACTCGCCGAACCTGACGATGATGGAAATCCGCGCGAAGGCCCGGCGGCTCAAGCAGCGCCACGACCTGAGGTTGATCGTCGTCGACTACCTGCAGCTCATGACCTCCGGCAAGAAGGTCGAGTCCCGCCAGCTCGAGGTTTCGGAGTTCTCCCGCCAGATCAAGCTGCTGGCCAAGGAGCTCGAGGTCCCCGTCGTGGCGATCTCCCAGCTCAACCGCGGGTCGGAGCAGCGGACGTCGAAACGACCACTGCTCTCAGATCTTCGCGAATCGGGCAGCCTGGAGCAGGACTCGGACATGGTGATCCTCTTGCACCGCGAGGACATCTACGAGAAGGAGTCGACCCGACCGGGAGAGGCCGACCTGATCGTCGCCAAGCACCGCAACGGCCCGACCGCCGACCTGGTGCTCGCGTTCCAGGGTCACTATTCGCGCTTCGTCGACATGGCGCAGAGCTGACGCCGCGAAGTGAGCCGCTGACCTTGTCAAGCCTCTGCAGCAGCTCGTGGGCGGCCAGTTCGACCTCCTTGTGGCGCCACTTCGCGGTGCGATGAAGGGGTGGAACTTCGCCCAGACGATCAGCAGCACGACCACCGCGATGGCGAGGACGGCGGCAGTGATGAGCTGCGCATCGCCGCCGTTGGACAGCGGAGGCGGAAGCTTCTCCGGGGCGGCTACGAAGATTGCTCCGGTCATGGCGAGGTTCCTCCTGGCTCTAGGCCAAGCGCGTGGATGGCGCGCTGGACGATCTCCTCTGGGCTACCGGCGACCGACAATGCGACGCCGGGCTCATCAGGCTCGAGGGGCTCGAGGGTCGCCAGTTGGCTCGAGAATAGGGACGGCGGCATGTAGTGACCGCAGCGGCGGTCCAGCCGGTCCTTGATGAGATCGCCGTCCGCGTGCACATGGCAGAAGCGCACGTCCGGTCGGCCGTCGCGGAGCAGATCGCGGTACACCCGGCGAAGGGCCGAGCACGTGACCACCGCGCTTCGCCCACTCGCCTCGTGCGCTGAGAGCCAGTCGCCGATGTCCTGCAGCCAGGGCCAGCGGTCCTCGTCGGTCAGCGGGCTACCGGAGGCCATCTTCGCCACGTTCGCCTCCGAGTGGAAGGTGTCTCCCTCGGCGTACTCCCAGCCCATCGCGACGGCGATGCCCTCGCCCACCGTGGTCTTGCCGGACCCAGAGACGCCCATCACCACAACAAGATCCACCTCGCTCATCCGGCACACCCTGGCACACGCAAGGTGTCTCGGCCATCCGACCGCGGCCCCCGCCGTCACTCAGGCGACATCGTCGTCGAGCCTGGCAGCAGGGTCAGGTGTTCCGCGTACGCCGCTAGGCAGGCGTCGCGTCGCTACCCGTCATGCGCGGAGTGTCGCCCGGAGGCGCAAGACTGGTGCACATGATGCCCACAAGGTCGCGGTTCGAAGCCACAAATGGGGGACCGGTGCGCTGGACCGACGTAGAACGGCGTCAGCAAAGGCTTACCTCCGCGACCAGTGTCGGCGATCCTGAGCCGGTCAGCGACCTGCTGACCTCCGACGGTTGACCTCACGAACGAGTGGCCTGAATCGTCTATAAGCCGTGGCAACCCAACCGTTCGAGGAGATCGTGGTCGAGCATGGCCCGACGGTCCTGCGGGTGTGTCGGGCCGTGCTCGGTCCGGCCGATGCCGAGGACGCGTGGTCGGAGACGTTTCTCGCGGCTATGCAGGCCTATCCCCGCCTCGAGTCCGGCAGCAACATCGAGGCGTGGCTGGTCACGATCGCGAAGCGCAAGGCGATCGACAACCATCGGCGCCGAGTGCGACTGCCGGTGCCACTCGAGACCATCGATGATCGCCCCTGCGCGCGAACATCCAACGTCGACGACAGCCACGAGCTGTGGACGGCGTTGGAGCGGCTCCCGCGCAAGCAGCGGGAGGCGGTTGCCTACCACTACCTCGCGGGACTTCCGTACGCCGACGTCGGCGCGATCCTCGGCAACAGCGAGTCCGCCGCACGAAGGGCGGCCGCCGATGGGATCAAGAAGCTCCGCGAAGCCTACCGGCGAACGCCCAACCTGAAGGAAGCCCGATGAACTCCTCACTCGCTACCCCTCCCTCCGTCAACGACCTCCTCGGGCCGCTGCGCAGCGTCGGCGACGAGACCAGCGCCAGGCTGCATGCCAGGCTCGAGGCCGCCGCCGACTACGCCGGGCTCCTCGACATCGCCTATCGCACCCTCGACAGCCCGGTCGGTCCGCTCCTGCTGGCGGCAACCGAGGCCGGGCTGGTCCGGCTCGCCTTCGCCGGTCAGGACCACGAGTCCGTGCTGGCCGACCTGGCCCAGCGGGTGAGCCCTCGGGTGCTGCGATCCCCGGCCCGTCTCGACGACGTCGCCCGTGAGCTCGACCAGTACTTCGACGGTCGGCAGGACACGTTCAACCTCCTCCTCGACCTGCGCCTGGCGACCGGCTTCCGCCGGGACGTCCTCCGGCGCCTCGCCGACATCCCCTACGGGTCGATTGCGAGCTATGCCTCGGTGGCCGCCGCCGCCGGCCATCCCAACGCGGCCCGGGCGGTCGGCAGCGCCTGCCGGCTCAACCCGCTGCCGATCGTCATTCCCTGCCATCGAGTCGTGCGCACCGACGGAAGCCTCGGGGGCTACGCCGGCGGTCCGCAGGCCAAGCGCCTACTGCTCCAACTGGAATCCGCAAACGCCAGACAGGCGTAGGCCGGTGTGCCACCGTTACAGTCGGCAGTTTTTACTTAGCCACGTCTCAGCGCCACCCATGGACAGCGGGTCGGGTCCAAGCCAGGTTTCAGCAGGCTCAATCGCCACCACGAGAAGTGTGGTGCGGCGAGGCTTCCCACAACAAAGGAGTTTCAGTGAAAAAGAATGTTGATCTTCTCCGGCCTCGCCGCCGGCGCCCTCGCGGTCAGCGGCCTGGCAGCGGCGATCCCGGGTGCGTCGGCGTCGCCGGTGCACACGCAGTCGACCGTGAGGAGCCATGCCGTGCGCGCCTGCGCGGCTCGTGTCCAGCCCGGACACGCCACCTGTTACGCCACGGGGCTGGCCACCGCCAGTGGCAAGGTCATTGTCAGCGCCTCACCTAACGTCGAGCCGTTCGCCGCTGGGTTCACGCCGACCGACGTGCAGAAGGCCTACAAGCTGACCGGACTCTCCAGCAGTGGTCGCACCGTGGCGATCGTCGACGCCTACGGGTACCCAAACCTGGCGTCCGACCTCGCCACGTACCGGAGCAACTACGGCCTGCCGGCCTGCACGGTGGCCAACGGCTGCCTCAAGATCATGGACCAAAACGGTGGAACCAACTACCCCCCGTACAACTCAGGGTGGGCTGTCGAGCAGGCGCTCGATGTCGATGCGGTGTCGGCCGCTTGCCCGGACTGCAAGATCCTGGTCGTCCAGGCCACGACGAACTCGTTCGCCAACCTGGAGGCAGCGGTGAACCGGGCCGCCCTTCAGGGGGGCGTGGCGGCAATCTCCAACAGCTACGGCTGTGGGTGCAACCTGCCGAACAACTCCGCCTACAAGCACCCGGGTATCGCGGTGACCGCATCGACGGGTGACAGCGGCTTCGATGGCGGAAGCTTTCCCTCGACCGACACCCATGTGGTCGCGGTTGGTGGGACCTCGGTCACCCGCGACGGCAGTGCTCGCGGATATCACGAGACGGTCTGGAGCGGTGCCGGTTCAGGCTGTGGGTCCAACAACAAGCCGAGGTGGCAGAATGCCGCAAACACGACATGCACCACAAAGGCTACGGCTGACGTGTCCGCTGCGGCAGACCCGAACCTCGGTGGGTTGCTCATCTACTGCGGAACCGCCTGTGGTGGCTGGGCCCAGTACGGCGGTACCAGTGAAGCGTCGCCGATCATCGGCGCCGTGTACGCGCTGTCGGGCAACACCGTGAAGTACCCGGCGAAGTTCGCCTACCAGAACGCCGGAAAGCTGTTCGACGTCACGAGCGGCAGCAACGGCAGCTGCGGTGTGCCGGTGTGCTCGGCACGCGCCGGCTGGGACGGCCCGACCGGTATGGGCACGCCGAAGGGTGTGGGTGCCTTCTGAGCTGAACGTTTAGGGATGTAACTGCCCAGTGAGGCGGGGGGCCGGGGACGACGTACCCGGCCCCCCGGCCCCACCGCCGTCCGTCACCCGACGGCGCGTACCCACCCTTGGGCGGGGTTTCCGCGGCG
>JBBSGI010000002.1:0-106848 GCA_038254365.1 Propionibacteriales bacterium
GGCTCGCCGACCCCACCCCAGCGCTACCGCTCGCCGGTTCAGACGTGATGCCGAGCCGGCGTCACCCCCGGAACGAAGCCCGGGGCCCATTCACCCCTACGACGACCTGCCGAGCAGGTCGCCCGTCGGAGGTAAGGGACGCGACGCGCATGACACCTTCGAGGAACGAAAGGGCAACCGCCTGATGGCACGTCTCGTCGGTGTGGACCTCCCGCGTGACAAGCGCGTCGAGATCGCTCTCACCTACATCTATGGAATCGGCAGGACCCGCGCCCTAGGGCTGCTGGCCGCGACCGGGGTCAACCCGGATATGCGCGTCCACGAGCTCGGTGATGAGGAGCTGGTGAAGCTCCGTGACCACATCGAAGCGCACTTCCAGGTCGAGGGTGACCTGCGCCGTGAGGTCAGCGCCGACATCCGGCGCAAGGTGGAGATCGGCAGCTACCAGGGCCGCCGGCACCGCCAGGGACTGCCGGTCCGCGGCCAACGCACCAAGACGAACGCACGCACCCGCAAGGGTCCGAAGCGCACCGTCGCCGGCAGGAAGAAGGCCGGCAAGTGACACATTGGACTGGTTTCGTGGCCGGTTTGCCTGTCACGTGTCTCTCGCCCCCGGCTTCCCTGTCTGGGGTCACCATCCCGGCTTCGCTGTCTGGGCTCACCTGCTCGTTCCCTACTCGTCGTCTCAGGAGCTTCTGACATGCCCCCTAAGTCTCGTACTGCGGGTGCCAAGAAGGTGCGCCGCAAGGAGAAGAAGAACGTCGCCGCGGGCCACGCCCATATCAAGAGCACGTTCAACAACACGATCATCACGATCACCGACCCCTCGGGCGGAGTTATCTCCTGGGCCAGCGCCGGCACCGTCGGCTTCAAGGGCTCCCGCAAGTCCACCCCGTTCGCCGCGCAGATGGCCGCCGAGGCCGCCGGGCGCCGGGCGATGGAGCACGGCATGAAGAAGATCGACGTCTTCGTGAAGGGACCTGGCTCCGGTCGGGAGACCGCCATCCGGTCGCTGGGCGCGGTCGGCCTCGAGGTCGGCACGATCCAGGACGTCACGCCGAGCCCCCACAACGGTTGCCGCCCTCCCAAGCGGCCTCGTGTCTAGCCGCCGAGCAAGAGAAGGAGACTGATCACCCGTGGCCCGCTATACCGGTCCCATGACGAAGAAGTCCCGCCGCTTGGGGGTCGACCTCATCGGTGGAGATGCGGCATATGAGAAGCGTCCCTATCCACCCGGCCAGCAC
Source organism: Propionibacteriales bacterium (assembly GCA_038254365.1). Taxonomy (GTDB): domain Bacteria; phylum Actinomycetota; class Actinomycetes; order Propionibacteriales; family Nocardioidaceae; genus JAWWPG01. The sequence continues at coordinate 1,245 of JBBSGI010000002.1, forward strand.
GGCCGCGGCCGGGTCCGGGAGTCGGAATACCGCAACCAGCTGATGGAGAAGCAGAAGGCGCGGTACACGTACGGCGTGCTGGAGAAGCAGTTCATCCGCTACTACCACGAGGCGAGCCGCCGTCCTGGTAAGACCGGTGACAACCTGCTACAGATGCTCGAGTGCCGCCTGGACAACGTCGTCTACCGTGCCGGCTTAGCCCGGACCCGGCGGCATGCGCGTCAGCTGGTCAACCACGGCCACTTCCTGGTAAACGGCCACAAGGTCGACATCCCATCGTTCCAGGTGTCCGCCCATGACGTGATCGACGTACGGTCGAAGTCGGTCGAGATGACGCCGTTCATCATCTCTCGCGAGACCCACGGCGAGCGCCTGGTGCCCGCCTGGCTCGAGGTCATCACCAACAAGATGCGGGTGCTGGTCCACCAGCTTCCGGTGCGGGCGCAGATCGACGTGCCCGTGCAGGAGCAGCTCATCGTCGAGTACTACTCCAAGAAATAAGTCCACGGGGCTCCACCCCAGACCCCGGTTGTGGTCACCTCCGCACCGGATCCGCAACACAAGAGCTGTGCCGTCATATGAAGGTCGGTACAGGAAGGAAGCGTTACTGTGCTTATCGCTCAGCGTCCCACCCTGGCCGAGGAAGTCGTCACCGACCACCGCTCGCGCTTCTCGCTCGAGCCGCTGGAGCCCGGCTTCGGCTACACCCTCGGCAACTCCCTCCGTCGTACCCTGCTGTCGTCGATTCCCGGCGCCGCCGTCACGTCGATCCGCGTCGACAACGTGCTGCACGAGTTCTCGACGATCTCAGGCGTGACCGAGGACGTCACCGAGATCATCCTCAACCTCAAGCAGCTCGTGGTTTCCTCCGAGCACGACGAACCAGTCACGATGTACCTGCGCAAGCAAGGCCCCGGTGAGGTCACCGCGGCCGACATCGCACCACCGGCCGGCGTCGAGGTGCTCAACCCTGAGCTGGTGCTCGCGCACCTGAACGACAAGGGCAAGCTCGACATGGAGCTGGTCGTCGAGCGCGGCCGCGGCTATGTCTCTGCCGTCCAGAACAAGAACGCCGACACCGAGATCGGCCGGATGCCGATCGACTCGATCTACTCGCCAGTGCTCAAGGTGACCTACAAGGTCGAGGCGACCCGAGTCGAGCAGCGCACCGACTTCGACAGGTTGATCATCGACGTCGAGACCAAGCCATCGATGCAACCGCGGGACGCTCTGGCGTCGGCCGGCAAGACGCTGGTCGAGCTGTTCGGCCTGGCGCGCGAGCTCAACGTCGAGGCCGAGGGAATCGACATCGGCCCCTCGCCGGTGGACGAGCAGTTGGCCGCCGACCTCGCGCTGCCGGTCGAAGACCTGCAGCTCACGGTCCGGTCGTACAACTGCCTCAAGCGCGAGGGCATCCATACCGTCGGCGAACTGCTGTCGCGCAGCGAGCAAGATCTGCTCGACATCCGCAACTTCGGCTCGAAGTCGATCGACGAGGTGAAGGCGAAGCTCGCCGAGATGGGTTTGTCGCTGAAGGACAGCGCTCCCGGCTTCGACCCGAGCACGGTCGTCGACAACTTCGACGACGACCCGAGCTTCGCGGAAGACGAGCAGTACTAGTCCGAGCGAGCTCGGCCGAAACTGCTCGGACAGCGAAGCGATCACGTGAGACCGAGTACCTGATCCGGCTCGGAGAAGGAGAGCGACATGCCCGCCCCCACCAAGGGTAAGCGCCTCGGCGGCAGCCCGGCGCACCAGAAGGCAATCCTGAGCAACCTGGCCACGAGCCTGTTCGAGCACGGCGCGATCACGACGACGGAGGCGAAGGCCCGCCGGCTCCGCCCGTTCGCCGAGAAGCTCATCTCGAAGGCCAAGCGTGGAGACCTGCACAACCGCCGCCAGGTGATGGCGGTCGTCCGCGACAAGACCGTCGTGCACGTGCTGTTCACCGAGATCGGACCGCGGTACGCCGATCGGCCTGGCGGCTACACCAGGATCACCAAGCTCGGGCCACGCAAGGGCGACAACGCGCCCATGGCGATGATCGAGCTGGTCGAGGAGGAGTTCACCTCTAAGGCTCGGGCCACCAAGAAGGCGACGCCGGCCAAGACCTCGACCGGGGCAAGGCAGCAGGACGCCGCGGCACCCGTCGGGCCCACGGTGGAGGAAACCCCGGTGGAGGAAACCCCGGTGCAGGAAACCGCGGTGCAGGAAACCGCGGTGCAGGAGGACCCGGTGCAGGAGGACCCGGTGCAGGAGGCCCCGGTCGACGGGGCCACCGTGAACGAGCCTGTCCCCGCTCCGACCCAGGTCATCGACGACGACCAGGTCGAAGGACAGGAAGCCGTTGCCGAGCAGGAGAACCGAGGTGACGTGCCGGTCGCTCCCCAGGACGAGACCACGCAAGCGGCCAACGCGCCGAGCGATGAGACTTCCGCCACCGACGACACGAAGTAACCACCTCAACCCCACGACAGGTCCGTGCCGACGACCGTGCCGGTTCGCACGAGCCCCGTCGTCTCAACGAAGGCCATCAAACGGTTGGCGCCGGCTCAGGGCACCAATGGCTCACGCCTGAGCCACCTCCGCGAGAGGGACGTCTGGATCGGTCAGCCTGGCGGGGTCGACGCTGGAGCCTGAGCGGATCAGCGCCTTAACCTCGTCGACGACATCCCAGACGTTGACGTTCATCCCGGCAACCACCCGGTTCTGGTCGTCGAGCCAGAACGCCACGAACTCCCGCCGCTCGACGTCCCCGCGGGTGGCCACCCGCGAGTACGACCCCGGTGGGGCGTGTCCGACGTACTCCATGCCCAGGTCGTACTGGTCGGTGAAGAAGTAGGGAAGCTCCGTGTACGGCGTGCGGCGGCCGAGCATCGTCGCGGCGGCGGCGGTGGGCTGGTTGAGGGCGTTCGCCCAGTGCTCGACCCTGACCCGCCGGCCCAGGACGGGGTGCAGGTGGTTGGCGATGTCGCCGACCGCGCAGATATCCGGGTCGCTGGTCTGCAACGCCTCGTCGACCAGCACCCCGTCGTCGACCATCAGGCCGGCGTCGACGGCGAGTTCCACGTTCGGCAGGGCACCAATGCCGACCAGTACCAGATCCGCCTCGACGTGTGTCCCGTCGGCCAGTCTCACCCCGGTGGTCCGCGCGTCAGTGGTGGTGATCTCGCTGATCCGTGCGTCGAGGTGGAACTCGACGCCGTGCTCGCGATGCAGGTCGAGGAAGACCTGAGCGAGCTCGGGGCCAAGCACGCCGAGCGGCAGCGCCCCTGCCTCGAGGACGGTGACCTCGCTCCCCGCCTCCTTGGCGTTCGCGGCGATCTCCATGCCGATCCAGCCACCCCCGATGAGAGCCACCCGCGCACCGGTCTTGATGGCAGCGGAGATCCGCTCTGAGTCCTCGACGTTGCGAAGCGTCTGGACGCCGGAGGCGCCGCTGCCAGCCATGGAGAAGGTCCGTGGCCTCGACCCGGTGGCGAGCAGGAGCTTGTCGTACCGTAACGGCCGTCCGTCGTCCAGCGTTACGGCGTGGTCCGCGGGGGCGACGTCAGCGACCGACGCGCCCATGATGAGCTTGACGCGGTGGTCTGCGTACCATTCCCAGTCGTGGACGTCCATCTCCTCCCGCGCAGAGGTGCCGGCGAGGTAGCCCTTGGACAGCGGCGGCCGCTCATACGGCAGGTGTTTCTCCGCGCCCACCAGGGTGAGAGCACCGTCGTACCCCTCCCTCCGAAGCGCCTCTGCAGCCTTGGCTCCGGCAAGTCCGCCACCCACGATCACGAAGCTGCTGTCAGGCACGCTGGTCCTCCTTGTTCGGTCGAGCTTGGGCGACGCGAGGCCGTCAGCCCGTCATCGCGGTGAGAGCCATGAACTCCTGCCGACACCGGGCATCGGTACGCAGCAATCCTTGCAGGGGTGAGGTAACCGTGGTGCAGCGAGTCGGTCATGGCGCTGTTCGCGCCGGTGCCGGCAGAATGCTGCGTGGAGATCAGCACCCGGCGCTGAACCGCGACAATGGAGGGATGGAACCGCGCCCTGCCGTGGCATCGCCGCCCACCCGGTTGCGTCTCGACGTCGCGTACGACGGCGGCGGCTTCGCCGGTTGGGCGGCGCAGCCGGGACTGCGGACCGTCCAAGGCATCCTCGAGTCGGCGCTGCAGACGGTGCTGCGCCTACCGGCGGGGAGCTGTCGGCTGATGGTGGCCGGCCGGACCGACGCGGGGGTCCATGCGCGGGGCCAGGTCTGCCATCTCTCGGTTCCCCTGGGCCCGCCCGACTGCGAGCAGCTCCGGTCACGTCTGAACCGGCTGCTGTACGACGACGTCGTCGTACGGCGAGCCAGCATTGCCCCGCCCGGATTCGATGCGCGGTTCTCCGCCATCTGGCGCCGCTACTCCTTCCGGGTCTGCGACCAGCCCTCGGCCATCGACCCGCTACGCCGCCATGAGGTCCTTGGCTGGCCGCGCCCTCTCGACGAGGGGTTGATGAACGAGGCCGCGGAGGCCTTGTTGGGAGAGCACGACTTCGCGGCCTTCTGCAAGCGCCGCGAGGGTGCCTCCACGATTAGGCAGCTGCGCGAGCTGGCCTGGACCCGTGACGGGTGGCTGCTCACCTGCCGGGTCGTCGCCGACGCCTTCTGCCACCACATGGTGCGATCGCTGGTCGGCTGTCTGCTCGTCGTCGGTGAGGGCAAACGTGCGCCAGCGTGGGCGGGCGAGGTGCTCTCCTCCCGGGTCCACGATCCGCGGGTGAGCGTGGTGCCCGCCCGTGGCTTGACGCTCGAGGAGGTTGGTTATCCGCTCGACGGTTTGCTCGCGGCTCGTGCCGCCGAGGCCCGGGCACCTCGGGGCGGTTGACTCCAGCGGGCGCCTCAGCCCCGACGATGTGGCGCTGGCGTGACGAGTGTGGCTTGATGGTGAGGTGGCACCCGACGCGACCGAGAGGTCCCTGGAGTTCGACTCGTGGATCGCCGGTCGGTCTGCTGCGCTGACGCGTTTCGCCTACGTCCTGACGGGCAGCGAGGTCGCCGCGGAGCAGGCACTGGCGTCGGCCTTGATCGTCGCCGCTGCGACCTGGAAGCGGGTACGGCGCAGTGACGACCCGGAGGCGCACGTCCTACGGCTGGTCGTCCGGGCGCATCTCGCCGGCCGGGGGCGGTCCCCGCGCAGAGCGTCCCTTGTGGAGCCATCTCCTGCGGAGGCCGAGGGTATCAGCGCTCCGGCCCACGACGGCGATGATGACGACGACGACGACGACGACGACGACGAAAGAGCGTGGCAGCTCTGCTCGGTGCTTCCGCCGACGGAGCGGGCCGCGATCGTGCTGCGCTGCTACGCCGAGCAGACCTACCCGCAGATCGCCGCCACGCTGGACACCAAGGAGGCGGCTGTCCGGGACATCGTCGGGCGCTGTTTCGCCGCGCTCAGCCACTCGGCCCGCGCCGGGCGGCCGCTTTACCAGCCCGAGACCGCGTTTCGGGAGGCATTCCTCGGGCATGGCGAGGACCCCGGGAACGCTCTGGATCTCGCGTCTCGTGCGCGCCGGAACAGGCAACAGCCGCCGTCGCCGACTCCTGGCCGTTGCGGCAGCGGGCGCCGTAGTGCTCGCCGGCACGGCCGCGGTCGCGTCCACATATGAGGGAGGCGACCCGGGGACAGCCGCGGACCACCAGCTAGGCGCCCATCCGAAGGGATGGAGAGCCGAGTCCTACAACGGGATACAGCTGTGGGTCCCGTCTTCGTGGGGGTGGGGGGAGGTGCCACGACGAACCGGCCTTGGCTTGGTCACGTGTGGGGTCGGCGCCTACTCACCGACGGCGGTCAACGTCAACCTGCGCTACCGCCAGACCGACGGTGGTTATCCACCGTTCGTCGGCCGACCGGTTGCTCCCGGAACGCCGTGCCCGCCGGCTTCACTCCCAACCGCAGCGCACGTGTGGTTCGACTCACCGCTCGAGGTGGGCCCGGCCCGTGGCGCGACCACGGTGCGGGTGAACGGGGTGACTCGCTTCAACATCACTGTGGCCGACGCGGATCCGGTGGAGCAGCGAGTCATTCTAAGGTCGCTCCAACCCGTGACCCTCGACGCCCACGGGTGTCCCCGGGACTCGGCGGGGATCCGCCAGGTCGAGGCCCTGTCGCAGCCCGAGCCGCCACCCGTCACCGTCCGCACATTGTCGGTCTGCCTGTACGCCGCGAGCCCGGCCGCCCACCAGGCGCTCTACTACTCGACCCGGATCGAGGGACTGACAGCCCGGCGGGCGACCGCAAGTCTCCAAGATGCTGCCACCCGGGGGTCGATCCAGGGCTGCCTGGTGACACCCGCCCAGAACCAGGTGATCGTCATCGCCCGGACCGCTGTGGCGCCTTGGTCTACGGCGTGAACCCCGGCCGCTGCCCCAAGGAGCGGGTCGGCTTGCTCACCGGAGCCGGGTTCCGCGTCCTCACCGCGAAGTCCCTGCGGCTGTGGGCCACCGACGGCCTCTCGCTCTACGCCAATCCCGCCACGCGGGACTACCGGCTGTCGCCGTACCTGCCGCCGCGCTGAGCAGGGTCGCACCGGAGCCTCACCGGCTCGGTGCACCGCCGGTCCCTGCCAGAATGGTCGGAATGGCTGAGCACTACTTCACCGCGAACCCGGGCTCTGTCGAGGAGCGCCATCCCGTCACCGCCCGGGTGTGGGGTCTCGACCTCCGTCTCCAGTCGGCCTCGGGAGTCTTCTCCACGGGTCGGCTCGACCGCGGTACGGCGGTGCTCCTCCGTCACGCCCAGCCGCCGACGGCGTCCGGAGTGTTTCTCGACCTCGGCTGCGGGTACGGCGTCATCGCGTGCGCGTTGGGCACCGCCGTACCAAGCGCCGAGGTGTGGGCGCTCGACGTCAACCAGCGCGCCCTGGCCCTCTGCCGGGAGAACGCGTCGGCGCTCGGTATCGCCGACCGGGTCCACCCAGTGACTGCGGAGCAGGTACCGGCGAGCCTGGTGTTCGACGAGATCTGGTCGAACCCGCCGATCCACATCGGCAAGCCGGCCCTGCATGACCTGCTGGCCACCTGGTTGGCCAGGCTGTCGTCGCAGGGGCGGGCAGTCATCGTCGTCGGCAAGAACCTCGGCGCGGACTCGCTGCAGCGTTGGGTCGCCGACGGTGGCCAGTTCTCGTGTGCGCGCCTCGGCTCCGCGAAGGGGTTCCGGGTGCTCGAGATCCGCCGTACCCGAGTCCCCTGAGGGCAAACCGCGGTGTACCGACACTTCACCGCGCTTCCTCAGCTGGTCGAGACCGGGACCACCGCGTCCTTCGCGGCGTTGGCCACGGCGATGGAGGCCGAGCTCGCCCGGTGCTACGCCACCGGTAACGTGCAGCACCAGGCTTGGCAGTGGATGTGTGGTGGCCCGCGGTCCGCGTCAGACTGAGGTCACGAGCCGAGCAACGAGAGTGAGTTTGCACATGACACAAGATGTCGATGTCGTGGTGGTCGGGCTGGGGCCCGGCGGGGAGTCCGTAGCCACCGAGTTGGCCAAGGCAGGGCTCGACGTCGTGGGCGTCGACGAGCACCTGGTCGGTGGAGAGTGCCCCTACTACGGGTGTGTGCCCAGCAAGATGATGATCCGCGGCGCCAACGTCCTGGCCGAGGCACGGCGGGTGAGAGACCTCTCCGGCGCCGCCACGGTCACCGCCGACTGGTCGCCGGTCGCGGCCAGGATCGCCGAGGAGGCCACCGACCACTGGAACGACCAGGTCGCCGTCGACCGGCTCGAGACCAGCGGGGTCACGTTCGTGCGCGGACATGGCCGGCTGACCGGGCCGCGCACGGTCCAGATCGGTGACCAGACCTTCCACGCCAAGCGCGGGGTGGTGCTCAACACGGGCACGGAGCCTGCGGTCCCACCGGTCCCTGGACTCGCCGAGGCGCCGTACTGGACAAACCGGGACGCGGTCCAGGTGACCGAGCTGCCCGGCTCCATGATCGTCATCGGTGGTGGCGCGATCGGCGCGGAACTCGGTCAAGCGTTCTCCCGGTTCGGGGTGAGCGTGACCCTCCTGGAGGTCGCGGACCGGCTGCTTGCACTGGAGGAGCCGGAGTCGAGCGCACTCGTCACCAAGGTCTTCGGCCGGGAGGGCATCCAGGTGCTGACCGGCGTCACGATCTCGTCCGTCGGGTACGACGAGGGGCGGTTCACCGCGACCCTCGGTGACCAGGTAATGACGGCGGACAAGCTGCTGGTCGCTGCCGGTCGTCGCACCAACTTGTCGGACATTGGGCTCGACACCGTCGGGCTGGACCCGTCGGCCCGCATCCTCGACACAGACGACCACCTTCGGGCCGCCGAGGGCCTCTGGGCGGTCGGTGACATCACCGGCAAGGGCGCCTTCACCCACATGTCCATGTACCAGGCCGCCGTCGTCGTACGCGACATCGTCGGCGGTGACGGACCCTGGGCAGACTACCGGGCGGTTCCGCGTGTGACCTTCACCGATCCCGAGGTGGGCTCAGTGGGACTCACCGAGCGGCAGGCTCGCGAGGAGGGTCGCGAGATCCGGGTAGGCCACACCGAGCTCCCCAGCTCGGCGCGCGGGTGGATCCACCAGGTCGGCAACGACGGGTTCATCAAGCTGGTCGAGGATGTCGAACGTGGCGTCCTGATCGGCGCTACCTCGGCGGGGCCATGGGGCGGTGAGGTGTTGGCCGCGCTGACCGTGGCGGTCCACGCTGAGGTGCCCACCGCGAGCCTGCGTTCGATGATCTACGCCTACCCGACCTTCCACCGGGCCATCGAGGATGCCGTGGCCAAGCTCGCCTAGCCACGATCCGAGACTTCCCGCCCGACGATCCGATGGCCTCAGGTGTCTCGGTTGGCGTAGAGGTCGCGCAACAGGGAGATCTCCGCGCCGTGGTGCGCCGCCTGACGCGACGTCGACCGCCTTCGCGAGCTGGGCTACCCCGTCGACGCCTCGCCCGCGGTAGCTCTCCAGCCGGTTTGGGAGCCCAGGTCGCTCCGGCAACCCATGTTCGCGACCTCTGCTCCCAAACGTGCCCGCGGCGCGGTCAGAAGTCGAAAAGATCGGCCTTTTCGTGGGCGGTGAGGGCCTGCATCGGATCCTGTTGCTCGATCCACCACTGCGGCTCGACAAGCGTCCAGCGGTCGTGCCTGCGGTCACGACGCAGACCGCGCTGATGACCGTCTCTGAGCCGCCGGATCAGCGCGCCCCGGTCACCCTTCAGGTCGAGGCTGTCAGCTCGTACGACGATCAGCCCCGCACTCTCGAACGCCTCCTCGCGAATGTTGTCGTCGTGGTGACGGAGGCGCTCCCGGTGCAGGCTGCCGTCGAACTCGGTCACCAGTCCAGCCTCCTCGTCCAAGAGGTCCGCGATCCCGAGCAGCCGTTCCTCATGGTCGAAGATCGGCGGGTTGACCTCGGGACGCGGCAGGCGGGCTGCGACCAGGTAGCAGACCCGCAACCGCGACTCCCCGGGGCTGCGGGCTGCAGGATCGGCCAGCTCGAACGCGCGGGCGGCCTGCCGCACGCCCTTCCACCCCGGGTGCTCAGCGAGGTATCTGCTGAGCTCACCCAGATCGACCACCCGAGCCTGCGCGCAGGCGTCAACGAAGACGACGGCATCCTCCAGGGTCTCGGCCAGTCGAGCGCCGTCGAACACGGCCCGGAGGGGACGGACAACCCGGATGCCTTCGACGAGGCAGACGTCGTCACCCGCGAGCCGGTCTCGTGTGTACGTCACCTGAGGCGTGGGGCGACGGCCGAGGTCGGCTCCGCAGCAGATGGTGACTGGCAGCTCGCGCATCGTCCACATGTCGAGGCCGTCGAGATGGTCGACACCCTGGACGAAGGCTGCCGCCCATCCCGTCACCGCGCCCCCTGGAGGGATCAGCGGCACGTTGTCCAGGATGCGCTGGGTTGGCGTAAGGGCCGCGGTCTCCGCTCGCCGTACGTAGTGATCTCGAGTGGTCCGGCGCCAGGCGGAAGGACTCGGCCGGCGCCGTACCAAGCCCTCGGCCTGGAGGTCCGCGAGCGCTTGAGGACGGTACGACGTGCGGAGCTCGCGACGGAACTGGGACTGCGGACTCACCGGAAGACCTTGGCACGCAGCTGGCGGACCCTGGGCTGCTTCATCCACAGGTCGGCGGTTTGGGAGCGTAGGTCGGTCCGGCGGGACGTCTGTGCGACCTGGGCTCCCAACCGGCGGGTCCGGTCAGTCGGTGCGTCTGGTTGGCCGGTCCGGGGCAGGCTCAGGCGGGCACCAGACCAAGCTGTCGGAGCAGTCCAACCTCGTCGAGCCTTCCCCAGCGTTCAACGATCTTGTCGTTCTCGATCCGAAAGATCTGGATGCCTTGGAGGACGAGGGTCTTCCCCGTCGGGGGAACGCCCATCAGCTCGCCGCGATGGGTGCCGCTCGCAGTGAAACGTTCGACGACGAGGTCTCCCTCGGCCACGAGCTCATCAATCTCGCTGTGCCAGTCTGGTAGCGCGGTCCGGAACCTGGCGGCCGCGTGCCGCATGCCTTCTCGCCCGGTTGGGGCGCCAGGGAAGGGCGGGTCATGGTTGATGAGGTTCGGGTCCAGGTATCGGTCGACGGCATCCAGGTCGCCCTTGGTGAAGAGCGCCTGGATGAAGTCGTTTACCAGTTGCTTGTTGGCGGTAACTCGGTCGTTTGTCATAACCTGATCGTGCGGCCGGTCGGGGTCTTGAGCCATCCCACAAAGTTGGGATTTCGCGGAAGGCTCGCGTCGCAGGAGACTGTCGTCATGACGCGGCGAGCCGAGGTGGTTCAGGCGGAGCGGGATATTGTCCGGCACTGCCATCAAGGCCTTGACGTCGAGAGGCTGCGAGGACAGGTGCTTCGGTTGCTGCGTCGATTGATGCCCATCGACGCCGCGTTCTTCGCCACCGCGGATCCCGAGACGCTTCTGTTCACCGGTGGGTATGCCGAAGAGCCGCTCGGTGCGGCGACTCAAATGTTCCTCGCCAACGAGTTCGGCTGCGACGACGTGAACAAGTTCGCGTCGCTCGCCACCTCGGCGACGAGCGTGGCCACGCTGGACTGGGCTACCCGCCGCGACCGGATGTCGAGTCTTCGGTCTCGCGACATCATGCTGCCGCTCGGTCTCGGAGACGAGCTTCGAGCCGCCCTCATCGTCGGCTCGGAGTGCTGGGGTTATCTATGCCTGCATCGAGATGATGGTGCCCTCGGCTTCACGTCTGCGGAGGCCGCCGCAGTACGCCGGCTCGGTCCGCACATTGCCCATGCCCTGCGCCAAGCCACGCTGCTGCACAACCCAGACCCCAACGGTGATGCGCCCGGACCGGGCGTCGTACTGCTCGCAAGGGACCTGAGCCTGGTCGCGATCACTGCGGAGGCGGAACACCTGCTCTCCTTGATCGACGGCGTGGGTTCGGGGGCGCTTCCACTGCCCATGGCCATCTACGCCGTCGCAGCGGCTCTCGCGGCCACGCAGGGTGGTACGTCGACGGTGATGTCTCCCGCGCTCCCGAGCACTCGGGTGTCAACCAAAGACGGACGATGGCTCAACGTCCACGCCTCCCAGCTGCTCGGGTCGCAAGACGAGGGGAGGATCGCCATCGTCGTGGAGCCTGTCGCTGGGCGGGCATCCGTGCCTCTCGCACTGTCCGCGTACGGACTGAGCGTCCGCGAGGCAGAGGTAGCCAGGCTGGTGCTTCGCGGCGCCTCGACGCGCACCATCGTCGAAACCTTGCACATCTCCCGGCACACGGTTCAGGACCATCTCAAGGCCGTCTTCGACAAGACCGGGGTGCGCAGCCGCCGCGACCTGGTGGGGAGGTTGCTGCACTAGCACCTCTGCGCACTCATGACAATAAAGAAGGTGCGCCAAAGATCGCCGCGAGGCAAGATTGGGCCCGTCGGGGAGGACGATGTCGACGGCCATGAGGGTCACGGCGGACGGCCAGAACCGCGAAGCGGCCGGCACCACGCGAAGGATTGACATGGGTCACGTTGACGTCGCCGGAGTCCGGTATGAGCTGCCCGACGGCCGGGTGCTGCTGGACGACGTCTCGTTCCGGGTGGGAGAGGGTGCCAAGATCGCGCTGGTCGGCGCCAACGGCGCCGGCAAGACCACCTTGTTGCGCATCGTGAGCGGCGACCTCCCTCCGCACGGCGGTGTCGTCACCCGAAGCGGAGGGCTCGGCGTCATGCGCCAGATGCTCACCCAGGGCAACGAAGGGCTGACCGTGCACGACCTGCTCCTGTCGGTCGCTCCTCCACGGGTGCGGGAGGCTGCCGAGCTGGTGACCTTCGCGGAGCTCGCGATGATGGAGGCCGACGACGAGAAGACGCAGCTGCGTTACGCGGTGGCGTTGGGTGAGTGGGCCGACGCGGGAGGCTACGACTGTGAGGTGCTGTGGGATGTCTGCGTGGTGGCCGCCCTCGGGACGTCGTACGACAAGGCGAAGTACCGCGCGCTGACGACCCTCAGCGGGGGCGAGCAGAAGCGACTTGTGCTCGAGGCGTTGCTGCGCGGATCCGACGAGGTGCTGCTGCTCGACGAACCCGACAACTTCCTGGACGTGCCCGCCAAGATGTGGCTGGAGGAGCGGTTGCGCGAGTCCCCAAAGACCGTGTTGTTCGTGAGTCACGACCGTGAGCTGATGAACAACACCGCGACCCGGGTGGTCACCGTCGAGCTCGGGGCAGCGGGAAACACGGTGTGGACGCATTCGGGTGGTTTTGCGACGTACCACCAGGCGCGGCGGGACAGGTTCGCGCGGCTCGAGGAGATGCGCAAGCGCTGGGACGAGGAGCGGGCCAAGCTCAAGGCCCTGGTGCTGATGTACAAGCAGAAGGCGGCCTACAACGACGGCATGGCTTCTCGGTACCAGGCAGCGGTCACCCGGCTACGGATGTTCGACGAGAAGGGCCCGCCGGAGAATCAGCCGCTGGAGCAGAAGGTCAGGATGCGGCTGTCTGGTGGGCGCACCGGCAAGCGGGCCGTCGTCTGCGCAGGCCTCGAGCTGACTGGGCTCATGAAGCCGTTCGACCTGGAGGTCTGGTACGGCGAGCGGCTGGCCGTGCTGGGCTCGAACGGCTCCGGCAAGTCACACTTTCTTCGGCTGCTGGCCGCGGGCGGCAGCGACCCTGAGATCGAGCACCGTCCGGTCGGGGAGACGCCGATCGAATCTGTTCGGCACACCGGGCGGGCCAAGCTGGGCGCCCGGGTGCGGCCGGGCTGGTTCGTCCAGACCCATACACATCCGGAGCTGATCGGGCGCACGCTGCTCGAGATCCTGCACCGTGGAGACACTGCGCCGAACGGGATGGGCCGCCAGGGCATGCCGCGCGAGCAGGCCGCGCGGGCCTTGGACCGGTACGAGCTGGCCTACGCCTCGGAGCAGCCCTTCGAGTCACTCTCCGGCGGTCAGCAGGCACGCCTGCAGATCCTGCTGTTGGAGCTCTCCGGCGCCACCTTGCTGCTGCTCGACGAGCCGACCGACAACCTGGACGTCGAGTCGGCCGAGGCGCTCGAGGACGGCCTCGCGGCCTTCGACGGCACGGTCATCGCGGTCACCCACGACCGCTGGTTTGCCCGCGGGTTCGACAGGTTCTGCGTGTTCGGCGCTGACGGCTCCGTGTACGAGTCGGGTGTGCCGGTCTGGGACGAGGGCCGGGTCGTCCGAGTCCGCTAGTGGACCCTTAGTTCGGGGTTGGTCGCCCGCCTGGACTGGCGGGACGGACACTTGTGGCTTGGGGGTCGGCTGAAAATCTGTTGAGAAGGGCATGCCGTTGGCTGCCAGCGGACTCTCGAAGGGGCGAGGCCGTTGGCGCCGGACCTGCTGCTGAAGAGGTTCGACGTCACCGACACCGTGGCGACGCACGTGCGCATCGTGGTGCTCCAGAACCAGTGCACCGGGCAGAGCCAGTACGCCGGTGAGCAGGACAACGACCCGCTGAACGTCACCGACTGCAAGCTCGGGTCGACGAGGGACGAGTCCGTGCGCGCCGCCGAGCTGGAGGTGTTCGGGAACTAGCAGAAGCCCGCGTGGAGCCCCCGGTCCGGTGATGCCATCGGAACGGGGGCCCCTCCATCCCAGGACCGCGTGTCCGCGCGGTCATCGAATCAGAGTGGAGTGGCGGACAGCTTGGTGAAGACCGCATGGGTGTCGACGACCCGGCAGCCGATGGAGCCGCGGGCGTGGTCAGCGTCGGACGCCGTGACCACCGGCTGGGGGTCGTTGCCGACGTACACGCTGATGCGCGGACCGGATGCGTCGACGACCAGCCGCTGCGGTCCCGCCGGATCCAGGTAGACCGGGGCGCTGGAGATCTCACGCCAGCCGTGCCCGTTCATCGCGCCCAGGACGACCGTGCTACGTCCGGTGGAGATGCCGACGAAGTAGCCGCGCATCGAGTCGAACCCGACTCCCGGCCTCGTGACCCGAAACACCACGCCCACGTCCTGCGAGCCGTCCACGACGTCGAACTCGGCGACCACCCGGACGTCGCGGTAGTCGCCGTCACGCACGACCAGCTTCTCGCCGCTGCGGTAAGCGTTGACCGGCACCTCGGGTTCTACGCCGAGGTGCAGCCCGTCCGGCGCCACGGCGAAGTACTGGTGATGGCCGTAGTAGTCGAAGTCCTCCTGCCCCTGCACCGGGAAGTGCCACGTCCGTGCGCTGTGCAGCTCGCGGCTCGGGCTCCCGCTCGGGATCGGCACCGGTGCACCCGCCGGCGCCGGCTGCCCGAGCTCGGGTCTGCCGTCGGCGCGCCATCTCATCGGCTGGACGTGGATCCCGCGGCGCCAGCCCGGCTCGCTGTCTCGCTTGGCGTGGAAGATGTGCCACCACTCCCGGCCGTCGGGCGAGAGCGTGTGGGCGCCATGCCCCACGCCGTACGTCGTCTCGTTGGACTGGAAGACCGGGGTGGGGTGTGAGCGCCAAGAGGCCGGGTCGAGTGGCTCATCGCCTACCAGCTCGAGCATTCCCATCTTGTACGTCGGCAGCCACGAGGCCGCGCAGGAGTAGATCAGGAAGGTCCGGCCGCCGCGCTGCAGCACCTGCGGACCCTCCGCGAGGGCCCTGGTCTGGGGCGTCTCGTCGATCCGCTCCCAGACGTACTGGCCGGGGTGGTACAGGAGGACCCGGTCACCGCCGATCCTGGTCGGGGAGTCCAGCGGGGCGATGTAGAGGTCCTGCTCGTTCCGCCCGGCCTCCGGCCAGCCGGACCAGATCGCGTACCGCCGACCGGCTTGCTCGAAAACAGTGAGGTCGATCGACCAGATGTTGTCGGCGCCCTCGGCGCTCGATCTACCGGTCTGCAGCGGGCCGTGCAGGACGTAGTCACCTAACGGGTCGTCGGACCCGGACTCGAGGACGTAGGTGAGATGGTTGTCGTCGTCACCGTCGCATGCCGCGAAGTACACGTACCACCGCTGCTCGAAGGGGAAGAGCTCCGGGGCCCAGACCAGCCGTGAGTAGGGACCCTCGGCGGGGGCCCGCCAGACGACGTGCTTCGTGCCGAGCGTGGTCGGCCGGTCGGAGACCCAGATGGCGACGCCCGCGTTGCCATCGCTCTGGGTCCACAGATAGCGGTCCCCATCACGCACCACGGTCGGGTCGGCGCCTTCGGCGATCGGGTTGACGAAATGGGTGTCGGCCATGGCGTTCATTATCGCGGAGCCCCCCTCGGCAGGGCTCCGCGGACTCAGCTCTTCCAGCGCTCGCTGGCCGGCACGAAGTCCAGCTTGCGGTCCCCGGTGTAGATCTGCTGCGGCCGGGCGATCTTCTGCTCGGGGTCCTGCACCATCTCCAGCCACTGGGCCAGCCAGCCCGACGTACGGGGAATCGCGAACAGCACCGTGAACATCTCCGGCGGGAAGCTCAGGGCTTCGTAGATCAGCCCGCTGTAGAAGTCGACGTTAGGGTAGAGCTTGCGCTTGACGAAGTACTCGTCCTCGAGGGCGATCTTCTCCAGCTCGACGGCGATCGTGAGCAACGGGTTGACCCCGGTGACCTCGAAGACGTCGTCGCAGGCCTGCTTGATGATGGTGGCCCGCGGGTCGTAGTTCTTGTAGACCCGGTGGCCGAAGCCCATCAGCCGCTCCTTGCCGGCCTTCACCCCCTCGATGAATTCGGGGACCTTGTCGACGGAGCCGATCCGGCGGAGCATCTTGAGCACGGCCTCGTTGGCGCCCCCGTGCAGCGGGCCGAAGAGCGCCCCGATGCCGGCCGCGACCGCGGAATACGGGTCGACCTGCGACGACCCGACGGCGCGGACCGCGTTCGTCGAGCAGTTCTGCTCGTGGTCGGCATGCAGGATGAAGAGCACCTCGAGAGCGTGGATCAACCGCTGGTCGGCCATGAACTTCTGCTCGCTCATCTTGAACAGCATGGCCAAGAAGTTGGCGGCATATCCGAGGTCGTTGTCGGGGTAGACGTACGGCTTGCCCTGTGCGTGCCGGAAGGCCCACGCGCCCAACGTGGGCATCTTGGCGATCATCCGGATCACCTGCATCTCCCGCACGTGCGCGTCGGAGATGTTGCGGGACTCGGGGTAGAAGGTGGACAGCGCGCCGACCGACGCGAGCAGCATGCCCATCGGGTGGGCATCGTAGCGGAAGCCCTCCATGAAGCTCTTGATGTTCTCGTGCACGAAGGTGTGGAACGTGATCTGGTGCTCCCACGCCTCGTACTGCTGCTTGGTCGGGAGATCACCGTGCACGAGGAGATAGGCCACCTCGAGGTACGTCGACTTCGCGGCCAGCTGCTCGATGGGGTAGCCGCGGTACTCCAGGATGCCCCGGTCGCCGTCGATGTAGGTGACCGACGAACGGCACGAAGCGGTGTTGACGAATCCGGGGTCGTAGACGGCGATGCCAGGCTGGTCGTCGGCGACCCTGATCTTCGCCAGGTCAGCCGCCTTGACGGTGCCGTCGCTGATCGCGATGTCGTACTCGGCCCCCGTGCGGTTGTCCCGCACGGTCAGGCTGGAGCCGGCGCTGCCGGCGGAGGCGGTGTCTTCGGAGGCGGTGTCGGTGGACACGGCTGGGCTCCTCGCGTCTCGTGGCCTTTCGGGCCGAACACCCCCGGCCCGGAGACGAGTCCGTGCCCATCACGTGGGGGCGTGGTAGGGGCTTGCTGGCGGCTCCAACCTATCCCGGACGCCGAGGAACGCGAAAATCGGGAACGTGTTCCCGGTCACCCGGTGAGTTCGGCTAGCTGGGTGTTCCGGAGCCCGGCGCGGCAGTGCCGGCCGCCGTTTTGACCCTGTCGCGGCGTTGCCGGTATTCTGGGCGGTCGTTGTGCGTGTGACTGCACGCCCACGACGCTTCGCGAGTGGCACCGACAGCACCACCGACTAGCACCCCGACTAACAAAGGTCAACGACCGTGCGCACGTACAGCCCGAAGCCTGGCGACGTCACGCGTGAGTGGCACGTCATCGACGCCACTGACGTTGTGCTCGGGCGCCTCGCCGTTCAGGCCGCGACGCTGCTGCGCGGCAAGCACAAGCCGACGTTCGCACCGCACATGGACATCGGCGACTTCGTCATCATCGTCAACGCCGACAAGGTCGCACTTACGGGCAACAAGCGAGAGACCAAGCTTGCCTACCGGCACTCGGGCTATCCCGGCGGCCTGTCGACCATCGCGTACGGCGACCTGCTGGACAAGGACCCGCGCCGGGCGATCGAGAAGGCGGTCTGGGGCATGCTGCCCAAGAACCGGATCAGCCGCCAGCTGCTCAAGAAGCTCAAGGTGTACTCAGGACCCAATCACCCCCACGCCGCCCAGAAGCCCCAGCCCTTCGAGATCATCCAGGTCGCCCAGTGAGCACCGTGACCATCCACCGCTTTGACGTGAGGACCCTTCGTGGCTGAGACCACTGACATCGCCGTCGACCCCGAGATCGACGCGCCGAGCGACTACACCACAGACAGCGCACCGGCCTCCGACGTACCGCCGCGCGCCGTCAACATCGCGGCGGCTGGTGCCACTGGGCGCCGCAAGGAGGCCATCGCCCGAGTGCGTATCATGCCCGGCACCGGCACCTGGAAGGTCAACGGGCGCACGCTCGAGGACTTCTTCCCCAACAAGCTCCACCAGCAGCTGGTCAACGAGCCGTTCGTGCTCACCAGCCTGGTCGGTCAGTACGACGTCATCGCCCGCATCCACGGGGGCGGCATGACCGGACAGGCCGGCGCCCTGCGTCTCGGTGTCTCGCGGGCGCTTAATGAGACCGACCCCGAGGCCAACCGCCCGAGCCTGAAGAAGGCCGGCATGCTGACCCGCGACGCCCGGATCAAGGAGCGCAAGAAGGCCGGCCTCAAGAAGGCCCGCAAGGCTCCGCAGTACAGCAAGCGCTGACGCGCACGACGTGCCCCGGCTCTTCGGGACCGACGGGGTCCGTGGCCTCGCCAACGGGCTGGTCACCGCCGAGCTTGCGCTCGACCTCGCAGTGTCGGCGGCACGGGTGCTCGGCGCCGCCGCGGCGGCCGCTGGGCACGCCGCGCCCCGCCGCCGCCCGCTAGCCGTCGTCGGCCGCGACCCACGAGCATCCGGGGAGTTCCTCGAGTCCGCCGTGGTGGCGGGTCTGGCGTCTGCTGGAGTCGACGTACAACGGCTCGGAGTCCTCCCTACGCCTGCGCTGGCTCTGCTCACCGAGACCAGCGGCGCCGACTTCGGCGTGATGATCTCCGCCTCGCACAACCCGATGCCGGACAATGGGATCAAGTTCTTCGCCCGCGGTGGCCACAAGCTCGACGATGCCGCCGAGGAAGCCATCGAAAGCCACCTCGGGTCCTCCTGGGACCGCCCGTCGGGCGGCGCCGTCGGCCGGGTCGTGGACACGTCGGACGCCGCCGGACAGTACGTCGACTACCTGCAGAAGGCAGCCCCCACTCCACTGACGGGACTGCGGCTCGTGCTCGACTGCGCCGAGGGGTCCGCCTCCTCCGTGGGGCCGCAGGCGTTTCGCGCCCTCGATGCCGACGTGGTGGCGATCCACGCGTCTCCCGACGGCATGAACATCAACGCCGGCTGCGGCTCGACCCACCTGGAGCCGCTTCGCGCGGCCGTCGTCGAGGCTGGTGCGCACGCGGGTTTCGCCTTCGACGGCGACGCCGACCGGGTGCTGGCGGTGGACGCGGCCGGGAACGACGTCGACGGGGACCAGATGCTGGCCATCCTGGCGATCGCGATGCACACCGCAGGGGAGCTACCGGGCGACCGGGTGGTGACGACCGTGATGAGCAACCTCGGCTTCACCCTTGCGATGCGGTCCGCGGGGATCGGGGTGATCCGCAGCAGAGTAGGCGACCGCTACGTTCTCGAGGCCATGCGTGCCGAGGGCGTCTCGCTGGGCGGAGAACAGTCGGGGCATCTCATCCTCGGCGACCATGCACGAACGGGGGACGGCATCCTTGCCGCGTTGAAGGTCGCGGGGGAGATGGCAGCCACGAAACGCTCGCTCGCCGACCTGGCCGGCGTGGTGACCAGGCTGCCACAGGTGCTGGTCAATGTCCCCGGGGTGGACAAGCGACGTGCTGACTCCGACCCGACGCTGCGAGACGCCGTCGCAGCGGCCGAGGCGGAGCTCGGAGACAGCGGGCGGGTTCTGTTGAGACCGTCCGGCACCGAGGCGTTGGTTCGGGTCATGGTGGAGGCCGAAAGCGGCGACCAGGCCCGGGCCATCGCCGACAGGCTGGCGGCCGTGGTCCGCATCCGCTTGTCGGGCTGACCGGTCATCGGGACCCGCAGCACGAGCTTTGGCGTCGGTTCCGGCTCAGACCACGACGCACGAGTCCGCGTGGTCGTCGTGCCTCGCGTCGGGAGCCCCCTTGGATCCCAGGACGCCTTCCCACACGAGTCGTTGCACCACCAGGGTGAGCGTCCCGGCTACCAGCATCCCGGCGATGTTGACGCCGAGCTGCACTGCGGCACTGCCCGCCTCCTGCCAGACCCCGGTCACCACACTCAATGCGATCGTGCCCGCAGCCGGGACTGTCGTGACGGAGATGAAGACACCGACCAGCGTCGAGTCCTTGGCAGCCGTCATCGACAAGGTGCCGGCGATGCCGGCGAGCATCGCGATGGTCAGGGACCAGCCGTCGGGCTGCACGATGAACGCCGTAAGCGTGCCGTGCTGCTCCGGACGTGAGCCCCCGCCGAGCAGCCGCACCGCGCCCCAGAAGACCATGCATCCCGTGATGGCGAACGCGAAGCCCCCGACGAGCGTCCGGAACGACGGAGGGATCACTCGCCAGCGCCGGCGGGCGATCCCGAAGCAGATCGCAGAGATCGGCGCGAACTCCGGGCCGACCACCATCGCCCCGACGATGAGGATCGGCTGGTCAAGGTAGCGACCCACGCTGGCGATCAGCGTCGCAAGCGTCAAGAAGGCGAGGAACGACCACGACATCGCGGCATCGGTCACCGCCCTCGCCTCGATGGTGGCCCAGATGACGGCATCCTCGGGGCGCCCGGGCGCCCTGGTCTCGGCGACCTTCGCGCCCCGGGAGAACTGCACGCCTGACTCGTGGAACGTGATCGTGCCGGTCTCATGGATGTCGAGACGCCGAAGCCGGTCGATCACCGCGCTGGCGTTCTCGCGAGCAAGGTCGAACATCACCAGGTCGCCCACCGGCTGGCGGGAGGCGCCGGGTACGACGACCACGTTGGCGACGGTGGGGTCTTGGAGGAGCAGGTCGACCACATTGTCGCTGCGGTCGGCCGGGGAGATCACCTGGACGTGAAGCATGCAGAGATACTCCCATCCTTGGGTCGACGGCGCGGCCCCGCCGATCCCTTGACCGAGCGCGTCAGCCGACAGCCGGCGCCGGTGTGAGAGCGTCGATCGTGAGCCGCGATGCGTCAGTCAGGCATCGAGCTTGCGCTGGAACTCGACGTAGAGCTCAACGGGCTCGAACCCCATCTTCTCGTTGATCTGCACCATGTTGGCGTTGTCCTCGTGGTTGGACGTGTACACGGCCGCACGGTCGGGAAACGCGCGCTGAACGGCCCGCAGGTTGGCTGCCTTGACCGCCAGCCCGAGCCGATGGCCGCGGTGCTCGCGGTTGACGATGGTCGCCCACTGGTGGACCTTGTCGACCTCGTCGGCCAGGATGCCGAGCGTGGTCACCGCGACCGCCTGGCCGTCCTGGTCGATGGCCACGGTCTCCAGCTTGTTCCCGCCGCGCTTCTTGTAGCGGGCGTCGGACTCGCGGCGGATCTCCGGCGTGATCTTCTCGGCCTCGAACTCGATGTCCCCCGTGGGGGCGTCGAGCGCCAGCTGGTTCACGACATGGCAAACCGACGAGAGCAGCTCGTCTGGGATCTCCTCGAAAGTCTCGATGCGGTAGTCGCGGTGATGCGGCGCGGCTTCGTCGATCCAGGCCTGCAGCTGCTCCTCCGGGACCGGGAGTGGCATCTTGCGGGACACCTCGACGCTGGCGACCGCGAAGCCATGGTGTTCGGCGAACCGTCGGTAGCCGTGGTCTTCGCGGCGGTCGAAGCTGTACTGGGACTCCAGCAGGACCGTCGACCGGTTGTGTGCGGCGGCCCGGCTGACCAGGTGCTCGAGGACGGCGCTGCCGGCGCCCCTCCGCTGGTGCTGCGGGGAGATGCAGACACCGGTGTAGGCCTTCTCCAGGTTGTCCAGCTGGGGGATGAAGATCAGGCCACCACCAAGCATGGTCGAGCTCGGTGAGTCGTTCTCGAAGACGGCCCAGGCTTCGACGACCATGTCCTTCGTGGGCTCACGCAGCTGCCCGATCATGATCTGCTCGGTCCAGATCGGCCGGTCGGGGTTCTCGGCCAGCTCGGCGTCGCGCATGGCCAGGTAGAACGCGTGGAGCTCGGCGTCGTCGTCGAGCTCGAGCTGTCGGATGTGCATGTCCCGACATTAGGCATCAGCAAGCGACAGAAGCGATTGGTTTTCCAGCGCACGGCGTCCGATCTGGTCGTCGTCCTCGACGACCAGCACCGCCGCCATGAGGTGGAGCGGATGTCATCAGATCTCCCGGAGGTACTCCCGAGCGTTTCGCCGGGTCCGGTTCGAGACGTACGCCGCTCCGGCCGCGATGGCACCGACTGCGCACCCGGTGACGGCCAGGAGATAGCCCCAAGGGAACGTGAGCGACGACGGGGGTGGGTCGAACACGCCGGTGAGCACTTTGACCAAGAGGTACGAGAGTCCCCAACCGGTCAAGACTCCGCACAGCAGGCCGATGACGACGACGAACAGCGGCTCGCCAAGGGTGATGCTGCGCAGCTGGCGCCGGTTGGCGCCGATGACCGTAGCGACGGCAATGCTGCGCCGACGCTCATTCAGACCGAGGGCCATGACGAGCCCACCGGCCGCCGCCGCGATCACCAGGGCGAAGGACAGCTCGAGCTTGGTGAGCCCCGAGAGGTCGACGGAGGTCAGGCTCGACCCCACCAGCCCGCGGGCGTCGTTGATCGTGGTGACCTTGGCCGAAGTCCCCACCAGATGCTGGATCCTGTCGGCTACCGGTGTCACGTTGCTGCCGCCCGTGTTGACCAGGAACGTGCCGACCGCGCTGCTGCCGATCTGCTGAGCGACATAGGACGCGTTCGTGACGAAGAAGCTGTCCTTGGGCGCGGTGGGGAACTCGTTGACGATCCCGACATAGTGGAAGTCCACGAGCTTGTATGCCTGGGTCTTGCTGTCCTGCAGCCGCAGCCGGATGAGGTCGCCGGGTTTGAGCAGGTAGGTGTTCACGGTCTCGGCACTCACCAGCACCGCGTCAGGGCGAGAGGAGAGTCGCTGGAGCATCTGGTTCGCGGTGCCTCCCTGGAAGTACGCGTCCAGCAGGGTCGTGGCGCGGCTGATCGTCGCGGGATTGATCCCGTACAGATCCTGCAGGTCCGTTCCGACGTACGCGAGCCTGTGGATCATCGGCTCGACCGCCTTGACGCCTGGAACTTTCGCGAGGGAGTTCGCAAATTGCGGCGGTGTGACGCTTCCAGGTGACTCGACGACCGACACGTCGGCACCGTTGGTCAGCTGGGCATCGACCTCTGCCTGTGTCTTGTAGGTGGCGTTGAACGTCGCCGTGGACGCGGCGAAGGACAGGGCGAGGCCGACCAGGACGGCTGACCTGGCGATCGTCCGCCGTTGACGCGACATCATCGCGGCGCTCGTCGCCGCCAGGTTGCCCGCCACGGGACGCATCAGCATGCGCACCAGTGGACGTCCCGGCCCCAGGAGCAAGGCGGCGAGGCGCCAGGCGAGCAGACCCGCACCTATCCACCCGAGCGCGGGTGCCAAGAAGGCCCAGTAGCTCACCGAAAGGGTGGGCACCCCCTCGGGCACCAGCACCAGCTGGTAGTGGTTGCGACCGGCAGCCCAGAAGACGGCGAGCGCTACCGTGATCAGGATGAAGTCGAGCCCGTAGGACATCCAGGCCGGTCGACTCGACTCGGCTCGGGTCTCCGGCGGATGCTTGAGGTCGCGGCGGGCCGGGACGACGATGACGAGCGCGGCGATCGCCACTCCCACCAAGAAGGACATTCCGGCCCACCCGAGGGAGCTGGACGTCGAGGCACCGAACACTGCCGAGCCGAAGGCGATCTTCCCGATGGGCAGCGCTGCCGCCAGACCAACCACGCCACCGGCGATGGCAATGAGCGCGCCCTCGACCAGAACGAGCCGGAAGAGCTGGCTTGTCGTGCTGCCCCTGGCCTTCAGCAGGGCCTGTTCACGGCGGCGCCGGGCGATGCCAGCTTGAGCGACGGCGGCGGTCAACGCGGCTGCGAGAGCGGCACCTGGCGCCGCCAGGAACAGGAACAGGACCTGGGCGTACAAGGCATCCTGCCGAGCGGCGTCGAGCACCGCGCCCAGGTTGTCACCGACGACGCCGACTCCCGCAGTAGCGCTCTCCACATGCTTGGCCGCGCCCGTCTCCGTGACATAGGCAGCGGCCGGGTCGGATGGCAGGGAATGGCTGCGTTTCACGTGTATCTGCGTCGACACCTGGTCGGGCCGCGACTTGGCGAGCGATGCATAGTTCGACTGGAACGTCGCGCTCGGGATGAGCAACACGTTGTCGGGCGGGGCCACGGGTTGACTCTGCGCTGGTGCGCCGATGTTCTGGAACAAGGAGTCTGCCTGCGTCAGCTCGACTACCCCGCTGATCGCGACGGTGAACGGCTTCATGCCCACCCGCTTGACCTGGACCTTGTCGCCCGGCTGGACATGGAGGTTCGCCGCCGTCTGCTGGGCGACCAGCACGCCGTGCATAGATCCGACCAGGAGCCGAAGCTCCTTCGGGAACGTGGTGGCGTAGTTCGATGGGATGCCGAGCACCTTGGCCGCGCCCGTGGTCTGGGTGGTTCCCTGGGTGGTCGCGACGAAGCCGCGGGACTCGGCGAACCCGACGGGCACTGCAGCCAAGGTCCCAGGATCCTTCTGCACCGCCTGCTGAACGCTCGCCACTCCCCCGCCGGAGCCGTTCGGGTGCACGGCAACCTGCCAGTCGACGGCAACGCCTGAGGTCGCCCGGTGGGTCATGCTGGCCTTCGACGCGGCGAGGAAGCTGCCGAGGCTGGCCAAGAGGGCTACGGCGATGGCGACGCCGAAGGCCGCGGCGAGCAACCGCCCGGACCGGCGGCGAAGCAGCCCAGCCGCCCACACGCCGATCATCGAGTGCCTCCCGCCAAAGACTCTGCGAAAACCTCGAGACTGCCGTCCCGCATCCGCCAGCGGGTGTCCATCTGGTCAGACACCATGGGGTCATGGGTGGCGATCACGAGGCTCGCGTTCAGCTCCTTGACTGCCGACAACAAGACGGCGATCACCTGCCGTGCTGAGTGCTTGTCGAGTTGACCGGTTGGTTCGTCGGCCAGAATCAAGCGTGGCCGCATGGTGAGCACACGAGCTACCACCACCCGCTGTGCCTGACCGCCGGAAAGCTCGTCCGGCAGTTGGTTGGCGAAAGGGTGCACGCCCACCCTGCGCATCGTCTCCAGGGCCGCCGCCTGCGCCTCGTCGTGGGGGACGTCACGAAGGACGAGCGGTAGGGCGACGTTCTCCTGTGCAGTCAGAGCCGGTATCAGGCTCGGTCCCTGGAAGACGACGCCGACCCTGGTCGGGTCCTCCTGGGGGCTCCCGTTCGGCCAGTGGATGCTGCCGTTGGTGGGCTCGTCGAGGCCCGCGAGAAGGTGGACCAGCGTGGACTTGCCCGAGCCTGAGGGACCGACCATGGCGATCCGGGCACCTGACGCGACGGTGCAGGTGACGTCATGAACCGCGACCACGGCACGGGTTCCGCTACCGAACGTCCGCGAAACGTGGTCACACGCCAGCAACACGTCACTCATGACAGGAGCCTTCCGTCTTCAAGGGACAGCACGCGGTCGGCGGCCTTACGAACCGCTGCGCTGTGGCTGGCGATCAACACTGCTTTGCCCCGCTCGGCGCGGTCGTGGAAGAGCTCCAGAATCCCGGCCTCGGTAGCCTCATCCAGCTCGCCCGTGGGTTCATCGGCGATGAGTACGGAGGGGTCGTTCGCCAGCGCCACGGCCAGCCCAGCGCGTGCGCTCTCACCACCGGACAGCTCGCTGGGGTAGGCGTGGCTGCGCTTTTGTATCCCCAGGCTCCCCAAGAGCTCGTCGATGTCCGCGCCCGGGTGCGACGACAGCTTCTGGGCCAGCCGCATATTGCCCAACAGGGTGAGGTGCGTGAACAGGTTGCTGCCCTGGGACACGACACCGATGTGGTCGGCGCGCAGCCGGGCGCGAAGTGCCTCAGGCTGATGGCTGATCCGTTGGCCATCGATCCACACGGTCCCGCCCGACGGCTCGTCGAGCCCTGTCAGGCAGGAGAACAGTGTCGACTTGCCCGACCCCGACGGGCCGACGACGGCCACGAACTCGCCCGGGTTGAGGTCGAACGAGACACCCTGAAGAGCGAGCGTCTCCTCGTCGCCGGCCCGATGGAACCGGTAGACCCGGTCGGCCGATAGGGGCGCCGCGCTGCTCATTGCCACCGCAGGGAGTCGCTGACGATCCGCCAGGGATCGACGTTGTCCGCCGACTTCGGCCCGGTCAACGTCAGGATCGCCTCCTGACCGTTGTGCCAGAACAGATAACGCTCAACAGCGTCACGAACTACCTTGCCGGTGACCGGGTCCTGAGCCGAGTCGACGTAGTACGTGACCAGCACCGCTTGACCGCCAGTGCGCTGGATAGTGGTCACCGAGCCGCGCGAGTAATGCGAGGTGCTCTTCCTGAGCTGGGGAACGTCGACCTTCAGGGCGGAGGCCACGGTCGGGGGCGTCGGCTGCTTGGCGACCTGGATCGAGATGCTGTTGAACGAGTCCGTGAACGTCGTTGCCACGCTGGCTGAGGCGCGGGCCCAACCCTCCGGCACCTTGATGTGCACCGTGCTCCCAGGCACGGCGTAGTCGACGTAGATCTGGTTGTCGGGGATGTCGCCGGGCGGCCGGAACTCGGTGGCCGGCCCTTGCGACGGGGAGCTGCTGCTGTGGTGCGGTGTGGAGGGGGAGCTCGAAGGCGATGTCGGTGGCGTGGTCGGCGGCGTCGTACCACTGGAGGTCGGCCCGCTGCTGGTGGGCGGGGGAGTCGAGTTGTTGCTCGTCTTGGAGCACGCGCCCACCGTGGCGAGCAACAGCGCGCATCCGAGTGCACCGAGTGTTCTCCGGCTTGCGATCATGGCAGGTCCCTTCCTGAGAGCTCCTCTCCACGGTAAGGATGCGACGGTCAGCGAACGGACAGCGCATGATCAGAGGAAGGCAAGAACGGAGTGACGCTTCAACCGCAGTTGGGGCCTAGAGCTTGCGGAGGCGGACGTACCGGACGGAGTGGTCGCGGTCCTTGCGAAGCACGAGGGTGGCGCGACTCCGGGTGGGGGCGATGTTTCCCTTCAGGTTGGGCCCGTTGATCTCGTCCCAGATCGACTCTGCCTGGGCGACCGCCTCGTCCTCGGACAGGTGGGCGTAGCGACGGAAGTACGACGCCGGATCGCGGAAGGCAGTCTCGCGAAGCCGCAGGAACCGTTGGGTGTACCAGTGCTTGATGTCTGGCGTGGCCGCGTCGACGTACACCGAGAAGTCGAAGAAGTCCCGCACCGCTAGCCCGACCCGGCCGTCGGGGGAGACGCGCGCGGGCTACAGCACGTTCAAGCCCTCGATCAGCACGATGTCAGGCTGCTCGACCAGCAGTCGCTGGTCGGGACGTACGTCGTACTCGAGGTGCGAGTAGACCGGGGCCTCGACGCTCTCCTTGCCGGACTTGATGTCGATCACGAACCTCAGTAGGGCCTTGCGGTCATAGGACTCGGGGAAACCCTTGCGGTTCAGGAGTCCGCGACGCTCAAGCTCCGCGTTGGGGTAGAGGAAGCCGTCGGTCGTCACCAACGCGACATGCGGGTGCTCCGGCCAGTGCGCGAGCAGCTCGCGCAGCACCCGGGCCGTCGTCGACTTGCCCACCGCCACCGACCCCGCGATGCCGATGACGAACGGCGTGCGCTCCGGTTGGCGTGCCCCGAGGAACCGCTCGGTCTCCCGGTACAGCGCGCCGACATGTCGCACGTACAGGCTGAGCAGCCGCGAGATCGGCAGGTAGACGTCGGAGACCTCGCTGAGATCGAGCTCCTCACCGAGACCGCGCAGCCGTTCCACCTCATCAGCCGACAGCGGCAGGGGCATCGCGTCGGCGAGGGCGGCCCAGGCCCCACGGTCCAGCTCGACGTACGGCGAGAGCTCGTCGGCGGGCATGGCCGTCATTGTGCCGTCCCAGGGCGTCATGCCCCGTCGTGGGTAGGCTGACCGACGTGTGCGGGATCGTGGGCTATGTGGGCGCGAAGCCGGCCCTCGACGTCGTCATGGACGGCCTGCGCCGGCTGGAGTACCGGGGCTATGACTCCGCTGGGGTGGCCCTGGTAGCCGACGGCGAGCTGTTCACCGCCAAGCGCGCAGGCAAGCTGGCCAGCCTCGAGCTCGCGCTCAAGGAGGCGACGTCCGACGGGGTGCCGACGCTCGCGACGACCGGGATCGGGCACACCCGCTGGGCCACCCACGGTGCTCCGAACGACCGCAACTCCCATCCCCACCTCGGCGCCGAGGGACGGGTCGCGGTTGTCCACAACGGCATCATCGAGAACTTCGCCGGCCTCCGCGCGGAGCTGGAGGCGAAGGGCCGCGAGATGCGGTCGGAGACCGACACCGAGGTCGCGGCCCAGCTGCTCGAAGTCGAGCTGGCCAAGGGCAAGGACCTGACCGGCTCGATGCAGGCGGTCTGCCGACGGCTCGACGGCGCGTTCACTCTAGTGGCGGCCTGCCGCGACTACCCCGAGACCGTGGTCGCCGCCCGCCGCAGCTCGCCGCTGGTCGTCGGCCTCGGCGAGGGTGAGAACTTCGTGGCGTCAGACGTCGCCGCGTTCATCGACCACACCCGCAACGCCATGGAGCTCGGCCAGGACCAGGTGGTCACCATCGAGCCGGGCAAAGTCACGGTGACAGACTTCGTCGGCCGACCGGCGGAGGGTCGTCGCTACCGCGTCGACTGGGACATCGCCGCGGCCGAGAAGGCGGGCTACGACTACTTCATGCTCAAGGAGATCGCCGAGCAGCCGAGGGCCGTCGCCGACACCCTGCTCGGAAGGTTCAGTCGCGACGGGCGCCTGGAGCTCGACGAGATGCGGCTCTCCGACGATGAACTGCGGGCCATCGACAAGATCATCATCATCGCCTGCGGTACCGCGTTCCACGCCGGCCTGCTGGCCAAGTACACGATCGAGCACTGGACCCGCATCCCCTGCGAGGTCGAGCTCGCTTCGGAGTTCCGGTACCGCGACCCGATCATCGACCGCGACACGATGGTGATCGCGATCAGCCAGAGCGGCGAGACCATGGACACGCTGATGGCCCTGCGCCATGCCCGGCAGCAGCGCGCCAAGGTGCTCGCCATCTCGAACACGAACGGCTCCACCATCCCGCGAGAGTCCGACGCCGTCGTCTACACCCACGCGGGGCCGGAGATCGCGGTGGCCTCGACCAAGGCGTTTCTCACCCAGATCATCGCCTGCCACCTGATCGGGCTCTATCTCGCGCAGGTGCGCGGCACCAAGTACGGCGACGAGATCTCGGCGACGTACGCGGAGCTGGAGCACATCCCGGACGCGATCAGCGAGGTGCTGTGCACGATCGAGCCGGTGCGCGCGCTGGCCCGCGAGCTGGCGCAGGCCAGGTCGGTGCTGTTCCTCGGTCGGCACGTCGGCTACCCGGTGGCCCTGGAGGGCGCGTTGAAGCTCAAGGAGCTCGCCTACATGCATGCCGAAGGGTTCGCCGCTGGCGAGCTCAAGCATGGCCCGATCGCCCTCGTCGAGAAGGGGCTTCCGGTCTTCATCGTCGTGCCCCCGCGCAGCCGGAGCGTGCTGCACGACAAGGTCGTCAGCAACATCGCCGAGGTCAAGGCCCGCGGGGCCCGCACGATCGTGCTGGCGGAGGCCGGCGACGAGGCGGTCCGAGAGTACGCCGACGACCTGGTCACGCTGCCCAGCGTGCCGACCCTGTTGCAGCCGCTGGTGGCCACGGTGCCTTTGCAGGTGTTCTCCTGCGAGATGGCAACGGTGCGCGGGCACGACGTCGACCAGCCGCGCAACCTCGCCAAGTCGGTCACGGTCGAGTGACATGATCTTGGGCGTCGGGATCGACGTCGTCGACGTGGCGCGTTTCGCCGCGACTCTGGAGCGCACGCCGGCCTTGCGCGGCAGGCTGTTCACCCCCGACGAGCAGGCCCGTCCCCTGGCGTCACTTGCCGCGCGCTTCGCCGCGAAGGAGGCGCTGGCCAAGGCCTTGGGCGCGCCGTCAGGCCTGCAGTGGACCGACGCCGAGGTCCGCACCGACGACAGCGGACGACCGTCGCTGGCCATGTCGGGCACGGTTGCCGCGCGGGCCGAGGAGATCGGCGTCACGTCCTCGCACGTCTCGCTCTCCCACGACGCGGGAATTGCCTCGGCCGTCGTCATCTTGGAGGGTTGACCCATGGCCCGACAAGCCCACACGGTCGACCAGATCCGCCAGGCGGAGGCGTCGCTGATGGCGACCGTCCCCCCGGGCACGCTCATGCAGCGTGCTGCGTCGGGGCTCGCCGCCGGCTGCTCGAGCTACCTCGGCGGTGTCTACGGTGCCCATGTCCTGGTCCTCGCCGGCTCCGGCGACAACGGCGGCGACGCGCTCTTCGCGGGTGCGTTGCTGGCCCGGCGCGGCGCTCGGGTCAGCGCGATGGCGATGGGTGAGACCCTGCACGAAGCCGCTCTGGAGGCGTTGCGCCGGGCCGGCGGAGTCCTGGTGGACGCGCCTCCGCGCCGGCTGGACCTCGTCCTCGACGGCATCGTCGGGATCGGCGGCGTCGGCCCGCTTCGCGACTCGGCGGCGGAGGTCGTCGACGGTCTCTCCGTGCCAGTCGTCGCGGTCGACATACCCAGCGGCATCGGCGTCGACACGGGGGAGCTCGCCGGAGCCCACGTCGAGGCAGCCCTCACCATGACCTTCGGCACCTACAAGGTGGGCCTGCTGGTCGACCCTGCAGGGGATGCGGCCGGAGCCGTCGAGCTCGTCGACATCGGGCTCACGCCGCACCTGGGAGAGCCGGCCATCGAGGCGCTCCAGCAGGAGGACGTACGGCGTCTGCTGCCTCGACCCGGACCCGAGGACCACAAGTACACCCGCGGAGTCGTCGGTATCCGGGCCGGCTCTGCGCGGTTCACCGGCGCTGGTGTGCTGGCGACCGGAGCCGCGGTGCGGTGTGGGCTCGCCGGCATGGTCCGCTACGCAGGAGCCAGCGAGGAGCTGGTCAGGCGGCAGTTCCCCGAGGTCGTGGTGGGTCCGGGACGGGTCCAGTCCTGGGTCGTCGGCTCGGGCGTCGGGAGCGAGATGGGCGCCATGCTCTCCGAGATCCTCGACCAGGAGCTCCCGACGGTCATCGACGCAGACGCCTTGGTCCGCCTGCCCGACCATCTTGAGGGGCCGGTGGTGCTGACGCCGCACGCGGGAGAGCTCGCCTCGCTGCTGAGGGTGCCGCGCCGGCAGGTGGAGGCGAAGCCGCTCGACTCGGCTCGGACCGCCGCGAAACGGTGGGGCGCCGTCGTACTGCTCAAGGGAGCCCGTTCGGTCATCGCGGCACCCGACGGCCGGGTCCGGGTCAACTCGACCGGCCTCCCCTGGCTCGCCACCGCAGGAGCAGGCGACGTCCTCGCCGGTCTGATCGGAGCCCTGCTGGCGGCGGGCCTCTCGACGTACGACGCCGCGTCGGTCGGCGCCTACGTGCATGGGGCGGCCGCCACCCTGGCTTCCGCCGGTGGTCCGATCACTGCGACGTCGCTGCTCGACATGCTCCCCCGGGCTGCCATCTAGTCACGATTCAGCACCCGACCGCTCCGTTGCGGTGGTAAAGACGGGACGGCAATGGTAAGGGGCGCGGGGCCGCCCTCTGGTAACCTCCTCGGGTGTCGACGACTACCGAGGTGGCGCCCTTGGCGGCGCCGGACAAGGTTCCGCAGGAGCCTCGCCGTCGGCACCAACTCTGGATCCCGTTCACCGCATCTGCGGTCCTCGTGGTCGCCTTTCTCTCCCTTCCGCTGTCCGGAACCGACCTCTCGGCGGCGGTCGCTCGCGCCGACTTCGCCTCCCGGCACGCCTTCGCGCCGATTGACTTCTCCTGGTTCGGCGGCACCAACCAGTTCGGTTACAGCCTGGTCAGCCAGTACCTGATGGCGCTCATCGGGGCGCGACCGGCCGGGGCGCTGGCCGCGTTCGCCGCCTCGTGCTGCTTCGCGACCATCCTGCGGCGTTCGCACGCCGCTCACCCGCTCGCGGGCAGCCTGGTCGGCGCGTTCTGCATCTTCGCGAACCTGGTCAGCGGACGGATCACCTTCGCGATCGGCACTGCCTTCGGGCTCGCCTGCCTGCTGGCGCTGCAGGCGACGAACAGGCGCATGGCCTACCCGGTCGCTGCCGTTCTCGCTGTGCTGACCGCAGGCTCGAGCCCCGTTGCGGGACTGTTCCTCCTGCTGTGCGGCGTCGCGCTCATCCTCAACCGACGGGTGCGCGAAGGCGTGCTCCTCACGGTCTGCACCGTGACGCCGATGCTCGTCGTCGGGCTGGTCTTCGGCGCGGGTGGCTGGATGCAGATGACCCCGGTCGACGCGATCACCGGCTGCGTCACGAGCCTGGCGGTGGCCGCGCTCGTCACGTCCAGACAGATCCGGGTCGGCGCGCTGCTCTGCGTGGCCGGCATCATCGTGGCCTACTTCCTGCAGACCCCGGTCGGGGCCAACGCGATCCGGCTGCCGGTGATGTTCGCGCTGCCGCTGATCGTGGGGCTGGCCAACCGGTCTCGGTCGGTGGTCCTGCTGAGTGGCGTGGTGGTGGCCGCGCTCAACCCCCCGCTCGTGGTCAGTGACCTGCACGACGGCGGCGACCCGGCCAGCTATCCGGCGTACTACGCCTCCCTCAACGCCGAGTTGGCCAAGCAGCCCCACATCGGCAAGATCGAGGTGGTGAGCACTCCCAACTACTGGGAGTCGGTGTACGTCGCTCACGAGCACCTGCTGGCCCGCGGCTGGCTGCGCCAGCAGGACACGGCGCAGAACCCGCTGTTCTTCAAGAACCGGGCGCCGAGCACCGTGGCGTACCGCAGGTGGCTCGTCGAGAACGGGGTCGCCTTCGTCGCGCTGCCGAGCGAGCTCTCCTGGCTCGGCCGGGACGAGCGTCGGGCCGTGCAGCGCGCCGCCGAGCAGACCGGCCCGGGGTCGCTGTGGCCGGTCTGGTCCGACTCGCACTGGCGCCTCTACAGCGTCGTCGGTTCCCCGGGCCTGGTCGACGGACCGGCGACCGTCGTACGCGCCAACGGCGGCACGATAGACCTCACGTTCGACCAGCCAGGCACGGCGCTGCTTCGGATCAACTACAACCGCTGGCTGACCGCCAGCGGCGACGCCTGCCTCTCGGACGCGGACGGCTGGACGCAGGTCTACGCACCCGAGCCGGGTCCGGTGCAGATCACCAGCTCGTTGCGGCCGACGCAGTCTCTGCGGACCTGCTAGCCGGACAGACCGTCCAGCTCCGTTCGGGGCCCCTCCGGGCCGACTTGCTCCGGCACGGCGGCGGCTCGGCCCACCCGGTAGGTCAGCACGAGGAACGCCAGCCCGAAGACGACGTACCAGGCAGACATACTGATCTGCCAGGCCGAGAAGGACAGCTCGAGCGAGTCGGTGTGCGGTACGACCCACACGACGTAGGTCCAGAAGATCCCCACCATGACGAGCCAACGGCGCGCCTCGCACCAGAGCAGCAGTGCGGCTGGCACACACCACACCCAGTGGTGTGTCCATGAGATCGGCGCAGCGAGCAAGCTCGCCACCGCGCAGGCGAGCAGCCCCCATCGGTCGCCTCGGCGCCGGTAGGCCAGCACCGCGACCGCCAGGCCCCCCATCAGGACCGCCACGGACAGCAGCGACCACAGTGGCGAGATGTCCCGGGTGTGTTCGATCCGTACGATGAGACCGCGGATGGTCTGGTTGGCCGCGTTCTCGGGGCGGCCGACCCGTTGGGTGTCATAGAGCAGACTTGTCCAGTAGTCCCAGACGGCATGCGGCAAGACCGCCGCGGACGCCGCGATCGTGGCGGCGAAGGTTGCCGACGCGACGACCGCCATCCTGAACCTTCCGGTGAGCAGGAGATAAAGGATGAAGACCCCCGGGGTCACCTTGATCCCGACGGCGATCCCCAGCGCGACGCCGCGGGTCCGTGCAGAAGCGGGGCGGGTGAAGTCCCACAGCACCAGGGCCAGGATGAGCAGGTTCAACTGGCCATAGCGAAACGTCGTGAAGACCGGCTCGGACCAGATGGCGACGGCGGCCACCGCCATCGCCACGCTCACCCGCGACCGCTGGTCGACACCGACCAGGCGGCAGGACAGGAGCGACACAATGACCAGGAGAACCACATTGAGGGCGACGGCACCCCAGATCATCGCGCTTGAGGGGACGGTGGTGAGGGGGACGAAGAGCAGGGCGGCAAAGGGCGGGTAGGTCGCGCGGTAGGCGCCGACCGAGGGCAGCGTGCCGTAGAGGTCCAAACCGGCCCGCACCGCGCTGCCCTCGGCCCGGTAGACCACCAGGTCGACCATGCTCGGGTTGGTCAGCCAACGCACAACGAGGTAACAACCAAGGGAGACCGCGAGCAGCGCGAGGGCCCAAGGCGACGGTGCGCCGGCTTGACGCCGCCGCTCCCGACTGCCCGGCCCGAGATCTGACTGCTTCATCACGTCTCTGTCTCCCCATGGGACGGTACCTGCTGGCGGTCGAGACAGGCGCTACGCCATTCCCGGGTCGCCATGCCGGGTTGCGACAATGGAGGCGATGACGTCTCCAGCCCGCGACCCCCTCGCCGCTTCGGTGCGTGCCGAGGCGGTCGTCGACCTCGACGCGATCGCCGCCAACGCCGCGACCCTGCGGGCCCACGTCGGAGGCCTGGACCTGATGGCGGTCGTGAAGGCGGACGGCTACGGCCACGGCATCGTCGAGAGCGGCCGGGCGG
Source organism: Propionibacteriales bacterium (assembly GCA_038254365.1). GTDB lineage: Bacteria > Actinomycetota > Actinomycetes > Propionibacteriales > Nocardioidaceae > JAWWPG01. The sequence continues at coordinate 35,815 of JBBSGI010000002.1, forward strand.
CGCGGGCCGGCGGCGCAGGCTGGCTCGGGGTGGCCCTGCTGGACGAGGCACTGACCTTGCGGGCGGCGGGGGACCGCGGACCGATCCTCTCCTGGCTGGCGGTGCCCGGCGAGAACTACCTGGCGGCGCTGGACGCCGGCGTCGAGGTGTCGGCGTACTCCGTCTCGCAGCTCGACGAGATCCGTGCGGCCGCGGCCTCGAGCGGTCGTCGAGCCGCCGTCCAGCTCAAGCTGGACTCGGGACTCGGGCGCGGGGGTGCCGCCGCGGACGACTGGCCAGCACTGGTCGAGGCAGCCCGTTGCGCCCAGGACGCCGGACGCGTCGAGGTGACCGGGGTCTGGTCCCACCTGGCCTGCTCCGACCAGCCGCGGCATCCCTCGGTCACGGCGCAGCTCGCGGCGTACCGGGCTGGCGTCTCCCATGCCTTCGACGCCGGTCTCGAGCCCGCTCACCAACATCTGGCGAACTCCGGTGGCGTGCTCGCTGTTCCCGGCTCCTGGTTCACCATGGTTCGACCGGGCATCGCGCTCTACGGCGTCTCACCGTTCTCCGACGCGGACAGCCCGGTGCCGCTGCGCCCGGCGATGCGGCTGGAGGCCAGGCTGGCGATGGTCAAGCGGGTCCACCAAGGCCAAGGCGTCTCCTACGGACACACCTACACGACGGTGGGCGAGACCACTCTGGCGCTGGTGCCCCTCGGGTACGGCGACGGGATCCCCCGCCATGCTTCCAACCGCGGGCCCGTCCACCTGGGCGGCAGGCTGTTCGAGGTCGCTGGACGGGTCTGCATGGACCAGTTCGTGCTCGACATCGGCGACCTGCCCGCCGCCCCGGGCGACCTCGCCGTGCTGATCGGGGATCCGGCCGAGGGTGAGCCGAGCGCCGCGGACTGGGCGGTCGCCTGCGACACCATCGGTTACGAGATCGTCACCCGCATCGGCTCCCGGGTTCCGCGGCGCTATGTCGGTGAGGTGGCGTGAGCGCGTCGTCGATCAGGAGGTACGCCGGCCTGGTCAGCGCGGGCGCGGGCGTCCTCGCGGCCGGCACGGTTGCGGGGGTCCTCGCCCAGCGCCGGGTCGTGGCCAGGCGCCGGGCCGAGGCGGAGATACCGTTGGGGTCGGTGCGCGGCGATCGCCGTACCGTCACCACGACCGACGGCGTGTCCCTCTACGCGGAGGTCGACCAGCCCGCGTCCGGGCCCGAGCCGGGTCACGCGACGGTTGTCTTCGTCCACGGTTTCAGCCTGAACCTGGACGCGTGGCACTACCAGCGACTTGCCCTGCGGGAGAGGTACCGGCTGGTGCTTTTCGACCAGCGGTCGCACGGCCGGTCGGGACGGTCCGCGCCGGATCAGTGCACCATCGACCATCTGGGGACGGACCTGCGGGACGTCGCCGAAGAGCTGGCCCCCGACGGCCCCCTCGTGCTGGTCGGTCACTCGATGGGCGGCATGACGATCCTTGCCCTCGCCCAGCTGGACCCGGAGTGGTTCCGGCGCCGGGTCGTCGGCGTCACCTTGGTGTCCACCTCGGCTGACGGGATGGGCAACGTGACCCTCGGGCTGCCGCCGGCCCTCGCCCGGCTGCTGAACGAGGCGTCGCCGTCGCTGCTGCGGGGGCTCGCCCGGGCTCCAAGGATCGTGGAGCGGGGCCGCAGGTACGGGTCGCCGTACGCCTTCGCGCTCACCCGACGGCTCGCTTTCGGCGGCCCCGTCCCCCAAGAGCTGGTGGACTTCACCGACGAGATGCTTTCCGCGACTCCGGTCGACGTGCTGGCGAGCTTCTACCCCGAGTTCGCCAGGCTGGACAAGGCCGACGTGCTCGTCGCGGGCGCCTGGCCACCGACCACGATTGTCTGCGGCGACAGGGACCTGCTGACGCCGGTCGGGATGAGCCGGCGGATGGCCCAGGCCGTGCCCACCTGGAGGTTGGTCGAGGTCCCCCATGCGGGGCACCTGGTGATGCTCGAGTGCCCCGAGATCGTGAACGCCGAGATCGCCGAGCTGCTGACGGCGGTGCGCGGCTGATGACCGACCGGGTCCTCGAGGTGGAGACCTCGTCGCCCGACCGCACCAGAGAGGTTGGCAGGCGGCTGGCTCGGCTGCTCCGGCCCGGCGACGTCGTCGTGCTGAGCGGTGACCTCGGCGCCGGGAAGACCACATTCGCGCAGGGCATCGGTGCCGGCCTGGGGGTCCGCGGGGACGTGACGTCACCGACCTTCGTGATCTCCCGCGTGCACCCGTCCCTGGTCGGGGGGCCGCCGCTGGTGCACGTCGACGCCTATCGGCTCCGCGGTGGGGCCGAGCTCGACGACCTCGACCTCGCCGAGACGCTGGACCACGCCGTCACCGTTGTCGAGTGGGGGGACGGGCTGGCCGACAGCCTGTCCGCCGACAGGCTGCGGGTGCACCTGAGACGCCTGGTCGCGCCGGGCCAGCTCGCCCTGGCCGACGAGCCGCGGATCCTCACCGTGCAGGCGTTCGGCTCCCGCTGGGATGGCGTCCGGTTCGCTGAATCCCTTCGCAGCTAGGCTTGCCGAGTCATGCTGCTCGCCCTCGACAGTGCCACGAACGCGGTCACGGTCGCCCTGCATGACGGTACGGCGGTGGTGGCCGAGCGAACCATCGAGGACCGGCTCCGGCACGGGGAGCTGCTCGCGCCGACCATCGCGCAGGTGCTGGCGGACGCCGATGCGAAGCCGGCCGACCTCACCCGGATCGCCGTCGGGGTCGGACCGGGCCCGTTCACCGGGCTGCGGATCGGCATCGTCACCGCCACCACGATGGCTGCAGCCCTGCGGGTCGAGGCGATCGGGGTGTGCACCCTCGACATCGTGGCGGCCGCCGTCGAGGTGTCCGGGCCGTTCCTGGTCGCGATCGACGCGCGGCGTAAGGAGGTCTACTGGGCGCGGTATGCGGCGCCCGGTGAGCGCCTCACTGAGCCCGCGGTCGACCTTCCGGCGTCGATCGCGACCAGTCTTCCGGTGGCCGGCAACGGGCCGCGGCTCTACCCCCATGACCTGCCGACGGAGGTAAGACCTGCGCTGCCCAGCGCGGCCGACCTGGCCGTCCTCGTGGTCTCGGGGGCGGCGCTGCTGCTGCCCACCCGGCCGCTCTACCTTCGCCGGCCCGACGCCACCGTCCCCGCGGCGCGCAAGGGGGTGACGTGACCGAGATCCGCGACGCTGGGCCGGCCGACCTGGCACCGGTCGCCGACCTGGACGCGGGCCTGTTCGGGGACCAGCGCTGGAGTCCGGCGATGATGGCCGCCGAGTTCGCCGCGATCGGTGAGAGCCGGGCCGTGGTCGTGGCGGTCGTCGGGGGCCGGCTTGTCGGGTACGCGATCTCGCTCACCGTGGCTGACGTGGTGGATCTGCAGCGCATCGGAGTAACCAGGGACGCCCGTCGCCACGGTCTGGGCTCCCGCCTGCTCGCGGTGCTGGTCGGCCGGGCGGTCGGCGCCGGCTGTGTCCGCATGGTGCTGGAGGTCGATGCCGGCAACGAGCCCGCCTCGACTCTCTACCTGCGGCACGGCTTCGCAGAGGTCGCCCGACGCTCCCGCTACTACCCCGACGGCAGCGACGCGATCGTCATGGCCCGGGACCTGACCCGGTAGGCGGACCGCGGGAGCGGCAACCCCGACGCAGGCACCTGCCGGCGCCGCCAGCCCACCTCGCGCCGACCCCAGTGCCGGCCGGCTCGCGGCCCCACCGAGCTCAACTGCGCTGGTTCATCTGCGACCGTCGATCTTCGATGTCGGTCGCGAGCAGATGGAGTTGGGGGCCGCCGCCCGAGGCCGCGTCCTTCTTCGCGTTGAACGCTCGCACCCAGACTCCAGCGGCCCAGGCTGCGTTCCGCTCCATGCTCGTCCACACCTTGCCGCCCACCGAACAGTAGGCAGCGATGAACTCGCCGGTCTGGGCAAACGACGCGGCCTGGTCAGGTGCGCCGGCAGCCGGCCACACGGCCGCCGCCGCGCCAACGATTGCGGGCTCGGGCTGCGCGACGACGCTGTCCCAGTCGTGGACGACGTATGGCATCCACGACTTCCAACGCATGTTCTGCGATTCGAAGTCACCGTGCCCGACAATCGACGGCAGCGGCAGGTCCAGCAGCAGCGACCGGGCAGCATCAGCGGCATCATCCACCCACTTAGGGCCGCGCAGCTCGTTCAGGTCCCGACCCAAGTCATCGAGGCCCGGCCACAGCCGGGATCCGCGATGATCCCACCCGACCCAGGGGGGTGAGGGCTCTAGGCCAGGCACGTCATCGACACTAGGAGCGAGCGAGATCAGCTCCGCCAACAGTCCCGCATACAGCGCGGCCGTCCCATCGGGAGCGAGCTGCTCGCCGCCGAACCTGGCCTCCTCCGCAGAAACCGCCCAGCCCGCCAGTTCCTGGGGACCGGCAATGAGCGCGGGACAGGGAAACCCAGCCCTCATCAACCTCGTCTGCACCGCAGCGCAGGCCGTCAACCGTGGCTCCCAGGCTCTTACCTTGACCACGACGCCGCGCCCGTCGGTCAGGCGAGCGCCTACGACGCGCGAGAGGTTGCCCAACGGACGGCCCATCGAGACCACCGGCGATCCCAAAGCCTGCTCGGCCCAGCTCCAGATCTCCGCCTCCGGCAGCGCGACGATGGCAGACTCCACCACCCGATTGTGGCCCACACCAGGAACAGGTTGGGATCTGGCTGGGCCGATCCCAACCGGTGATGCATTACTACGCCGCCGCGGGGAAGGTCGATGTCGCCGAGACCGCGAACGTCTTCGAGTGGGGCGAAGGATGAGATCGTCTGCGATCACTGCAAGCCTAAGACGCGGCTGCCATGTCCGCTCAGTGCCGGGAAGAGTCGAGGGGCTCGACCAGCAGGGCAACCGCCGATCCGGGCGTCCGGGAAAGGATGAGCGTCGCCTGCTCCGGACCCCGCAGCGACAGCCGCCGCCGCAGGTCCTCGGGGCGGACGGCAACGCCGCGCTTCTTGACGGTCAGGGCGCCGATCCGCCGGCTCCGCAGCGCCGCGCGTAGCGCCTTCTCCTTGAACGGCAGGGTCTCCAGCACCCGAAAGCCGCGCGCGAACGGCGTCCGCACTGCTCGGTGACTCGAGATGTAGGCGATGTGCGGGTCGAGCAGCCAGCCGCCCAGGTCGGCCGCTACGGACGAGACCAGGTGCGCCCGGATCACCGCGGGGTCCGGCTCGTAGAGGTAGGTACCGACCGAAGCGACCTCCGGTGGTTCGGCGGGGGCAGCCAGGTCGCTGCACGAGGCGGTGTCACCCGACCTGGCGAGCACGGTCGCCCGGCGCCGGGCTGGGGTCGTGGCGGCCGGGCGCCGCGACCACAACGCGACCTCCTTCAGGTCGCCGTCCAGGCTCACCCACTCCGCCTCGACATCCGGGGGGACCAGGTCGTGGTCGAGCCCCGGTCCCAGCTTCACCACGACCAACGCCGGGCCGGCCCGGCGGTCCGTCTGCCCCTCGCAGAGCAGCGCCAGCACGAACTCCCAGCTCGGTGAGAAGGCCCGCGGGTCGAACAACCTCCCGGTGCCGCGCCGCCGCGCCGGGTCGGCGAAGACGACGGTGTGGCCGGACCACTCCACGTCCGCCGCCTGGGCATGCTGGACCGAGCCGCGCAGACCGAGAGCGGCGAGGTTGGCCCTGGCCACCGCGGCGGTGAGCGCGTCGCTGTCAACACCGTGCACCTCGAAGCCGGCTCGACTCAATGCGGCCAGGTCGGATCCGATCCCGCAGCCAAGGTCAAGCACGGTCCCCGACGCCAGGGCGCCGGCGCGCGCCGCCCGGTGCGCGGCAACCACCGGGTGGGTGGCCTGCTCGAGACCCGCGTCAGTGAAGTACATCTGGTCCGCATCGGCCTCGAACTTGCTGACGGCGGAGCGACGGAGGGACGCCTGGGTCAGGGCGGTCGCCACTTGGTCCGCCGGGTAGCCGCCGTCGAGGGTGCGAAGTCGCTCGTTCAGCGCCAGCGGGTCGATCTCGCCGTACGACGACATCGCGAGCTCGAGCAGCCGCTGACCCCGCCGGGTCAGGAGCTGCTCGAATCCGGCGACGTCCACCCGGGCATGGTCGCGCAGCGGGCATCCGGCCGGTCGACTGGGTGGGCTTTGGCACTCGCCCGGGCAGAGTGCTAGATTCGGAGTTGGCACTCTCGACCCGAGTGTGCCAGAACGCGAACGGCTCACGGCACCCGCGACGACGTGCTCCGCTCGCAGCCCATCCGTCAACGCACACCTCTCTTATCAACGTGAAAGGTGAGGTCAGCAAGTGTCCAAAGGCATCAAGATCAAGCCGCTCGAAGACCGCATCGTCGTCCAGACGCTCGAAGCCGAGCAGACCACGGCCTCCGGCCTGGTCATCCCCGACACCGCCAAGGAGAAGCCCCAGGAGGGCGAGGTCCTTGCCGTTGGTCCGGGTCGTGTCGACGACAGCGGCAACCGCATCCCGCTCGACATCTCCGTCGGTGACAAGGTCATCTACAGCAAGTACGGCGGGACCGAGGTCAAGTACTCCGGTGAGGAGTACCTCATCCTCTCGGCCCGCGACGTGCTCGCGGTCGTCGAGAAGTAACCACGAATCTCCGCCTGCTGCGCCCCGGTCGTCCCGTTCGGGGCACCGGGGCGCAGTCGGCGGAGCCCAGCTATCCCCCACACATCCGACGCCGCGGTCGCATCGGCGACCGCGCTCGGCTGACCAGAAGGACTCCTCAAGATGCCTAAGATCCTCGAGTTCGACGAGCGTGCCCGTCGAGCCCTCGAGCGCGGCGTAGACGCGCTCGCCAACACCGTCAAGGTGACGCTCGGTCCGAAGGGGCGCTACGTCGTCATCGACAAGAAATGGGGCGCGCCGACCATCACCAACGACGGCGTGACCGTGGCCCGCGAGGTCGAGCTGGACGACCCGTTCGAAAACCTCGGGGCCCAGCTCGCCAAGGAGGTCGCGACCAAGACCAACGACATCGCCGGTGACGGTACGACGACTGCGACCGTGATCGCCCAGGCCCTCGTCCACGAGGGCCTGCGGGCCGTTGCGGCGGGCGCCAACCCGATGGACCTCAAGCGCGGCATCGACAAGGCGGTCGACGCCGTCAACGACGCGCTCGGCAAGGCCGCGCGCGACGTCGAGACGACCCAGGACATGGCCCAGGTGGCGACCATCTCGGCTCGCGACAGCCAGATCGGCGACCTCATCGCGCAGGCGTTCGACAAGGTTGGCAAGGACGGTGTCATCACCGTGGAGGAGTCGAACACCTTCGGCACCGAGCTCGAGTTCACCGAGGGCATGCAGTTCGACAAGGGCTACATCTCGCCGTACTTCGTAACCGACAGCGAGCGTATGGAGACCGTCCTCGACGACCCTTACATCCTGGTCAACCAGGGCAAGATCTCATCGATCAGCGACCTGCTCCCGCTGCTGGAGAAGGTCGTGCAGTCGGGCAAGCCGCTGTTCATCCTCGCCGAGGACGTCGACGGCGAGGCGCTCTCGACGCTTGTCGTCAACAAGATCCGCGGCACATTCACCGCGGCCGCGGTCAAGGCCCCGGCCTTCGGTGACCGCCGCAAGGCGATGCTGCAGGACATTGCCACGCTGACCGGAGCCCAGGTCGTGACTCCCGACGTCGGGCTCAAGCTCGACCAGGTGGGTCTTGAGGTGCTGGGCCGCGCCCGACGCGTCGTGGTCACCAAGGATGACACGACCATCGTCGACGGTGCGGGGGACAGCGCCGAGGTCAACGCCCGGGTCGGTCAAATCAAGGCGGAGATCGACAACACCGACTCCGACTGGGACCGCGAGAAGCTGCAGGAGCGGCTGGCGAAGCTGGCCGGTGGGGTGTGCGTGATCAAGGTCGGCGCCGCCACCGAGGTCGAGCTCAAGGAGAAGAAGCACCGCATCGAGGACGCCGTCTCGGCAACCCGCGCGGCGATCGAGGAGGGCATCGTGGCCGGTGGCGGGTCCGCCCTGGTGCATGCGGGTGCCGCCCTCACGGACGGGCTCGGGCTCTCGGGCGACGAGCGGACGGGCACCCAGATCGTGGCCCGTGCAATCGACGAGCCATTGCGGTGGATCGCCGAGAATGGCGGCGACCAGGGATACGTGGTGGTGGCCAAGGTGCGTGAGGCCGGTGACGGCAAGGGCTTCAATGCGGCAACGGGCGAGTACGGCGACCTGGTGGCTCAGGGCGTGCTCGACCCGGTCAAGGTCACGCGCTCCGCGCTCACCAACGCCGCGTCGATCGCGGCGCTGCTGCTCACCACCGAGACGCTGATCGTCGAGCGGCCGGCCGAGCAGGAGGACGACGGCCACAGCCACGGGGGCCACGGCCACAGCCACTAACCCACCACTCGCAATTGCGGGAAACTGGTCGACTCGTCTCGAGCCGGCCGGTTCCCGCAATTCGCGGTGGAGGCGGAAACCGCTCGATCGGGCCAGTGACAAGAGGTCAGGCACGGCCTTCCCCACCGGCATCTCCGGCGCCGCAGCCAACCTGGCCGGTGCAGACGAGGCCGGTGCCCGCGCCGTTCCCGCCTGAGCCCGGGCCGTCGATACCATAGGTGACATGGACCCCGCTCCGTACGACGTACCGGAGAAGTTCGCGCGGCTCGGCCTGACGTTCGATGACGTGCTGCTGCTGCCGGGGGAGACCGACCTGGTGCCGAGCGACATCGACACAACGTCGAGACTGACCCGCGAGCTGAGCATGTCCGTCCCCCTGTTGTCGAGTGCCATGGACACCGTGACCGAGTCCCGGATGGCCGTCGCCATGGCCCGCCAGGGTGGCCTCGGCGTCCTGCACCGCAACCTGTCCATCGAGGAGCAATCCAGCCAGGTTGACCTGGTCAAACGCTCGGAGTCCGGGATGATCACCGACCCGGTCACCGTTGGCCCCGAGGCCACCATCGCCGATCTCGACGACCTCTGTGGCCGTTACCGGGTCTCCGGGCTGCCGGTCGTGGACGAGTCCGGGGTGCTCCGGGGGATCATCACCAACCGCGACCTGCGCTTCCTCCCCGCTGCGCAGTGGCCGCATCGACTGGTGCGCGAGGTCATGACCCCGATGCCGTTGGTCACCGGCCCGGTCGGGATCTCCTCGGAGGACGCGGCAGCCCTGCTCGCCAAGCACAAGATCGAGAAGCTTCCGCTCGTCGACCACGAGGGACGCCTGACCGGCCTGATCACGGTCAAGGACTTCGTGAAGTCCGAGCAGTATCCGGGCGCCACCAAGGATGCGTCCGGACGGCTCCTCGTCGGTGCGGCAATCGGCTATTTCGGTGACGCCTGGACGCGGGCCACCAGCCTGGTCGAGGCCGGCGTCGACATCCTGGTCGCCGACACCGCGCACGGACACGTCCGCGTCATGCTCGACATGGTGCGCCGGTTGAAGACCGACCGAGCCACCAGGCACGTCCAGGTGATCGGCGGCAACGTCGCCACCCGAGAAGGCGCCCGGGCCTTCGTCGACGCGGGAGCCGACGCCGTCAAGGTGGGCGTCGGCCCAGGATCGATCTGTACGACGAGGATCGTCGCTGGCGTCGGCGCGCCCCAGGTCACGGCCATCCACGAGGTGGCCCGGGTCTGCAAGCCGGTCGGCGTCCCGGTGGTCGGTGACGGCGGGCTGCAGTACTCCGGCGACATCGCGAAGGCTCTGGCGGCGGGAGCGGACACGGTCATGGTGGGCTCGCTGCTCGCCGGGTGCGACGAGAGTCCGGGTGACCTGGTGTTCGTCAACGGCAAGCAGTACAAGAGCTATCGGGGCATGGGCTCGCTGGCGGCGATGTCGTCCCGGGGCCGGCAGTCGTTCTCGAAGGACCGCTATTTCCAGGCCGAGGTGACCAGCGACGACCAGCTGGTCCCCGAGGGGGTCGAGGGCCAGGTCCCCTACCGAGGCCCGCTCGCGGCCGTCGCGCACCAGTTGATCGGCGGGCTGCACCAGTCGATGTTCTACGTCGGGGCGCGGACGATCCCCGAGCTGCAGGAGCGCGGCAGGTTCGTGCGGATCACGTCGGCGGGACTGAAGGAGAGCCATCCGCACGACGTGCAGATGACCGTCGAAGCCCCCAACTACACAGCGCGCTGAACCCGCCGGCAGACTCCGAGGACCCATGGACAACGAGATCGGCAGTGCGAAGCGCGGACGCCGGGCGTACTCCTTCGACGACATCGCGATCGTCCCCAGTCGCCGTACCCGCGACCCCGAGGAGGTGTCGGTCGTCTGGCAGATCGACGCCTACCGGTTCGAGATCCCCATCCTCGCGGCGCCGATGGACTCGGTGATGTCACCGGAGACCGTGGAGTCGTTCGGGCGCGCCGGCGGGCTGGGGGTGCTCGACCTCGAGGGCCTGTGGACCAGGTACGACGACCCAGAGCCCCTGCTCGACGAGGTCGCCGGCCTGCGCGGCAACCAGGCGACCCGCCGGCTCCAGGAGATCTACGCCGAGCCCATCAAGCCAGACCTGATGGTCGAACGGGTGAAGGCACTCCGCGGTTCTGGCGTGACGGTGGCCGGAGCCCTCTCGCCGCAGCTCACCAAGGAGCACGCACAGTCGGTGATCCGGGCCGGCCTCGACATCTTCGTGATCCGGGGCACCACGGTGTCGGCCGAGCACGTGTCCGGGCGCGCGGAGCCGCTGAACCTCAAGCAGTTCATCTACGACCTCGACGTGCCGGTCATCGTCGGCGGCTGCGCGACCTACCAGGCGGCCCTGCACCTCATGCGCACCGGCGCCGCCGGCGTGCTTGTCGGTTTCGGGGGAGGGGCCGCACACACGACGCGGACAGTGCTCGGCATCGCAGTACCGATGGCCACCGCGGTTGCCGACGTGGCGGCCGCCCGCCGCGACTACCTCGACGAGTCCGGCGGGAGATACGTGCACGTGATCGCCGACGGCTCGATCGGCCGAAGCGGCGATGTGGCCAAGGCGATCGCCTGTGGTGCCGACGCGGTCATGATCGGGTCTCCGCTCGCTCGTGCCGTCGAGGCGCCCGGCCGCGGCTTCCACTGGGGCGCGGAGGCCCACCACGCGCACCTGCCGCGGGGGGAGCGGGTCGAGATCGGCACCGTCGGCACGTTGGAGCAGATCCTGCACGGCCCCTCGTCGGTCTCCGACGGCACCATGAACATCGTGGGCGCGCTCAAGCGCTCGATGGCCACCACCGGCTATACCGAGCTCAAGGAGTTCCAGCGGGTCGAGGTCGTGCTGCAGTGACCTCGGCGCCGTTACATGTTGCGGCCGTCCAGGCGAAGTCCGTGGCCGGTGACGTGCCGGCGAACGTGGCTTCCGCGGCCGCCTGGGTTCGCCGGGCCGGCGATGCGGGTGCGGCTCTCGCGGTGCTGCCCGAGCTGTTCCTGTCCGGCTACGACCCGCCGATCCTCACGGCGCGTCCTGACGACTGCGACGTCAACCCGGGCGACGTTCGGCTGGACCCGCTGCGAGAGGCGGCCAGGTCTGGCGCGGTGACCGTCGTGGTTGGCGCCTCGGTCCGGCTGCCCGACGGCGGCCGCATGCTCTCACTGCTGGGCGTGGACGCCGGTGGCGACTGCACGGTGCTCTACTCCAAGCAGCACCTGTGGGACGCGGAACGCGGCATCTTCACCGCCGGTCAGGGCGGCGCGTCCGCGCGGCTGCACGGCTGGCCGCTGGGGCTCGGGATCTGTTACGACGGGTGCTTCCCCGAGCATGCGCGCGCCGCCACCGACGAGGGCGCCCTGGTCTACGTGTGCCCCTCGGCGTACGTCGTCGGCAGCGAGCACCGACGGGATCTCTACTCTGCGGCTCGGGCGATCGACAACGGGGTGTACGTCGTCTTCGCCGGTCTGGTCGGCGGTTGCGGCTCGCTCGAGTTCAGCGGAGGTACGGCGATCTACGACCCGCAGGGCCGGGCGGTCGCTCGCGTCGACTCGCTCGAGGGAATGGCGCTCGCCGAGCTCCACCTGGAGGCCATCGAGGAGGCCCGGCACATCAACCCCTACCCCCGCGACCGCGTTGCCTCTCTCGGCACCCGCACCTGGACCTCCCTCTGACGAAGGCTCAGCCCAGCAGATCACGCAGGACGACCAGCCCGTCGTAGACGTCCACGAACCGCGTGGTCAGCGGCGCCAGCCCGATCCTGATGCCGTCCGGTCGGCGAAAGTCCGGGACGACACCCTTCGCTGCCAGCTCGTCGGTCAGCCGCACCGCACCGGGGTGGGTCACGGTGACGTGCGACCCGCGGCGGTGCGGGTCTCGAGGTGATGCCAGGCCGACGCCGCGTCCGGCCAGCCATTCGTCGTACAGCTCGATGGCCAGCGCGCTGAGCGCGGTCGACTTACGGCGAATCTCCTGGATACCGGCCCGGCAGACCATCTCCACGCCCGTCTCGACGCCGGCGAGCGACATGATCCCGGGCGTCCCCGTCAGCCAGGCACGGATGTCCGGGTACGGCTGGTAGCCCTCCGCCATGTCGAACATGTCCGCGCGGCCCCACCACCCCCAGATCGGCTGCGCGAGCTCGTCCTGACGTGCCCGGTTGACGTAGGTGAAGGCAGGCGCGCCGGGACCGCCGTTGAGGTACTTGTAGGTGCATCCGACGGCGATGTCGACGCCTGCCCGGTCCAGCTGCATGGGCACCGATCCGACCGAGTGGCACAGGTCCCACACCATCAGCGCCCCCGACTCGTGCACGAGCGTCGTCATCGCACCCAGGTCGAGGATCGCGGCGGACCGGTAGTCCACGTGCGAAAGAAGCGTCACCGCGACCGAGTCGTCGACGACGCCGGCCAGGTCATCGACGGTCAGGCCTTGGGAGGTGCCGGCATCCACCCAGCGGATCACCAGGCCACGCTGGCGCGCCAGGGACTCCATGAGGTAGCGGTCGGTTGGGAAGTTGTCCCGTTCGATCACCACGGTGCGCCGGCCCGGACGTGCGTCGAGTGCCGCGCTGACCGCCTTGTAGAGGGACACGGTGGTGTTGTCGCCGACGACGGTCTCGCCCGCTTCGGCGCCGAGCAACCCGGTGCCGATGAGGTCGCCGACCCGGACCGGCATCGCGAGCCAGGTCTCCCGCCAGGAGCGGACCAAGCGGCCCCCCCACTCGTCGGCAAGCAGGCGCTGGAGCCGGGTCACGGTCGCCTTCGGCAACCGCCCGAGCGAGTTGCCGTCGAAGTAGATCAGCGCATCGTCGTCGACGACGAACTCGCCCCGGTACGGCGCCAGCGGGTCGGCTTGGTCCAGGGCTTCGCAGTCGGACCGGGTGGGTGCTGGGGCCATGTCGCCGTCAGCCAGGGGTGTGGTCGAGGTCCTCGGCGTCGAGGGGGAGGTCGGCGCGGGTGCCGGAGGTGGCCGCCGCCTCCTTGGCCGCCTCCGGAATCGAGTTCGCTGCCTGGGTGACCGGGTTGGAGTCGTAGATCTCCGCCACCGGACGCCCCGCCGCCGGATGCTGGGTCACGTCGTCGTCGGGATCGGTCGACTCGTCGCTGTCGTCGTCGAAGCCGCCCAGCACGCTGTGCTGCGGCTCGAGGTGCAGCCCATGACCGCGCTCGTCCGTTGCCTGCTCGTGGATGTGGGTCTTGTGCTCGGTCGGGTCCACGTGCGGGCGCACATCCTCCAGAGGGGCCTCGGGGTTGCGCCACAGCTCCATCAGCCGGCCGAGGTGGTCGTCCATGGTGGTGAGGTTCATCGCCGATGCCCAGTAGTCACCGGGTTGGAGCTCGCCCTCGATGAGCTGGCGCCAGATCTCGATCAGCGCCTCCTTATCGGACGCCTTGAAGACGAACGACGGGTTGTCGCCGCCAAGCTCCTTCGAACCTCCGCGGTGTGAGGTGATCAGCGGTACGCCGTGCGCCACCATCTCGGTTGCGACCTGGGGCAGGTTGTCCTCCCACTGGACCGGGATCATGCCGACGTCGACGCCGTCGAGGATGGTCTCGAGCTGCTCATGGGTGTAGCCGTCGAAGTGCACAACATCAGCCATCCGGTCGGACAGCGCGATCAGCCGGTTCATCGTGTCGGGGTCGGCGGTCTTGGCACCGAGCACCATGCGGATCCTGGACTGGAACTCCGGCGGGCACTCCTCGAGGGCCTCGAGGAGGAAGTAGAACCCCTTGTCACGGCGCATGTAGCCCAGGTAGCAGATGGTCAGCTCCCCCTGCACCTGCAGCTCCTTGCGGAGCTCGGCCCGGGCGAACTGCTCGGCCGCCCGGGTGCCCGCGTAGGCCACCGCCATCTTGCCGTGGTCGATGCCGTGTGCCTTGAGCACGTCGAGCACCCGGTGCGACGTCGCGAGCACCAGGTCGACCTCGTTGTTGATCATGTTCACCCCGCGCTGGCGGCGGGACACGAAGCGAGTCGACAGGCTCAGCGAGACCGGCTCGACCGGCTTCACCGGGTTCTTGGCGATCTGGCCGAACGACCCGGGCCGGTTCTCGCGGTTCTGCTGCATGCGCTTGCGGCGACGGATCAGCGCCGGGCCTAGCAGGGGCGCGAGCAGGGGACGGCTGACGCGCGAGTAGCGGCCGCTGCGGAGCTGTCCGTAGATCCGATAGGCGAGCGCGTAGCCCTTGGTGTTCGGCGTGATCTTCGACCGGCGCAGGACGCGCGACACCTGGTGGGCGCGCAGCACCTCGTGCGGGTTCGGCAGGTTCGGGATGCAGTTCACGCAGTCGCGTCCCTTGTGGTAGTCGCTGCAGTGGACCCGCTCCTCCTTCCAAAGGTTCACCTGGGGGCAGACCAGGTAGTAGTTGTGCGAGTACAGCAGCACCCGGGTCTGCGGGAACTTCTCGTGCACCCGAAGGAAGGTGAACGGGATGCCCTCGAGCGAGTCGAACTGGATGACGTCGAACGGCCCGTGCCGCTCGAGGAAGTCGTGCCAGACGGTGAGCATCTCACCCTCGTCGAAGAGGTGAGCGGACCCGAAGGCGTGGTGCCCGGGGGCGAGCACTGTCGAGTTGACCACCGTGAACGAGTGGACCCGGGAGCCGTGGACGTTGGTGGTCGGCTCGATCCGGATCCGCGGGTCGAGAAAATCGTGCTCGAGACCGGACGCCATCGTGTAGACCTCGTGGTCATTGCCGCTCGCGAGGTAGTCGACGAGGTTCTTCTCGTAGATGCGTACGCCACCGCCGCGGCTCTCGATGTCGTCGTACTGCACCCAGTTGTAGAGCAGGATTCTCATTGGCCACTCACCTGTTCCATGGTCAGTCCGGTCTCGGGCACAGCCCCACTGGCGCGATCAGGCGACGGGAAGTAGTCGTCGAAGTTCTTGTAGCGGCCGGGCTCAGTGTAATCAATGATGCGTGCCCGGAGGTCCTCGTCCGGTCGCCTGACGTACAGGAAGTCTGCGAGCTCGTCGATGAGGTCACTCGTGCGCGAGGCGGCCTTCTCGCTGCTGACGAGCAGCACCGGACGGCGGGTCGCGAGCGCCAAGCCGGTGTTGGCGTTGACGACCGCGTTCGTCTCGTGGAGCGACATCCGTCCGTTGCGCCGGATGAACTCGCCGTCCCACTGGGCGCGGCTCAGGGCGGTTGCGACGACGTCGCGATAGACGATGATGAAGAAGGCGTTGCGGATGGACTTGGAGAGCACCGGGAGGTAGGCGGAGGCCGTGGGGTACTTCCACCCCCACACGTCGTGCTCCTGGTTGCGGCGGGCGATGGTGGCCTTCATCTGCCCGAGTGGCTTGTTGTGGAACGCCTTGTCCTCGTTGTTGCCCTCCGGGATATCGCCGAGGTAGAGCCCCAACGCCCGCAGCACGCCCGCGACCAGGCTGGTCCCGCCCCGCTCCACGCCGAACGTCACGTAGGTGCGCTGAGGCAGGACCTCAGGGATCGCGTTGAGCAAGATGCTGGTCTTGTTCGTCGTAACCGGCTGCACTATCTAGTCCATTTCCGTTCCACGTGTTTGTCCGGTGCCATCGTATGGCACCCAGAGGGGACAGGGAGCGGCAACTGCCTGCGGTAAGCGCCTTGCTGTTCGCCAGCATTCCCGGCGGTGGTTCCTTGCCGCACAGAATACGTGAGCGATGTCGGTTTGTCAGACTGGGCGCGCCCAGACGACGGCGGTCGGCGGTCGGCGGCCGGCCTGGGCACGTAGGCTCCACGGATGAGCGACGCGCCCGACTCGCCCGTGCTGAGCCCCCCTGACCGCGAGCACGACACCACGGCGACTTTCGCGCTCGACCCCGCCGTGGTACGACGTCTGGCGTCGACGCTGGTCGCCACGTCGGGTGAGTCCTACCCGACGTACGCCCCCTTCACCGGCCAGCCGATCGCGGCCATCCCATTGTCGACGGTCGCCGACGTCGCGGTCGCTGCGGACCGGGCGCGGCTGGCGCAGGCGCAGTGGGCCAGGGTCCCGCTGACGCAGCGAGCGGACATCCTGCTCCGGTTCCACGACCTCGTCCTCGACAGCCAGGACGAGATCCTCGACCTCGTCCAGTGGGAGTCGGGCAAGGCCCGCCTGCACGCCTTCGAGGAGGTCGCCCACGCGGCGATGACCGCCCGGTACTACGCCCGCACGGCGTTGCGGCACGTCGGGTCGAAACGGCGGCTGGGCATGTTCCCGATGCTCACCCGGGTCGACGTGCATCGGTCGCCCAAGGGGGTGGTTGGCGTGATCTCACCGTGGAACTACCCGTTCACGATGGCGCTCTCGGACGGCGTTGCCGCGTTGCTCGCGGGCAACGCCGTCGTGCACAAGCCCGACTCCCAGACTGCCTTGTCGGCGCTCTACGGCGTCGGGCTGCTGCACGAGGCGGGGCTGCCGGAGGGGTTGTGGCAGGTGGTCTGCGGAGAAGGCCCTGTCATCGGTCCCGCGGTCGTCGACAGCGTCGACTTCGTGTGCTTCACCGGGTCGACCCGGACCGGCCGCGAGGTAGGCACCCGAGCGGCGCAGCGGCTGGTCGGCGCCAGCCTCGAGCTGGGCGGCAAGAACGCCATGCTGGTGCTGCACGACGCCGACCTCGACCGGTCAGCCGAGATCGCGGTTCGCGCCTGCTTCTCCTCGGCCGGTCAGCTCTGCGTGGCCACCGAACGCCTGTACGTGGCCGACCAGATCTACGACCACTTCCTGGCCAGGTTCCTGGGCCGCGTCGAGGACATGCGGCTGTCGGCGAAGCTCGAGTACGGCGCCGACATGGGCAGCCTGATCTCGCAGCAGCAGCTCGCCACGGTGGTCCACCATGTGGACGACGCCCGCGCCAAGGGCGCCCGGGTGCTCGCCGGGGGCCACCCCCGGCTCGACGTCGGGCCGCTGTTCTACGCGCCCACCGTGCTCGGCGGGGTGCGTCCCGGCATGGCATGCTTCGGCGACGAGACGTTCGGGCCGGTCGTGGCGGTCTACCGCTTCGGCGAGGAGGCCGACGCGGTGTCCCGAACCAACGAGGGGCCATACGGCCTGAATGCCTCCGTGCTGACCCGCGACACCCGCCGCGGCCGCGCACTCGCCCGGCAGATCCGCTGCGGGAGCGTGAACATCAACGAGGGTTACAGCGCGTCGTTCGGCTCGATCGACGCGCCGATGGGCGGGGTGCGCAGCTCCGGTCTCGGCCGCCGGCAGGGGGTCGAGGGCGTCCAGCGATTCACCGACCCACAGACCGTCGTCACCCAGCGGGTGCTGCCGATCCGACCGGTCTTGGGTCTCTCGGAGCGGTCCTACGCCCAGACGATGACCGCGACGCTGAGGCTGTTGAAGAAGACCCACCGTCCGTGAGTGCCGACTACGACGTCATCGTCATCGGGTCGGGGTTCGGGGGGTCCGTCAGCGCCCTGCGGCTCAGCGAGAAGGGTTACCGGGTCGGCGTGCTGGAGGCCGGTGCCCGGTTCGACGAGGCGTCGTACCCGGCGACCTCCTGGGACCTCCGCAGGTTCCTGTTCGCCCCCGCGGTCGGCTGCTATGGCATCCAGCGGATCGACGTGCTCAAGGACTGTCTGATCATGTCCGGCGCTGGGGTCGGAGGCGGTTCGCTGGTCTACGCCAACACCTTGTACGAGCCGCTGGACGCCTTCTACGCCGACCCGTCGTGGAACTCGATTACGGACTGGCGTGTCGAGCTGGCGCCGTACTTCGCCCAGGCCAAGCGGATGCTCGGCGTGGTCACCAACCCGACGATGTCACCGAGCGACCAGGTGATGCGCGCGGTCGCCGCCGAGATGGGGGTGGCGGACACCTTCCGGCTCACCCCGGTGGGGGTCTACTTCGGCGCCCCGGGCGTGACCGAGCCGGACCCGTACTTCGGTGGCGCCGGCCCTGACCGCACCGGCTGTCTCGAGTGTGGCGAGTGCATGACGGGCTGCCGCCACAACGCGAAGAACACGCTGCCGAAGAACTACCTCTACCTCGCCGAGCAGGCCGGCGCGGTCGTGCATCCCCTCACCACGGTCACCAAGGTCGCGCCGCGGCCCAGTGGCGGGTACGACGTCACGACGGTACCGACCGACGTGAAGGTGCGCCGCCGGGCGCGGGCGCGAGTGCTGAGCGCGGACCAGGTGATCTTCTCCGCGTCGGCGCTCGGGACCCAGCGGCTGCTGCACCGGATGCGCGACGACGGTGTGCTGCCCGGGGTGTCCGCGCGGCTGGGACATCTCACCCGGACCAACTCGGAGTCGATCCTGGGCGCCGTCTCGCGTGACCCGACCGTCGACTACACCCGTGGGGTCGCGATCACCTCGTCCTTCCACCCGGACCCGCAGACCCACGTCGAGCCCGTGCGCTACGGCAAGGGCAGCAACGCGATGAGCTTCCTGCAGACGATCCTGACCGACGAGGAGGCCGGGACGCCGAGGTGGCGGGTCTGGCTGCGGGAGATGTGGCGGCAACGCCGGGCCTTGCCCGGGTTGTACGACCTGCGGCACTGGTCGGAGCGCGCGGTGATCGCCTTGGTCATGCAATCGCTGGACAACTCGATCACCACCTACACCCGCCGCAGCCGGCTGACCGGCCGCCGCCGGCTCACGTCCCGGCAGGGCCACGGCCGGCCCAACCCCACCTGGATCCCGGTCGCCAACGACGCGGTACGACGGATGGCGCGGCTGGTCGATGGCACGCCGGGCGGCACCCTCGGCGAGCCCTTCAAGCGGCCGCTGACCGCGCACTTCATCGGGGGCTGCGCCATCGGGGACAGTGCGGAGTCGGGGGTCATCGACGCTTACCAGCGGCTCTACGGACATCCGGGCCTGCACGTCGTCGACGGCTCGGCGGTCTCGGCCAACCTGGGCGTCAATCCCTCGCTGACGATCACCGCCCAGGCGGAGCGGGCGATGGCGCTGTGGCCCAACAAGGGCGACGCAGACCCCCGACCACCGCTCGGCTTGCCGTACCAGCGCGTCGCGCCGGTCTCCCCGGCTCATCCGGCGGTTCCGGGGAACGCCTATGCCCCTCCCCATTGTCGAGATCAGGTGACGGTCCGGCCGCGGCTCAGGTTCCATCAGGTCTCGATTTGGGAGGCTAGGCGCCGGGATCGACCCCTTTGGGCGACCTGAGCTCCCAAACGGACTGGCTTATCGGTCACACCCGGAGACCAGCCGAGCGCCGGATACACTGGGCGCCTGCCGGGACGTCACCGGCTGTCCCCGACCCGAAGGGGCGTCCGTGAGCGTCGACCATGACCTCGTCCTCGTCGTCGACTTCGGGGCCCAGTACGCCCAGCTGATCGCCCGGCGGGTGCGCGAGGCTCGGATCTACTCCGAGATCGTGCCCCACACGATGAGCGTGGCGGAGATGCTCGCGCGTGGCCCGAAGGCCATCATTCTCAGCGGTGGACCGCAGTCTGTGTACGCCGAGGGAGCGCCGCAGGTCGACGGCAGGATCTTCGCCGCGGAGGTGCCGGTGTTCGGCATCTGTTACGGCTTCCAGGCGATGGCTCAGGCGTTGGGCGGCGACGTCCGCCGTACCGGACTGTCGGAGTTCGGCCGGACCGTGGTGACCGTGGACTCGCAGGGCACCTTGCTGGCCGACGTCCGGAGCGGCAACCGGGTGTGGATGAGCCACGGGGACGCAGTCGCGACAGCGCCGCCCGGGTTCGCCACTCTCGCGACAACCGCTGGGGCACCGGTAGCGGCCTTCGAGGAGCTGGGTCGAGGCTTCGCCGGTGTCCAGTGGCACCCGGAGGTTCTACACACCGAGAACGGCCAGCGTGTGCTCGAGCGCTTCCTTCACGTCATCGCTGGGTGCCGGCAGACGTGGACGACGGGCAACGTCGTCGAGGAGCAGCTGGCGGCGATCCGCGAGCAGGTCGGGGACAAGCGGGCAATCTGCGGGCTCTCGGGCGGCGTCGACTCGGCGGTGGCCGCTGCCCTTGTGCAGCGTGCGATCGGCGACCGGCTGACGTGTGTGTTCGTCGATCACGGGTTGCTGCGCAAGGGCGAGGCTGAACAGGTCGAGCGAGACTACGTGGCCGCGACCGGTGTCCGGCTGAAAGTGGTCGACGCGTCGAAGGACTTCCTGGCGGCCCTGGCGGGGGTACGCGACCCCGAGGAGAAGCGCAAGATCGTCGGGCGGGAGTTCATCCGCAGCTTCGAGTCGGCCGAGCGGGAGATCGTGGCGGAGGCCGACGAGGGGGGTGCGCCGGTCGAGTTCCTCGTGCAGGGGACGCTCTACCCCGACGTCGTCGAGTCGGGAGGTGGTGAGGGTGCGGCCACCATCAAGTCCCATCACAACGTGGGCGGGCTGCCCGCGGACCTGCTGTTCTCTCTCGTCGAACCGTTGCGGACGCTGTTCAAGGACGAGGTGCGCAAGGTCGGCGAGGAGCTCGGGCTGCCCGCCGAGATCGTCTGGCGGCAGCCGTTCCCTGGGCCTGGCCTTTCCATCCGGATCGTGGGCGAGGTCACCGAGGACCGGCTCTCCGTCCTGCGCGAGGCCGACGCGATCGCCCGGGCCGGGCTCACTGCCGCTGGCCTGGACCGCGACATCTGGCAGTTTCCCGTCGTCCTCCTGGCCGACGTGCGGTCGGTCGGCGTGCAGGGCGACGGCCGCACCTACGGCCACCCCGTCGTGCTGCGACCAGTAACCTCGGAGGACGCGATGACCGCCGACTGGGCGCGGGTCCCGTACGACGTCATCGAGGCCATCTCGACTCGCATCACCAACGAGGTTCGCGAGGTCAACCGGGTAGTGGTCGACGTGACCAGCAAGCCACCCGGCACGATCGAGTGGGAGTAAGCCACCAACTCTGAGGTGACGTCCCAGACCGCGACTTCGTGGGTCAGATCGACGAGGCGTGGTCGGGGACGTAGTGCTGTTGCTCCCGAGGCGATCGTTGGTAGCCGGTCGGCGCGGGCCGCTCGGGCAGCGCGATCTTCGGCCGCTCGACCGGCGTGTAGGGGACCACCGACAGCAGGTGCGCGATCATGTTCAGCCTGGCCCGACGTTTGTCCTCGGCTTCGACCACGAACCACGGTGAGTGCCTCGTGTCAGTCGCCGCGAACATCTCGTCCTTCGCTCGCGAGAAGTCCTCCCATCGCGTCATCGACTCCACGTCTGTGGGCGACAGCTTCCACTGCCGCATCGGGTCGGTGAGGCGGGACTCGAAGCGCCGCTGCTGCTCGTCGTCGCTGACCGAGAACCAGTACTTCCGCAGCAGGATCCCGTCCTCCAGCAGGAGGTTCTCGAAGATCGGGCACTGGTGGAGGAAGCGCGCATGCTGCTCCGGCGTGCAGTAGCCCATCACGATCTCGACGCCTGCCCGGTTGTACCAGCTCCGGTCGAAGAGCACGATCTCGCCCGCCGCGGGAAGCTGCTCGACGTAGCGCTGGAAGTACCACTGGGTGCGCTCACGGTCGTTGGGCGTCGGAAGCGCGGCGATCCGGCCAGCCCGGGGGTTGAGGAACTCTGTCACCCGCTTGATGACGCTCCCCTTGCCGGCGGCATCTCGGCCCTCGAAGACGACCGCGACCCGGGCCCCCGTCGTACGGACCCACTCCTGCATGAGCACCAGCTCACCTTGCAGCCGAAGCAGCTCCTTCTCGTAGGCCTTGCGGGGGACTTTCGCAGCGCGCTCGGCAGCTTCGGTCACGACACTCCTTGACGCTAGGGGGCAGGGTTCAAGATCCTGGCGAACGTCACGAACGAGTAGCCGAGGGCGCGCAGCCTGGTGATGACCGTCGGCAGGGCATGGGCGTCGAGAGTCGAACCGTCGTCGGGGTTGGACCCCACGTGCATGAGCACGATCTCGCCCGGCTGTGCGGCCCCGACGACCCGAGCCACCACCTTCTTCACGGTCATGCCGCCGGACGTGCCCATCCATCCGAGACTGTCGACGGTCCAGCGGAACGACACGTAACAGAGGTCGTTCACCAGCGCGATGGTCCGCGCGTCGCGTGCCCCGAACGGGAACCGGAAGATCCGGCGCGGGTCCTGCCCGGTCACGCGCACGATGGCGCTCTGGGCGTCCAGCACCTGCTTGCGCACCGCGGCATCGCTCAGGTGGGTCAGGTCGGGGTGGGTCATCGTGTGGTTGCCGAGCAGGTAGTCCGACATCGCCCTGGACCGCACCGGGAACGTGTTGGCGAACGCGCCGGTGAGAAGGAACGTCCCCCGGACGTGCTGGGCCCGGAGGGTGGACAGGATCGAGTCGACACCATCGGCATTGGCGCCCGCATCGAAGGTGAGGGCGACGACCTTCTCGCTCACCGGCAACCGCTCGAGATCCAAGCCGCGATATTTCGCCGGAATGGCGCATCCGGCCGCTGGAGCCCCGGCCGACACCGGTGGCTCAGCCGCCGAGACGGACAGCAGGACGGCGACAGCCGCACATCCGGACGCGACTGCTATCCGAAGTCTCTTGCTCATGGTCGGCCCCTTCCCTCATGGGGAGCCGTCCTAACGCCGGACGCCCTCCTGCACACAACCTACTCTCGGCGAGAGTTTGTCCGCCGGGGTTAGATGGAGGTCATGGACTACACACAACTCGGAAGATCCGGTCTGTCGGTGAGCAGGCTGTGCCTCGGCACGATGAACTTCGGCCCGCACACCGACGAGCCCGACTCTCACGCGATCATGGACCAGGCCCACGACAACGGCATCAACTTCTTCGACACCGCGAACGTCTACGGGTGGGGCGAGCACAAGGGCCGGACGGAGGAGATCCTCGGCACCTGGTTCGCTCAGGGTGGTGGACGTCGTGAGCGCACCGTGCTCGCGACCAAGCTGTACGGCGATATGGGCGAGTGGCCCAACGACGGCAGGCTCTCGGCGCTGAACATCCGGCGCGCCTGCGACGCCAGCCTGCGCCGGATGAAGACCGACCACATCGACCTCTACCAGATGCACCACGTCGACAGGGACACCCCCTGGGACGAGATCTG
The DNA here is from genome assembly GCA_038254365.1 of Propionibacteriales bacterium. Taxonomy (GTDB): domain Bacteria; phylum Actinomycetota; class Actinomycetes; order Propionibacteriales; family Nocardioidaceae; genus JAWWPG01. Next base: position 59,098 of record JBBSGI010000002.1, read on the forward strand.
GCAGGCGATGGAAGTGCTGGTCGCCCAGGGCAAGATCTTGTACGTCGGAAGCTCGAACTTCGCCGGATGGCACATCGCGCAGGCGCAGGCGGCCGCGGCCTCGAGGCACTTCACCGGGCTGGTCAGCGAGCAGTCGATCTACAACCTGTTGACCCGCGACATCGAGCGGGAGGTCCTGCCCGCCGCGCAGCACTACGGCCTCGGCATCATCCCCTGGTCGCCTCTCCACGGGGGGCTGCTCGGCGGCGTCATCCGAAAGGAACGCGATGGCCGACGACGTACGTCCGGCCGCGCCGCGGACTCACTTGAGGAGCACCGGGACCAGATCGAGCGCTACGAGGACCTCTGCGAGAAGGTCGGGCAGGAGCCGGCCGAGGTCGGATTGGCGTGGCTGCTCAGCCGGCCGGGAGTGACGGCGCCGATCGTCGGGCCGCGCACGGCCGACCAGCTCAGCTCAGCCGTGGCCGCGGAGAGCCTGACCATCGAGGGCTCAGTGCTGGAGGAGCTCGACGAGATCTTCCCGGGCTACCGCACCGCACCCGAGGACTACGCCTGGTAGGTCGCGCGGACGAGCCCCCCACCTTGAGGTAGGGATAGAGCGTCCACTGGTTGTCGGCGATGTCGGCCCCGTCGGAGACCGCCATGCAGAAGTAGTAGGGCCCGGGGTAAGGACAGGTCGGCGACGATCCACTTGTTGGACGGCCGGTCGAAGATGACCCTGCCAACAAGGCGATGGCCCGCCAACCGAAGCTGACGAGCCATCGCCCCTCTGGCGCTGAGCTCAGTAAGCCGGAAGCTGCCAGATCCCGCGACCGTGCGTCGCGGCGAGCAGCTTCTTGGTGGAAGGACTCAACGTCATCCCGTAGACGGCCACCGACGGCAGGCCTTGCGTGGCCACCCATGAGGTGTCACCTGCCGCGAGGGTCAGCACGCCGAAGTCCGTCGACGCGAACAGCGCCTTGGTCGTCGGCGAGTAGATGACATCGGTGACCGGCTGGTCGCCGAGGTCGTAGTTGAGGTTCCTCGCCGTGCCCGTGCCGGACTTCGGGTTCCAGTGCACTTCGTAGACGTGGCCACCATGGCGGTAAGCCGAGTAGCCCGAGTACGAGATGAACACGTGGTGCGGGTCCGCGGGGTCGATCGCGATACCGGACACGAACCGCTGCGGGAGGTTCAGCACCTGGTCGATGCGCTGGTAGGTCACATCGTCAGGGTTGGCAGCGTTGGCGTTCTGGCTGAGGAACACCCGGCCGTACCGCGTTGCGGCCCACATCGTCGACTGGTCACTCGTCGCCCGCTCGATCGCCACCACGTAGTTGCCGGTGTCGGTGCGCGAACCCCAGTAGGTGCTGGACAGGTCTCCGTGGCCCCCACCCAGCGGCTGCCAGTCACCACACGGCTGGCTGAAGTCCCCGGTGAGCTCGTTGCAGTGCGCCTGGAGGTAGGCCTCGTCACCACCGTTGTCGGTGGTGCGCCAGACGTGCTGCAGTCCGTCGAACACGGTCCCACCCACCACTGGGTCAGCAGTGAACGGGGTGTAGAACGACGCCGTCTCGCCGGAGTTGAGCAGCGGGTCGCTGATCCAGTCCCAGCCGTTCGGGTTGCCGTTGTGGAAGTTCACGTCGTGCTGCGGCGCGTAGTACGAGTGGTAGCGGATCGCGGAGTTGTCCGGGTTGAACCCTGACTGGCCACCGTCGCCACCAACCGTCTCCACCCAACCCTGGATGCGGTCGTTCTCCCAGGTGCCGTTGTCCTGCGTACCGCCCTGGAGGAGACGAGCGTTGTTCGACGAGCTGACGCTCTGGAACTGCAACGTCGCCAGCCCCTGGTTGATGTCGTTGTTGTTCTGGGTGGGAACTGCCGAGAGGAACTGCAGACAGTCGGCCAGCTGAGCACCGGACAGTCCGCGCTTCGCGCACTGCCCACTGCGGTCCACGAACGGACCCTTCTGCTGCACGATCCCACCGTCGCTCGCGCTGAAGAACACGTTGGCTCCGGATCCCGGTGCGAACACCAGCGTGTGCTGGTCGGGGTGCAGACCGTTCTCGTGCGGCTGTGCGTCGTTGGTCATGTCGGTGAAGCTGACACCGGCATTCGTGGACCGGGTGACCGCGCGTCCGTTGGACTGACCGGGACCACCGAAGGCCCGCAGTTCGCCGTACTGCATCGACCCGGACAGGAACACCTGGTTGGGCCGGCCGGCTGGGGAGGACACCCCCATGTCGTAGTAGCACTGCGCCGTACAGAAGTTGTACGAGCCGTAGCCCGGCGTGCCGGGCGTCGGGTCGGACAGCGGCGTCCAGGTCGGGCTGCCTGCCGTCGCGTCGTCCGTGCGCAACAGACCAGCAGTGGTGTCGTTGAAGTACGTCGAGTCAGCGAGGTAGATCCGCGTCTTGCCGGTGTGCAGCGGAGCCAGCGCGAACTCGATCCGGTTGGACAGCGTGGTGGTCTCCGACCCGGGGTTGTTGATCGTGTAGATCGCCTTCCAGTCACCGGTGCCGACCCGGCGATACAGGCCGTAGTCGAACATCGACGCGTACACGGTTCCGGGGTGGTTGGGGTCAAAGCGCACCTTGGAGATTCCACCGCGGAAGAAGTCGCTGCCGCTGGGTGAACGGGGGACGACGACATCGGTGTCCTCGGTCAGGCTCTGGCTCCAGGTCTGCCCACCATCGACGGTCTCGTAAACGCCGACCTTGGCGGCGCCGGGCGGGGTGAACCGACCGCCGTTGACCGACGACGCGCCGTGGCGCGCCACGGCGGTGCCCACGTACATGTGCTTGGGGTTGGCGGGGTCAACCGCGATGCTCGCTACCGAACGGTCCTTCGCGAAGTCGCCGCCGTTGTACATGGTCGGCACCTGGCTGAAGGTCGCTCCGCCGTCGGTGGACTTGTACAGGCCGACACCTGCCTCGTTGTCTGAGGAGCCGTTGCCCTCACCGGTGCCGACGTACAGGTCCCCGGTCGTGGGCGCGAGGTAGATCGAGCCGATGGCGGTCGACGGGATGTCGGTGCCGATCGGCGTCCACCGCGGGTGGGCCGACAGGGCGTTCAGGGTCATCCACACACCGCCACCGGCCGTGCCGACGTACAGGGTGCATCGGGTGATCGTGCATGGCTTGGCGATCGCCAGCGCCGTAGTGCGTCCGGAGACCATCGCCCGAGTGCCGGTGTACGTCGTCTGCGAGGCTTGGATTCCGCCGCGCGGACCCATCTCGGTCCAGCCGGCCGGCGTCGAGAGGCCCTGGGCACGCTTCAGCGCTGACTGCCCGGCCGCTGTCTTGGCCCGCGCCGCGGCACTGGTGAAGGCGTGCGCCGCGGCGATGCGCTGGGCGGAAGCGATGTACTTGTGGGGGTAGGCGCGGGCGTCGTACTGCTCCTGCGAGGGTCCGTTGAGGATCTCGCTGGAGGCCTCACCGTCTTGCCCCGCGAGCTTCTCGGCCACGTAGGCGATGGGAAGCTGGCGGCTGCTGAGCAGTCCTGGGCTGTGGTCGATCGCCTCCGCGATCTCGTTGCCCTGGTCCGACCCTGACGTGGTGAAATGGACGATGGAGAAGGTTGCAATGACCGCCGCTACTACGGCGACGACCATTACTGACACAAGAGCCTTCCAGCTCAGCCAGCGATGATGCATAAGGTTAGCCTTTCCTAACAAGATGAGTTATCCGCACGACCGACGTCTTATCATGGGGTCAACCACGAAAATCCGCCAGTCCCAAGCGGGATATTCCCGCAATCAGCGGTAACCGCGGGCTACCGCAGCGTGGGCAGCGGCCAGCGCTGCCGCGGGACGAGATGCGGCTGGACGCCGCCCGACGAAGCCTTCGCGGTCCCACCGGTGATCGTGAGCGGTCCTGCTGAGTACATGGCCTGGTCCTTGGTGGACCCGTTTGGGGCCTTGCCCACAGCGAAGGTCGACACTGCCCGCCGACCGATCACCGAGCAGGAAATGTAGTCGCCCACCATCGCGCCACCGGCTTGGGCGAGCCAGCTCAGCATCATGGGGCCAGCGATGGTCCGCGGAGCGCTCCACGAGCCGCCGCCGTTGAGGCTGGAGATGTAGCCGACCTTGAGCTTGCAGCCCGACACGGTGCACGACGCGTCCGGGTAGAAGTAGTAGTAGAGACCCAGCCGGGCTCCCGTTCCCGACGTCGTGTGGGAAACGCCCAGCCCAGGCGTGAAGTGGTCTCTGCCGCTGTTGACGGGGTCGATCGGGATGCGGGTGACCGCCGACCAGGAGACACCGTCTTTCGAGGTGGACATCACGATGTCGTTCGAGGAGCAGCCGGTGCGGAAGCGGCAGTCGTCCCAGACGACGTAGATCTTGCCTGCGGCATCCAGCTCTGCACTGGGCAGTGGCTCCTCGCGCATCCCCGGTGCGCCGTGGTCGGTGACGTTGGAGATCAGTACCGGTGCGGTCCACGAGGCGCCACCATCGATGGAGCGGAACGCGCGCTGCGAGGAGAAGTTGGCGGAGTAGGGCACCACGACGGTGCCGTCCGGCTGGACCAGCGGCTGGCCACCCAGACCGGAGGGGTTGTTCGCGGGGGTCTTCGGCGCACCCCAGGTCTGGCCGCCATCAGTCGAGGTGGCCATCACGATGGTGTTGCCCGTCGACGTGACGTCAACCTCCACGTAGCAGCTGCCGTAGTGGGGGCTGCTCGCGAAGCTGTCGCAGACGATCCACTCCTTGTCGTAGCCTTTCCCGTCGTTGCCCACGGCGATGACAGGGTCGTTCCAGTTGGTCCCGTCAGACGAGCTGCTCACCACGACGCCGCGGCCGTTGACGTTAGCGTCGATGACGAGACCGGTCACGAGCCACTTCTGGTGCTTGGCGTCGTAGGCGACCGCCGGGTCACTCACCCGGGCCCAGGTACCGCCTTCGGCGACGGTAATGCCGGGCAGGAAGCCGTGGGTCCAGGTCTGGCCCTTGTCGGTGCTCGTCGCCCATCCGGTGTCGACGGATCCGCCGTCCGAGTACCGGCCGACCTGAAACACGGAGACCACCGTCTGGTGAAAGGCGAAGGTGTCGGGCTCGGCCTCCGTGGCGTGCTGGGCGCCTCCGCCGGTGTAGGGGTCATGGCTCACCCTGATGAGTGGCGCCGCCGCTCCGGCGCTCCCCCCGATGGCAGCCGCCGTGCCGGGCCAGGTGGCTGTCGCCAGCAGGGTGGCACTGGCCGCGAGGACAGTGAAGGCGGTGGTGGCACGACGATGCATCGGGACTTCCCTTCGACGAGCAGAAGATGACGACCGGGAGACCGGAGGAGCCTCGAGGCGTTCGCATGCTACCGGACTCGGCACGCCCGATAAGGGCGTTTGCCGACGACTACTCGCCGGTGACCCCGTCGGTGAGCTCACGAAGGATGTCGAGGTGCCCGAGGTGACGCGCGGTCTCCTCGATCATGTGCAGCATCGCGGCCCGGACGGAGATCGGGGTTCGGATGTCCGGCTGTGGTACGGCGTCCAGGTCGAGCCCCGCGACGATCTCGCGGGCAGCGGCACACACCTCGTCGTACGCGGTCAACAGATCGGGCAGCGGCACCGTGTCGCCCTGCTCCCAGTCGGCGTCGGGATGATCGTCCGTCCAGGGGAAGTCGACCGACTGCTTGCCGATGACGGACCGGAACCACCACTCCTCGACCCACACCAGGTGCGAGACCACTCCGGCGATGGAGGTGAGCGGTGACGGGGTAAGACGACGACGGGCGTTCTCGTCGGTCAACCCGGCACACTTCAGGTGGACCGTCGCCCGCTGGTAGTCCATCACCTGCGCGAGCTGGCTGCGCTCGTCGCCGCTCCAGTCCGGGCGATGGCGTTCGTGTCGGCTGGTCACGGGACGGCTCCTTGGGTGGTGGCTACCTCGTCGCGCTCGGACGTGTCCCCCTCACCGTGCCATGACCGCCAGAGCGCGGCGTAGGACCCCCCGGAGGCGACCAGCTCGTCATGGGAGCCGATCTCGGCGATCTTGCCGTCGGCGACGACCGCCACCCGGTCCGCGTCGTGTGCGGTGAACAGTCGGTGGGCGATGGCCACCACGGTCCGGCCATGGAGTACAGCCGCGAGCGAGCGCTCGAGGTGTCGGGCGGCTCGCGGGTCGATCAGCGAGGTCGCCTCGTCCAGCACGAGCGTGTGCGGGTCGGCGAGCACCAGACGAGCCAGCGCGATCTGCTGCGCCTGCGCCGGGGTGACCTGATGCCCGGCGGAGCCGACAACCGTGTCGAGCCCGTCGGGCAGCAGGTCGACCCACTCGAGGGCGTCAACCGCGGCAAGCGCACCCCGCAGGCGGCTGTCGGAGCCTACGTCGTCCAGCACCAAGGCGAGGTTCTCCCGGATGGTTCCGACGAAGACGTGGTGCTCCTGGGTGACCAGCGCGACATGGCCGCGGAGGTCGCCGAGCGGCAGCTCGGTCATCGAGACGGTCCCGACCGTGACCGCGCCCGACCGAGGCGGGTGGATGCCGGCGAGCAGCCGCCCCAGCGTCGACTTGCCCGCACCGGAAGGTCCCACCACCGCGACCCGCTCGCCCGGGGAGACGTCGAGGTCGATGCCCTCCAGGACGTCCCGGTCCGTGTAGGCGAATCGCAGGTCGGTGGCCTGGATGTGCTCGTCGACCGGTCTGCGGCCGGTGGCGACCCGGTCGTCGGGCACCGCCGCCACCCCCAGCAGCCTGGCCAGCGAGGCGCCGCCCACCTGGAGCTCGTCGAGCCAGGAGAGCAGCCGGTCGACGGGGTCGACCAGCGCCTGGACATACAGCGTGGCAGCGGTTACGTCTCCCAACGAGGCCTGGCCACGGGCGTGCAGCCACCCACCGAACAGCAGGGTGGCCACCGTAGGCAGCAGGTAGCCGATCTCGGCGGCCGGGAACCAGACAGTGCGCAGCCACAGCGTGTAGCGCTCGGCGCTGTACGACTCCGCGATGTCGGCGTCGATCCGGTCGAGTCGTCGCTGCTCGAGGCCGAGTGACTCGACGGTCCGCGCGCCCTCGGCCGTCTCGGCGACACTCGCGTTGATGGCGGCGTACGACGCCGATTCGCGGAGGTAACCGGCCTTGGCCCGCCGCAGGTACCAGCGGGTGGCCGCCCACAGCACCGGCACGGCGATCACCAGCGGCAACAGGACCCAGGTACCGACGAGCAGACAGGCCCCGACCGCGAACACCGTCGTCACCAACGCGATGATCGTCTCGGGTACGGCGAACCGCACCGACCAGCCGAGCGCCTCGATGTCGCGGGAGGTGCGCGTCAGCAGGTCTCCGGTGCCGGCCCGCTCCACGGTGCTCACCGGGAGAGCCAGTGCCTGCTCGACGAAGTCCTCCCGCAGGTCCGCGAGGACCTTCTCGCCAAGCGCGAACGAGAGGTACCGGGCGTACCGGGTCAGCACCGTCTGGAAAAGCAGGAACACGGCGATCGCGGCGATGGTCTTGTCGACCGCCGACACGGTGGTGCCCGTCGCGACGCCCTGCACGAGGTCACCGATCAGACGCGGCGCGGCCAGCCCAGCGACCGCCGCGAGGACGTGGAGGGACACCGCGACCCACAGCTGAAGCGGGTGCTTACGGCTCAGCGAGAGGGCGTACCGACGGACGGCCGGGCCGTCCGCGATCGGCAGCAGCTGCTTCATCTCAACCCTCCCCTCGAACGACGACGCGGCGATATCGGGGGTCCAGCAGGAGGTCACGGTGACTTCCGGTGGCCACAATCCGCCCGTCCGCCAGCAGAGCGACCTCGTCGGCCCTGTCGAGAAGCAACGGGCTTGCCGTCGTGACCACGGTGGTGCGGCCCCTGCGGTAGCCGCGCAGCCGGGCCGCGATGGTGGCCTCGGTGTGGGCGTCCACGGCGGACGTGGGCTCGACCAGCACCAGCACGTCGGGGTCGAGAGTCAGCGCCCGGGTGAGCACGAGCCGTTGCCGCTGCCCCCCCGAGAACGACCTACCGCGTTCTTCGACGTCGGCCGCGAACCCGCCGTCCAGAAGGTCGAGCACGTCCTCGGCCGAGGCAGTGGTCACCGCGGCCATGATCTCCTCGTCCGTCGCGTCACCACGGGGGTCAAGCTCATCGCGCAGCGTCCCACTGAACAGCGTCGCGCCGGCGTCGCTGACCACGATCGAACGCCGTACGAACGTGCGGTCGAGGTGCGAGAGCGACACCCCGTCGAGCAGCACCGGTCCCTCCGCGAAGCGTCCGAGCCGGTCCGCCAGGGCAGCGGACTCGTCGGGCCGCTCCGCCACCACCGCGGTGAACAGACCGGGCCGCACCACGAGTCCGGACTGGACGTCGACGAGATCGCCTGCGGTGGAGGCGGATCCGGCGCCGGCGATGTCGAGCACCTCCGGCTCGACCGACAGCACCCGGCAGATCCGCTGCCCGGCCACCAGCCCGCGGATCAGCTTGTTCGCGACCTCGGTCGCCGTACGTAGCGGCAGCATCAGAAACGCCGAGTAGCCGTAGAACGCGACAAGCTCACCGGGACTGATCTGGCCCTCGACCGCGAACCGCGCCCCCAGCCAGACCACCACGATCACGAACAGACCGGGCAGCAGAACCTGTAGCGAGTCGAGCAGTGACTGGAGCCGCGCAACCTGGACACCCGCGGCGCGAACCTTCTGGGACTCGACGGCGTAGCGCCGGTGGAAGACCTCCTCGCCGCCGATGCCGCGCAGCACCCGCAGCCCTCCGACGATGTCGGCGGCGAGCGAGTTGAGCTGACCCATCATCTCGCGCTGGGCCATGTTGCGCGCCTGCAGCGGTCTGAGGATCGGGACCAGCGCGAGCAGCAGGGCCGGCATCCCGAGCAGGACCACCAGCCCGAGCGTCGTCGAGGTGTGCAGCAGGATCAGCGCGACGACGAAGAAGGAGACGACCGCGCCTGCGCCGCGCCCCATGACCTCGATACTGTTTCCCACGTGTGCCAGGTCGGATGAGCCGATCGAAACGACCTCGCCGGTCGAGACCTGACGGGGGAGGGTGGCGCCGAGCCGCACGACGTGGCGGGCCAGAACCTGGACGGTGCGGTAGGCGGCGGTCAGCCAGTTGGCGACGGCGAACCGGTGGCGGACGATCCCGGCCGCGGCCTGCAGGACCCCGACGCCGAGGAGCACCATGCCCCAGAACCAGAGCGCTTTCGTGTCGCCCTGGGTGACGCCCTCGTCGATCGCCTTCCCGATGATGGCCGGCATGACTGACTGCGCCACCATCCAGACCGTGCCGAACGTGACCCCGCCGATGATCGTCGACCATTGACCCCTGGCCACCCACCAGAGATAGCGGGCCGGCGAGCGGGTGTCGGGAACGCCGGGGTCGACGAGGGGCAACATACGCATGGCAGGCTCAACGGTAGAGAGGGCTGGCGTCAGCGCGCGAGGCAATTATCCTCGGTCGCTCAACCGGTGGGCCTGCGAACGTCAGACGCTCTGACCGTCGATGATGGTTCCGTGGCCGAGATCGTCGACGTACCCGCCGAGCAGCGCTACGTCCTGACGGTCGAGGGTCGCCCGGTCGGTCGGCTCGACTATGACGTCAGTGAGGACGTGTTCGTGGCCGCGCATGTCGTGGTGGACCCCTCGCACGGGGGGCAGGGCCTCGGCGGCACGTTGGTGCGGCACGTGCTGGACGAGGTGCGGTCGTCGGGTCGACGGCTCCGGCCGAGCTGTCCTTTTGTGGCGCACTTTGTGCGTCAGCACCCCGAGTACGCCGACCTGCTCGAGGACGCGCGGCAGGCGTCGGACGGGCGGTCCTGAGTGGACGTGCTCGAGAAGGTCCTCGTGGTGGTCCACCTGCTCGGCTTCGGCGCCCTGTTCGGTGGCGCTTTCGTGCAGCTGAGGGACGACGTCTTGGTCGTCAACACCGCGATGCTGTACGGCGCGATGACCCAGGTTGTCACCGGTCTCCTGCTGGTGGGGGTGCTCGAAGGGCAGGACGCGCCGGTCGACAACGCAAAGGTGGCGGTGAAGCTGGTCGTGGCGCTGGCCATCGCGGTGCTCTGCTGGGCCAACCGCGCCAAGGAACGCCTTCCGGCCGGTCTCCTCAACGCCATCCTGCTGCTGACCGTGGTCAACGTCGTGATCGCCATTTCCTGGACCTAACTACCGACGATCCGCCCCTTGTCCCCGACCATCCGCCAGCTGTTACGCACGATCCGTCAGTTGTGACACACGATCCGACCTTGTCCACAAGGTCCGGGCCTGTGGACGGCGCGCCACGAAGTCGCGTCAAAGGTGGCTCAATGGACGGTCATGGGCGAGGAACTTATCAATCGTGGCTGTCCCTTCATGGGTGGTCGCGAAAACCAGCTCGGAGTCAGTGCGGCGATGTTCCGGGAGCTCGTCATGACCCGGCAGATCCGACAGATGTTTCGAGGTGTTTACGTCGACACTCGAGTGGCGGACTCTCGGCGGCTCCGGGCGGCTGCCCTGCACTTGGTGAAACCCGAGGATGCCGTCTTTTACGGCGCGACGGTCGCCTACCTCCTAGGGGTCGACGTCTCTCCGCCCAAGGACCGGTACAACTTCTCCCCGCAGTGTGTCGTGCCTCATCACCACGGTCGCTGTAGACGGCCGAACGTTATCTGCCATGAAGGCTATCTGCCCGAAGACGAGGTTATGGAGCTCGAGGGGCTGTTAGTGACAACCGCCGTCCGCTCGACTGTGGACATGCTCCGCTCGATGTGGCGTCCACACGCCCTGGCGGCTGCCGATGCAATGGCGCACGCCGGGCTTGTCAGCCGCGATCAGGTGAGGGGCTATATCGCCCCGATGAAGCGCTTCCCAGGAATCATTCAAGCTCGCGCCCTGTCGGCCCTGATAGACCCATTGGCCGAGTCCCCTGGAGAATCTTGGCAGCGCCTCAGGCTCGTTGACGCAGGTCTACCCGCTCCGGAGTGCCAGCTCGAAGTGGTTGACCGGCTGGGTCGCTTCGTGGCACGGCTGGACAATGGTTACCGAGAGTCGAAGGTCGGCATTGAGTACGACGGCAGAGAGTGGCACGAAGACGACGTCGCGGAGGAGAACGATGACCGCAAACGGGTGTATCTCACGGACGTTCTGGGATGGCGACTCTCAGTCGTCAAGCGTGCTCGCATCTTTGGCGACGACGCGTCGTTCGAGGAGGAGATTGGCTCTTGGCTGGGCAGCACGCCCAAGCCCAGGTGCTGGTGATGAAACTTGGACGGTCGCCGGATGGTCGGTGACGCGGGGCGGATGGTCGGGAACGCGGGGCGGATGGTCGGTGACGCGGGGCGGATGGTCGGTGACGCGGGGCGGATGGTCGGGAACGCGGGGCGGATGGTCGGTGACGCGGGGCGGATCGTCAGAGCTTTTCGACGGGGGAGTATCGCAGGAGCAGGCGCTTGACACCGCTGGAGCCGAAGTCGACGCTGGCGACGGCCCTGTCGGCCTGGCCCTGCACGCTGACCACGCTGCCCATGCCGAACGTGTCGTGCATGACGCGGTCACCGGGTTGGAGCGACGGCACCGGCCGGGTGCCTGATGTCGGCTTGGGTGGCGAGGCGAACGTACGGCGACGGATCCCCGAGTCGTAGGTGGGTGGCAGCGACCCGCCGGCGGCGACGTAGCGGCTGGACGCCGACGAGCTGCCCCACACGGTCTGCGCCGCCTCGGTTCGTCGCCAGTCGACAAGCTCGTCGGGCAGCTCGGCGAGGAAGCGGGAGGCGGGGTTGTGTTGGGGAGCCCCCCACGCGGAGCGCACCAGTGCCCGGGAGAGGTACAACCGTTCCCTGGCCCGGGTGACGCCGACGTAGGCCAGTCGGCGTTCCTCCTCGAGCTCGTTCAGGTCGCCCAGTGCCCGGGCATGGGGGAAGACCCCGTCCTCCAGCCCGGTGAGGAACACCACCGGGAACTCCAGCCCCTTCGCGGTGTGCAGCGTCATCAGGGTTACCACACCGCCGGACTCGTCCTCGTCGGGAATCTGGTCCGAGTCGGCGACCAGCGCCACCCGTTCCAGGAACTCCCCGACGGTCGCCTGGTCCCGCTCGTCGGCGAACTCTCGCGCCACGGCCATCAGCTCGCCGAGGTTCTCGACTCGGCTCTCGTCCTGCGGGTCGGCCGACGCCTCGAGCTCCGCGAGGTAGCCGGACTTCTCCAGCGCCGCCTCGAGCACCTGGTCCGGCCGGGCCCCGTCGCCGACCAGGTGCTGCAGCTCGGCCACCATGGCGACGAAACCCTCGATCGCGTTCAGCGACCGGGTTACCAGGCCCGGTGCCTCTCCGGCACGCCGCAAGGCCTCCCAGTACGAGATGCCGGCCCGTTGGGCGAGCAGGTCGACGCACGCCTCGGCGCGCTCGCCGATGCCGCGCTTGGGGACGTTGAGGATGCGGCGCAGCGACACCGCGTCGTCGGGGTTGTCGAGCAGCCGTAGATAGGCCAACGCGTCACGCACCTCGCGCCGCTCGTAGAACCGGACCCCGCCGACCACCCGGTACGGCAGCCCGACGCGGATGAACACCTCCTCGAACACCCGGCTCTGCGCGTTGGTCCGGTAGAAGACCGCCACCTTCCCCGGGGTGGCCGAGTGCGCGTCGGTGAGCCGGTCGATCTCCTCGGCGACGAACTGCGCCTCGTCGCGCTCGCTGTCGGCGACGTAGCCCACGATGGGTTCGCCGTCACCCGCGTCGGACCAGAGATTCTTCGGCTTGCGACCAGGGTTGCGGGAGATCACCGAGTTGGCCGCGGACAGGATGGTCTGGGTCGACCGGTAGTTCTGCTCCAGCAGCACCGTCTGCGCGTTCGGGAAGTCGGCCTCGAACTGCAAGATGTTGCGGATACTGGCACCGCGGAACGCATAGATCGACTGATCGGCGTCACCGACCACCATCAGCTCGGCCGGGGGTGCGGCGTGCGAGCTGTCGCCCTGGGCTTCCCCGGCGGCCGGTCCGGTCGTCGATCCGACCAGATCTCCGTCTGCCGTACGGCGGGTAGCAGCATCTGCGCACAGCTCACGCACCAGCATGTACTGCGCGTGGTTGGTGTCCTGGTACTCGTCAACGAGCACGTGCCGGAAGCGCCGGCGATAGGTCTCGCGGACCTCCGGGAAACCCTGCAGGAGGTGCACCGTCGTCATGATCAGGTCGTCGAAGTCCAGCGCGTTGGCCGCCCGCAGGCGTGCCTGGTAGGCCACGTAGCACTCGGCGAACGTCCGCTCGAGGTGGGTCTCCGCCTTCGCGATCGCCCGCTCGGGGTTGAGCAGCTCGTTCTTGCAGTTGCTGACCCAGTTGAGCGCGGCGCGTGGGTTGTAGCGCTTGGCGTCGAGGTCGAGGTCGCGACACACCAGCGTCATCAGCCGCCGCGAGTCGGCGTCGTCGTAGATCGAGAAGTTCGAGCCGTAGCCCAACCTGGCGATCTCGCGGCGCAGGATCCGCACGCAGGACGAGTGGAACGTCGAGACCCACATGATCTTGGCGCGTCCGCCGATCAGCTCCGAGACGCGCTCGCGCATCTCGGCGGCCGCCTTGTTGGTGAACGTGATCGCCAGGATCGATCCGGGGTGTGCGTCGCGCTGCCCCACCAGCCACGCGATCCTGCGGGTGAGCACCCGGGTCTTGCCGGAGCCGGCACCGGCGACGACCAGCAGGGCCGGCCCCTCGTATGTCACTGCTCTCCGCTGGGACTCGTTGAGCCCCTCGAGCAGCTCCTCGGCCGTGAGACCTCGTCGGCGTCTCGGACGCTCGTCGTCGCCGAAGTCGGCGTCGTCCAACGCTCGGTTTGCGGCGGCGTTCGCAGCCTCGTCTGCGGGGTCGATCGGCTGCGGGTCGGCGAGCCGCGGCAGCGGGAACAGCAATGACATGTCGCAGAACATCGTACGTGGCCACGCAGACACCCTGGCGCCAAAGCAGGTGCCGTAAGGTGGTGATGGCTCAGCTGTACATGAGCGATCCGGGGGTGGTGAGCAGCTCGCCGGTCTCCAGCCAGGTCTTCAGCCCGGACAGGATCATCGGCCAGCCGCCGTAGAGCTGTTCGTTGGCGCCTTCCCGCAGCTGGTCATGCGTCACGAGCAGCCGGCAGGAGTCGCCGACCGGCTCTATCTCCCAGGTCACCCGCGACGTACCCTCGGCCAACACGTCGTCTCCCCACAGCGCGACCATGCTCTGGACCAGGCGGCGGGGCGGGTCGACCTCCAGGTTCTCGCCCTCCCCGAGGAGTCCGGACGCGCTCGGATGACCCATCTCGAAGCGCGAGCCGGGTGTCCAGTCGGTGCTGATCTGCATGCCGAACTGGTACTTGCTCCGAATCTCCGGGTCCGTGATCGCCTCCCAGAGGCGCTGCGGGGTGGTGTGGATGTAGATCTCGAAAACCTTCTCCATCTGTCTCTCCAGGGTGTGTTTGAGGTCGCTGAGGGCAGCGGTCCAGGGCTCGGCGTACTTGCTCACCCACCGGTCGTGGACGAGCCGGATCGGAACGGGGTTCAGGAAGTGGAGCTTCTCGCGACCGCGCCGTCGGGTGACGACGAGGCCGGCATCCTCCAGCTGCTTGAGGTGCTTCATGACGCCGAAGCGCGTCATCTCGAAGCGCTCCTCGAGCGCGCTCAACGTCTGCCCGTCCTGCCGGAACAGCTCGTCGAGCAGGCTGCGCCGGGTCGGGTCTGCCAGCGCCCGGAATACCTCGTCCATGGCGACTACAATAGGTGACCTTTTAGTCACATGTCAAGTCGAGGAGAGTCCACCTGCGGACCGGGTGTGGTCGACTGCTCAGATGGCCTGTACGGCGGGAGGAAGCGCCGATTGTGGGAGGGCGGACCACGTTCGGGGGTCGTCGCCCAGCAGGGCGAGCTGCACCACCTGGTCGAAACACCAGGGCGAGACATCCCGTCGACCGGAGAGCACATCCTCCTTGAAGCCGGGCCACTCGACCCACGCGGACCCAGCCACCTCGGCCGGATCGGGCGCCGGCTGCTCGCTGGTCCAGGCGACCAGGACCGGGCACATCTCGTTCTCCACGGTCCCGTTCGCCATTACCGCCCGGTAGCGGAAGCGGGGGAGCACCATCCGCGGGTCATCGATACCGATCCCGAGCTCCTGACCGGCCCGACGGCGTACCGCACCGACCACTCCCTCCCCGGGCGCGGGGTGCCCACACAGGCTGTTCGTCCAGACGCCCGGCCAGGTCCGCTTGTCCAGCGCCCGCTGGGTCACGAGCAGGCGCCCACCGGCGTCGAAGACGTAGCAGGAGAAGGCGAGGTGGAGCCGGGTGTCGGGGTCGTGGACGATCTGCTTGTCCTCGGTCCCGATCGCGTATCCATTTTCGTCGAGCAGCACGACCCATTCGATGCCGTCGCTCGGGGTCTCCGGGAGAGGCGTCTGCGGGTACGGCGTCATGCGGGCCGAGCCAACACGTTGACCGCGGCCCCGAAGACCCGAGGCAGCCGGCTCGCCGCGGGCACGATCGCCCTCCGCACCGCTGGCAGCCCGGCCGCTCCGAGCAGCGCAGATGTGAGCAGCCGGTAGCGCCAGGTGACCCGCTGCCACGACGCCTCGTACGTCTCGGGACGACCGCCCAGGACCGCCGCGACCGCCGCCCGAGCCTGCGCGAGCCCGAGCGCGATCCCCTCTCCGGTCAGCGCGTCGACGTACCCGCTGGCATCCCCCACGAGCAGCACCCGCCCCGCCACCCGCCGCGAGGACCGCTGCCTGAGTGGGCCCGCGCCACGGACCTTGGAGACGGTCGCCCCATCCAGCCGGGCCCGGATCGCCGGGAACCCCGCCAGCAGCTCCTCGAACGTCCCACGGCTGCTTGTCAGCAGCGCCACGCCCACCAGCCGTGGGCTCACCGGCGTCAGGTAGGCCTCCGTGTCGGGAGACCAGTGCACCTCGACGTGGTCGGTCCACGGCTCGATCTGGGCGTGGCTGCGCAGGCCGAAGCGCCGCCCGCGGGGAATCGGTCCGTCGAGACCGAGCATCCTTCGCACCGGCGAGTGCAGGCCGTCGGCGGCAAACAGGTAGCGCGCCGACGTCCCCGCGACCAGTACGCGGCCGGGTTCCTGCACCACCTCGTCCACCGAGAGCCGTTCGACGGGGATGCCGGCCGTCCCGGCGGCCGTCGCCAGCGCCGCGTGCAACGTCGTACGACGCACACCGCGGCCCAGCCCGTGTCGGAAGTCCGCCTCGGCAGAGCGGTCACCGGCGACGTACCGGATGCCACGCAGCGGGTGTCCACACGGGTCGACCCCCAGATCGGCCAGCGCGACGATTGCGCCAGGCATCAGTCCCTCGCCGCAGGCCTTGTCGATCGCGCCCGGCCGCGGCTCGAACACTGTGACGTCGAGTCCGGCCCGTCGGGCATAAAGGGCTGCCGCCAGACCCACCGGCCCGCCGCCGACGACGGCGACGTCGATCACCCGGCCACTCCAGACGGTCCAGCCGTCGCAGCCGTCCCAGCCGTCCGGGTCTGACCCGTCTCACGCTCCTGACCCCTGGGCCCCGTCTCCGCGGTCTGCAGCGCCGCGTTCTCGACCCGTATCCGCACCGTAAGGAGCCCGGCGTTGACCACGGTGAAGACGGTTGCTGTGATCCAGGCGGTGTGCACCAAAGGCAGCGAAAACCCTTCTACTACCACCGCGACGTAGTTGGGGTGGGACAGCCAGCGGTAGGGACCATGTCGTACCAACGGCAGGGCGGGCACGACGATCACCCGGGTGTTCCACCGGTGCCCGAGCGTCGCGATACACCACCACCGCAGGGCCTGTGAGCCGACTGCCAGTCCCAGCATCGGCCAGCCGAGCACCGGCACGAACTCCGGACGCCGCACCCACACCTCCACCACCGCGCCGGCAAGGAGCCCGGAGTGAAGGACGACCATGAAGCGGAAGTGACGTTGGCCGGTCTCGAGCCCGCCATGCCTCAGGCTCCAGGCCGCGTTACGCGTCGAGATGACGAGCTCAGCCAGCCGCTCGAGGCCGACCAGACCGATCAGCGTGGTGAACAGCACGAGCCCGGTACCCGTCGTCATGTCAGCCCTGGAGGAGCACGAGCTCGACGCAGAAGCCCGGGCCCATCGCCATTGCGAGGCCGAAGGAACCCGGACGCGGTGGGCGCTCGCGCAGGATGTCCTCCAGGATGTGCAGCACGGATGCCGACGAGAGGTTACCGACCCGGTCCAGCGAGTCCCACGTGAGGGCGACGTCGTCGCGGTCCAGGCCGAGAGCGGTCTGGATTGCCATGATGACCTTGGGGCCACCCGGATGGCAGACCCACCACTCGATGTCGTCGAGCCGCAGACCCTGCCCGTCCAGAAACTCCTCGACGTCGGCCTTCAGGAACGTGCGCACGAGATGCGGCACCTCCGCGCCCAGCACGATCTTGAAGCCAGTGGCCACGACGTCGTAGCCGAGGGCTCGTTCGGTGTCGGGGTAGAGCCGACTCTGGCTCGCGAGGACGAGGGGCAGCCGGGTGCCTTGTCTGGTGGCCTCATCCGCGCCATCGGTGGCGCGATTTCGGCCGACGGCGACGACGGCGGCCGCGCCGTCCCCGAACAGTCCGCTCGCGACCAGGTTCGCCACGGAGGAATCCTGGCGCTGAACGGTGAGCGAGCAGAGCTCCACCGACATGAGGACGCCGACCTCGTCCGGATGCCCGACGAGGTAGTCGTGGAGTCGCGCCAGACCGGCCGCCCCTGCAACGCAGCCCAGCCCCATGATCGGCACCCGCTTCACGTCTGGTCGCAGGCCGATCCGCGCCGCGACCCGAGCGTCGAGCGACGGTACGGCGATGCCGGTCACCGTGGTGGAGATGATCAGGTCCACGTCGTGAGGCGTCAGGTCCGCGGCCTTCAGCGCGTCGACGACAGCCCGTGCCCCGAGATCGACACCTGCCTCGATGAACGCGTCGTTGGACTCACCGAAGTCGCTCAACTCGGCGTACCGGTGGAGGGGGTACGCCAGGTGCCGGAAGCTCACCCCCGCAGTGCCGTGCAAGCGTTCGAGGAGCGATCGTTCGACACCATGGTCCAAGATCACGTCGGCGAAGGCGGCGGTGACCAGCGCCTGGGGGAAGCGGTGCTCGGGCAACGCACCTCGTACGGCCGTGATCTGCATCATGGGGCAACCCTAGGTCGGTCTAGTCTCTGCACGTGCCGTACGGGTGGTTTGCGGGGCCGATGCGGTCCCTGGTGCGCGCTTGTCACCCAGAGCCCACGGTTGCGGTCACGGCCATCACGGCACTGCTTGCCGTGCACGCTGGCCACCGAATCGAAACCGGCATTCTGGTCACTGCGGCGGTGTTTACGGGCCAGCTGACGATCGGCTGGTCCAATGATCTTATCGACGTCAGACGCGATCGATTGGTTCACCGGGCGGACAAGCCCCTGGCCACCGGCAAGCTCGCGGTGAGGACGGTGCGTGGCGCGCTCGTGGTCGGTGTCGCGGCCTGCGTGGTCCTCTCCCTGCTCTGCGGGCTTCGCTCCGGCCTTACCCATATTGTGTTCGGGGTGGGCTCTGGGTGGGCCTACAACCTGTGGCTGAAGCGCACCGTCTGGTCGTGGCTCCCATATGCCGTTGCTTTCGGCTCGCTGCCCGCCGTGGTCTGGTTGGCGCTCAGCACTCCCCGGTTACCGCCGGCCTGGCTGATGGTCGCCGGCGCGATGCTCGGGGTCGCAGCCCATCTGGTCAATGCGCTGCCCGACCTGGCCGATGACGAGGCAACCGGAGTACGAGGCCTGCCCCACGTCCTCGGCCGCAGAGCCAGCCAGCAGATCGCGACCGCCGTCCTGGTGGTCGCCTCGGTCGTCGCCTTCGTGGGCCCTTGGACGTCTCCTCCGGCGTGGTGCTGGACGGGCCTGCTTGTGGTCGTCGCCCTGGCCGCCTTCGGGCTGAGGTCGTCGGGGCGACTGGCCTTCCACGCGACCGTCGCCATCGCGGCTGTGGACGTCGTCATGCTGACCGCGAGATAAGCGCCCTCTGGGACGTGGTGGTGGTCGGAGCCGGGCCGGCCGGGGATGCTCCGCCGCACTCGGCGCCTTGGCCGCCTCACGGATGTTGAGGTCGAGCGGTCGCGAGGACGGCCTGGTGGCTCAGGATCGCTCCGGGCACGCGCCAGGTCAGTGCAGGGTCATGCCATGGTCGGCGAAGAACGGCGCCGGGTCGACGGCGGTCTTCAGGTCTGACGCCAGCCGGTACTCCAGGTGCAGGTGACAGCCGTAGGCGTTGCCGGTCTCGCCGACCAGCCCCACGACGCCGCCTTTCGCGAGCTCGGCTCGGACGCTCGTCTCGACCAGCGTCAGGTGGTTGTACCAGACCTCGTCGCCGCCCGGGAGCTGCTCACGGACCTGGTAGCCGTACGGGCCGTCCCAGCCGGCCTGCGTCACGGTCCCGCCGGTGACGGCGACGACCGGCGTGCCGCAGGCCGTCGCGAAGTCGATACCGGTGTGGTATCCGCTGGACCAGTACCAGCCGGCCTCGCCGAACCAGGTGGAGATGTGGAACGCGGTGGTCGGCAGCATCCAGTCCCGGCTGACCTGCCTGGCCTGTCGGGCGAGGTCCTGGGCGTAGGACTTCGACTGGACGGCAGCCGACACCAGCTCGGCCCGGCGCGCCTCGACTCTCGCCTCGGCCGCGGACTCCAGCGCTCCGGACGGGACGACGGCCGGGCGTGCGCTGCCGCGGCTGGCCCTCGGGTCCGCGCGGATATAGAGGGAGTCGTGCGGCTCACCGTTCGCGGGTGCGGCGACGTGGACTCCGACATCCGGTCCGGTCGCCGTCGGCTGGGCAATGGCCCGGGGGAGCGGCTGGCTGAGCGAGACCGCGCCCACTGCAGCAACCAGCAGCGCCACGCCGCCGACAGCCGCGGACAGAGGGATCGGCCGCCGACTGCTGGTGGCAACGACCTTGCGCCGACCGCCCTTCCGCCGACCGCCCTTCCCTGGCCGGCTGACGGTGTCGACCGTCGCGCCCCTGGTCGCCCGATGTGCGGCTCGGCGGTGGGACACGCGGCAGGCCCTCCAGGTCGTCGCGGCGGGCAGGGTCAGCGACCGAGGCTAGCGGATCGGGCTGCCCGGCGGGTAATCCTGTGGACTACCGTACGACGAGGGCGCCAGCGCGTCCGCAGATCACTTACCCAGCGTTGAGGAGGCGGTGAGCCCTGTGGCTCCGATTCGCATCGTGGTGGCCAAACCCGGGCTCGACGGTCACGACCGCGGAGCCAAGGTCATCGCCCGGGCGCTGCGCGACGCCGGGATGGAGGTCATCTACACCGGGCTGCACCAGAGCCCCGAGCAGATCGTGGACACGGCGATCCAGGAGGACGCCGACATCGTCGGGCTGTCGGTGCTGTCCGGCGCCCACATGACACTCTTCAAGAAGGTCATCGAGCTGCTCAAGGAGCGCGGGGCGCAGGACATCTTGGTGTTCGGTGGCGGCATCATCCCCGACGCCGACATCCCGATCCTCGAGGAGGCCGGGGTGGCCAAGATCTTCACACCGGGAGCCAAGACCCAAGACGTCGTCGACTGGGTCAACAACGCCCTGGCCCAGCAGTCCTGAGGAGCGGCCGGGTGGCATTCGTCCGACCCGACTGAGCCGGGAACCCCCGCGTTCAGTCGGACGAATCCGCAGGGTGGGCGTGGACGAAGTCGGAAATCAGCCGAGCGACCTGCTCGGGGTGGCTCCGCTGGACCCAGTGACCGGCTGCCACGTCGTGACGGGTGAGATTCGGGCACCAGCGCGGCAGGTCGTCGTACCCGGCCGGGATGAGGAAGGGGTCCTGCGTCGGGACGATGAGCTGGACCGGCAGGTCGGTCCGCAGGGAGTGCCGCGGTCCGCCGGGTCCGCGGAAGTTCGCCCGGTAGAGGCCCAAGCCGTTGACGGCATCGGTTCCCACGGTGGGCGCGGCGTGGTCCGAACCGAGCAGCCGCTGGACGCGCTCCGGGCTGTTCAGCATCCACCGCATGGCCAGCTCGGGCACCCGGGGAACCTGGAAGCCGAGGAGGTACCACGAGTGGGCGAGCTGGCGCAGCACCGCCCGTCGCTTTGGCCAGCCGGCTTTCAGCCCGCTCCGTACCCAGCTCGCGAAGTGTCCGAGAGCCGGTCCGCTGATCGTGGTGTACGACGATATGCGGCCGCGCAGCCGGGGATCGGATCCCGCCAGGAGCACCGCCTCCCAGCTCTGGACCGAGCCCCAGTCGTGGGCCACCAGGTGCACCGCCCGACCGGGGGAGAAGGTGTCGATGACGGTCACCAGGTCGTCCACCAGGTGCGACACCCGGTAGCCGTCACGGGTTCGTGGCGCGCTCGACTCTCCGGCCCCGCGCACGTCGTACGCGAGGCACCTGACGTCATCGACGAGCCGGGCGATCGTCGGCAGCCAGACCGCGTGGGTGTCGGGGTAGCCGTGCACGAACACGACGACTGGCGTCCCGGACTCGCCAACCTCCAGCACATTGAGGTGCCCGGACTCGCTCGCGACGAGGCGTCGGACGCCTCCGAAGTGCCTGTCCAACGCCGCCACGCGCCTTCCTCGACCGGTTAGACCCCGAGTCTTGCAGACGGTCGCCCAGCGTTAGGCTCCGCAATGTCTGCAGCCCGCCGATCAGCCGAAGGAAAGCACCGTGGATCTGATGGAGTACCAGGCGAAGGAGCTCTTCGCCAAGCATGACGTCGCGGTGACCCTCGGCGTGGTCGCCGAGACGCCGGAGCAGGCACGCGCCGGAGCTGAGCAGATCGGCGGTGCCGTCGTGGTGAAGGCCCAGGTCAAGGCGGGTGGCCGCGGCAAGGCTGGTGGGGTGAAGCTGGCGAAGACTCCGGACGAGGCCGAGGATCGGGCCCGCGACATCCTCGGCATGGAGATCAAGGGACTGACGGTCAACCGGGTGCTGGTGGCGCCTGCGGCCGACATCGTGGCGGAGTACTACTTCTCCTTCCTGCTCGACCGGGCCGACCGCTCCTACCTGTGCATCGCCAGCGTCGAGGGGGGCGTCGAAATCGAAGAGGTGGCGAAGACGAATCCCGGCGCGGTCAAGCAGATCCGCATCGACCCGGGGATCGGGGTCGACGAGGCGAAGGCGCGGGAGATCGTCGAGACCGCGGACTTCCCGGCGGACCTGCGCGAGCAGGCGGTCGCCCTGGTGCGAGCGCTCTGGGACGTTTTCGTGAGCGAGGACGCCACGCTCGTCGAGGTCAACCCGCTGGCCCGGCTCGGGGACGGGACACTGGAAGCGCTCGACGGCAAGGTCTCGCTCGACGACAACGCGCAGTTCCGCCACCGCGAGCATGCGCAGTACGAGGACACCGCCGCCACCGATCCCCTGGAGGCCAAGGCCAAGGCCAAGGGCCTCAACTACGTCAAGCTCGACGGGGCCGTGGGCATCATCGGCAACGGTGCCGGGCTGGTCATGTCGACCCTGGACGTCGTCGCCTACGCCGGCGAGCGGCACCAGGGTGTCACCCCGGCCAACTTCCTCGACATCGGCGGTGGCGCCTCCGCCCAGGTGATGGCCGACGGGCTCGACGTGATCCTCGGCGACCAGCAGGTGAAGGCGGTGTTCGTGAACGTCTTCGGGGGCATCACCTCCTGCGACGAGGTCGCCAACGGCATCGTGGGAGCGTTGGACCTGCTCGGTGACGCCGCTACCAAGCCCCTCGTCGTACGCCTCGACGGCAACAACGTTGAGGAGGGTCGGCGAATCCTGACCGCAGCCGCGCACCCGCTCGTGACGCTCGTCGACACGATGGACGGCGCCGCCGACCGGGCCGCCGAGCTGGCGAGCCAGTGAGGGGCTGACCGATGTCGATCTTCCTGAACGCGGACTCGCGGGTCATTGTCCAAGGCATCACCGGCGGCGAGGGCACCAAGCACACCGCACTGATGCTCAAGGCGGGTACGGCGGTCGTCGGCGGGGTCAACGCGCGCAAGGCCGGCACCACCGTGACCCACGGGGACGTCGTGCTGCCGGTTTTCGCGACGGTGGCGGAGGCGGTCGAGAAGGCCGGCGCGAACGCGTCGGTCGTCTTCGTCCCTGCCGCGTTCACCAAGGACGCTGTTGTCGAGGCCATCGACGCCGAGATGCCGCTGCTGGTCGTGATCACCGAGGGTGTCCCGGTGCAGGACTCCACCTCGATCTGGGCCTACCTACGCGCAAAAGGCAACAAGACCCGCCTGGTGGGGCCCAACTGTCCAGGCGTGATCACCCCAGGAGTCGCGCTGGCCGGGATCACCCCCGCCAACATCAGCGGCCCGGGTCCAATCGGCCTGGTCTCGAAGTCCGGAACACTCACCTACCAGATGATGTTCGAGCTCCGCGACATCGGCTTCTCCACCGCCGTCGGTATCGGGGGCGACCCAGTCATCGGGACGACCCACATCGACTGCCTGCGGGCGTTCGAAGACGACCCCGACACCGAGGCGATCGTGATGATCGGCGAGATCGGCGGTGACGCCGAGGAGCGGGCGGCTGCCTACATCAGGGACCACATCACCAAGCCGGTGGTCGGCTACGTAGCCGGGTTCACCGCGCCCGAGGGCAAGACCATGGGCCACGCCGGCGCGATCGTGTCCGGCTCGTCGGGGTCTGCCGCCGCGAAGAAGGATGCGTTGGAGGCCGCCGGGGTGAAGGTGGGCAGGACACCGTCCGAGACCGCCGCCTTGATGCGGGAGCTGCTCCAGGGCCGCTGAGCATCGGTCCGCCCGCCTCAGGTGGCAAGGCGCACCGCGGCCCGCTTGGCCAGCGCCACGAACTGGGGCTGGGAGACGTCGTAGGCGCCGGCCGGGGTGAACGTCAACTCGGCGACGGTGGCGCCGAAGCGTACCAGCGCGATGCGGAACCTGAGCACCTTCTGTTTGGACACCCGCTGTCGAACCTCCCACACCCACCCGCTGGTGCGGTGCGAGTCGAACGACGTCGACCGGACCACCGACAAGGTGACCTGACGCTGGTGGCACGAGGCGACGTTCCGCGCCACACCCGTGACGAAGGCCTGGGCGCGCTCCTCGTCGGGGAACGACCCCCGCGTCTCGGTCAGCCCGACCAGCGTGGGCAGCCCCCGCGCGTGGGGGATCACGTAGCTGCGCGCGCTGATCCTGCTGATGGCGGGCCCGGTGAATTTCGTCCGGTCGCACGCGGTGGCCGACGGGTTGGCCGTGACCTGGCTGGGGTCCGTGCCGACCCAGGGCCGAGCGACCCCCGTCAACAGCGGCAGGTCCACCACGGACAGGAAACGGTGGGCCGTCGCGTCCGGCGGCGGATGTTGTTCGGTGATGGGGTACGGCGGGAATGCGCAGCCGCTGGCGGTCTCCGAGCACATCCGGTTGACCGCCCAACCAGCCAACCGGAGGGTTTGGGTGGGGTTCAGTGCGGCGGGGACGCCGGGAGCTGACACCACGGAGACGAAGCTGACGGCCGAACCCGTCTGGGAGATGACGACGTTCTCCACGACCGACCCTCCGGAGTGCGGCTGGAGGAGCCGCACGAGATGGCTGCGCTCGCCGAGCAGGCCGACGCGGGAGAAGTCCAGCAGCTGGTGACGCCGGCAGAGCGCGAAGCCGGCGAGGATCTGCCGGTAGGACCGGATGGCCTCGACCGTGGACGGCGCAAGCTGCAGGACCTGACGCAGCCGGTTCCCGCCGCTGGCGAAGTTTCGGACCCAGGACGTGGCCGGCGGCGGGTTGTCCGCTGCCTGCACACATTCTCCGTAGACGCTGGCATGCAACGGGGTGGGGAGGTCGGTGGCGGGTCGCCACCTCGTGGGGTTGTCAGCGCCGTTGACTTGGTCTGCCGTGAGCAGGAAGGCCGCGCCGAGACGCGGGGGGGCGACCGTGGGCGTCGTGAACGTCGGAGGACTCGACGTCTGCGGGTGGTGGCCGGCCCGGGGAGCCGACGCGAGCGGGCGTGCGGCCGCCAGCATGCCGGCTCCGGCGGCGACCGCAACGACCAGCAGCGACAGCAGGGCTGTCGCCGCGTAGCGCCGGCGCGCTCCGGCCCGACGCAGCCTCCTGGCCGGCGCGGCGGCGACGCTGTCCAGGTCGTCGCCGAGGCCGGTCAGACTTGCCCGCAGACCGGCCGGGGTGGTGTCGATGCCGGCGGCGTGCAGCGCCGATGAGGCGCGGGCCAACGCCTGCTCAGCCGCACCGTCGGTGACCCCCGCCTCGCGCGCCGCGGCCGGCAGGTCGACATCGTCGAGTCGTCGGACGATGAGCAGCCGGCGGCTGACGGCGTCCAGCGTGCCGAGGGCGGTGAGCAGGCGGACGCTCTGCGGCCCGGGCTGCCCGGCGCGCCTCGCCGGCGGCGTCCGGAGACGCCCGTCCAGCCGCCGGACCGCACGCTGTCGCAGCCAGCCGTCGACGCTGTCCAGCGAGGCGATGCGGTGCCACTGCTGGCTCGCCGTGATGAACGCCTCGTTGAGCGCGTCGTCGGCCGCGTCCGCGTTCCCGCAATAGGCGTAGAGCTGGAGGAGCAACCTGTCGCGGGACCCCGCGTAGACGTCGTCGAAGTCAAGGACATGCGACAACTTCGACGCTCCTCGGGGGAAAGGGGAGTTCGCTGACCCAGCTGGTCTCCGACGGTAGACGATCCCACCGGACCCGGGCCACCTCGCGGCTGGCGGCGTGTCAGCCGGGAATGACTGGCGGGCTCGGCGACGATGGACGCGATGACTGACCTGTTGTCGCGTCCCCTCCTGCGGGTGCCGCAGGCTGCCGTGGCACCCGCCCGCCCGGTGGCGCTCGTCGCGGCTCTGGGCGCCGCTGCGGTCGCTCTCGGCGGCCTGCTGATCTGCGTCTCGGTCAGCGCCGTGGGTTGGTTCGCGGCCGACGCCGGGTCGCTCGGTCAGGCGGCGAGCATCGGGACCTTGGCCTGGCTGCTGGGCAACGGCTCGGGGCTGGCCGGCGGTGGAGTCTCGGTCGGAGCCGTCCCACTGGGGCTACTGCTGCTCGCTGGTACCGCGCTGCACCGCACCGGGCGATGGGCGGCCTCGACATCTCGGGTCCGGTCCGGCCAGGACGTCGGGCTGGCCGTCCTCGCCATGAGCGGCGTCTATGCCGCGCTCGGTGCGCTCGCCGCTGTCGTTGTCCACGTCGACGGCACCCAGCCCCGGCTGCTGCGCGCAGTCGTGGCCTTCGTCGTCGTATCCGCCGTGTTCGGCGGGTCCGGGCTCCTGCGCGGTGCGGGCCTGGTCCGGCCGCTGGCGGGACGCCTGCCGGAGGAAGCCCGGGCGACCCTGGCTGGCGGGCTAGCCGGGATCCTCGTGATGCTCGCCGCCGGCACCCTCCTCCTGGCGGCGTCGCTCCTCGCGCACTTCGGTACGGCGCTGACGCTGGCCGAGGGCATGCATGCGGGGCTGGTCGGTGGGGCGATCTTCGCGCTCATCGGGGCCGCGCTGGTGCCCAACGCCGTCCTGTGCGCCGCCGCCTTCGCCGCGGGTCCCGGCTTCGTCGTCGGCACCGGCACCCAGGTCTCACCGAGCCGCGTCCGGCTCGGGCCGCTGCCGGACTTCCCCCTGC
Source organism: Propionibacteriales bacterium (assembly GCA_038254365.1). Lineage (GTDB taxonomy): Bacteria > Actinomycetota > Actinomycetes > Propionibacteriales > Nocardioidaceae > JAWWPG01. Next base: position 85,528 of record JBBSGI010000002.1, read on the forward strand.
TCGCCGCACTCCCCACCTCCGCGCAGGCGTGGTGGCTGCCGGCGCTGATCGTGCTTCCGGTGCTGGCCGGCGGCGTCGCCGGTGTCGTGGCGGTGCGCCGTCACCCGGTCTACGGCGTCGACCGGGCGGCCCTGCGGGGCGCCCTGGCCGGGCTGTTCGGTGGGGTGTCGTTCGGTCTCCTGACCGTGCTGGCCACCGGTTCGGTCGGTCCAGGCCGGCTGCAGCAGGTGGGTCCCGACGTGATCGGCACCACGGCCGTCTCTACGGTGGCGTTCGTGCTCGGCGGCGCTTTCGCTGCGGTCGCCAGCCGTTGGCTCGGAGGCGGGCTGCTCCGCCGCCGTAGCGGACCCGCGGATCCCGTTGACGAAGAAGCCACCCAGCCGATCCGGGTCCCGCCGGCTCCTGAGCCTCGCAGCTGACTCGCTATCGTGGACGCGTCACGTCCGCCGAGGGCCCGCCCGCACGGCGTCGGCTGCAAGGGAAGGCACCGGTGCCCGCTCGACTCGTCGTCCTGGTCTCCGGAGCAGGGACCAACCTGCAGGCCCTGCTCGACGCGTCCGCCGAGCCGGGGTACGGCGCCGTCGTCGTCGCGGTGGGGTCCGACCGCGCTGGCACGCTCGCGGAGCAGCGGGCCAGCGACGCCGGTGTCGCGACCTTCTGCGTGTCGCTCGAGGACTTCGACACCCGCACGGAGTGGGACCGTGCACTGGCGGCGGCGGTTACGGCCCACCGGCCCGACCTCGTGGTGTCGGCGGGGTTCCGCAAGCTCGTCGGCCCGGACTTCCTCGAGCAGTTCGGCGGCCGGTTCGTCAACACCCACAACGCTCTGCTCCCGTCGTTTCCGGGAATCCACGGCCCTCGGGACGCGCTGGTCTACGGCGTCAAGGTCACCGGGGCGACGCTGTTCGTCGTCGACGAGGGTGTGGACACCGGCGTGATCGTCGCGCAGGTCGCCGTACCCGTCGATGATGACGACGACGTCGACACCCTCACCGAACGGATCAAGGTCGCGGAGCGGGCCATGCTCGTCGACTGGGTGGGTCGGATGGCACGAGTGGGGTTCACCGTCAGCGGAAGGAAGGTCACCATCCCATGAGGGAGCACAGCTCGTGAGCGACGACAAGCGGCCCATCCAGCGCGCACTGATCTCCGTGCACGACAAGGACCGGCTGGACGAGCTGGCTCGCGCGCTCGCCGACGCCGGCGTCTCGATCGTGTCGACCGGCTCGACGGCCGCGCGGATCGCCGAGGCGGGGGTGGCGGTGACGCCGGTCGAGGAGCTCAGCGGCTTTCCGGAGTGCCTCGACGGGCGGGTGAAGACGCTGCACCCGCGGGTGCATGCCGGCATCCTCGCGGATCTGCGGCTGGAGTCGCACGCCGCCCAGCTCGCCGACCTCGGCATCGAGCCGTTCGACCTGGTGGTGTCGAACCTCTACCCGTTCCGCTTGACCGTCGCTTCGGGCGCCTCCCCGGATGAGTGCCTTGAGCAGATCGACATCGGGGGGCCTGCGATGGTGCGGGCCGCCGCCAAGAACCACCCGTCGGTGGCCGTTGTCACCTCGCCGAGCCAGTACGACGACCTGCTGGCCGCGCTGACCTCGGGTGGGTTCACCCTCGCCCAGCGCCAGCGGCTCGCCGCCGAGGCGTTCGCCCACACCGCGTCGTACGACACAGCGGTCGCCTCGTGGATGGGCAACGTGCTCGCCGACACCAGCGAAGGGACCGGGTTCCCGGCGTGGACCGGCGCCACCTGGGAGCGTTCCGCAGTGCTCCGGTACGGCGAGAACCCGCACCAGAAGGCCGCGTTGTACAGCCATTGGCGTCCCGGCCTGGCCCAGGCGGAGCAGCTGCACGGCAAGGAGATGTCCTACAACAACTATGTCGACGCAGACGCCGCGCGTCGGACCGCCTTCGACTTCGACGAGGCAGCGGTCGTGATCGTCAAGCACGCTAACCCGTGCGGGATCGCCCTCGGCGTCGACATTGCCGCCGCCCACCGCAAGGCGCACGACTGCGACCCCGTCTCGGCGTTCGGGGGCGTGATCGCGGTCAACCGGCCGGTCTCGGTGGCCATGGCGGAGCAGGTCTCCGAGGTCTTCGCCGAGGTCATCATCGGCCCTTCCTACGAGGACGGGGCGCTGGAGGTCCTGACCCGCAAGAAGAACCTCCGGGTGCTTGTCTGTGGCCCGGACACCCACCCGGACCAGGTCGAGTTCCGGGGGATCAGCGGCGGCCTGCTGATGCAGACGGTGGACCGGGTGGACGCGCCCGGCGACGATCCCTCGAGCTGGCGGCTGGTCACCGGCGAGGCCCTAGCAGAGGATGTGTTCCGCGACCTGGTTTTCGCTTGGCGGGCGTGCCGGGCGGTGAAGTCGAACGCGGTGCTGCTGGCGGCGGGCGGTGCCTGCGTGGGCATCGGGATGGGCCAGGTCAACCGGGTCGACTCCGCGCGGCTTGCCGTCTCCCGTGCGGGCGAGCGGGCCGCGGGATCGGTGGCGGCGTCGGATGGCTTCTTCCCTTTCCCCGACGGGCTCGAGGTGCTGACGAACGCGGGGGTCCGGGCCGTCGTACAGCCGGGTGGCTCGATGCGCGACGACCTCGTGGTCGAGGCGGCCCGGGCCGGGAGCGTCAGCATGTACCTGACCGGCTCCCGCCACTTCAACCACTAATGCCGACCCGTAGACGCATGCGAGAATCCCCCCCGTGACTGCACAGCTGCTCGACGGCAAGGCGACGGCGGCCGGGATCCTTGTCGACCTGACGGCCCGGGTCGGCCGGCTGGCCGAGAAGGGGGTAACCCCGGGCCTGGGTACCGTGCTCGTCGGCGACGACCCAGGCAGCCAGGCGTACGTCGCCGGCAAGCACCGCGACTGCGCCAGGGTGGGCATCGCCTCGATCCGCGAGCATCACCCGCCCGACATCGACCAGCGACTCCTGGAGGAGCGGATCGCGGCGCTCAATGCCGACCCCGCCTGCACCGGTTTCATCGTCCAGCTGCCGCTTCCCGCGCACCTGGACACCCAACGCGCGCTCGAGCTGGTCGATCCCGCCAAAGACGTGGACGGGTTGCACCCCACGAACCTCGGCCGGCTGGTGCTGATGTACGACGCCACGCTGCCGTGCACCCCGCGGGGGATCGTCGAGCTGCTGGCGGCGTACGACGTGGCGATCAAGGGCGCCGACGTCTGCATCGTGGGCCGAGGCGTCACGGTGGGGCGCCCGCTCGGGCTGCTGCTCACCCGCCGCACCGAGAACGCCACCGTGACCCTCTGCCACACCGGCACCCGAGACCTGGCCGATCACCTGGCCCGGGCCGACATCATCGTGGCCGCAGCGGGAGTGGCGGGCCTGATCACCGCCGCCATGGTCAAACCCGGCGTCACGATCCTCGACGTGGGCACGTCCCGGCTCGACGGCAAGCTGGTGGGTGACGTGGCGCTCGACGTGTACGACGTGGCCGGGGCGGTTGCCCCGATGCCCGGCGGCGTGGGTCCGATGACCCGCGCCATGCTGCTCACCAACGTCGTTGAGGCGGCGGAACGCGCGACCGCATTCGGGTGAACTGGCTCAGGAAGCCCTCGACCACGGGTGGGATCTTCTACCTCGTGGTGGTCGGGATGCTCCTGGCGGGCATGATCCTGGTCGGGCTGGGCACCTGGCGGCTGGGGATGACCGTGGTTGGGCTGGGGTTCGGGCTGGCGTTCGTGATGCGGATGGTGCTGCCCGACAACCATGCCGGCATGCTCAGGGTCCGGCGTCGCCTCGTCGACCTGGCCACGCTCGCCCTGTGCAGCGGTGTCATGCTCGCCATGGCGGTGCTGATCCCCAACCGGCCGAACCGCCGCTAGGGAAAGACGACGGTCTTCGAGCCGTTCAGCAGCACCCGCTGCTCGGCGTGCCACCGCACCGCCTGCGACAGGACCCGGCTCTCGATGTCGCGCCCGGCGCGCACCAGCTGGTCGGGCGTCATCGTGTGGTCGACCCGAGCCACGTCCTGGTCGATGATCGGTCCCTCGTCGAGCGTCGCGGTCACGTAGTGCGCGGTCGCCCCGATCAGCTTGACGCCCCGCGCATGAGCCTGGTGGTACGGGCGTGCGCCCGTGAAGCTCGGCAGGAACGAGTGGTGGATGTTGATCGCCCGCCCGCTGAGCCGCCGGCAGGCGTCCTCCGACAGCACCTGCATGTAGCGGGCCAGCACGACCAGGTGGACGTCGAGCCCGTCCACGAGCTCGAAGAGCCGAGTCTCCGCCGCGCCCTTCGTCTGCGGGGTCACCGGGATGTGGTGGAACGGGACGTCGTACGACGATGCCAGCCGCTCCAGGTCTCGGTGGTTCGACACGATCGCGGGAACCTGGATGCGCAGCGCCCCGGTGCTCCACCGGAACAGCAGGTCGTTCAGGCAATGGCCCTGCTGGGACACCATGATCAGGGTCCGGTACGGCGACGAGGCCGGGTAAAGCTCCCAGCTCATGCCGAACGGGCCGCCGATCTCGCTGAACAACCGGCTCAGCTCGCCCGCTTCGGCTGCTCGCGACACGGTGAACTGGACCCGCATGAAGAACGTCCCGGTCTCTGGGTCGCCGTACTGTGCGCTCGCCGCGATGTTGCCGTCCTGTCGCAGCAGGAACCCGGTGACTGCGTGGACGATCCCCGGACGGTCCGGGCAGCGCAAGGTGAGGATGAACTCGTCGACCACGACTACCCGCGGGCTCTCGGCCTCTGAGTCACGAGATCAGCCCGAGCGCGGTCACCGCGTCGCGCTCCTCGCTGAGCTCGGCGATGCTCGCGTCGATCCGGGCCCGGGAGAACTCGTTGACCTCGAGGCTCTGCACGATCGACCAGTCACCGCCCGACGTGGTCACGGGGAACGACGAGATGAGCCCGTCGGGCACGCCGTACGAGCCGTCGGACACGGTGGCCATCGACGTCCAGTCGCGGTCCCTGGTTCCGCTCAGCCAGTCGCGGGCCGCGTCGACCGTGGCCGAGGCCGCGCTGGCCGCGCTTGAGGCGCCGCGCGCCTCGATGATCGCGGCGCCTCGCCGCTGCACGGTGGGGATGAAGGTGTGCTCCAGCCACTGCGGGTCGTCGACCGTCTCCGCCGCGTTGGCGCCCCGCACCTCCGCGTGGAAGATGTCGGGGTACTGGGTCGCCGAGTGGTTGCCCCAGATGGTCATCTTGGTGATGTCGTTGACTGAGGCGCCGGTCCGCGCGGCCAGCTGGGCGACCGCGCGGTTGTGGTCCAGGCGGGTCAACGCCGAGAAGCGCTCGCGGGGGATGTCCGGCGCGTTGTTCATCGCGATCAGGGCGTTGGTGTTGGCCGGGTTGCCGGTGACCGCGATGCGCACGTCGTCGGCAGCGTGGGCGTTGAGCGCCTTGCCCTGCACCGTGAAGATGGCGCCGTTGGCCTCCAGCAGGTCGCCCCGCTCCATGCCCTTGGTGCGCGGCCTGGCCCCGACGAGCAGCGCCAGGTTGACTCCCTCGAAGATCGTGTCGGCGTCGTCGCCGATCTCGATGCCGGCCAGGGTCGGGAACGCGCAGTCCTCGAGCTCCATCACCACGCCCTCGAGCGTCTGCAGGGCGGGGGTGATCTCGAGCAGCCTGAGCTCGATCGGGGTCTCGGGACCGAGCAGTGACCCGCTGGCGAGGCGGAACAGCAGGCTGTAGCCGATCTGGCCGGCGGCGCCGGAGACGGCGATCTTGACGGGGGAGGAGGTGCTCACGTTGGTGCCCTTCGCGCGGAGACAATGCCGTGTACCCGGCGACGGTATCAGCGCGATAGAACCTCTCCGCCGGGTCGACCGGGTTCGCGTGAGTCCCCGCCGTCAAGTATCTTGATGTCAAGCAATGTCGGTACGTCGACCGCGGGAGCGCGACTCATGGCCAAGATCACGGTGACCACCCCCATCGTCGAGCTCGACGGCGACGAGATGACCCGGATCATCTGGCAGTTCATCAAGGACCGGCTGATCCATCCCTACCTCGACGTGCAGCTCGACTACTTTGACCTCGGCATCGAGAAGCGCGACGCGACCGATGACCAGGTCACCGTCGACGCGGCGAACGCGATCAAGAAGCACGGGGTCGGCGTCAAGTGCGCGACGATCACGCCCGACGAGGCCAGGGTCGAGGAGTTCGGGCTGAAGGAGATGTGGAAGTCGCCGAACGGGACGATCCGCAACATCCTCGGCGGCGTCATCTTCCGCGAGCCGATCGTCATCTCCAACATCCCGCGGCTGGTTCCCGGCTGGACCAAGCCGATCGTCATCGGCCGCCATGCGCACGGCGACCAGTACCGATCGCAGAACTTCGTCGTGCCCGGTCCGGGCACCGTGACGATCAGCTACACCCCGAGCGACGGAGGCGAACCGATGGAGTTCGAGGTTGCGAACTTCACCGGGGGCGGCGTCGCCATGGCGATGTACAACTTCGACGACTCCATCCGGGACTTCGCGCGGGCGTCCTTCCGCTACGGCCTGGAGCGTGAGTTCCCGGTCTACCTCTCGACCAAGAACACCATCCTCAAGGCCTACGACGGCCGCTTCAAGGACCTGTTCGAGGAGGTCTTCGAGTCGGAGTTCAAGGCCGACTTCGAGGCGGCCGGCCTCACCTACGAGCACCGCCTCATCGATGACATGGTCGCCTCCGCGCTCAAGTGGGAGGGGGGCTACGTCTGGGCCTGCAAGAACTACGACGGCGACGTGCAGTCGGACACGGTTGCCCAGGGCTTCGGGTCGCTCGGGCTGATGACGTCGGTGCTCATGACCCCCGACGGCAAGGTCGAGGCGGAGGCGGCGCATGGGACGGTGACGCGGCACTACCGCCAGCACCAGCAGGGCAGACCCACCTCGACCAACCCCATCGCGTCGATCTTCGCGTGGACGCGTGGTCTGGAGCAGCGGGGCCGGATGGACTCGACCCCCGACGTCGTGGAGTTCGCCCAGACCCTGGAGCGGATCTGCGTCGAGACGGTCGAATCGGGCAAGATGACCAAGGACCTCGCTCTCCTGGTCGGTCCGGAGCAGCCGTGGCTCACCACGGAGGAGTTTCTCGCCGCCCTCGACGACAACCTGGGCAAGGCAATGGCAGGCTGACGGTCGTGAGGTTCCTCGACGAGGCGGTGCCGTCGTACGACCTCACGTACGCGGACGTGTTCATGGTGCCTTCCCGCTCGGACGTCTCGTCGCGGCTCGACGTCGACCTCACCACGCCGGACGGAGTCGGTACGTCGATCCCGCTCGTGGTCTCGAACATGACCGCGATCGCCGGCCGCCGGATGGCCGAGACGGTGGCTCGGCGCGGGGGCATCGCGATCCTGCCCCAAGACATCCCCGGCGAGGTGGTCGGAGATGCCGTGGCCTGGGTGAAGGCGCGGCATCTGGTGTTCGAGACGCCCATCCGGGTGTCGCCGCAGGCGGTGGTCGCCGAGGTGCTCTCGCTTCTCGGTAAGCGGTCACACGGCGCCGCGGTGGTGCTCGAGCAGGGTCGACCTGTGGGCATCGTCACCGAGCGTGACTGCGCGGAGGTCGACCGGTTCACCCGGGTGAGCGAGGTCATGACCACAGACCTGATGTCGGTGGCCAAGGACCAGGAACTGACCACAGCGTTCGAGCTGATGACCAGCCATCACCTCGACGTAGCGCCGGTCCTCGACGGCGACCAGATGCTCGGAGTCCTGACCCGCAAGGGAATTCTGCGTTCAGCCATCTACCGACCGGCGACCGATGCCCAAGGACGCCTGCTGGTGGGCGCCGCGATGGGGGTGAACGGCGACGTGCAGGCCAAGGCCACAGACCTGTTGGCGCGGGAGTCCGACGTCCTGGTTGTCGACACGGCCCACGGCCACCAGGAGCGCGTGCTGGAGTCACTCCCGCTGGTGGTGGCGGCACGCGACAAGCATCGGGACGAGACCGGGATCCGGGTCCCGGTCGTGGCCGGCAACGTGGTGTCCGCCCAAGGCGCTCGCGACCTCGCGGCCTCCGGAGCGGACATCGTCAAGGTCGGGGTCGGCCCGGGGGCGATGTGCACGACCCGCATGATGACCGGCGTCGGGCGCCCGCAGTTCTCCGCGGTTCTGGCCTGTGCGGCCGCCGCGCGCGAGTCCGGCGCCGCGGTGTGGGCCGATGGCGGCGTCAAGTATCCCCGAGACGTCGCGATGGCATTGGCTGCCGGCGCGGCGAGCGTCATGATCGGCTCGTGGTTCGCCGGCACCCATGAGAGTGCGGGAGACCTGGCCAGGGACGCCGACGGGCGGGCGTACAAGGAGAGCTTCGGCATGGCGTCGGCCCGCGCCGTACGCAACCGGACCCGAGATCAGTCGTCCTTCGAACGGGCCCGGTCGGCGTTGTTCGACGAGGGAATCTCGTCCTCGCGCATGTACCTCGACCCGGTGCGACCCGGTGTCGAGGACCTGGTCGATCTGATCGTGGCCGGTGTTCGCAGTGCGTTCACCTACGCCGGCGCGCGCTCCGTTCCCGAGTTCCGAGACCGCGCCGTCGTCGGCGTGCAGTCTGCGGCCGGGTACGACGAAGGCCGCCCGCATCCGCTCAGCTGGTAGCCGGACCCGGTAGTTGCCGCTAAGGCGTCACGAGCACGCCGCCCTCCTGGATAGGGATTCCTGCCGATGTGTCCACCCCCCTTAGGCGGGCATCGTCGAGTCATCAGCAGGAAACCACCGAAGGAGCAGATCATGTCGATGAGTGGATTGATCGGGGAGACGTTCATTCAGTCCGAGCTCGAGTTCCGCCGTGAGCGGGCGATGCAGCAGTACCACCGCCGGCCGAGACGTCACCGCAAGCGGCACCTGGCGTGGCCGTTCGCGCAGCACGCGTTCGCCCGGCGACGCAGCAGCCGACCCGCCGTGAGCTGATGTACTCATGCGGGAAGCCGCCCCAGCCGCGCCGCCGACTCGCGACCTGTCGGCGTCGTTCGCCATGATGGCGGTTATGCCGCCCGAGGTCACGCTGAGCCCGCTGGTCGGGAGAACGGACACCCTCCGTGCTCTCGCCGACGCAGTCGGGCTCGGGGGTGACCCGGGCGGCAAGGTGCTGCTTTCGGGTGACGCCGGGGTGGGCAAGAGCCGACTGCTCGCCGAGCTGTCCGACCTGGCCAGGACGGCGGGGTGGCGGGTGCTGGTCGGGCACTGTCTCGACTTCGGCGACAGCGCACTCCCGTACCTGCCCTTCACCGAAGCGTTCGGGCGGTTGGCCACCGACGCCCCCGAGACCGCACGCGCGCTCGTGCGGCAGAGCGCCGTCCTCGAGCGGTTGCTGCCGGTTCACCGCACGCTCGGTGAGCCGGACGGCCGCGTCGAGCCGACCGACCGGGCGTCGATGTTCGACGCGGTCCAGCAGGCGCTGACCGGGCTCGCCACCGCCGGACCGTTGCTGATGGTCGTCGAGGACGTGCACTGGGCCGACCGGTCGACCCGCGAGCTGCTCACGTTCCTGCTCACCAGACCCACGCCCCGACCGGTGACGCTGGTCGTCTCCTATCGCAGCGACGACCTGTTCCGACGCCACCCCCTGCGCGCCGTGCTGGCCGAGTGGCACCGGCTGTCCACCATCACCCGGCTGCACGTCGAGCGCCTCGGCGAGCCCGACGTCCGGTCGTTGATCGCCAACCTGCAACCCAGCGCCCTGCCCGAGCGCGAGGTCCAGCGGATCGTCGCCCGCGCCGAGGGCAACCCGTTTTTCGCCGAGGAGCTGGTCTCCGCGGCCGGCGAGGACTGCGGCGTACTCCCCACCGAGTTGGCCGACCTCCTGCTGGTCCGCCTGGAGCGGCTCGACGGCAACAGCCGGCTCGCCGTCCGCGCTGCGTCGGTGGCCAGCCGGCAAGTGCCCCACGACCTCCTCGCGCACGCGTCGGGCCTTCAGGACGGCGACCTCGACCTCGCGTTGCGGGCCGCCGTCGAGGCGAACGTGCTGTTGCCGGTTGGCGGCAACGGCTACCTGTTCCGCCATGCGCTGCTCGCCGAGGCGGTGTACGACGACCTGCTCCGGGCGAGCGGGTGCGGCTGCACGCGGCGTACGCCCGCGCGCTGAGGGCCCATGGGGCCGCCGGTACGGCGGCCGAGCTGGCGCGGCACGCCCGAGCCGCGCACGACCTGGTGACCGCCGCGCGGGCCAGCATCCGAGCGGGGGAGGAGGCGATGACGGTGGGCGGGCCGGACGAGGCCGCCCGCCATTACGAGCTGGCCCTGGAGCTGGTTTCCGACCCCGACGTCGCAGCCGGAGTCGACGACGATGCGGCCGGGCGCGAGCGCATCGACCGGGTCGACCTCGCCACCCGGGCCTGCGCCGCCGCCGTGTCCGCGGGCCATGTCTTTCGTGCGCTGGCCCTCGCCCAGGACCAGCTGCGCGTCCTTCCCGCCGACGCCCCTGACGTCGATCGCGTCCGACTGCTCCTGACGGTCGCCTCCACGGCGCTGCTTATCGACTCTCGCGTCGACGTCCTGGCGCTCACGACCGACGCGGTTGGTCGGCTTCCCGCCGATGCTCCCGACGCGCTGCGAGCTCAGCTGCTCAACATCCACGCCCGGGCAAACGCCGACCGCGCTCGCGACGACGACGCCGGCCGGTGGGCCGGAGAGGCCCAGGTGCTGGCCAGGAGGATCGGCCGGCTTGACATCGCGGTGGACGCCACGACGACCCTGGCCCGCATCGACGAGCGGGCCGGAGACCCGCAGAAGTCCGAAGTCGCGCTGACCGCGGCCGTGGGTGAGGCCCGGTCCAGCGGAGAGATCAGTGCGGAGCTGCGCAGCCTGTTCAACTTGGCCGGCCTGCACTACGAGCTCGGCCGGGTCCCGCAGGCGCTGGGGATCTACCAGCAGACCTGGAACCGTGCCCTCGAGGCACGGGTTCCCTGGGGGCCGTACGGCATGGAGGCGCGCTGGATGACCGGGACGGCCGCCTACATCGTGGGGGACTGGGACTTGGCGGCCGACGCCTTCGACCTGACCGGCGAGTCGCCGCCGGAGCTGGCCGAAGCCCTGCTGCACGCCGCCGGACTGGAGCTGGCGGCCGGTCGCGGGAGAGTCGACCAGCTCGAGGTCGTCTCCAACCTCCGGTCCTGGTGGCTGCGCGACGGGCTGATCGGGATCCTCACTGGCGTGGCCGCGATCGACCTCCTGGGACACCAGGGTGGGGTGGCTGCCGCGTCCGCTATCCATGCCGACGTGCTGACCAGCGTGTCCACGGTCTGGCAGAACCCCGTCTGGGCCGCCCGCATCCGCCTCGACGCGTTGCTGATGGGACACCTGGCCGCGACGGCGCCACATGCCAGCTCCGAGGAACGCGTCAACCTGGCCGGGCAGGGCGAAGCGCTGGTTGCCGGGACGGAGGCGGCCGCCGACAAGGCAGAGCGCCGGCCGCGGAGGATGGGGCCGGAGGGCCGGGCCTGGCTGGCCCGCGGACGTGCCGAGCATGCCCGGCTGCGTTGGCTCTCCGGCGTCGACGCGGTCTCGCAGGAGCAGCTCATCGACGCCTGGCAGCACGCCGTGTCGGAGTTCGAGGTGTTCGGCCATGTGTACGAGATCGCCCGCTCGCGGGCCCGGCTGGCCGCCGTGCTGCGGGCGACCGGACACCCCGCCGAGGCGTCGGCGGAGGCGTCGGCGGCGCGTGCGGTGGCCAACCGGCTGGGCGCCGAACCGCTGCTCAGCGAGCTCCGCGTGCTCGGTGGCCGAGGTGGGGCAGGACGCCAACCTCAGGCTGCGTCCCGCGGCGCGTCTCTGACTGCTCGCGAGGAGGAGGTGTTGGCCCTGGTCGCCGAGGGGCGGAGCAACGGCGAGATCGCCCGCGGCCTCTTCATCAGCGCCAAGACGGTAAGCGTCCACGTCTCCAACATCATGGCCAAGCTGGGGGCGGGCAGCCGGACCGAGGCGGTCGCGGTGGCTCGTCGCGAAGGGCGGCTCACCGAGCCGACCGGTGTGTCCCACCCGCGGGGCTGACCGGCCACACCTCCGGCGCCCGGAACCCGGCGGCACCGAAATCCTGGTGAATGCGCTCCTCGACGGCCTCCGATTCCGGCGTCCGGCACAGCGCGATCGCCGACCCACCGAAGCCGGCCCCGGTCATGCGAGCCCCGAGCGCCCCGGCGGCCAGGGCTGCGCCCACCGCGGTGTCCAGCTCGGGACAGGACACCTCGAAGTCGTCGGTCAACGACTGGTGAGATGCAGTCAGGAGCGCCCCGATGTCGTCCGCCTGCCCGGCGCGCAACAGGGCGACGACCTGCTCGACGCGGCGGATCTCGGTCACCACGTGGTGAGCACGCTGGCGCATCACGGGGTCAGGCAGGGCCAACACCTGCTCGACGGTCGCCTCGGCGAGAGACCCGACTCCCAGCTCCTCCGCGGCTGCCGCGCAGGCTCGGCGGCGCTCACCATAGGCACCGTCGCCAAGCGCATGACTGACGCGCGTGTCGATGACCAGCAAGGTCAGCTCTGCCGAGGAGAGCGGCACGGGAACCTGCTCCGCCTCGAGGGTGTCGCTGTCCAGCAGCAGGGCGTGGCCGGGCTCGGCGAGCATGACGGCGAACTGGTCCATCGGGCCGCACGGCACCCCGACGTACTCGCGTTCGGCCCGCAGGGCGAGCCCGGCGATCTCGCGGCGACCGAGGGAGGTGCCGGCGTGGTCGTCCAGCGCTGCGAGGACACCGCACTCGATCGCCGCCGATGACGACAGACCCGCTCCGACCGGGAGAGTGCTGACGATCCCGATGTCCAGGCCACCGAGGCCACGCCGGGTCTCCTCGATGAACGACCACAAGGCGCCGGCGACGTACCGGGCCCAGCCGCTGTCGCCGAGCGGGCGAAGCCGCGAGATCTCGGTGGTGCCCAAGCCGGGCGAGGTGACCATTACCCGATCGTCCGCGCGGCGGGTCAGGGTGACCTCGGTACGACGGTCGACCGCGAACGGCAGCACCCGGCCGCCGTTGTAGTCGACGTGCTCCCCGATCAGGTTGACCCGCCCGGGCGCAGACCACGTCGTCATGACCTGGGAACCTACCTGGGCTGGTTAACTCCGGCGTGGTGCCTCCACTCGTCGGCAAGCAGGTCGAACCGCACCCGGTCGATGACGCTGCCGTCCGTCATGAGGTAGCAGGCACGGTCGCGCCCGGTCTCCGTGAACCCGCTGGTGCGCGCGACTGCCTGCGAGCCGACGTTGCCATGCCCGGCGCCGAGGCTGACCCGGCCGAGACCGTATCCGCCCTCGCTCTCCTTGCGGAAGGCCTGGTCCAGGACCACCCGGATGGCTTCTCGCATGACGCCGCGGCCGCGGGCTGCCGGATGCGTGCGGTAGCCAACCTCGGCGGAGTTGTGGTCGAGAGAATTGAAGCCGAACAAGTTGATCCCGGCGAGGTACTCGTCGGTCGTGGGGTCAGCGACTGCCCACTCCAGCGCCTGCCCCAGTGACGGGGCCAGGCTCGTGGCAAGAACTCGACTGTGGAAGCTCTGCGAGTCGCGAGCGAACGGAACGTCGTGGAGCCAGTAGTGGGTCTCGGGGTCGTGCACCGCCTCGAGATAGCGCGCTTCGTCGCCGGCCTGCAGCGGACGCAGCACGACGTGGTCGTTCCGCCGCACCGGAAATGGCAGCCAGCGAGTCTTCGGCTCCCGCGAGTCCGTCGCGAGCAGGGACCCGGTCCACGAGTCGACCAGCGCGCCGCGTTGCGGCTGAGAGCTCCGGGTGGTGCGCTCGAACTGGTAGCCGTTGCGCCACGCCACCCGCCAGGAGGCGAGGTTCCCGGCGATGCAGGCCCACTCGAGGCGGTGCACGCCACGGTCGGCGAAGGCCCAGTCGGTGAGCAGCCGCAGCGCCGCCGTCATGACGCCCTGCCGGCGGGCTCTCGGGTGTCCGCCGAATCCCATCCCGGCCACGCCTGGAGCCCTGAGGCGCAGAGCGATCGACCCGGCAAACCGGCTTGGTCCCGCTCCCTCGGGCGCCTCGATGGCGAACGACAGCTCCGTGCCGCGCTCCCAGCCGTCCGAACGCGTGGTCACGAAGGTCACCGCGTCGTCGCGCGAGTAGGGCACCGGCACGACGGTGAAGCGTTGCATCTCCTCGTCCTGGCACTGCTCGGTGATGGCGTTGATGTCCTCCGGTCGATGCGCCCGCAAGATCACCCGTCCGTCGGACAGCACCGGTACGTCATCTCGAAACCTCATGTCTGCCGAGCCGTCCACTCGTGCCGCAGCAGGTCGAACACGACCAGGTCGTCGGTAGCGCCGTCCCCGAGAAGCTCGCCGTCGCGCTCGCGGCCGACCTCGGTCATGCCGTTGACCCGAGCGATGTGCTGGGACGCCGGGTTGGACGCGGCAGTTTTCAAGAAGACCCGGTGCAGGCCGTAACCGCCGTCCTCGGCGTCGACGAACGCATGCCGGATCACCAGCCGTACGGCCTCGGTCGTGACCCCTCGTCCACGCGCATCGGGGTGCGCCCAATACCCGATCTCGGCCTCACCCCGTCCCATCCGCGGCAAGCCGATGTTGCCCAAGTGCCGATCGGTGGCCGGGTCGGCCATGGCCCACGCGACCCCGGTCCCCATCGAAGCCTGTTCGACGTTGCGGATGAGGTACGCCAGCGCGTCCTCCGCAGCGAAGGGGTCGGGCAGGAAGGAGAGGAAGTGCCGCGTTCGCGGGTCAGTGACACCAGCGACGATGCTCGGTACGTCGTCCTCGCGCAAGGGGCGGAGGACGACGTTGTCACCCCTGACTACCGGCGTCTCGAGCCAGCTGGTCTTGGGGCCGCGGTCGTCGTCGCGGTGCAGGCTGGCGACCCATGCGTTGGGGTACTCGCCCCGGTGGTCGAGCCAACGCCGTACCGTGCCGCCGAACGTGAAGCCGTTCTTCCACGCGACCCGTCGCGAAGCCACGTTCCCGTGGTTGGCCCACCAGATGACCGTCTCGAAGTCGCGGGCCTGGAAACCCCAGTCGAGGAGCAGGCTGACCGCGGTGGACATGACCCCTCGTCCCCGGATCGCGGGGTGTGTGCCGAACGCCAACTCGGCGCGTCGGCTGCCCTCGTCTCGAAGAGACAGGGTTCCGCTATACCGCCGCTCTCCACTGGGGTGTGTGGTCTCGATGGCGAACCCGAACTCCGACTCCGACTCCCAGCCCTTCGGCATGATCTCGCCGACGAACGTCCGGCCGCTCTCCAGGGTGTAGTCAAGGGGGACCGTGGTCCACCGGATCGACGTGGGGTCGGTGCTCTGCTCGACCGCCGCTGCGGCATCGTCGAGCCGATGGGCCCTGAGCGTGACGTCGCCGTCGGTGAGCGTGGGCACGTCGTCGGGGAACCTCATTCAGTAACCCTGCCGGGTGTGATGGCGGGGCTCAACCCCATTTCGCTGCTGGCCGATACGCTGGGCGCCTATGGACAGACAGGTGCCGCACCCGAGGGTGCGGCCATGAGGGGGGTCATCCTCGACATCGTCTTGGTGTTGGTCTTCATCCTGACCAGCGGGTACTTCGTGCTCTCCGAGATGTCGCTGGTGTCGTTGCGCGATAGCCAGGCCAAGTCCCTCGAAGGCCGTGGCAGGAGGGGGAGCGCGGTCGCCAGGCTCAGCGCGGACCCCAACCGGTTCCTGGCCAGCGTCCAGGTCGGGGTGACGCTGGCCGGGTTCTTCTCGGCCGCGTTCGGGGGTGCGGTGCTCGCCAAGCGGTTGACGCCGACTCTCGAGGATACCGGCCTGTCGTCAGGTGCCGCCGACGTGATCGCCTTGGTGCTCATCACGCTGGCGATCTCGTACTTCTCCCTGGTGATCGGTGAGCTCGCGCCGAAGCGGTTGGCGCTGCAGCGCGCAGAGTCGATCTCGCTCGCCGTCGCTCCGACGGTCGACCGCATCGCCAAGCTGGCCCGGCCGGTGATCTGGCTGCTCTCGGCGTCGACCAACATCGTGGTACGGCTCGCCGGCGGCGACCCCAACGCCAACCGCGAGCAGATCTCCGACGCGGAGATCCGTGAGCTGGTCTCGGGGTCGGAGACGCTCGGCCATGAGGAGCGGCAGATCGTGGAGGAGGTCTTCGAGGCTGGGGACCGGCAGATCCGCGAGGTGATGGTGCCGCGTACCGAGGTCGACTTCATCGACGGCGAGACGCCCGCCTACCGCGCGGCGAAGGAGGCCCTGGTGCGGCCCCATTCGCGCTACCCGGTGATCGGCGATTCGTCGGACGACGTGCTCGGCTTCGTGCACGTGCGTGACCTGCTCGACCCGAACGTCTCGGGCCGGTCGGTGCGGGTCAAGGACATCGTGCGCGACGTTCTTCTGCTCCCGGACACCAGGAGAATCCTGTCGGCGCTGTCCGACATGCGACGCGAGGGCTCCCATCTCGCCATCGTCGCTGACGAGTACGGCGGCACGGCCGGCATCATCACGATGGAGGACCTGGTCGAGGAACTGGTCGGCGACATCCGGGACGAGTACGACGCCGAGGAGCCGGAGACCACCCGGTCACTCACCGGTGAGCTCGAGGTCGACGGCCTGCTGAACCTGGATGACTTCGAGGACGAGACCGGTCTGGTGCTGCCGGAGGGCCCGTACGAGACCGTGGCCGGCTACCTGGTGCAACAGCTCGGGCACGTTCCCGACGCGGGTGAGACCGTGGACTTCGAGGGTTACCTGCTTACCGTGGTCGGTGTCGACGGCAAGCGGATATCACGGGTCAGCGTGGCGCCAGCAAAGCCAGAGCCGCCCCCGGACCCGGAGACCCGCGTCGACCAGACGGGCTAGCGGACGCTCAGCGGGCCTTCGTCGCGTTCCTGGTCCGGCCACGGTCGGTGGAGATGTGCAGGTCACCTGTCGGGGAGCTGGAGACGAGGAGGTCCATCGTGTGGTCGTCCATGAACACCGCTACGAGGTCACCGAGTGCGCACCGTCGTCCAGGTGCGTCCCTCATCGAAGGACGCCAGGACGGTCGAGTCGTCCTGGACGTAGAGCCCCTGTTGGCCTTGGTGTGAAGTGGTCGTCGCCAACCGGCCGTTTGACAGCTCTGGTCCGTGCTCTGGAATGTCGACGGCGTGGAACGACGTCCATGACGACGTGTCGCTCACGTAGAGGCGAACGAAGGCGACATTCCCTCCCGCGACGGGGCCGTCGTACATGGCCAGGAGCTGACCGGAGGGCATGATGGCGCTCCACAGGGGCCAGGCGTCAGGGAGAGCCTTAGGGTCAAGCCACTGCCAGGTGGCACCGTTGTCGGCGGTGCGAGCGAGGACTGCGCGGGCGAGGGGATCGTCACCTTCGGCAAGAAGGGCGTCTACCCGGGGTGCGTCACTCGTGACGGGGACGGCGACCATCGCCCGGGGTGCGTCAGGGTGCGTTTGCCAGCTGACGCCGCCGTTGCTCGAAGTGGCGATGAGGTCGCCAGCCGTGCTCCAGAGCAGACCGTTGCGCAGCTCAGGCGCAGCGAACTCATCGTCGGGAAGACTCGGTAAGACATGTGCCGTTCTCATGGTCGGGTTGACAGCAACCGGCTGCACCGCGTTTCGCCTCGGGAAGGCATAGAGCAGGACCTCTCCCGGACCCATCGGTGCGGGCTGGTGGGAAACCGACAGGATCCGGGGCGCTTCGACCGCTGAGACCAGGGCGACGTCACCGTTCCCGAGGATGGCGGCGAACGAGTCGCCTCCGACCCAGCGCACGCCGCTTGCCTCCGAGACCAGAAAGTAGCTGGCTGTCGCATAGCCATCTCTTGTGACTGCCATCGCCAAGTGCTGCCCGGAGCAGGGCCCAGTGTTCGCGCACACGTCCCACACCGCGGCGCGTACGGCTGGGTCCGTGGGCGACGCGGAGAAACTCCACAGCGAACCGGCTTGACGGACCATCTGGCGAGCCGGCACTGCGCTGGCGTTGAAGCGCGGTTCGGTGCCGCGGTCCTGCAGGTGGGCCGTCACGAGCCCGGCGAGGAACAACACCGAGACGCTCAGCACCGCGACCACTCGTCGGCCGCGTGGCGCAGATGGAGAGCCATCTGAGATGCCTGCGGCGATCATCTCGACCATCCCCACTCGAGGGCCCTTACGGCGGACAGTCGTTCCGCCCAATCCTCACCACGAAGATGTCATGGGGTGCGACTCCTGTGCCCGCGGCGGGTTCCATCGGTGCTTTGGCACAATGGCGCGCATGTCATACGCGCCGTCGACTCCTATCCCCGCACGTCCACGCGTGCTGTCGGGCATCCAGCCCACGGCTGACTCGTTCCACCTGGGCAACTACCTGGGCGCGCTGCGGCAGTGGGTGGCACTTCAGTTCGACCACGAGGCGTTCTACTGCGTGGTGGACCTGCACGCAATCACCGTCGAGCACGATCCCGAGGTGCTGCGCAGCAGATGCCTGGTCTCGGTGGCTCAGCTGTTGGCGATGGGACTGGATCCCAAGCAGTGCACGCTGTTCCTCCAGTCCCAAGTGCCGGAGCACACTCAGCTCGCATGGGTGCTGGGCTGCATCACCGGGTTTGGCGAGGCGTCACGGATGACGCAGTTCAAGGACAAGTCGCAGCGGGGTGGACAGGAACGCGCCACCGTCGGACTGTTCACCTACCCGGTGCTGCAGGCTGCGGACATCCTGCTCTACCGGGCAGATCGGGTTCCGGTCGGGGAGGACCAGCGACAACATCTCGAGCTGACCCGTGACCTGGGCGGCCGCTTCAACGGCCGCTTCGGTGAGACATTCGTGCTGCCGGCGCCGTACATCATGAGAGAGACCGCCAAGGTGGGGGACCTGCAGGAACCGGGGTCAAAGATGAGCAAGAGTGCATCGTCGCCTGCCGGCATCATCGAGCTGCTGGACGACCCGGCGCGGTCCGCCAAGAAGATCCGGTCGGCAGTCACGGACTCGGGCCGTGAGGTGGCGTTCGATCCTGAGGCGAAGCCCGGAGTCTCCAACCTGCTCACGATCTTCAGCGCGCTGAGTGGCCGCGCGGTCGACGACATCGTCAGCGACTACAGCGGGCGCGGGTATGGCGACCTCAAGGAGGATTTGGCAACCTTGGTCGAGGAGTTTGTGACCCCGATCCGGTCGCGCACGCTCGAGTTGCTGGACGACCCGGCCGAGCTCACGGCGATCCTGGTCGAGGGGGCGGCGCGCGCGCGGGAGGTCGCCAGCGTCACCCTTGCCGACGTCTATGCGCGAGTTGGCTTCGTTCCGGGGCGGTAGGGTCGTTCGGATGACCACGATCGGCGTGGCGATCGCAGTGCCCGAGCCTTGGGCAGGCGACCTGCAGCGTTACCGCGCGTCGTTCGGTGACCCGCTCGCGGAGGCTATCCCCACCCACGTCACGCTGGTGCCGCCCACGGAGGTCCGCGGACCCCTGGCTGAGACCGAACGTCATCTGGCCGAGGTGGCCGCCGCAACGCCACCTTTCGCTCTGCACCTGCGGGGTACGGCGACCTTCCGCCCCACCTCACCTGTGGTGTTCATCGCCTTGGCGGAGGGGATCTCGTCGTGTGAGCTGCTGGCCGCCGCGATCCGCCAGGGGCCCCTGACTCAGGACCTGACTTTTCCCTACCACCCGCACGTCACCGTGGCTCATGACATCGACGAGGAGGCACTCGATCGAGCCTTCGCGCGGCTCGCCGACTACACGTGCGCCTTTCAAGTGACCGAGTTCCGGCTCTACGTCCACGGCGACGACGGGGTGTGGCGAGCCGAGCGTTCCTTCTCTCTCGAGGGCTGAGCCCACGCTCCCAACCGGGATCGCTCAGCCGAGTTTGCCGAGGGTGGTGGTGCCGTGTTGGTCGACGAGGGAGTACCAGCCGTGGGGGGTCCGCCAGAGCCAGGCGCCGGGTCTGACCTGTCTGACGGCCCAACCGGCGTGCGTCTTGATCCGGTGATGCCGTCGGGCGAGCCTGGCCATTTTGGCGGGGTCGGTCTGGCCGGGTGGACCACCGGAGTCGGGTGGCACGTAGGGGATGACGTGGTCGTTGTCTTGATGTCGGGACAGGCTGGTGGCGTGGGGGTAGTAGTCGGCGGGGTGGATGAGCCCGATGGCTTCGGAGATGCGGTCTGGTACTTCGTACCGGTCGACCGGGGCGATGCCGGCCAGGTCGATGACGGGCTTGACGGTGACCTGGGCGTGTTGGAACCAGTGCCGGACCTGGTCGGCGATCACCGGGCCGACGTCTTCCATCCGGACCACGCCGGCGCCGGAATGGGGTTTGCCGTCCAGGATGGCCTGGAGGGTGTCGCGGGTCAGGTGGAAGTAGACGACGGCGTTGCAGAGGGTCAGCGGCCGCCGGTCGATCCGGGACTCGGCCTGCTCGGCGAGGTCGAGGTTCCCGGCACGTCGAGCCTCGGCCGCGGCGAGCCGCGCTCGGCGGGTCTGCTCGGCCCGGTCCACGAGTGCCTTGGCGGTGTCGGGGTTGGCCAGGATGGCGACGGCTTTGGCGCGGCGCTGGTCGAGGGTGTCGGTGTCGCCGAGCAGCCTCAACGCTCGGGCGACCAGGTTCAGGGCGGTGTCGAAGGCGTGCAGGTCGCCGGCGGCGGCCTTGATGAGCATCGTGCCGTAGCCGTGGTCGGGGTCGTCGTTGAGCCATACCCCGGCCTCGGCGGCGGCTTGTTCGGCGTCGGACAGGGCTTGTGGGGGGTCCGCGGCCAGGATGGCCGCATCGATGATGGTGCGGAGGCGCACCCAGGACACGGTGCCGGCGATCGTGGAGATCTTCGCGTCCACCGCAGCGGCGGCGGGCTGGGACAGGCCCCGGGCCCGTTCGGCAATCTTGCGGGCGGTCCACACCGGGGTGGCGCCGTCCTGCACGAACTTCCACAGCAGACCGAACCGGTGCCGAAGGTCCAACGCGTCGCCGATCAGCCGGGCCGCGGTGTGGTCGCCGATGCGCAGCACCGCCCCCAGCTCGGCGGCGGCGAACTCCAG
This sequence comes from Propionibacteriales bacterium, assembly GCA_038254365.1. Classification (GTDB taxonomy): domain Bacteria; phylum Actinomycetota; class Actinomycetes; order Propionibacteriales; family Nocardioidaceae; genus JAWWPG01. The sequence continues at coordinate 106,391 of JBBSGI010000002.1, forward strand.
CACCTCTGGGGTGCCGTCCCCGCCGAGGCGGACCAGCCGTTGCCCACCCGGGGTCGCTGCCGGGGTGTCGAGGACGGCGTGCAGGTCGGCCCAGTGCGCGGCCAGCGCGAGCTGGCGGGCCTCGGCCCGGTTCACCGCCCGGCGGGTGTCGTCGACCTCGCTCAGGGTCCGGTCGGCGTCCAGCTCGTCGACCTGCTCCACCAAGGCCGCCTCGAAGTCGATCAGCGCCGCCCACCCGGCAGCCTCCAGCCCGGGGTCGTACTCCGGCGGCTCTTGAAAGGGCTCGTTGTCGGAAGGATCCAGGCTGTCGAACATAAGTCCTATGTCGCTTAGCGTGGAGATGGGTGCAGGCTGGGAGCTGACCGGGAATCGACGTGGCGTCGTTGGTCGGGTGCTCGTCCTTGGGTGCGGGCGAGGTGGTCTCGGATGAGTTCGGCCCAGGCGGTTTCGTTGGCCCA
>JBBSGI010000003.1:0-101482 GCA_038254365.1 Propionibacteriales bacterium
CGATCTGGCCGAACTCGAGGAGCGGCTCACTGCGCTGGACTGATCGGCCCGAACAGATCAGAGACGGCGAACTCGGCTGGAGGCGCCCCCGACGCTCGGAGTGCGCGTGATGGTGCTTGCACTCTCCCTATCGTGTGTTGGTGGGTGACGCCTACCCCATCGGGTTTGGTCACAACTGAGCGGGGGGTGTGCACATTGCCCCTGTTGGCTCCGAGGCATCTGTCGCACACGTTCGGCTCAGGCGCCGAGGGGAGTAAGGAGCGGGAAGCCTGCGTCCTTCACCCTGGTCTCGACCGTCGAATGCTGCCTTCAGAAGGTCCCCCGACGCTGCCACGCCGTGTCGGTAGCAGTCTCTATTGTTGCGGTTATGCGTCGTGCCTACGTCGAAGCTCATGTGCCGTTGCGCAAAGCATTCGTGGCGGCCCGGCGATGGGCGGACGGCGAGGTAGCGACCTTGATCGCGCCCTCGACCAGTGCGGTCGCGGCACAGCCGTGGTTGGAGTCGTCGGGAGTGGCGATCGGCACGACCTCTAACCGACACTCTCGCTTTTCAGCCCGTCCCCACGGGGCAGTCATCGGCTGGTGTTTGAACCTCGACGAGGTGCTGGAGATCGAGTCTAGAAGCTCGGTCAGCAGCATCGTTGCGGTCCAGGCTCACGCGAGCCACGCGCCGTGGATCACAGCGCACAACGTCGGGCGTCTTGGTGGTAGTGACATCGCGCATGTTCCAGAAGCCACCAAGGCGATCAAGGCCATGGTTGAGGGGATCTCCTTGCTGCCCGTCCTCAACCAGGGTCTGACCGATAGCCGGGAAAGGTTCATGGCGGTTCAAGCGCTCACCTTCATGCGTGCTCATGGCCATGAACTGGACCCGAAGCAGCTCATCGTTGAAGCGCTCCGACAGGGCTGGCCGGGAGTGAGTCCGCTCGAGTTCGCCGGCCTCGCGCGGGACCTCAACCGGGGCAAGCGGCTGCGCTTCCAGAACCGCCTCGACATCCGAGCCCTCCAGAGGTGGTCGAGCGTGTGACGCCCCCAGAGATCCACATGCCACGGATACCTGGCTACGAGCTCACCGATGCGGCTCCGACACTTGCGTTGACGTGGTCACGTCCGCAGGGCGAGTATCCCGAGGAACTCTGGCCTATCGCTCTGCTCCGTCGGGTCACGCACGAGCCCACAGGATGGCTGACCGTCGAGGAGGACTTCCACCGCGACGACATGTATGGAGGCACCCACTGCGTCCTAGCCGACCCCGGTTGCCAGGAGCGAGTACTCAGGTCTACCGGGTGGTCCGGCCGGCGCACGATCGGTGAGATCGAGCTCTGGAGCGACGGTCGGTTCTCCGATGGATTGACCGCCGGGGAGGACCCAGCACGGCCCGACCTCTTCTTCTTCACCGCTGTCCGTGAGCACCACCGACTGGTCGATCCGACGTTCGAGATCACACCGACGTTTCTGTGGTACTGGGACGCGTTCCCAACGGCTGGCGGGTGGTCCTACCTCAATGCAGCCGGACGGGACGTAGAGCTCATCCGGACCGCGATCAGCATGGACAGTTGGCGAATCGAGGTCGGCGCCCTTGAGCTCCGAACGTTCCTGGCAGACGCCGGTCGCGACCTGCTCGTTCAGATGGACTACACCACGACTATCGACCACGAGGACTTCGAGCGGGTTGATCATCGCTTCCGGTCCGATCGGGCATTCTTCGAGTGGTGCGCAATGCATCAGGCCAGCATCGGAGGACCCCCCGCGTTCTCGAATGTGATGGGGAAGTACCTCATCGCGGGTTTGAAGACCTCACGTCGCCGCCGCCGCGAGGAACGCGGTGAGTTTAAGACGTACCCAGAGTTCGTCTACGGCGTGGAACCCGGCGGCGGGAGCATGCTCACGCACACATGCGACCCCGAGCAGCTGGGCGACTACCGCGACAACTCGAAGTTGCATGAGTTGACCCCTGTGTACTTCGCGCGGGAGGTGCTTGGTCGGTATGCGGACGAGCCGAGTCGCTACCGGGTGACCGCCGGCCGCCTTGAATGTCTCGACCTGTGGGGGATTGACATCTCGACGAACACCGCGGGGCTCATCGAGGTCTACCTGAGCGAACTGGGGTCCCTGCCGTCGTCAGAGCAGCCGCACTGGCTCGCTCACAACGTGCCACCCGAAGGGCGCATGGACGAAGGTCGATTCCGGCGAGACTTCCTCAACCAGATTTCCGCCTCGCCCGACCCTGTCGGCGAACTGCGTCGCGCCAGGTCCCGGGCCGCCGACGCGACCAATACCCTGCTCGGGTCGCCCCTGTGGACAGCTCTGGACGCTCAGACGCGTGGAGAGTTCGAACATCTCGTCGGGCCGACGACTACGGACGCGTCCTCGCTGGGCCCGCCCGTCCTGACGCTGACTAAGGCGATGGTCGATGGAATCGACCCAGCGCCTCTCAAGACATTTCTTGGAAGTGCAGAGAGTGGCGAGCGCTCATTGGCTCTGCTTGGCCGATTCCTCGAAGCCATCGGCGATACAGAAGGCTCAGCCGAACCTTTCAAGGCACTACAGGTGTTCCGCTCGGCGGGAGGAGTGGCCCACCTGGGTGGGACTAAGGCCACCGGGGCACGATCGCGACTGGGTATCGACGGTTTGGCGCCCTGGCCGGCCTTCGTCCACGTGGTGGAGCAGTTGACCGCAGCCCTCAATCACATCTGCGCTCTCGTCGCTGCCGTCAGCGTCGAGCCCGGGCCACCGACTTCTTCCACGACACCAAGCCAGCAGCGTGGGAACGGATAGCTCGGTCCGCGGTCGACAGGCCGGCGGGAAGGACGTGAGCTGATCGGAACGTCTTGATGCCACGCATCGGCGTAGCCGGGCTTTGAGCCGACCATGGTCGGCTTCGATCGTGTTGTTCGCATACCGCTGGGTGTCGTGCAGGGCGGTCGGGATGAGCTCATCGAGGACCCGTGGATATGCTGGTGCTCGGTCCGTGGTCACCTCAACCGGCACCGCCCCGAGGGCTGTCAAGGGCCAGCGCCCGGGTGAAGAACGCCCGGGCGGCGGTCAGATCGCGCCTGGCAGACAGCCAGAGTTCGATCGCCTGCCCATACTGTCGGCCGCCCGGTACAGGTACGTCCACCGGCCGTTGACCTTGACATAGGTCTCGTCGACGAACCAGCGATCACCCGACACGTGACGGCACGTCCGAGCGGCTTCGACGAACTCCGGCGTGAAGTACTGAACCCACCGATAGACGGTGACGTGGTCAACCACCACACCACACTCCGCGAGCAGCTCCAGTACGTCACGGTAGGACAGGCCGTACCGCAGATACCAGCGCACCGCGAGCGAGATGACCTCGCGAGGGAACCGGAAGCCAGCGAACACGGAGGCTGAAGGCGACGTCATGGGACTAGTCCCGTGCCCGGCCCGATCGCGCAACGCAACGGTGCCCTTGCTCCGTGCCACCCCCCAAGATCTTCCACCCCGTGCTCTTGCCCAAACCCTCACCTGGACTTTCGCCCCACTGTTCCGGGTGCAGTAATGAACGCTCTTCGCCCTTGGACCGCGTCCGTGGGCTGCACCAGAACAAAAGAACTCCCTGGTCTGCAACCTGTGCGCCGTCGGCGTCTGTGGATCGGTAAGGAGCCCGTAGCGGTTACTGGTTCAACGTCACGGCTTCATCGATAGCGAAGGAGCCTCGTCGATGAGGGTTAAAGCCAACAGCCGGCGTAAGACGACCCTGGAAATCGCCGCGACAGCGGCGGCAGAGATCGCCTTGGCGTTCGCCTGGCAGCCAGAACAGACCGCGTCAAGCTGCACAGCCGGCTCCACAGACGACGACCACTCCGAGGAGAAGCGATATGCCGACAAGAACCCGAGCGATTCTCTGTCCCGTTATGACTGCCGTGCTCATGCTTCTGGCAGCCTGTTCGAGTACCTCCGAGCCCTCCGCGACCAGATCGGCCGGCACTGTGCAGCCCTCAGCCACCATGACCCGATCGGCCGGCACTGTGCAACCTTCAGCCACGTCGGCGGGCACGCGTGTTCAGGCTGGCGTCTTGCTGCCCGGCAATGTCGTCTTCGACCGAACCCGGGGCGAAGATGTGTCGAACATCTACCTGTACCACGCCGGGCGCGAAAAGCAGGTGACCAAGCCGGGTGCCGCATCGGGGTTAGGCGAGTGAACGGCAAAGAGCTCCCGCCGGGCGCGTCTAACCTACGTCTAACCTCGATGTATCGCATCGCCCGGGCGGCCGGCCAAAGCCGTGAACGACGCCGACTGGCGAGCCACCCGGCGAAGGTGAAACCCGAGCTGATGGCCGACGGTCCGTCGCAGGTGTGGACGTGGGACATCACCAAGCTTCGTGGCCCGGCCAAGGGGATCTGGTTCCAGCTCTACGTGCTGATCGACACCTACTCCCGGTTCAACCCGTCGTGGATCATCTCCCCGGTCGTGGACTCCCGCACCACCCGGATCGCGTCGGCTAAAGTTTGCCTATCTCAGGCCCTGTTTGCCGGCCGTTCGCGCACTCAGGACGACCTTGCATAGGCCCCCTGGCCCCCTCGTCTCACCTCTACGGATTCAGGACAGCTCGACGTCAGCCTCGCCGGCCTGAGGGGCTGTGCTGCCGGCTCAACCAAGTAGCGCTTGGGCAAGGACAGCGAGGTCAGAGCCGCGTTCCGGCAGTGCCTTGATGGCACGCGCGGGCAGCCGGTCGAGCCGACCCAGGACAATCGCTTCACCCATGAGGAGGGTGCCGGAGGAGAGGTACTCCAGGTGCTGGGCCACTCCTTCAACTAGCTCGTCGTCGACGTCCGGGCTACTCAAGTCCCAGGGGTTGCATACGCGGAGAATGCTGGCCAGGAGGACTGGCTCGTAGAAGCGGCCGAACAGGTAGAGGGACGGGTCCAGTACCTTGGCGATCGGCGAGCGGAAGCGGGCGTCGAGCCGAGGCTCGCGTGGCTTAAGGTCCACGCTGTACTTGAACCGGAGTGCGTGTACCGCTGCGGCGATGCCGACTACGAGGTCGACGCCTTGGATGTTGCCGAACACCGAACCGGAGTTCAGCTCCCAGTAGCGTTCAGAGTAGCTAGATGTCGCGTCCGTCTGCTCGCTCAGTTTGCGCCAGGCCACCTCGTCGTCCGGAGCGCCGGCTGACCTAGGCATCGCAGCTTCGCCGTGAGTCACGGTGAAGAAGGGGTCGAAGAGGCCATCTCGCGCACTGAGCTGTGCGACACGCTCCTGGACGATCGCAAGAGCTCGGCTTGGGGCCGACAGTGAGCTGAGCGCCTGGAGCTCAAGGCACCACGGGCACTTGCGCTCGTCCCAGTTGGGCAGAAAGATCGTCTCGACTGCCGCGAATGTCTCGTTCTCGTTCGTCCGGTGGTGCACGAAGTCCTTGCACCCTTGAAGCGCCTTTGGGTCTCGGGCCCGGGCGACGCCGACCAGGCACCCGAGGCTGAACTCACTTGGGAGATCACGGGTTCGGCGCAGACCGATGAGTTCCTGGCGGAACCCTTCGATGCGTCGCCCGGTGATGACGACGTCGTCGACCATCAGGATGTCGTTAGCGTTGCACAGCAGCTCGACCTGCTCGTCAGGCAGGCCGGAAAGCCCTCGCTCGTCGGAGACGATGGGACTGTCGAGGTTCAACAGGTCAGCGACACGTTTGGCCAGCTCCTGAGCTGCCTGGCTTGGTGGGCAGAGAATCACCGACGGTTCGACATCCTTGAGGCCACCGACAGCCAAGAGGAGCCCTTTGGTGAACCGTTGGCTCTCGAGCATCGGCAGCAGATCGACATAGAAGGCATGATGCCGTTCGTCGCCGGCCTCGTCGTGGTCGCGGTGCAGGCTGAATGCGCCGGTCTTCGCATAGGCCTCGATCACCTCGCGAGACAGTTCGGCGTCCGGCTTGCTGATCGCCGTGAGTTCGGTGTACGCCGCGAGCTTCATAAGGTATGTGCTCTTCCCGATAGGAACGAGCGTGGTCGCTTCGGCGCAGCGTGGGCAGTTCTCGGCCTTCTGCCGGCGGAACTCCGAGTCCAGTTCAGCGAGCGCTTCGACCGGTCGGTCCCCGTCGGCCGAGGAGGTTGCGAGCGCGATGGCGACGGCTCCCGCTTGCGCCGCCTCTTCCAGCGCGGGAAGGACGACGTCGTGGGCCATCGATCCAGAGCTGTTGATCGACAGCAGGAACATCGCCTGCCCGACGGTCGGGAGTGGGAAAGCCCGGCGAAGGCGCGGCGCAAGCGTCTCGCCGCTCTCGTACCCGGCGACTGCTTCGATGTAGGGCTTCGGGTTCGTGCCGAAGGACCGTGCAGCGTAGGCCGCAGCATGGTGCGCAAGAGCGAGCATTGACCAATGGTCCACAACGATATTTGTCCGGTCGCGAATGCGCTGCAGCAGCCAAAACGAGATGCGGTCGAGCCTGTTGTTGGTGGTAAGGGCGAACCCCGGGCGTAGTAGAGCCCCGTAGTGGTGACCGTTCGGGCCTTCGTAGTGCAGCCGTTGAGTCTGTGGGAGGTGAGCACCATCGGTTACTAGTACCGAGAGGACGTCGGCACGGCGCAGCTCCGCGATCATCTCGTCCTTGTCAAGCCCGGCAATCTCAGTCCCCCGGACGTGAACCAGCCTTGGGACACCGTCATCGTGGCTGAGCACGTACAGCGGGGCACCCGGGACGCGGCTGACGATGTCGTCGAGCGCGTCGTCGTCGAGCTCGTCCCTGCGCCAGGGGTGCACGCCGATCACGGTGAGGTGGTTCCGCAGCGTCCACGCCGGAAGACCGACGATGACGTTGTCGGCACCTCGAAGGCGCTGGGAGGCGGGAAGCGGAATGTAGAGGATGCTTGCCGTCTCGTCGTAGAAGCCACTTGGGCAGACGATTGCAAAGCTTTGCGGATCGTCTTCACCGTCGAGATCCGCGACGGTGAGCCTCAACCGCGCCTCGGCGATTCGCGAGCGTTCAGCCCGAGGTCGAAGGCCGGGAACAAGACTGAGACGACAGTGCCGGCGACCGGAACATGCGGGTCGTCCTCACCATGCAGGTCGAAAGCCGAGCTGTGCCGGTTCTTGAAGTTGAGCCCGGCCTCGCTGGTTCCGTCTTCAGTGAGGTAGCTGCGCCATAACGACAGCCGGCCCGTTCGGATCTCGAAGAAGCCACCCAGGCGGTCGGTGGCCCGCATCATCTTCACCAGACCTCGACCACGGCCCGGCTCGCCGAGGGGCTTAGTCGTCCCTTCAGGAAGCACGGCCTCTTGCACAAGCTTGTACTCATACCCGAGGTCGCCCTCGTAGATGTCCAATCCCGAGTGCATCTTCGCCGCGATACCAACTCCCCCGTCCGCGACGCTGACGGACCAGAGGTGGAGGCGCTCAGGGTCATTGCCTGCTGCCGCTATTCGCCGCTGGGCGCGTTCGACGTAGGCGCGTAACACGGAGCTCGGGTTTGGGAAGTGCTTGTTCAACGAAACAGTACCTGCGCCGGCGCCGAGGTTGTGTCGGCTGATGGCAGCCATCCGCACCTGCTCGATGACGGTCCCGTCAAGAGTCTTCCGGCCATGATCGAACGTGTTCTCCGTGGCCTGGTAGACAAACTCGAGCAGCTCCTCCATCAGCGGATGGCCGTTCCGAGCCGGGTGATAGACCCTCGTTCCGAGCATCCGGAGGACGCGATTTTCCAGTTTCACCTGGCGAACGTTCTCGGGATCGCGCAGATGGGTTCGGTGGTCGGTGGCACCAATGACCGCTATCGCTCGCGCCGACCCATGCCCGAACAGGTTCTGATTGCTGGCGACCGTGAGGGCCTGGCGGTCTCGGACCGTGCCGGCAGCAGATGTCGCGTCCGCTGGTTCGCAAAGTTGGGCGAGCACCAGGCCCGGCAGCCGGTAGGCAAGGGTGCGCTCTGCTTGGGTTCCGTCACCTTCGGTTTCGGCGGCCGTAAGCAATCCCATTCGGCTGGGGTCACTGAAGGTCGCTGGCGGCAACGAAAGTTTCGTTCGGACGTGCCGACGATGGAGCAGACATATCGCGGACTGAAGGCTTTCGGTCCCGCCGGGGCCGCCACGCGTGCCGCCCTCGCCGAGGTGAAACACCACCTCGGTCAGGTCCGCGGGAAGGTCCCTCAACCACCCTTCGACCGACTCGCGAGTCAAAAGACTGGGCAGGACCCACCGCATGCTCCGCTCGGGGGTCGTCGTCAGAGTTGGCTTGGTCACGCAGTCTCCAGTGCCGGGGTACGCCCGGCTGTCAGGTCGAACGACGGACAGCGTCGTTCGTGGTTGGGCGAGGTGGGAGTCCACGCCCGGCACACGTCGGCAACGATACGCGAGCCGACTACCGGGAGTGAAGGGTGTTTCACTCCCAGGCTCCCCGTGACTCGACCAACTCTGGCAGCAATACGTGCGAGTCTGAGCATAGTTCGAGTACCCGGCCCCCGTCTCTGGTCGGTGTATCGCCCAAGTGCCGCCGATGGATACACCGACCGACGCGGCGTGCTGGCTGTGGGCAATACGCCGGTCGCCCAGCGACTAGTGAGTCAGTGCATCAATCTGGGCTATGACGCGGCTCCATCACTTAGCCCTGGGCCGCGAGGTCCCGGTGGCGTCTCGGCGCCGCGAAGGCTCGCTCCGGTGACGGGACGGCTGGAGATCGCGGGTCGCCAGGGTCGGTCGGCCGCCGATGGCTCCTCGGCCATGTCCGGAAGCGGATGGTCCGTCCGCGGCGTTCGGGCGGCTGGAGGTGAAGCCTTAGACCCGACCAGACACGGCGCAGCTCGGGCTGGGGCGTCCGCTGACCGCCACAATATGCTCGGGGCAACGACGAGGCCAGCTCGTACAGATCGTGCAGCGTTGCACTCTCCCTATCGCGTGCTGGCGGGCGAGAACATCTCGGCGCGGTTCGTCGTGCCCACGGTCGCGGCCAGCGTCGACATCGTGGTGCAGGTCGGCATCGACGGTGACGGAAGACGTCGGGTGCGTGAGATCGTCGCGGTCCCAGGACGTGTTGAGTCCGACATCATCGAAGCCGAGGCGATTTTCTTCCGTGAGCGCGGACGACTGGTGCGCGCTCAAGGCATGCCGCCGCGGATCGACAGCTTCATCGCCAGCGGCATCGACATCCACGCGGTGCTTGCACAACGCGGCGACGACTCCTATCCAGCACCAGGTCGGGTGACCCCGGCGCAAGCCTCGACGGGCGGCTGACGTGGGCGTCGCCTTGGGGTTGTTCTTCGGGATTGGGCTGCTGCTCATCGTGCAGGCGATGACCGAGCAAGCGCCGCGAGCGGCGCGGTCCCCATCTGCAACCCGCAGCACCGAAGAGATGCTGCGAAGGGCCGGCATCGAGAGCGTCACGGCCGCCGGACTGGTCTCGTTGTGTGCCATCTCGGCGTTCGTTGCGATGCTAGTGATGCTGCTGGTGTCCCGCACCTTCCCCATTGCCGCAGCCTTCGCGATGATCGCCGGATACGCGCCCGTGGCGTTGGTACGCGGCCGGGCGCAGAGACGCCGGCGCGAGCTGGCCGTGGTCTGGCCCGAGGCGGTCGACAACATCGCTTCCGCGGTCCGGGCGGGTCTGTCGCTTCCCGAGGCACTCAGCCAGCTCGGTGAACGAGGCCCGGAGCCGTTGCGCCCGGCGTTCGCGGCTTTCGGTCGCGACTACCTCGCCTCGGGAAGGTTCGGCGTCTGTCTCGACCTGCTCAAGGAGCGGTTGGCCGACCCGGTCGGTGACCGGGTCGTCGAGGCAATCCGGATCGCGCGCGACGTGGGTGGTGGTGACCTCGGCCGGGTTCTCCGGGCGCTGTCGGGGTTTCTGCGCGACGACGCGAGAACCCGGTCCGAGCTCGAGGCACGGCAGGCCTGGGTGGTCAACGGCGCACGATTGGCGGCCGGCTCGCCGTGGGTGGTGCTCCTCGTGCTCTCGTTCCAGCCGGAGGTGATCGAGCGGTATCGCTCCGCGTCCGGCGTCATGGTGTTGGTCATCGGCGGCTTTGCGTGTGCCGTGGCGTACCGGCTGATGGTGTCCGTGGGGCGGTTGCCTGACGAGGAACGGGTGCTGCAGTGACACCGTCGTTGTGGGGCGGTCTTCTCGGCGCTGGCGCCGGCGCCGGGCTGCTTCTCGTCGGGTCCCGCCTGCTGGCCGCCCGGCGTCCCAGCCTGGAGAGCCGCATCGCGCCATACATCCGCGATGTCCCGACACCGACGCCGCTCTGGACGCCGCGCCCCCCGACCGACAGTGCGGTGTCCGCGCTGTCCGCAATCGCAGCACCGCTTCTCGAGTCAGGAGGTGCTCGTCTGCAGCGTCTGCTGGGGGGCCGGGCATCGGTCCAGCGACGTCTGGAGCGGGCTGGCGCCGGGCAAACCGTCGAGCAGTTCCGGATGTCGCAGGTCGAGTGGGCGCTCGGCGGCTTCGGCAGCATGCTCCTGCTCGGTGTGCTGGGCCCCGGCCGCCAAGCGGGCCGGGCGCTGCCGTGGCTCATGTTGTGCTTCGGAGCGGCGGCGCTGGCCATGATGTTCCGCGACTCCCTGCTGAGCCGGCAGGTGAGCAATCGGGAGCGGCGCATGCTCGCCGAGTTCCCGGCCGTGGCTGACCTGCTGGCGCTTTCCGTGGCCGCGGGCGAGGGTCCGGTGGCGGCGCTCGACCGCGTCGTCTCCACCTGCCGCGGCGCGCTGGTGGATGAGCTCGCCCGCGTCTTGGCCGAGTCGCGAACCGGCGTACCGGTTGTCGCCGCACTCGACGGACTCGCCCGGCGCACCGGCCTAGCCGTGGTCGCTCGGTTCGCCGAGGGGCTCGCCGTGGCATTGTCGCGCGGCACGCCGCTCGTCGACGTCCTTGCCGCCCAGGCGGGCGACGTGCGCGAGGCCGCAAAGCGCGCCCTGATCGAGACTGGGGCCCGCAAGGAGGTCGTGATGATGGTGCCCGTCGTCTTCCTAATCCTCCCCGTGACGCTGCTGTTCGCCTTCTATCCAGGAGTTGTGGGACTCAACCTGCTGGCGCCGTAGCCGGCCGAAAGAGAGGAAGTCACCATGAGGTTGTTCGAACGGACCTGCTCGCCCAGGAGCGGGCACGACGAGCGAGGGGACGTACCAGGCTGGGTGATGATCACGGTGATGACGATCATCATCGCGAGCTCGATCCTGGTGATCTTCCAGAACCGGGTCACGTCGTTCCTGAGCGACGCGCTCAACCAGTACATGTGAGAAGGCTGGTGGGTCAGCGACGGTCGCAGCGCGGATCGGCGATCGTCGACTTCGCGCTGGTGGCCGTCGTCCTGGTCCCGCTGTTCTTCGCGATCCTGCAGCTGGCGCTGATCTGGCACGTCAAGTCGACGTTGACGGCTGCCGCGTCGCAGGGTGCGCACTACGGCGCGAGCTATCAGCACTCGCCGGCGCAGGGCGCGGCCCGGACGCGGGGGATCATCGACCAGACGTTCGGTACCGACTTCCGCGACCGGGTGACAGCGCGTGCGACCGGAGTGGGCGGACAGGCCGGGGTGGAGGTCGAGGTCATTGCTCGGGTACCGGTGCTGGTGCTCTGGGGGCCGACGGTGTCGGTGTCGGTGAGCGGGCACGCGGTGAAGGAACTGCTGCCGTGAGCCCGGCTCCAAGGCTGCCGTGGCTGCCGAGACAGCCACGCCGGGCAAGGATCGATGTCGGTGAGCGCGGGTCCGCGCTGGTGGAGATCGTGTGGCTGTCATTGATCCTGCTGATCCCGTTGGTCTACATCCTGTTGACGTTGGTCGCCGTCCAGCGGTCGGCGTATGGCGTGACCGAGGCGGCGCGGGCGGCCGGCCGGGCCTATGTGCTCTCGCCGAACCCGGCGGTCGCGCGCCAGCGTGCCTACGCGGCGGCCAGGCTGGCCATGCGCGACCAAGCAGTCGCCCTGCCGGCGAGCGATCTGACTATCGTCTGTCATCCGGCTCCGACCTCCTGCCTGCAGCCCGGCTCGACGGTGGAGATCCGAATCACGTTCCATGCCCGGCTGCCCGTCCTCCCGCAGTTCCTGGGGCACAACCCGGCGACGATCGCCGTCTCGGCTCACCACGTCGAGCCGTACGGCAGCTACCGCGAGGGTGTGCTTCGGTGAGCGCGCCGACCACCGGGTCCCGTTCCCAGCGGGATGGCGAGCAGGGAGTCATCACGGCCATGTTGGTGATCTTCGCGATCTGCCTGCTGCTCACGGTCATCGCCGTCACCGACCTCTCCGCGGCGTACCTTCGCCGCCAGGGGGCCCTGTCACTGGCCGACGGTGCGTCGCTGGCGGCGACCGAGGCGGCGGCCGCGGGCTCCATCTACCGAGGCGGCGACGACCGGTTCGTGCCGATCAGCCAGCCCGGCGCCGCCGCAGCGGTCCGTCGTTACCTGATCACCACCGGCGCGTACGTCGACTACCCGGGGCTGCGGTCGCAGGTACAGGTGGTCGGCCATCGGGTCCTCGTCACGCTCACGATGCCGTACCGGTTGCCGGTACCGGTGCCTGGCGTGCAGCGGGTCACTATCGTCCACGCCACCAGCGCGGCGGAGCTGCCCATCTACCAATGACGTTGCCCGATGCTGTCGGTTCTCGGTCCTAATGGGGGTGCATCGTTCGGGGTTTCGGCCAGAGTGGTGTCCGAGTCCGCCGGTGGGTGAGCACTTCTTGGTCCGGGCCTGTGAGGTCTACTCCTAGATCGTGCCCCTGCCGGTGAATGAGGAAGCGTGATGGCTGCTGGGATGTCGTGCTTTCGAGCACTGAACCATTAGGACGCTGCGGTCTTCCCTGTCCAACCGCCTCGTCGGCATCCTCGATGGCTGCCTACGTCACCGCACCACCTACGACGAGACTACCGCCTGGCACACCGCACCGCATCGGCCGCTTGACGCGCTACACCCCTGGGATTTCTAGGAGCCACGTGGGGTCGAGGGGCTTCGCGGCGGCGTGGTTGAGGTGCTCCCCGGCTGACTAGTGGTGCCGTTTGCTGGCGGGGCTGTCGTAGCCGCGCCCTGCTGCTCGCGGAGATTGATGGCCAGGGTGAGCAGCCGGACTCCATCGTTGTTCGCCTTCTGGTAGCCGGCCAGGTCGCCGTTCTGCAGGGCAATCTGCGCCTGGTCGAAGGCGGCCTTCGCCTGGCTCAGCAGGGTCGTGATCTGCTGGTCGACGGACTGGTTGCCACCGCTCCCCCCACCACCGCCAGGTGGCGGCTCGTTACCTGGTGGCGGCGTCTCGGCGACACCGAGCGCTCGGGCAACGGCCTGGTCGAACGACTTGCCGATGCCGATCCTGTTCCCGATCGCCACGGTGACGAACTGCAGCAGCGGGTACGACGCCGTACCCTCGCCAAAGGTGTAGACCGGCTGGGCATACAGCATCTCGTTACCCAACGGCAGCGTCAGCAGGTTCCCGCGCAGCACCCGGGTGCCCGATCGCTCGTACGGCAGGAGCTGTCTGGTCACGTTCGGGTCGTTCTTCAGCTGGTTGAACATCTGACCGGGGCCGGCGACCGTGTTGTCGCTGGGCAGCTGCAGCACCGTGATCTTGCCGTAGTCGGCACTCGCCGGGCTGGCGTCGACCGACACGAAGCTGGCTAGGTTCGAGCGGCTCTGCGGCACGTAGACGCTGCTGAGCGAGAACTGCGGCCCTCCCTCGGGCAGCTGCACGGTCAGGTAGAACGGCGGTTGCGCCTGGTTTGTCACGCTGTCGGTCGGGTCTTCCGGCACCCGCCAGTTCTCCGAGCCGCTGTAGAAGGTCGCCGCGTTCGTGACGTGGTACGTCGACAGGACCTGTCGCTGCACCTTGAACAGGTCCTCCGGGTAGCGGAAGTGGGCCAGCAGGTCCGGCGTGATCGAGCTCCTCGGCGAGACGACACCGGGGAACGCGTTCATCCATGTCCGCAGGATGGGGTCCTGCTCGTCCCACTGGTAGATCTTCACCTGGCCCGAGTACGCGTCGACGGTGATCTTCGCGGAGTTGCGGATGTAGTTGATCTTGTCCGAGGGCTGACCCGCCACCGCATGCTCCGGGGTCAGCGAGTCGCTGGTCGCCCGGTTCAGGTCGACCAGGTCCGACATCGGGTAGTCGGACGTCGTGGTGAAGCCGTCCATGATCCAGACGGTGCGTCCGTCCACGACCGCCGGGTACGGCGCGCCGTCCACCCGCAGCCACGGCGCGATCTTCTTCACCATCGTCAACGGGTCGCGGTTGTAGATCAACCGGGAGTCGGGATTCACCCGCTGCGACAGCAGGATCGACGAGTCCCAGAACTTCGCGGCGTAGAGCATCTGACGGAACGCCGACCCCAGTCCAACTCCCCCGGGGCCCGTGTAGGTCGAGTTCTGGTCCTTGCTGGTGCCGCCGATCTGAGGGATGTTCAGCTCCACCGGGGCCGAGCCGGGCGGCGCGCCGACGATCGAATAGTTCGGCTCGCTCTCCCCGAAGTAGATCTGCTGCCGGAAGGTGCCGAACTGGCCCCTCGCCGGCAGGTTCTTCTCGGCCCACACCGGCTGGCCGCTGTTGGCGCGGCGGTCGGCGTACGCGGCGACGACCCCGAACCCGTGGGTGTAGACGGTGTGCTCGTTGTTCCAGTTCCGCTGGTCAGGCCGCAGGCCGTTCAGGTTCAGCTCCCGGGCCGACACGATGACGTCCTGGGGCTGTGGGTTGCCGGAGATCGCATAGCGGTCGACGTCGAGCACATCCGGCATCGTGTAGAAGCCACGCATCTGCTGAAGCTGCACGAAGGCCTGCGACACCAGCCGCGGGTCGATCACTCGGACGCCCGGCAACTGGCCGGCGGCCTGCTGGAGCTCGTCGTTCGTCAGGGTCGTCACTCCGGGGTACTGCTTCACGGTGACGTTGCCCAGCCCGTACGCGTCCCGGGTCGCCGCGATGTTGAGCTGGATGTAGTGGCCCTCCTTGATGGGCTCCGACGGCTTGACCTGGAAACGCTGCACGATCAACGGCCAGATGCTGCCGATCAGGATCGCCGAGAGCACCAGCAGACCGAAGCCCAGCAACGGAAGCAGCCAACCGGGCCGCACCACGTTGCCGAAGAAGAGCAAGGCGCTGATGATCGCGATGATCATCAGCACGTTCTTGGAGGGGATCACGGCGTTGACGTCGGTGTAGGTCACCCCGGTGATCAAAGAGCCCTCGTGCACGGCCAGGCCATACCGGTCCAGCCAGTACGCAACCGCCTTCAACGCCACGAAGAGTCCCAGCAGCACCGAGAGCTGGATCTGGGCCGAGTTGGTGATCCGGTTGTGCTTTGCGGGCAGCCTGATCGCCCCGTACAGATAGTGCGTGACGCCGGCCGCGATGATCGAGAAGACCAGCACGGTGAAGCCGAAGCTCAGCAGGTAGCGGAACCACGGGTAGCCGAAGACGTAGAAGCCGATGTCCTTGTGGAAGTACGCGTCGCTCTTCCCGAATGGCACGGCGTTGCGCCACAGCAGGTACGTCTTCCAGCGGCCCGAGGCGCTGCCGCCGGCGAACAGGAAGAAGGTGGCCGCCAGTGCCACGACGATCCAGCGCCGGAACGGGTCGAGCGCGTCCTGGTAATGCTCGATGGTCGGGTTGCGGTAGCCGTCGCTCAGCAGGATCGGTCGCATCCGGTAGGCCAGGACAACGTTGCCCACGACGGCACCGGCGAACACCAGCCCGAACGCGAAGAAAAGCACGACCCGGGTCAGGAGGATCTTGCCGAACACGAACCCGAACCCCTGAGACTGGAACCACAGCCGGTCGGTCCAGATCTCGACGAAGATCGACGCGAGGATGACCAGCACCACCACGATCGCCAGCGTCGGCAACAGTGCCCGCGGTCGTCTGGAGGCGACCCGCCGGGTACGGATGGGCGGCGCCACGCCCTCCCCGGCGCCGAAAGCCTCACTCATCGGGACCCCAATCCTGGCTGACCTCGTTGTCGTCAGCCGCCTCTAGCGTCTCACGCAGCCCCGCGAGCAGACGCGGCACGAGGTCGGCACCGTGCACCAGGTGGTCGTCGTCGTCATGCGACCGCAGCCTGAGCGCGCAGTGCGACTCACCACTGCGCAGCACACCAGCGGCGATCCGGACATCCTCCCGGGCCGGGTGTTTGGCGGCAAAAGCCGCGGCGAGGTCGTCCTCAGGCGGCACCTCCTGCTCGGCAGCCGGAGGCAGCACGACGCGCTCCACGACCGCTACGACACCCACCACCGCGGACGGCCAGGCGATGCGGCGCAGCAGCTCCTCGAGCGACCGGACGTTCTGGTCGATCTCCTGCTCGACCGGAGTGAGAGCCTCATGACTGCTCGCATGCACGCCGAGCTCGATCGCCAGGTCCGGCTCGGCCTCCACGAGTTGGGCCGTGGGCACGAGGGCGAACAGCCGGCTGGGCTGGTCCCAGCCGTCGTCGCTGACGTAGTGCTCGACCTCCGCGACGACGGCCCGCAGGGAGACGACCGGACCCGCGGCGCCGCCCTCCAACGGCAGCGTCGGCACGGACTCGTCGGAGAACGACGGCTCGGTCATCGGCGCCCGATCAAGGTGGTCATGAGCCACATCGGGTGATCGCCGAGGTGTTGCCCGAGTTGAGCGCCTTCAGGGCAGCGACCGCGTCGGCGAGCGTCGCGATCTTGATCAGCTCCACGTCGCCGGCCAACGGCGAGCCCGCTGCCTCGGCGCAGTTGGCGGCCGGCACCAGGAAGACCCGGGCACCGTCGCCGTACGCGCCGGCGATCTTCTGCTGGATGCCCCCGATCTCACCGACGTTGCCGTCGACGTCGATGGTCCCGGTGCCGGCGACGTCACGGCCCCCGGTCAGCGCGCCTGGGGTCAGCTTGTCGTATATCGCGAGGGAGAAGATCAGGCCGGCGCTCGGGCCGCCGATCGACTGCCCCAGGTTGATCGAGACGTGGAACGGCGGGTCGAACTCGTCGGGGTCCAGCTCGATGCCGATGCGTGATCTCGAGTGCCCGCTGGGGTTCGCCTCGGTCCGCACCGTGGCGGTGTGCGTGGTGCCGCCCCGGTCGAAGGTGATCATGACCGGGGTGCCCGGAGCAAGGTTCGTGATCGCCGCCACCACGTCGTCACGGGTGTGCACCGCCTTGCCCTGCAGGGCAGTGATGACGTCGCCCGGCTTCAGCACTCCCACCGCAGGAGTCCCCGGCACGATGCTCTTCACCCGCACGTGCAGGGCGTCGATGCCGAGCGCCCCGAGGCCAGCGGCGATGGCCGTCGACTGGGAGTCGAGCATCTCCTGGGTGTTCTGCTGCTGCACCTGCTGGACGCTCTGGTCGGGCGGATAGACCACGTCGCGGGGTACCACGATCTGGTCGGAGCTCCACCAGGCGTCCATCACCTGCGGAAGCCGGACCCGGTAGTCGGCCCGGGTCTCGGAGACGGTGGTCAGCCGGAGCTGGCCGGTGGTCGGATACTGCCGGTGCCCCGAGATGGAGATCACCGGCTTGTTGTCGAACGCGCCGAGGGTGTTCTCCGTCGGGCCGGGCGAGAGGAGGACGTACGGCATGGGCGCCAGGAAGGCGACCCCGAACAGCGTGACCAGGCAGACCACCGCGAGAGTGAGCGCAGTCGACCTCTGATTCACGGCGCTGATGATGTCACCTGGCGACGCGGGAGCCGGACGAGGGGCGACGTGCCAGGCCGCGGATCGCGACACCGTGCGACCTCTCCTGGGGGGCGGAGACAACCGGCTTGCCGCGCCGCGGCGGCGTGCGTTCCAAGGCCCGCTTCATCCGGGCCATCGCCTCGGCCGAGTCGTCGCGCCTGACCTCTTCGCGGTCCCGCCCGACCCAAGCCGCCCACCCCATCGCCAGGCAGGTCGCAGCCAGCGGCGGCACCAGCCACCACAACACCGACATCGGCACTCCCGCGGGCTCGAGGAACTCTGGCTCTCCAGCGTACGTCGACCTCGGACGCCACCCGGGTCGTCACTGCGGCGTGCCGACCCACTCGTCCGAGCCGTCCGCGAACACCTGGTGCTTCCAGATGGGCACCGTGGCCTTGATCTCGTCGATCAGCCGCTGGCAGATCGTGAACGCGAGCCTTCGGTGGCCGGAGGCTACCGCGACCACCACGGCGGTGTCGCCGACGACGAGGTCGCCGACGCGGTGGACCACCCCGACCGCGTGCACCGGCTCGCCCCGGATCACGCCGGCGACGACGTCGCGGAGGACCGCCTCGGCGGTGGGGTGAGCCGTGTACGCCAGGTGGGTGACCCCCTTGCCGCCGTCGTGATCGCGAACCATCCCGACGAAGAGCGCAACGGCTCCAGCACCTGGAGCCTGTACGGCGTCGTACACGGCGGTGACGTCAAGCGGAGCCGGGCTCACGCCGACCAGACGAACCACCGGGGGTCCGTCCCGGCCGGAGTCGGCTCCGGCTCCGGCTCCGGCTCCGGCTCCGGGGGAGATCATGCCGTCGGCGCCCACCCGGCGACCTTATCCCGCTGGGCCTACCGGGCCCACGGAGATCGCCCCCGTCGCACCTGCCTGCAAACGCGCGCGACCCTCGATCGGGCAGGACCTGACCTGCGGTCCAGTACCGTGGAGAAATGGCAGATCTTCCCCAGGGGCCCGACGACGAGGGCGCCGACCAGTCGAGGCCGAACCCGTTCTCTGGCACGCCGTTCGAGCAGATGTTCAGCAGCATGGCGAGCGGAGACATGTCGGGTCTGCAGGCCATGTTCGGTCAGCTCCAGCAGATGTTCACGCCCCACGAAGGCGCGGTCAACTGGCAGCTGGCCCGCGACCTCGCCCGTCAGGTGGTGGCCCAGCAGCCGGACCGGTCGGCCGACGAGGGTGACCGGTCTCGATTGGCCGACGTCGCCCAGCTCGCCGAGCACTGGCTGGACGCCGCGACCGAGTTCCCCGCGGGCACCAGCCAGATCGCGGCCTGGAGCCGCGCGGAATGGGTCGAGACCAGCATCGCGGTGTGGGAGCGGCTCGTGGAGCCGGTCGCCGACAGTGTCGTCAAGGCGATGGGCTCGGCGCTGCCCGCCGAGGCGCAGGCCATGGCCGGCCCGATGCTCGGCATGCTCAGCCAGATCGGCAGCGCGATGTTCACCCAACAGATCGGGCAGGCCATCGGCGAGCTCTCCGGTGAGGTGGTCTCGGCCACCGACGTCGGGTTCCCGGTCGGCAACGCCGGCGCCCCGGCCATGGTGCTGACCAACGCCGCCGCGTTCGGCGAGGGCCTCGGCATCGACGAGCCCGACGTCCTCCTGTACCTGGTGCTCCGCGAGTGCGCCCACCAGCGCCTCTATGCCCAGACTCCGTGGCTTCGCGACTACGTCTCCTCGTTGATCGAGGACTACGGCCGCGGGATCAGGATCGACACCAGCCGGATCGAGAACACGCTAGGCAGCATCGACCCGACGAACGTCGAAGCCGTCCAGGAGGCCATGAACGGTGGCCTCTTCGACGTCGCCCAGACCCCGACCCAGGAGGCGGCCCTGCAGCGGCTGGAGACGGTGCTCGCGCTCGTCGAAGGCTGGGTCGACGAGGTGGTCACCCAGGCGTCGACGGCCATGCCTGCGTCCGGCGCCCTGCGCGAGGCGATGCGTCGGCGGCGCGCCGCCGGCGGCCCCGCCGAGGCGACCTTCGCCGCTCTCGTGGGCCTCGAGCTCCGTCCCCGCCGGCTGCGGGACGCGGCCACCCTCTGGGGGGCTCTGCGGTCAGCCGAAGGCGCCGCGGCCCGCGACGCGGTCTGGGCCCACCGTGAGCTCCTGCCCACGACGGCCGATCTCGACGACCCGCTCTCGTACGCCGCCCGCACCAAGGAGGCGGACTCGGTCGACACCGAGTCGCCAGAGTTCGACGCCGCCCTCGCCGCGCTGATCGAAGGCACCGACGACCCGCAGGCAGACCCCGACCCGGACGAGTCCAGCGATCGGTGACCCTGTACGACGACGCCGTCGCCGCATTGACCCGA
This sequence comes from Propionibacteriales bacterium, assembly GCA_038254365.1. GTDB lineage: Bacteria > Actinomycetota > Actinomycetes > Propionibacteriales > Nocardioidaceae > JAWWPG01. The sequence goes on from JBBSGI010000003.1 coordinate 19,886, forward strand.
TGGCCGGCGCCCACCAGAGACCAGGCCGCGCTCCGCACGTCGTACCTCGCGCATCTGCAGTCCCACCCCGACGGGCTGTCCCGGCACTGTCACCCGGACCACCTCACCGCGAGCCTGCTCGTGGTGGACCAGGCACGCGAGCGGGTACTGCTGAGTCTGCACGCCCGTTACCGGATCTGGGTTCAGCTCGGGGGGCACTGTGAGCCCGGCGACGAGACCCTCGCCGGAGCCGCACTGCGCGAAGGAGTCGAGGAGTCGGGCCTGACCGGCCTCGCGCTGGTCTCGACGCAACCGGCCCAGCTCAGCACGCACGAGGTGCGCTGTGGCCCGATCCGGCCGTCACATCACCTCGACGTTCGCTACCTCGCGGTCGCGCCGCCCGGTTGCGACCCTGTGGTCAGTGCAGAGTCCCTGGACGTGCGGTGGTTTGATGTCAACGCGCTACCACCCGGCGTGGACGCCCCGTTGCGGGACCTGGTGTCGATCGCGCGGCTGGCCTGAGGCGTCCCGGCGCGGCGCCTCCACGGACGACGGCTCCGGCCCGCGGGGGGACCGAGGAGGCGGAGCCAGAACCAACAAGGCCCCCAGGGCGCGGATCGCGTTCGCCTTCCCCTTGCGAACGCCTCCGTTATCCCGGGGGCCTCATCGATGCAGGTGACGTTAGTTGGGGCTGGGTCGAGAGTCAACGCACGTGTCCGCGACTTGTGGACGGCCTTGTGGACAAGGAGCGGCAAACCCGTCCTGACTGTGGACAACCGGTGGACAGCCGCGGGTCGGCGGGGGAAAACCTGCTCCTCCGACGTGCTGAACGGCTCGGTGTCGCCGTGACTCGTGGTCCACTGCCTGTGGACGGAAAAAACTCCGTCATCCACAACTGCGCACCGGTCCCGCCGCCGACGCGGCTACCAACCGCACCGCCGCAGTGGTGCGCCGGGAGCGTCGGCGCGGCCAACTACCGTGGAGTAATGGGAAACCGGGCGGAGCCATTGCGGGTCGAGGTGCGTCGCTCGTCCCGACGCACCCGCACCGTCTCGGCCTACCGCCAAGACGACGCGATCGTCGTCCTGATCCCGGCGCGCCTGAGCTCCGCGGAGGAGCGGGAGTGGGTCACCACGATGGTCGAGCGGGTGACCAGGTCGGAGCGGCGCCGCCGACGCAGTGACGACGACCTGGTCCGCCGTGCCGCCGATCTCTCGCGGAGATATCTCGACGGTCGCGCCAAGCCCGCGTCCGTCCGGTGGGTCCCCAACCAGAACTCCCGGTGGGGCTCCTGCACGCCGGCCGACCGGACCGTCCGCATCTCCGAACGACTGCGGCAGATGCCCCCGTACGTCGTCGACTACGTCCTCGTGCACGAGCTGGCACACCTCCTCGTGCACGGCCACGGTGACGAATTCTGGGCCTGGGTCGACCGGTTCCCGCAGACGGAGCGGGCCCGAGGCTTCCTCGACGGCGTCTCGGCCACCGCACAGCTCGGCATCGTCGACGGCGCGGACCATGACGGCGATACCGAGGCCCACGAGCGGGCCGAGCCCGCCCACGACCCGTCGTCGGCGACGTGATGAGGTGGTCGACGGGCCGGTGCTCGGCGACTAACGGGCGGACCAGGTGGCGGGCTCGCGTCGTCCTCTCGCTTCTTGCGGTCGCGGCCCTGGCGGGGTGCGGCGACTCCCCTTCCACCGACCCAAGCACCACAACCTCAGCCTCTACCCGCACGAGCGGCAGCACGCCGCCCACTCCACCGGCCGTGACCGTCACCGACCTCCCCGCGGGTCCGCTCGCCGGTGGTGTGACGTCGATCGCTACCGGACTCGCTGTCCCGTGGGGGGTCGCGTTCCTCCCCGACGGGACCGCCCTGGTCTCCGAGCGCGACAAGGCCGTGCTGCTCCTGGTCGGTCCCGCCGAGCAGGTGAGCCTCGCCGCCCGGGTCGAGGGGGTCACCCCTACCTCCGAGGGTGGCCTGCTCGGGGTGGCCGTCTCCCCCGACTACCCACGCGACCACCGGATCTTCGTCTACGCGACCACCGCCGAGGACAACCGGGTGCTCAGCGGCACGATCGAGGAGTTCCGGGCCGGCGACGAGCAGCCGATCCTTACCGGCATCCCACGAGGCGAGATCCACGACGGCGGCCGACTGGCGTTCGGTCCCGACGGCATGCTGTACGTCACCACCGGCGAGACGGGCACCGGGGCGCTGGCGCAGGACGTCGGCTCCCTCGGCGGCAAGATCCTCCGGATCCGGCCCGACGGATCGATCCCGCCCGACAACCCGTTCCCAGACTCTCCGGTCTGGAGCTACGGCCACCGCAACGTGCAGGGCATCGCCTGGGACAGCGCCGGCCGGCTGTGGGAGGACGAGTTCGGCAGCGAGCTGTGGGACGAGATCAACCTGATCGAGCCCGGAGCCGACTACGGCTGGCCCGCGGCGGAAGGCACCGCCGACCTGCCCGGCATGACCGACCCGCGAGCCGTGTTCAGCACATCCGCGGCCTCCCCCTCCGGACTCGCGTTCGCGAACGGCGCCCTGTGGATGGGCGCCCTGCAAGGGCAGACCACCTGGCGGGTCCCGGTGCGGGCCGACGCTGCTCTCGGTCAGCCGGTCGCCGTACGGCTGTCGAACTCCCGAACCAGGACAGTGGTCGCCGCTCCCGACGGCAGCCTGTGGGTGACCACCAGCGACCGTGACGGCCGCGGCATGCCAGGCCCTGGCGACGACGCCATCCTGGCCATCCGACCGGCGGGCTAACTGTCCATTATCGGAGTATTTAAGGCTTTCGCTGAGCGTGCGTAGCGGTCTGGACGACACGAATGGTCGCGTCGTCTGGGCAACTGGGCGACGCTCCCGTAGGGTGACGCGGTGTCGGCGCACATGCTGGCACCAACCCGGTGCCGGTCACGGCATCCGGCGACCGAGATGACGCGGTCGGTGGTGTCACCATCGAGCGCCCGTGGACCCAGAGGAGGCTCTGATGGCGGAGACCTGGAGCGGCGAGTTCTACTGCGTGAAGTGCAAGGCCAAGCGCGAGGCAAGCGGCGAGGTCCGCGTCAACGACAAGGGCACCCGGATGGCAAAGGCCGTCTGTCCCGTCTGTGGCACGAACCTGAACCGGATCCTGGGCAAGGCCTGACCTGGCTCGACCGTCGAGGCGGGCCCCGGCACCGTCTGGGGACCCGCCTCTTCGGTGTCGACCGCCGCAAGGGGAGATCGTTTTCGGGCCCTCGATCCGGGGATGACCGGCGAGGCTGTGGATGACCGACGCCGCCCAGCCGGCATCTTTGGCAGGCTGGGGCGCACCGCCGGCAGGTCCGAGCGGCACGACGGACCGAGGGGCGGCCAGGTGAGACCGATGATGCGACCCGGGTTGCATGTGCTGCGCCGCGACCTGCGCACACTGCAGCTCGGGGTGGAGTGGCCCGGTGTCGCCGCGCTGCTCGACAACCCGGCAGTCCGGGCGGTGCTCGACGCGGTAGACGGCTTCCGTGATCTCGCCGGGGTGGTCCTTGCCGCGCAGGCTCGCGGGGTGCCCGCCGAGGCCGCGCAGCAGGCGCTCGACGCGCTGCTCGACGCGGGCGCGCTCGTCGACCAAGCGCTGCTCAAGCCGGCAGACCTCGACGATGCAACCTGGTCGACGATGTGGTTGCTGGCGGGGCCTCGATCCAGCGCGTCGGTCGTCCACCGGACGCGGGCCAGGGCAACCGTGTACGTCGAGGGATCCGGGCGGGTCGCCGACCTGCTTCGCCGACTGGTGGCGGAGGAGCGACTCGCGCTCACCGAGGCGGCCCGCGAGGCGACGGTCGTCGTACACGCCGACGACCGAGAGCCCTCCCGCCCAGCCGCCGACGAGGCCCTGCGCCGGGGAGTGCCGTTCCTCTGCGTCGGCATCCGGGAGCTGGTCGGCCTGGTGGGACCGTTCGTCGTCCCCGGTCGCACGGCTTGCCTCCGGTGTGTCGATCTGGCTCGGGCGCAGCTGGACCCGTGCTGGCGCAACCTGGTCGACTCGATGCAGACGAGCCCAGCGGCCGAGCCCTGCCGGGCACCGTCCCTCGTCGCCACCGTGGCCGGCTACGCCGCTCAGGAGATCGCCCTCTGGGCCACCGGAACGCTGCCCGTCAGCTGCGATCACGTCGTCGAGATCCCTCACGGACTCGGCGAGGTCCAGACGGTCGGCTACCAGCCGCACCCGCAGTGCGGCTGCGGCTGGCAATCCGGGCAAGAGACAATGAGTGCATGACTGACCTGCCCAGGAAGGCCGTGGTGCGCTCCGCGCGTCTCGCCTCGCTGCCGCTCGGCTACGCGGGCAGGGCAACTCTCGGCGTGGGCAGACGTCTGCGCGGCACCCCCGCGGAGGCCGTCACCGCGCAGGTCCAGCAACGCACCGCCGAGCAGCTGTTCAAGGTGCTCGGCGAGCTGAAGGGTGGCGCCATGAAGTTCGGGCAGGCGCTCTCGGTCTTCGAGGCGGCCCTGCCGGAGGGCCTGGTCGCCCCCTACCGGGCGACCCTCACGAAGCTGCAGGACGCCGCACCGCCGATGTCGTCGACGGTGGTCCACCAGGTACTGGCGCGTGAGCTGGGGGCGGACTGGCGGCGACAGTTCGTCACCTTCGAGGACGACCCGGCAGCCGCTGCGTCGATCGGGCAGGTGCACAAGGCCACCTGGCATGACGGCCGCCAGGTGGCGGTCAAGATCCAGTACCCCGGCGCCGGCGAGGCTCTCACCAGCGACCTGCGGCAGATCTCCCGGGTCGCGAAGCTGCTCGGTGCCTGGATTCCCGGCATCGACATCGGGCCGCTGGTCGCCGAGCTCCAGGCGCGGGTCGCCGAGGAGCTCGACTACACTCTGGAGGCCGATGCCCAGCAGAGGTTTGCGGAGGCATTCCGTGGCGACCCGGACATCGCCGTACCGGACGTCGTGACGCACACCGACCGCGTGCTGGTCTCGGAGTGGCTGGAGTCCGAGCGCTCCCTCGCTCGGCTGATAGCCGATGGTGACCAGGCCGACCGTGACCTGTATGGCGAACGCTACGTGCGCTTCCTGTTCTCCGGGCCGGCCCGGGCGGGGCTCCTGCATGCCGACCCGCACCCGGGTAACTACCGCCTGCTCCCCGACGGACGGCTCGGCGTCGTCGACTACGGGGCCGTCGCACGGCTGCCAGGTGGAGGTCTGCCCCGGGTGATCGGCAAGATGATGCGGCACGCGGTCGACGACGACTACGAGGCGGTCCTGACCGAGCTGCGGGAGGCGGGGTTCGTCAAGTCGTCCGTGCGGGTCGAGCCCGAGCAGATTCGTCAGTACCTCGGGCCCTTCCTCGAGCCGGCCGCCACCGAGACGTTCCAGTTCTCCCGCGAATGGATGCGCGGCCAGTTCAACCGGATCAACGACCCCCGCTCCCCCGGCTACACCACCATGCTCAAGATCAACCTTCCCCCGGAGTACCTGCTGATCCACCGTGTCTGGCTGGGCGGCATCGGGGTGCTGTCCCAGCTTGAAGCGAAGGCGCCGTTCTCGGCCATCCTCGCCGACGCCCTCCCCGGCTTCACCCTCTCCTGACCATCCGCCCCTTGTCCCCCACCATCCGGCCCTTGTCCCCGACCATCCGGCCCTTGTCCCCGACCATCCGGCCCTTGTTCCCGACCATCCGCCCCGCACGCAGTACACCGCCGGCTTGTCGTTCTCGACCGAGGTGACCTAGGAGAGCGGAGTAGTTTCGGGATCGCCCGGCGCCGCCTGCCCGCACATGTCGCACACGACCATCGCAAGACACTAGTGCCCGGCAACTCCCGAGAGGAGCCGCCGGGCACTACCGGGTCGACCGATGCGTGCGTGGATCACAGCATGCGGGCCAGCAGGAGGCGCGACTGCTGCGTCGCCCGCTCGGCCCTGCGGGCCAACCGCTTGGCCCGGCTCAGCTGGTAGCTGCGCCGTCGTTCGCGCGCCTCACAAAGGCGCGCGTCCATATGGGCGCGGGCCAGGTCTTCTTGAATAAGATTCATCTCGGTGCTCTTTCTGGTCAGGTTCGGGCTGCTGGTCACGGTGTCTCCTGATCGGGTCGGATCGGGCTGGCGAGTTGTGCGTGGGTGTCATGCCGCTACCTCACACTTGCGTGGTCTGCCTCGCGGCCGTTTGCGGGCCACGACGGCCCCCGACACGAGAAGCTGTCCACCCCAAACGCCCCAGGGTTCACGTCGTTCCAGCGCTCCCGCGAGACATTGCGCGCGGACCGGGCAGCCCTGGCACAGGGCCTTTGCCAGCTCGACGTCGGCGGGTGACTCGGCGAAGAAGAGCTCCGGGTCGTTCGACCGGCACGGCAGGCTCGTTTCGCCCGCCAGATCACTCACCGCAAATGCGTCGATGACGCTCAGTGTCATGTTGTTCACCTCCTTGGGTCTCCGTCGTGGTCGGATAACGAAAAAGCCGCGGTTCCCGGTCTGGGAATCCGCGGCTTGGAGGTGCCGGTCATGAAGTCACTTCTAGACCGGTGGGCTCCAAGCCCGGACACCCATGGCGTCCTGGGTGGATGCAGGCACAGCGCTGTAACCGAACGAAACCGCGCCCGCGACACGACGCCCCTGCTTGAACGCGCGCGCGGCCGACTCCAGGCGGAGGTCAGCCATGCGGAAACGCGCCGTCATGGACGTCGCGTTGGTGGTCGTGATCAGGTACATGTGCTGCCTCCTCTCGTCGGATCGGTGCTGGTCGTGCCGCCGGATTCAACTTCTCATGGCGTGGAGTCTTCCCCTCGCGCACGCACACACTACGCGACCCGCGAAGAGGTCTGCAATGCATTTACAACGTGGGTTGCCGAAACGTTGCAAAACCTCAGACCAGTCTGGGAACCGCGGCCTCCGCAGCGCTCCCGCAGAGCTCGAGGACCTCCTTGCCGTACTTGTCGACCTTCACCGGGCCGATGCCAGGTACGGCGACCAGGCCCGCCAGGTCGACGGGTCGAAGCTCCGCGAGCGCGGTCAGGGTCGCGTCGGTGAAGACGCAGTAGGCGGGCACCTTCTCAACCGCCGCTCGCTGCTTTCGCCAAGCGCGCAAGGCATCATAGAGCGCCTCGTCGTAGTTGCTCGGGCAGTCGACGCACCTGCCCAGCTTCCGCTCGCGCGGGTCGGTGAGCGGTCGCGTGCACACTCGACAGCTGGCCACCGTGCCGCTGCGTCGCCCCCGTCGCGCCGGGGCGACCGCCACCGGTCGCTGGTCGAGGGGGACAAGTCCGTCCAGGAACCGGCTTGGCCCGCGCTGGCCCCGCCCCCCGGGGCTGCGGGCGGCCGCCCACGAGACATGCAACGCGTCACGCGCCCTGGTCACCCCGACGTAGAGCAGCCGCTGCTCCTCCTCGACCTGGGCGGGACTGTCGGCGTAGACGATCGGCATGCTGCCCTCGTGCATGCCCGCCAGGTAGACGCTGGACCACTCAAGACCCTTGGCCGCATGCAAGGTGGTGAGCGTCACCCCGTCGGCGATAGGAGCGTGCTGAACGTCGGCCCGGCGCTGGAGCTCGGAGACGAAGTCCGGGAGCTCCCGTGCGGGGTTCGCTGCCGCGTGGTCGGTCGCCATCGCGACGATCGCCTGCATCGACTCCCACCGGTCTCGGACGTTTCCCCGGGCCCGCGGGGGGTCCGGTGTCCACCCCATCGCGGTCAGTACGTCGGTCACGTCGCGCACCAAGTCACCGGTCCGCTCGGCCTCGGTCCGAGCCGCCCCTCTCAGCAAGGCGACCGCCTGGCGTACCTCGGCCCGGTCGAAGAACCGGTCGCCGCCGCGCACGACGAACGGGAGCGCCCGCTCCGAGAGGGCCTCCTCGAAGCCCTCGGACTGCGCGTTGATCCGGAACAGGATCGCGATGTCGCGCGGGTCGGCGCCGCCACCGACGGCAGAGGCGATCTCGGCGGCGACCGTAGTCGCCTCGGCAACCTCGTCCGGGCAGCCGGTGAAGGTCACCGCCGCACCGGACGGCCGGGTGGCACGCAGCGTGACGGCCGCGGGCCGCGAGCCGTCGCTGCCCGGCCGACCGGACGTGGCGCGCATGACGCCGTTCGCGGCCCCGACCACCTCCGGCGTCGACCGGTAGTTGCGATTCAAGGTCACCGATGTCGTCCCCGGGTGGTGGCGCGGGAAGTCGAGCAGATACTCAGCGGAGGCGCCCGCGAACGAGTAGATGGTCTGGGCCGGGTCACCCACCACGCAGACCTGGTCACGACCGCCCAGCCACAGATCGAGGAGGCGGCTCTGCAGCGGGCTGACGTCTTGGAACTCGTCGACGACGAACCAGCTGTACTGGCGTCGGACGGCGGCGGCGACCCGCTCGTCCTCCGCGAGAAGGGCGGCGGCACACAGCAAGACATCCTCCATGTCGATGCGGTGACGGTCGCGGCGCACCTCTTCATAGCTGGCGAACACCCTCGCGACGGTTGCCGCGTCGTACGATGCGAGGCCACGGTGGGCCCCCGGTGCAAGGCCCGCGTAGTCGTCGGGGCGGACGTTGGACACCTTGGCCCACTCGATCTCCCCGGCCAGGTCGCGGAGGTCGGCCTGCGCCGCCTTGATCCGGCAGCGGCTGACCGCCTCGCCCAGGAGCGCAATCTTCGAAGCCGCGATCTCGGGCAGCCGGCCGCCGTAAACCTGGGGCCAGAAGTAGCGTGCCTGGCGCAGTGCCGCCGAGTGGAAGGTACGCGCCTGGACGCCGGCCGCGCCGAGCCGCGCGAGGCGGGACCGCATCTCGCCGGCCGCCCGGGTGGTGAAGGTCACCGCGAGAACCTGGCTGGGCTCCATGGCACCTGCCGCGATGCCGTAGGCCAGCCGATGGGTGATGGCTCGCGTCTTCCCAGTACCGGCTCCCGCCAGCACCCGCACCGGCCCGTCCAGCGTCGTCGCTACCTCGCGCTGCTCTGGGTCGAGCTCCTCGAGGAGGTGCTCAGCGACGGGCAACGGATCTGGCTCCTCGGTCTCGGGAAGGCATCGCCGAAGTACGACGTTGCACGTGACGACAGCGTAAACGGCCGAAGGGACATTCTCCGTGTCTGGACAGTTCACTCTCTACTCGACGCCCTGGTGTGGATACTGCCACCGGCTCAAGGGCCAGCTGAACCGCGCGGGGATCGAGTTCTCCGAGATCGACATCGAACGTGAGCCGGCCGCGGCCGGGATCGTCGAGCAGGTGAACTGCGGCAACCAGACCGTCCCCACACTGGTCTTCGCGGACGGCAGCGCACTCACCAATCCCAGCGTCGCCCAGGTGCAAGAGCACCTCGCGTTGGTCTCCTAGCGTCCGCCGGACACCTGCGGTCAGACCCGGCTGGCCGGCAGCGGGGCGCCGTACCAGCTCTGCAGCAGCGCTCCCGAGATCGAGATCGTCGACGGGATGACCAGCCGACCCTCCTCGACCTCGCGGCGCAGCTCGTCGCGCGAGAACCATCGGGCGTTGGTGATCTCCACGCCGTCGACGGCGATCGCCGTCCTTGACGCGTGGGCCAGGTAACCGAGCATCAACGACGACGGGAACGGCCATGGCTGGCTGCCGGCGTAGCTGACCCGGTCGACGACCACCCCGGTCTCCTCGGCGACCTCCCGGACCACCGCATCCTCCAGCGACTCCCCTGGCTCGACGAACCCCGCCAACGTCGAGTACCAGGTGGCGTCGCGCGCCGCATTGTGGCCGAGCAGGCACCTGTCGTCGTCATCAACGACGAGCATGATCACGGCCGGGTCCGTGCGCGGGAAGTGCTGGGCGCCACAGCGCGGACACCGACGCGACTCTCCCGACATCGCAACCTCGGTCCGCTCCCCGCACACGGCGCAGCATCCGTGTCGGTCATGCCACTGCGCCAGCGCGACCCCGTGCACCGCGAGCGAGGCGTGCACCGGGTCGAGTGAAGTGGCCACGGTCCGGAGGGGGCGGTACTCCAGCCCGCCAACCTCGGCAGGCGCCTCCGAGGCGCTGTCCTCGACCACGAGGAAGAACGTCGTCCCCTCGGCTCGGCCGAGGAGCATCCGCTGGCCCGGCGGCGCCTGGTCGGGCCGGACGGTCGCCAGCCGCGCCCCGTCGGAGCTGACCGCAAGGTCGAGGTCGCGGACCAGCACGACCCTTGTCGCCGGGTCCGCCCACGCGGACTCCAGGAACTCGAGGTCCCCGCGCCGGTCGCCCACCCGGTCGTGCCGCGCATGCTGGAAGGCGAATCCCGGCAGCAGGTCATCGTTCACCGCTCGACCCTACTTGCCGCGGCAGCCTCCGCCGGCTCTGGCAGGATCAGGCGCCATGAGCACCCACATCGCGGCGGAAGCCGGCCAGATCGCGCCCCGCGTCCTGCTGCCGGGAGATCCCCTGCGGGCCCGCTGGATCGCCGAGACCTTCCTCGACGATCCGGCCTGCTACTCGTCGGTGCGCAACATGCTCGGCTACACCGGCGCCTACCGGGGGATGCCCGTGTCGGTGCAGGGCACGGGCATGGGGCAGCCCTCACTGGCGATCTACGCCACCGAGCTGATCCGCCAGTACGACGTCCAGCAGCTGGTCCGGGTCGGCTCGTGCGGAGCCCTGACGGAAAAACTGGCGCTGCGCGACATTGTGCTGGCGATCAGCGCCTCGAGCGACTCATCGATGAACACCCTGCGGTTCGCCGGGCTGCACTACTCCCCGACCGCGGACTTCGACCTCCTGCGCGCCGCCCATGAGGGGGCAACCAGCCGCGCCGTCCCGGTGACGGTCGGGCAGCTGTTCTCGTCGGACTCGTTCTACCCCGACCGGCCCGAACTGGTCGACGCGCTCACGGAGTACGGCGTCGTCGCCGTCGAGATGGAGTGCCACGCGCTTTACACCCTGGCTGCCAAGCACGGGCGGAGGGCGCTGACCGTCTGCACGGTCTCCGACCACATCCCGACCGGGGCCAAGACCACGGCGCACGAGCGCGAGCAGACGTTCGGCCCGATGGTCGAGATCGCGCTCGACGCGATGGTCGCCACCCCTCTGCACGGCTGACCTCCCGCCCCGCTGGCGCGGCCGGAGGGTAGCTCGAACCGGCGTGAGACCTGGAGATCAGGCCGGATGTCCGCGACTTACCAGCTCCTCGAGCTCCGCCCGACCCGGCAGGTCGTCGTACGTGACGACCTCGCCGGTGCGGACGTAGTAGAAGCTCCCGGTGACCTTGGCCAGGTCGATGCCCATCAGCTCCGCCCAGGCCAGCCGGTACGTCGCAAGCTGCAGCGGGTCGGCCGTCTTGGCCTGGTTCGTCTTCCAGTCGACAACGTCGAACCCGTCGGCGGTCGCGTAGACCGCGTCGATCCGACCGCGCACCACCTGGCCGGCGAGGACGAGGGAGAACGGGGCCTCGACCTGGACCGGGGGCCGGTCGCCGTAGGGTCCGGCCTGGAACGCCTCGATCAGCTCCCGCAGCTCGGCGTCGCCGGTGATGTCCAGGTCGGCCCGGCCCGGCAGGTCGTCAGGATCGAGCAGCAGGGGCTCGCCGACGTGGGTCTCGACCCAGGCGTGGAACCGGGTGCCGAAGCGCGCCGCCGGGGACGGCTTGCGCGGCATCGGGCGGGCCAGCTGGCGGGCCAGCCCGGCGGGGTCGTCGCTCACCCGCATCAGCGTGGTGACCGAGATCGACGCCGGCAGCGTGACCACGATCGCGTCGGCGGCCGCCGCCTGCGCCTCGTCGACCAGTGCCTCCAGCTCCAGGTCCCACTGCCGGACGACGGCCTGCTCGTCGAGCATCAGCAGGTCCGCCGCCGACTCCCGGGCAGCCCGCCAACCAGCCGTCCTCGCCTGCTCGACCAGTGCCGCGGCGGCGGCTCGACGCGCCAGCTCCAGCTCATTCGGTGCGGCCGGCCACGGAACCGGGGTGTCCCTGCGGTTCGCGGGGTTCTCCGCCTTGTCGTCGGGGGGATCCTGGTCCGGATCCACCTTCTCGCCGAACAGCTCCAGCGCCTTCGCGACGTCGGCGGCGAAGACCGACGGGCCGCGCGGCCGCTTCTGCTGGGGACCCCACCAGTGACACGAGACGATGAGCTGGACCCGCGGGCGGGTCATCGCGACGTACGCCAGCCGCCGCTCCTCGACCTCGGCGGCGGCACTGCACTCCTTTGCGTACGTCGCGAGGCCGGCGGTGGAGCGCTCACGCACCGCCGGCAGGTCCACCGCGTCGCCGCGCAAGGGCGACGGCAGGACGCCGGGCGACCCGGTCCACCTGGCGGGAGCCGTGCCCACCGGAAACACGTTCTTGGCCACCCCCGGGACGAAGACGACGTCCCACTCGAGCCCCTTCGCCCGGTGGATCGTGAGCAGCTTGACCGAGTCTGCCCGGGTCGGCAACGCGAGCGGCAGGCCCTGCCCGTACTCGTCCTCGGCCTGCAGGTAGGCCAGCAGACCCGCCAGCGACGCGTCGGCGTCCACCCCGGCGAACGCCGACACCGCATCCAGGAACGTCGCCAGGTTGTCTCGCCGGGCGACGGCCACCGCCGACGTCGACGAGGCCAGCTCGACTTCGAGCCCGGTCGCGTCGACGACGCGGCGGACGAGGTCGAGCAACGGCTCCCCAACATGGCGACGCAACGTCTCGATCTCGCGGGCCAACTGACGGAACCGGGTGCGCGCCTCGGGCGAGTACGGCAACGGGCCAGGGTCGCCTAGCGCCTCGGCCAGCGAGACCAGGTCGGCTGGGTCGACTCCCGAGACGGCTTCGACGAGTCCCGCGCGGACATCGAGCCCGGGTGTCCCGGTGCTCCCGGGCGTCGCGTCCCCTCGCGGGTCATCTACCCGAGCGAGTATCCGAGCGCGCTGCCCCAGCAGCGCGAGGTCACGCGCGCCGATCGCCCACCGCGGACCAGCCAGGAGCGTGAGCAGGGCCGGGTTGGCGGTCACGTCACGGAGCACCTCCAGCGTGCTGACCACCTCGATGACCTCCGGCATGTGCAGCAGGCCGGACAGGCCAACGACCTCCACCGGCACATCGGCAGTCACCAGAGCGTCATGGATCGCCGCGATGGTCTTGTTGTCGCGGGCCAGCACCGCGATCTCCGACCATGGCGCACCCGCGGTCAGAGACACCAACGGCACCTCTGCAGCGAGGAAGTCGAGCTCGTCCTGGAACGTCTCCAGCAGCGCCAGCCGCACCTGGCCGTCCTCGGTCGCCGGCGGGGCCTGGAGCGGCTCCGCGCCGAGGAACGCGTCGTACAGAGGGGCGGCCACCACGTTGGCGGTCTGAAGGATCCGGCGACGCGACCGCCGGTTGACGCTCAACGGGTACCGGTTCGCCTCGCGATCGGCCCGGCCGCCGGAACTCGTCGGCGGAAACTGGGACGGGAACCGCTCGATGTTGCCGACCGACGCACCGCGCCAGCCGTAGATCGCCTGGCAGGGATCACCCACCGCCGTGACCGGATGCCCACGTCCTGACCCGTCGACGCCATCGGCAAACAGGGCGCGCAACAGCCGCGCCTGGGCGACCGAGGTGTCCTGGTACTCGTCGAGCAGCACGAGCGAGAAGCGCTCACGCTCCAGCTCGCCCACCTCGGGGCGCGCCTCGGCGAGCCGCGCGGCACCAGCCATCTGGTCGGAGAAGTCCATCACGCCACGCTCGGCCTTGACCGCGCGGTAGAGCTCGACGAAGGTCAGCAGCTCATCACGCTTGTCGAAGCCCTTCAGCACCTTCTGCACGTCGTCGGTCTGCTTCGCCTCAGCCCACAGCGCAGCCTCGCGCCGCTGGAACGCGCGGACGTCGGCGGGCTCGACGAGGTGCTCGGACAGCTCCGCGTCGAGCGACAGCAGCCCGGTGACCGCCGTCGGGATCCAGGTGGTGAGGTGGTCGACCGCCCCGTCGAAGCGACCGACCGCCAAGGCCGCGAGCTGGAACCGGGTGGCGTCGCTGATCAGCCGGGTGTCCGGCTCGAAGCCGATGCGCAGGCCGTGCTCGGCGAGCAGCCGGGCGGCGTACGCGTGGTAGGTCAGGACGGTCGGCTCACTGACCTCTTCGTCGGGGTCGGGGTCCGCAGTGGCGCCGAGTCCAGCCTTGGTGAGGAACTCACGCACCCTGCGGGACAGCTCCGCGGCGGCTTTGGTGGTGAACGTCAGGCCGAGCACCCGGTCGGCGGGTACCTGGCCGCTGCCGACCAGCCAGACCACCCGGGCGGCCATCACGGTGGTCTTGCCGGTCCCCGCGCCCGCGACCACCAGGCCGGGCCCGGGCGGAGCGGTGATCGCGGCCAGCTGCTGGTCGCTGAAGGCAATGCCCGTGACCCGGCAGAGGTCGGCGGGCGTGCCGATGGGGCCGGTCACGAGAGCACCGTCCCTGCCCTGATCTGGGCGGGGCACATCGACGTGAAGTCGCACCGGCGGCAGTGGTCGCCGAGCATCGCGTCGAACGCCTCCGACCGCACCGTGCCCGCGGCACTGATCAGCTGCACCTCCACCGGAGTGCGACCGGAATCGTCGGGTGTCTGCGGCGACTGCTGCTGGACCTTGGGGAGCCCGCCGCTGTCCACGCGCAGCTGCACGAGCTCGGCTCCTCCGCAGCGTGCCCCGTCTCCGGCGACCTCGGCGAAGGCCCTCCGGTCACCCGCCAGCTGGTACAGCCCGAGCTGTGGGTTGTGGGCCAGCGAGGTGCCGCTCGGAGGGTTTTTGCTGGTCTTGAAGTCGACGACGTGCAGGGCTCCGTCCAGGTCCTGCTCGAGCCGGTCGACCCGGCCGCGCAGCCGGACCTCCTCGGCATCCTCCAGCGGAAGCGTCACGTCGAAGTCGAGCTCGGTAGCCACCACGGCCCGGTCCGGTCTCGACCGGTGCCAGGCCAGCAGCCGGTCGATCGCGGCTCGCGCCTCGGCATGCTCACGCACCGCTATCCACGGGCTGTCGAAGTGCAGGCCCTCCCAGACCGAGTCGAGCAGGGTCAGCAGCTCCTCGCGCGACGCGCCGTCGACCTTGACCAGGTGGTCGGCTAGCACGTGGAGGACGTTGCCAAAGCCCATCGAGCTGGACCTGGCGGACTCGCCGGCGGCCTCCCTCGACAGGAACCACCGCAAGGGGCACTCCAGTAGACCGCCGAGGGCGCTGCCGGACATGGCCAGCGGCTCGTCGGGGGGGCGAACCGGCGTCTCGCTGGCCGTGGGAGGCCGCAGCCCCCACCATTGCGCCGGATCGGCGAACGGGGCCAGCGGCCGAGTGCCGACCCGCTCGTCGGCCAACCGGGCCAATCGGGCCGCCGCGGCGGTACGCATGCCCTGCGACCGTGCCGGATCGGCCGCGGCCCGACGCAACGCGGCAACCAGACCGGTGAGCGACATCGGATGCTCCGGACGCCCCACGATGCTGCGCGGCCGGACGCCGAGCACCTCGAGCAGCCGTGACGGCTGGTCGCCGTCCTGCTCGGGGGCCGCCACCGCGGTCACGACCAGGCGTTCGCGGGCCCTGGTGGCGGCGACGTAGAACAGCCGCCGCTCCTCGGCCAGCATCGCCGCCACGCCGGGTGGCTCGACCAGGCCGTCCAAGCCCAACCGGTCGGCCTGCAGCAACGACCCTCGCCTACGGACGTCGGGCCAGCTGCCCTCCTGGACGCTGGCGATGACCACCAGCCGCCACTCGAGGCCCTTCGACCGGTGGGCCGTGAGGAGCCGGACGGCGTCACCGGACACGCCCACGTCGGCCCGGGTGTCCGCCGGGATCTGCTGGGCCTGGATCTCCTCCAGGAACGCCCTCACCGAGGTGTGCTCCTGCTTCTCCTCGGCGCGGGCCGCGACCTCGAACAGCGCGCAGATCGAGTCGAGGTCACGGTTGGCGGAGCGGGCCGCCAACCCACCACGCTCGACGGCCGCGCGGAGCCGTCTGGGCCATCGGGTGCCCTGCCAGAGAGTCCACAGCGCCTCCTCGGCCGGGTGGCCGGCCTCGAACTGGCGGTGCACCTGTGCTATCAGCCGGCCAAGCCGTCGTACCGCGACGGCGGTCGCATCGGACAGGTCGCCGAGCAGAAGCGGCTCGACCAACGCCGAGCGGAGCAGCTCGGCCGACGGCGGCGGAGAGTCGTCGCCGGCGGCTCGCGCGGCGCGACGCAGCGCACGCCCCAGCCGGCGCAAGGAGGCGGCGTCGACCTCGGCGAGTGGAGACGTGACGAGCAAGTGGGCGGTCTCGACCGACATCGACGCTGGATCGTGGCAAGCAGCCAGCGCCTCCAGCAGCGGTTGGACGGCGGGCTCGGCCCGCAGCGGCACCTCGTCGCCCGCCACCTGAACCGGCACGCCCGCCCCCACCAGTGCTCGTCGAAGACCCGGGATCGAGAGCATCCCGGACCGGACGAGCACCGCGATCTGCGACCACGGGACGCCGTCCTCGAGATGCGCGCGGTGGGCCAGGTCGGCGATGTGGTCGGCCTCCGCGCCGCGCGAGGAGTGGGTGAACACCTCCACGCGGCCGGGCCCGAACTCCGATCGGGCCGCTGTCGGGTTCCGGAACTGTCGGAACGTGTCTGCGTCGATGGCCCCGCTGACCCCGATACCCGAGGCGATGCGTCGCGAAGCGGTCAGCAGCCGGCTGCCGAACCGCCGGGTCGTCCCGAGCGCGACGACCGGAGCCCGCCCTCCGTCGGCCAGGGGGAACGCCGCGGGGAAGTCGAGGATGCCGCGCACGTCGGCACCGCGAAAGGCGTAGATGCTCTGGTCGGGGTCACCGACGACCACCAGGTCGCGGTTGTCTCCGGCGAGCGCCTGAAGCAGCCGCACCTGGCCGGGGTCGGTGTCCTGGTACTCGTCGACGAAGACCGCGGCGAACCGGCGGCGGAGGTCGGCCTGGACGTCTGCCGACTCCGCGAGCAGCACGGCCCGGTGAACCAGCTCGGCGTAGTCGAGGGCGCTCTCGAAGTCGAGCACCGTGAGGTACTCCTCCATGAACGCACCCGCAGCCGCCCACTCCGGGCGGTCGGAGTCACGGCCGATGCGGGAAAGGTCATCGGGCGAGAGTCCGAGCTCGCGGGCCCGACCCAGCACTGCGTGGACCTCGCGGGCGAACCCCCGGGTCGCCAGGGCGGAGTCGAGGCTGCGCGGCCAGGCGATGGTGCCGACGGCGCGTGAGTTGGCCAGCAGGTCGCGCAGCCTGACGTCCTGCTCGGGGGAGCTGAGCAGCCGAAGCGGGGTCGCATAGAGGCTCGGGTCCTGGCTGCTGCGCAACAACGCGTAGCAGAAGGAGTGGAACGTCGCGCTGATCGGCGTCGACGTGGTACGGCGCAGCCGGGCCGTGATCTTGTCGCGCAGCTCCTCGGCCGCCTTCCGGCTGAACGTGAGCACCAGGATCTGCGACGGATCGAGGCCACGCCCCGCGATCCGCTCCACGACCGCCTCGACAAGCGTGGTGGTCTTGCCCGTGCCGGGGCCAGCCAGCACCAGCAGCGGTCCGCCCGGGTGGTCGACGACCGCCTGCTGGTCCGGGTCGAGCATGGGGGCGACCGACACGACGCGCGGCCCGCGCTCGAGTCGGTAGGTGACGGCCATGGCGACATTCCACCATTCCCTACCGACACTGACCGGCCTCCGCTGCGGAGGTCTTGGCCGCGACGGGTCTGCCTCACCGTCGCCCGGGCCCCTGACCAGCGCCGCGCAGGCCCCAGGTCGGCTGTGGGTCCCAGAGGCACCGGCCCAGGTCCACCTTGAGGGTGGCCGCGTCGCGGAGTGACCCGCGCATCGGCGTCGACTCCTCGCGGTAGTGCGCGAGCGCGGCGCGCTGGTGCGACTCCGGCAGGCTGCCGTCGGCGCGGACGACACGCCACCAGGGCACGGGTGCGCCGTACAGCGCCATTACCCGTCCGACGCCGCGCGCTCCGCCGCGCCCGACCGCCTCCGCGACCAGCCCGTAGGTCGTCACCCGCCCCTCCGGGATCTGCTCGACGAGCGACAGCACCGCCTCGACGTACGCCTCCTGGTCGGCCATCGCCCAAGCATCCCCCAGGGTCACGTCGAGGTCGCCAGCCTCGTGACGACCCCCTGACGAGAAGCGAGCGGACGTGACCGACCCAAGTCGGCGAGTCGTCCGGCCAAATCAGGCCGGCAATCCCTGCGCCGGGTCGGCCGAAGCCGGGGCCGGGGGCTGGCCCGGCTCGCGGACGGCCTCCCGGGTTGCGCGGTGCCGGACGGTCTCATAGGCCACCAGGGCCACCATGACCGCGGCAAGCAGGCCGAGGTTGACCACCCCCGTCAACCTGGCGACCTCCGCTGCCGCCCCGGTCACCACGAGCACCCCGGCGACCACCAACCGCTGCAGGTTCGGGCTGCCGATGTCGCGCCAGCGGATACCCGACATCGCCACCAGGTAAAGCGCGACGCCGCCGTACAGGGCGAACAGTGCGGCACCAGAGAACTCGGCATGCTCGCCCTCGGTCGCCGCTGCCGCCTGGCTCAGCACCACCTTGGTGCCTAGTGCGAGGTAGATGATGCCTACGACGACCGGCATGTGCAGGTAGGTGAAGGTGTCCCGCGCGAGCCGTGTTCGGTCGTCGCCGCGCAGGCCGGTCAGGGTGCGCTCGGCGACCATCGCCACCACGTCGAAGTACGTCCACCACAGCGTGATCGAGATGATGATGCCGAGTACGGCGCCGAGCAGGAGCGACCAGGCGACGGGCGCCTCCTCGAGGCCGAGGCCGGCACCCACGATGGACTCCCCGATGGCGATGATCACCACCAGCTGGTGGCGCTCGGCGAAGTGGCCAGGCGCCGGCACCCGCCACCCCGTCGACCCTGAGACGAAGATCCCGACGTAGTCGGTGAGCACCGCGACCGCCCACAGCGCCAGACGCCACTGCTCGTCACAGAGCGCGCCCGCGCCGAGCAGCCCCAGGGCGGGGAGCGTGGACCAGAAGGCCTGCCGGACGGTACGGCGAAGCTCGCCGTCGTCGCCCGCCGCCAGGGAGTAGACGGCGAGGTGGGCCAGTCGCACCACGGCGTACGCGCTGACGAAGACGAGCGGCCCGGACAGGCCGCCCAGCCGGTCGTCGAACGCCTCCGGGATGGCGAGCGCAACCACGAAGAACGCCCCCATCGCGAACAGCATGGAGACTCGCAGCGCTCCACGGTCGGCGTGTGCCTGATTGCCGAGCCACGCATAGGCGGTCCAGCCGAACCACATCAGCATGGCGATGACCAGACCCTCGAGCAGTCCCATCGTGGTCAGCTTGTGGGTCATGAAGGTCGTGATCGAGGTGACCGCGAACACGAAGACCAGGTCGAAGAGCAGCTCGAGGCTGGTGACGCGGTGAGACTCGTCGGTGGCGGTGAACGACGCCCCTCGGCGGCGGTTGCGCTGCTGCCCGCCCGGCGTCTGGTCCCGCTGGCGCTGGTCCATCATGGGACAAGGTACCTGCGGTCACCAGGCGGGCGTGTCGTCCACCGGCAAGGGAGCGTCACTGTCCGAGGGGCAGAAGACGTTGCAGCGTCGCAAGTGGGCTCGCCAGCAGGCTCCTCCCCTGCGAGGTGAGCTGGCCCGAGGCCGTCAGTCCGTCGAGGTACGTGACCAGGTCGTCGACCTTCTTGGCGAGATCTGCGGGTGCTCCATGCTTGGGGGGTTTCCCCGGTTTCCCGTGCTTCGGCGGCTTCCCGGGCTTCTGCGGCGCCGCAAGGGCGTGGCTGAGGTCGTCGAGCCGGTGGTTGATGTCGCCGGCCGCCTTAGCCTCCAGGTCCCCGTTGGCCACCGCCGTACTCACCGCCGCCCTGAGCGCGTTGATCGCGGCGGCGGGAGTACGTGCAGCCGGAGAGGTCGTGCCTACGCTCGCCGGGGGCGGGTGGGTCGATCCGGCGGTCCCCCGAGAGGAGACCCCGTTGCCTGCCGGCGTGGACGAGGGAGAGCCGGCCTGGGTGTGGGTGGTGCGTGGTGTCTGCGCGGCGGGTCGTCCGGCACCATCGGGCCGCAGCGCGAGGATGCCGCCCACGATAAGCACCAGCATCGCGAGGGCCACGATCCCGGCTATCCACCACAGCCCTCGCCGCGGGCGGGCAGCCAGCGGGACCGCTGCCTCGGGAGGTGGCAGAACCCGGGTCGCAGGGGAAAGCGGGACCGTGGCGCCCACGGTATCTGCATCCGACGAGACGATGTCATCGAGAAGCGCGCCCACCTCCGACGCTGTCGCGGGGCGATCAGCTGGGTCCTTCGCCAGCAGCTGCGCTACCAGCGACGCGAGCGGGCCCGGGACGTCGGGGCGCTGCTCGCTCACCGGAGCGGGGATCTCGTGCATCTGCTTCATGATCAGCGCCATCGCCGAGGTGCCGGTGAACGGCGGTGCCCCCGTCAGCAGAGCAGTCATCACGCAGCCGAGGGCATACAGATCGGCCCGACCGTCGACCGGGGCGTCCGCGGCCTGCTCCGGTGACAGGTAGGCGGGGGTGCCCAGGACGGTGCCGGCCGCGGTGACGGTTGCCGTGTGCGCACCGGTGATCTCATCCAAGATCCGGGTGATGCCGAAGTCCAGCACCTTCACCGTGCCGTCCGCGGCGTAGGCGATGTTGGCGGGCTTGATGTCGCGGTGGATGACACCCGCGGCGTGGGCCGCCGACAAGGCCGCACAGACCTGTCGGGACACCGTGACGACGTCCGCGATCGGCAGGGCTCCCGAGCCGGCCAGCTGCTCGGCCAGGGTCGGGCCGGGGAGCAGCTCCATCACCAGGAAGACCGTGATGTCGTCCACGCCCGTGTCGAAGATCGTGACGATGTTGGGGTGGCTCAGCGCGGCCAGCGTCCGCGCCTCACGACGGAACCGCTCCGGCGCGCCCGCTGGTGCACCACCTGCCAGCTCCAAGGTCTTGACCGCAACCTCGCGCCCGAGCTCGCGGTCGAGGCCCCGCCACACGATCGACATGCCCCCGCGTCCCAGGAGCGCGCGGAGCTCGTAACGACCGGCAAGAGTACGGCTCGGCACGACCTGATGTCCTCTCCGCGGCTCGACTTCGGGTCCGGGTCAACCCTGGCACGTCGCGCCGGGCGATGCAGCCGACTCCAGCCACGCGCCGAGACAGAGACCGTCGAGCGATCAGTACGAGGGCTGCGAGGGGTCCACCTGGTTGACCCACGCGGCGACGCCGCCGCCGACATGGACCGCGTCCTTGAAGCCGGCGCCCTTGACGACCGCGAGCGCCTCCGCGGAGCGAACCCCGCTCTTGCAGTGCAGCACCACCTGCTTATCAACGGGCAGCTTGCCGAGCGCCGAGCCGTCGAGGAACTCACCCTTCGGGATCAGCACCGAGCCGGGGATCTTGTTGATCTCGTACTCGTTCGGCTCCCGGACGTCGACGAGCACGAAGTCACGGCCGCCGTTCTCCCGCTCCTTCAACCAGCCGGCCAACGTCAGCACGCTGATCGTCGAGTCGACCGCGGCGTCGGCCGCCTCCTCGCTGATCGCACCGCAGAAGCCCTCGTAGTCGATGAGCTCGGTAACCGTCGGGTGCTCTCCGCAGATGGCACAACCGGGATCCTTGCGTACGGCGAGGGCGCGCCACTCCATCGCGAGCGCATCGTAAATGGTCAGGCGCCCGAGCAGCGGGTCGCCGATCCCGGTGAGCAGCTTGATGGCCTCGGTGACCTGGACGGCGCCGATCGAGGCGCACAGCACACCCAGCACGCCGCCCTCGGCGCACGACGGCACCATGCCGGGCGGGGGCGGCTCGGGGTAGAGGCAGCGGTAGCACGGACCGTGCTCGGCCCAGAACACCGACGCCTGGCCGTCGAAGCGGTAGATCGACCCCCAGACGTACGGCTTGCGGAGCAGCACGGCGGCATCGTTGACCAGGTAGCGGGTCGCGAAGTTGTCCGTCCCGTCGACGATCAAGTCGTACCCGGCGAAGATCTCCATCACGTTGTCGTTGCCGAGCCGCGTCTGGTGCACGACGACCCGGACGTACGGGTTCACCTCGGCGACCGACTCCTGGGCGGACACGGCTTTCGGGCGACCGATGTCGCTCTGGCCGTGGATGACTTGACGTTGCAGGTTCGACTCGTCGACGTCATCGAAGTCGACCACGCCGAGGGTGCCCACCCCGGCCGCGGCCAGATAGAGCAGTGCGGGGCTGCCGAGGCCGCCGGCGCCGATGACGAGCACCTTTGCGTTCTTGAGGCGCCTCTGGGCGGTCATGCCGACGTCCGGGATGATCAGGTGGCGGCTGTAGCGCCGTACCTCGTCGACCGTCAGCTCATCGGCAGGCTCCACCAGCGGCGGCAGGGGCACGGCGCGTCTCCTCTCCTTGGCGCTGCCCGATCCGGCAGCGCGACGTCTTGCTCCATGGTGCCTGGTCACTCCAGTCGGGCCGGCGGGCGTCTGCGATGCGGTACGGGCGACCTCACCACGGGTCGAGGAACGAACCCGCGACGTCCGACCGGCCGGCCGCAGGTGAGTGACCGGCCGAGTCCGGCAAACCCTGCATCGGCACCTGCCCACTAGCGTTGGCGCCATGGCAGACCCCAAGGTGACGGTGGAGGTCGAGGGCCGGACCCTGGCCCTCTCGAACCTCGACAAGGTGCTGTATCCCGAGACCGGGTTCACCAAGGGCGAGGTGATCGACTACTACGTGCGAGTCGCCGACGTGCTGCTCCCCCACCTCGCCGACCGGCTGCTGACCCGACGCCGCTGGCCGGACGGCACCGGGGGGCAGCCGTTCTTCGAGAAGAACATCCCTCGCGGGACGCCTGACTTCGTCCGCACCGTCCGCATGGCCGACCACGGTGACAACGGCGTCGAGTACGTCGTCTGCAACGATGTCCCGACACTGGTGTGGCTCGCCAACCTCGCGGCGCTGGAGCTGCACGTGCCGCAGTGGAAGGTGGGCGCCCTGGACCATCCCCAGGACGCCGACCTGGTGGTCTTCGACCTCGACCCCGGCCCGCCGGCCACCATCGTGGAGTGCTGCGACATAGCCACCGCACTGCGCACGGCCCTCCAGCATGACGGTCTCACGGCATATCCGAAGACCTCAGGGAACAAGGGCGCCCAGCTGATGGTGCCGATCGTGCAGACCAGTTCCCAGAAGACCTCCGCCTATGCCAAACGCATCGCGGACAACATGCAGAGGGCGCTCCCCGACCTCGTGCTGTCGTCCATGGACAAGGGGGCCCGCCGCGGCAAGGTGTTCATCGACTGGAGCCAGAACAACGCCGCGAAGACCACGATCGCGCCCTACTCGCTGCGGGGTATCGCGCAGCCGACCGTCTCGACGCCGCTGAGCTGGGACGAGGTCGAGGAGGTCGACGCTGCGAGCGATCTCGTCTTCACGGCCGGCGACATCACAGGCCGGCTCGAGGAGCACGGCGACCTGCTGGCCGACATGGGCAGGCACCGCAGCGCGCTCCCCGACACCGGCTGACGTCGCGTCACGGGCGATAACATGCCCACGTGACCGGGGCGGCGGAGCAACCTCGCGGTGGGCGGATGCCACGCACCGAACGCCGCGCGCAGCTGCTCGAGTCCGCCTTGCAGGTCTTCGTCGCCCAGGGCTACCACGCAGCCGCCATGGATGACATCGCCGTACGCGCTGGGGTGTCGAAGCCCGTTCTCTACCAGCACTTCCCCGGCAAGCTCGAGCTCTACGTCGCCTTGCTGGACATCTCGTGTGACGAGGCGGTCGCACGCGTCAGGCACGCGCTCGCGAGCACGACAGACAACCAGCAGCGGGTCGCCGCGAGCACCGAGGCCTTCTATGCCTACGTGGCCGACCCCGCCGCCGCGTTCCGCCTGGTCTTCGAGTCCGACCTCACGAGTGAGCCCACGGTACGCGAGCGGGTCGAGCGGGTCACACTCCAGTGCGCGGACGCCATCGCCGAGGTCATCGCCGACGACACCGGGCTGCCGAAGGACGTCGCGCAGCTGCTCGCGGTAGCCCTGGTGGGGATGAGCCACGTCAGTGCCCGTTTCTGGCTGAAGTCCGAGCCGCACATGTCGCAGGGCCAGGCAACCGAGCTGATCACCCGGCTGGCGTGGCGCGGGATCCGGGGGTTCCCAAGGCACGATTGACGAGCCATCGCCGTGCGGCCGTTCTTGGCCTACGCCGTAGGCTCGCCCTGTACGGCGAGGTCGCCCCGTCGCCATACCACTCCTGAACCGAAAGGACGCCACGTGGAGGTCAAGATCGGCGTGATCCATGCGAGCCGCGAGCTCACGCTCGAGACGAACCAGTCGGCCGACGAGGTCCACAAGGCGGTGGCCGCTGCACTGAGCGGCAAGGGAGGCGTCTTCGAGTTGCACGACGACCGCGGACGCAGTGTGCATGTGCCGGCCGAGAAGCTCGCCTACGTGGAGATCTCGGGCGAGAGCAGCCGCCGCGTGGGCTTCGGGGCGTTCTCCTGACCTAGCCACGGCGGACCAGGACACCCGCCGCCACCGCGTACGCCACGCCACCCACACCGAGGATCAGCGCCCACGGGTTGCCGGTGCCGCCACGGACCAGATCGACCACCATCCCCGCAAGACAGAAGAACAGCGTGACCAACCCGGCGACAGCGCTGGCCCTGGTGTCGATGAGCCGCTGACGTTCGCCGCCGGAGAGCCGCAGGATCGCGGCCACGTCACCACGACCGCGCGACCAGAGATAGAACGCCATACTCCCCACGACGTAGAAGATGCCGAGTCCGACCGCCAACCAGTGACGCCACCCACCCACGACGCCACCGTGATCGCGGCTCCGAACACCGCGAGCATCGCGGTGCCGAGCCACGAACGCAGCCTGGACTGCGCGCGGGCGGACCGAAGGCCGCTGTTGCTCATGTGTCGTCACCTGCTTCCTTGTCGATCAGGAACACCTGCTCCACCGCGGTCGAGAAGAACCGGGCGAGTTTCAGAGCGAGCGGCAGCGACGGCAAATAGCGACCGGTCTCGATCGCGTTGATGGTCTGCCGCGAGACCTGCAGGGCGGACCCGAGCTCGCTCTGCGAAAGCCCTCGTCCGGTACGCAGATTCCGCACCGTGTTCTGCATCATGTAAAGTTAGCTTGTCATTCCCGTAGTGTCAAGCATCCTTTCCATCAGGGTGGTCACCGCCGAACTGCGCCACATCCCCTGCCACTGCGGGGATCTCGCGCGTGGTCGTGTTTGCCCAGCCTGGTCACGCCTGCAGCCCGAGCGTCGCCATGCGACGCAGGTGGTTCTCGGTGAGCCGGCCGAACATGCGGGCGACCGCAGCCAGGTCCATGCCCGGCCGGTCGACGCCCCCCACCAGCAGCGCGGTGAGCGCGTCGCGCTCGGCCGCGACCCGCTGCGCCTGGCTCAACGCCTCACCCATCAGTCGACGGGCCCACAGCGCGAGGCGACCCGCGATCTTCGGGTTCTGCTCGATCGCTTGCAGCACCTTCTCCACCGCGAACTCCGAGTGGCCAGTGTCGTCGAGCGTGGTGAGGATCAGATCGCGGGTAGAAACGTCCAGGTAGGCAGCGATCTCCCGGTAGAAGTCGGCAGCCAGACCGTCGCCCACATATGCCTTGATCAGGCTCTCGAGCCAGTTCGAGGGAGCGGTATGGGCATGGAACGCGTCCACGGGCGCGTGGAACGGCTCCATGGCCTCGTAGGGGTCGGCACCGAGCTCGAGAAGCCGGTCTCGCAGCCGCTCGAAGTGGCCGAACTCAGCGGCCGCCATCGCGGCGAGCGCGGCCGTGTCGGCCAGCGAAGGGGCCGTCGACGCGTCCTCTGCCAAGCGCTCGAACGCGCTCAGCTCCGAGTAGGCGAGACCGCCGAGCAGGTCGACGACCGCCACCCGGTAGGCAGTCTCCGAGAACGCGGACACGTCCTGTGGAAGGTCGGCGCCGGTGACTTCAGTCGTCCCGGACTCCTCGGCGCGCTCGGTCATGCGCCACACCCTAGTGCGGTCCCGGGCGCCGGTGACGCGCTGTGTCGCCGGGCAATGCTCGCCGTACACCCCGGACCGATAGACTCGCACCTGACGGCCCATGAGCGACATTCGCCGGGCCGAGAGAAATCAAGAAACGAGACGTGTTCTGGCTACCTTCGAAGAGCTGGGAACCCTGCCCGAGATCGCCGAGGCGCTCCGCGCAGAAGGCATCGTGGAGGCGTTCCCCATCCAGGAGATGACCCTGCCCATCGCGTTGGTGGGCACCGACCTCATCGGGCAGGCTCGCACCGGCACCGGCAAGACCCTGGCGTTCGCGATTCCTATCCTGCAGCGTGTCATCGCGCCCAAGGACCCCGACTACGACCAGCTCGCCGCGCCCGGACACCCACAGGCGCTGGTGGTCGCGCCCACCCGGGAGCTGGCGATCCAGGTCTCCGGTGACCTCAAGGTCGCTGGGAGGAACCGCGGCACCCGCACGCTGACCGTGTATGGCGGAGTTCCCTACGAGCCGCAGCTCGACGCGCTCGCCTCCGGTGTCGACATCGTCGTCGGCACGCCTGGTCGGCTGCTGGACCTCGCCACCCGCAGGTCGCTCGACCTCTCGCACGTCAAGGTGCTGGTGCTCGACGAGGCCGATGAGATGCTCGACCTGGGCTTCCTGCCCGACGTCGAGAAGCTGATCGGGCGGACGCCGCTCTTCCGCCAGACCATGCTGTTCTCGGCCACCATGCGGGGCGAGGTCGTCACGCTGGCCCGCACCCACATGCGCCACCCGGTCAACATCCGGGCCGAGTCCAGCGGCGAGACCCAGATGGTTCCCGCGACCGCGCAGTTCGTCTACCAGGCGCACGACCTCGACAAGCCGGAGTGCATCGCCCGGATCCTGCAGGCCGAGAACCGCGGGCGCACCATCATCTTCACCCGCACGAAGCGGCAGGCGCAGCGGGTGGCCGAGGACATGATGGGCCGCGGGTTCCCGGCGGCCCCGCTGCACGGTGACATGGCGCAGATCGCCCGCGAGAAGGCACTCAAACGCTTCCGTGAAGGCTCCATCCAGATCCTGGTCGCCACCGACGTCGCCGCCCGCGGCATCGACGTCGAGGGTGTCACCCACGTGATCAACTACACCTGCCCCGAAGACGAGAAGAACTACGTGCATCGGATCGGCCGGACCGGCCGGGCCGGCGCCTCAGGCGTGGCGATCACGTTCGTGGACTGGGCCGACATCACCCGCTGGAAGGTCATCAACAAGGCTCTCGACCTGCCGTACGACGAACCGCAGGAGACCTACTCCACGAGCGAGCACCTTTTCCATGACCAGGGAATCCCGTCTGACGCCAAGGGCCGGATCGGGCCGTCGAAGATCGAGGCCACCGAGATGCTCGCCGATCGGCCACCACGAGGCGGCGACCGTGACCGCAGCCGGGGCAAGGGTGATCGCGGCTCCGACCGGTCGGGACGAAGCGGCCAGCGCACCCGGAGCCGCAGCAGCATCGGGGCCGGCTCCGGCTCCGATCGCCCGCGCGGCCAAGGCTCCGAGAACGCCGAGGCCCGCGCACCGCAGGGGGAGGTGGCCAAGCCCGCGTCCTCGTCGGCCGAGCGGCGCCGCCGCGCCCGCAGCCGCACCCGCGGAGGGCGTCCCGTCGAGACCGAATAGCCGGAGCAGCGTGTCCGCGGCGGGAGGCCGGGGTCAGGTGCGGACGACGACTGTCGTACCGACGGCGGCGAAGCCCCACAGCGCTCGCGCGTCGGTGATCCACTGCCGGATGCAACCGTCGGACTCAGGAGTACCCAGGCTCGAGCGGGCCTCGACCAGCGTGCCGTCGGGCCTGGTGGGGATGCTGTGGAACCCGATCGCGGAGGTACGGCCCCTGGCGAATCGCACCATGAACCTCATCGTCTCGTCGCTGTTGTACGCGGTGGCGTGGCGGGAGTGCGAGGTCACCTGATAGGTCCCGTTGGCGAGGTTGTGGTACCTGCTGCCCGACACGAGATAGGTGCGCTCGACCGAGTTGTCGGCGTTCACCAGCCAGACGCGCTGCGCGCTGACGTCGAAGACCACCCGATAGCCGGAGCCGGACCTTGCGGGCAGGGTTGTGCCTTGCGCCGGGGTCCGGCTGCCCTCGGGATGAGGTCGCTGACCGCCAGCCGCCATCCGGTCCGCCGACGCGCCGGAGGCGCCGCTCGCGCCAGCCCCGTCGCCGGTCGCACCACCGTCGCGTGCGGTGCCCGGCGGGTGCGCATCGGTGGCGGTGGACCCGGTGTCGGAGATGCCGAGCGCGCCGGAGAGCGAGAGCACGCAGACAGCGACCGATCCGCCGATGGCGGCCAGCCGGCCGGGCCGATCGAGCAGCCGCCGCTCGCGCGACGTCACACTGGTCACTCCAACACCATAAGGGAGCGCGACCGGTTCGTGGCGGACCTGGCGGCCGCGACACGGACCCCGAGGCACCGGTGGACACCAAGCCCTGATCCGCGCGCCCCTGGTTCGCGGCCCGGCCGGGCCGGCTGCGTTCGGCGCTTGCGCAACCGCCGTACCGTCGCCATGCTGGCGCGATGCCTACCGCTGTGATCACCGGGGCCACCAGCGGCATCGGCCTCGCGTTTGCGCGCGCCCTGGCCGGCGAGGGGTACGGCGTCGTACTCGTCGCCCGAGATGATGCGCGGCTCCGGGCGGTGGCCGACGAGCTGGCGGCGGCGCACGGGGTGTCCTGCGAGGTGCTGTGCGCCGACCTCAGCGAGATCGTGGACACCGGCCGGATAGAGACGCGGTTGCTCGACGGGCCGGTCGACCTGCTGGTCAACAACGCGGGTTTCGGCATGCGCTCGGCCTTCGAGACCAGCGGCATCGAGGAGGAGCAACGCAGCCTCGACGTCCACGTGCGGGCCGTCATGCGTCTGACGCATGCGGCCCTGGTCCCCTTGCTCGGCCAGGGGCACGGCGAGATCGTCAACGTCTCGAGCGTCGCCGGGTTCCTGCCGCGCGGCTCGTACGGCGCCCACAAGGCATGGGTGACGAGCTTCAGCTCCTCGTGCAACGTGCGTTACCGCACGCGGGGGGTGCGGGTGATGGCATTGTGCCCCGGCTTCGTGCGCACCGAGTTCCACCAGCGGATGGAGGCGCCGATGAAGGGCGTGCCCGCCTGGATGTGGCTCCGGCCCGAAGACGTGGTGCACGACGGGCTGGCCGACCTCCGCAAGGGCAGGGCGGTGTCGGTGCCGAGCCTGCGGTGGAAAGGTCTGACGGTGCTGTCCCGGCTGGTCCCCCGACGCCTGATGGAACCCATCGCGGGGAGAGGCCGATGAGTGGATCACCCGAGCCGCGCCTGGACGCGTCGATCCGGACCGCACGCACCAACACGGCACGCGGGGACTTCGCGACGCTGGTGTGCGTGCCGACGAACCGGCCGGTGGCGCACGGCAACGCCCTGCTGGTCCCCGGTTTCACCGGATCGAAGGAGGACTTTGCGGCGTTGCTCCCGCGGCTAGCCGAGGCGGGCTGGTCCGCCGCGACCTACGACCAGCGCGGGCAGTACGAGACGGTCGGCGAGCCCGCTGACGACTACACCCTCGACGGCTTCGCGGCGGACGCTGAGGCCGTCTCCTATGCGCTGTTCGGTGACGTCGAACGGGTTCACCTGGTCGGTCACTCGTTCGGCGGCCTGGTCGCGGGCCACGCGGCGGTGCGTGACCCGTCCCGGTGGGCCAGTCTGACGCTGATCTGCTCCGGCCCAGGGGGACTGCCGGAAGGGGTGGTCCGCGACGAGGCGTTGTTTGTCGCGGACGCGATCCCCCATGACGGGCTGGAGTCGGTATATCGCGCGAGGCAGCAACGCGACGCCAGCCGCGGCTTCGAGCCGTCCCCACCAGACAGGGGGGCCTTTGACCACCAGCGTTTCCTCGCGAGCTTCCCCCCGTCCCTGACGGCGATGGCGCGGCTCCTCGCGGATGCTCCGGACCGCACCGAGGACCTGGTCGCACTCGACCTGCCCGTCGCGCTGGTTCGCGGCGCCGACGACACGTGGCCGCACGACGTGCAGGACGCCCTCGCCGCCGCCCTGGGGACCCGGGTCGAGGTCGTCGAGTCGGCTGCCCACTCACCGGCCGCCGAGCAACCCGAGGCGACTCGCGACGCCCTGGTGCGCAGCTGGCTCGGCTGACCTGTGCCTCCGCAACCGTTGTCGCGGACCGAAACGTCGTGCCCGAGTCGGCAGCTCAACCGGACGGGGTAGCGGTCCACTCGGAGGCAAGGAGGCCGAAGGCGACCTCGTCGACGAACTCGCCCATGACCCAGGCCGAGCGGCGCAGGGTGGCCTCCAGGGTGAAGCCCCCGGCCAATGCGGTCCGGCACATCGCCTCGTTGTCGGCCAGGGTGTCGATCTGCAGCCGGTTCAGCCCCCGTACGACGAAGCCGTAGTGGCACAGCACCCGCACGATGTCGACCGCCAGGCCCTGCCCCCGAAACGCGGGCCGGATGGACAGCCCGAGGTGAGCCAACCGGTTGTGCATGTCGATGCCCCAGAGCAGAGACTCTCCAGCCAACTGCTCGCGCTCCAACTCGACGACGGAGAAACACGCCAGCGAGTCGGGCAGGTCCTCGACGTCGTAGGGCTGCTTCCTGGAGCTCGGCGAGATCGGCACCCAAGGCCGGCTGCTGGCACCCGAGCGTGCCGCCACATCGCCGTACAGCTCCGCCATCAGCACGGGCAGATCGGACGCCTGTCTAGCCCGCAGAGCAACTCGCTCGCCTCGTAGCATGCCGGCGACTCTAGTGGGCGTCGAGCTGCCACCGGACCGCCTGCTCGACGCCTGCCCACGAGTCTCGGGGGGTGGTCGCCGCACGACCCTGCGGGCAGGACCGGTTGAAGTCGCACCAGCCACACAGCGGCCCTACCGAGACCGGGTAGAGCCGATCGGCTTCCTCGTCGGTGACGCCGGACCGGAATCGCTCATCGAGTACGGCGATCTCGCGGGCGAGGGAGTCCACCCGGCGCAGATGACGCAGCAGCCCGTCGTCGGTGTGGTCCCACGCAAGGACGTCGCCAGTCGGCAGGTGGTGCAGCTCGACCCGACGGCAGCGCCTGCGCAGCGTCCGCTCGGCACCGAGAGCATAGATCGCCAGGGCCATCGAGGTGCGGGCGTCGTCGAGGGTGAGCACCTGGCGACCGGTCTTGTAGTCGACGACCACCAGCCCCTCGCTCGGTCGCTCGTCGATCCGGTCGACCCGGCCGAAGAGGGCGGCATGGTCGGTCTTGAGCGCCACGGTGCGCTCCACGCCTACCGGCTCGTGTTCGGGATCGAGCTTCGCGACGTAGCGGACGAGCATCTCGCGGGCACGCTCGCGAGCCTCCGACCGCTGCGCGTCGTCGCGGTAGCCGTCCACGAGCCAGGCCCGGTCGAGCAGCTCTCCGACGTGCTCGACGGTACGGCGATCACGCGGCGCCTTCCACCAGTTGGCGAGCGCGGTGTGTATCGCCGCGCCGAACGAGTTGTGGGCCCACGGTGGGCCTTTGGGCGGCGTCGGGCGGTCGAGATAGGCGAACCGGTAGCGGCGCGGGCAGTCGAGGTAGCAGCCGAGCCGGGACGGCGCGGCCTGCAGCAGTCGTTGAGGCATTCCCTCGAACCTCATCTGCACGTCGCTCACCTCACGAGGCTCGCGCGGTCCAGCCCCTGGACGGTGGGCACTCGCCGGTGGCCGGTCGCCGCGTTGGCGGCCGCCGCGTCGAGCAGCCGCGACAGCTCGGCCGGGGCCGTCACATGGCACCCGAGCTCGTGGTCGATCTTGCCCGCCCCGTGGTAGTCGCTGGAGCCGGTCGCCACCAGCCCGAGCTCGCGGGCCATGCCGAGTAGTTCGACCCGGTCCTCGGGCGAGTGGTCGTGGTGGTCAACCTCGATGCCGACCAGGCCCCCAGCCGCGAGCTTTGCAAGGGTGTCCGCGTCAAGGACCTGACGACTGCTGCGCGCCCACGGATGCGCGATGACGGCGGCCCCCCCGGCGGCGCAGACGATCTCGACCATGTCGCGCGTTCGCGGCGCATAGCGCACTACGAAGCCGGCCCGACCGGGGTTGAGCCAGCGCTCGAACGCATCAGCGCGGTCTCGGGCGAGGCCCTTGGCGACGAGCGCGTCCGCAACGTGTGGGCGGCCAACCACCCCGTGTATCCCGACCTGCAGCTGCACCTCCGCCTCCGTGAGCACCTGGTCGACCGCCGCCAGGTGCCGCAGCATGGCAGCCAGCCGGTCTTCGCGGCCGGCCAGGATCTTCGCCAGCTCGGCCCGAAGCGGCCCGTAGCCCGGGTCCGGCAGGTAGGCAAGGAGATGCACGCTGCGTCCCTCGTGCTTGGTGGAGATCTCCAGGCCAGGGACGAAGCCGACCCCCACGTCGGATGCGGTGGCCGCGGCCTCCGCCCAGCCGGCGGTGGTGTCATGGTCGGTGAGCGCAAGGACGTCGATGCCGACCTCGGCCGCATGCCGGACCACCTCCGCGGGTGGGGTGGTCCCGTCGGAGACGTTGGAATGGCTGTGCAGGTCGATCAGCACCCTCACAGACTAGGCGGACGGGCAGACAGCACCCGGTGCCTCGTGACGACGAGATCGACCACCCCCAGCACAAGTGCCGCCATGATGAAGACCAGCGTCACGACCACGGCCTGCCCCAGCGCATGCCCGTAGGCTGCATCCCGAGCGTCCGAGGTCAGCGAGCCGGCGGCGGCCGGCAAGGTGGCGAAGAACACCGCGCCGATGACCGCCTGGCCGACCGCGGAGCCGATCCGCTGGGCGGTCTGCAGTACCCCGCCGGCCGTGCTGCCGGTGACGGGGTCAACCTCGGCGAGCGACAACGTCTGGTTTGGGGTGATCACGGCGCCGGACCCGACGCCGATCAGGAAGAGCGGCAGCGCGAAGGCCACCGCGGCCTTACCGCTCGGACCGTGACGTACGACCAGGTCCAGCAGGAGCGAGCCGATCCCAAAGGTGAAGCAGGCCCCCACGACGAGCGGTCGGCCCACCCTCGTGACCACCCTCCCTGCCAGCGGTGCCGCGACCGCCGAGCCGAGGGCGTAGGCCGTGACCCCGAGGCCCGACTCGAGTGCGGTGTAGCCGAGGCCCTGCTGGTAGTACAGCGCCAGCACCAGCGGCAGCCCGGTCATCCCGCAGAAGAAGACCAGTGCGAGCAGCACCCCTACCGTGTACGACGGCTCCCGGAATAGCCTCAGGTCGAGCAGCGGGTCCGCCGACAGCCGGGTGAGACGGGCCTCACGACGGAAGAACAGCACACCAAGGGCGGCCGCCGGCGCGCCTAGCCAGGCCAACCGAGCATCCTGCAAGGCGTCGTACTCGACCGCTGCGACCAGCACGCAGAAGATGCCGAGTCCCAGCACCAGCGCCCCGACAATGTCGAGTCGGTGCCGTCCCGTCCTGACGTCCGGCGGCAGCAGTCGGCGGGCCAGCGCGATCACCACGAGCCCGAGGGGGACGTTCACGAAGAAGACCAACCGCCAGCCGATGCTCGGCCCGCCCGCGGCGATCAACGCGCCGCCCGCCAGCGGCCCCACCGCCGTACCGACTCCGACGACGGAGCCGATCAGGCCGAACGCCCGACCGCGGTCCCCGCGGGCGAACATCTGCTGGACGAGCCCGGACACCTGCGGGTTGATCAGGCCACCGCAGAGCCCCTGCAGCACGCGGGCCGCGATCAGGACCTCGACATTGGGCGCCAGTCCGGACATCGCGCTGGTAACCACGAAGCCGGCAACGCCGATGAGGAACATACGCCGTCGGCCGTGGTCGTCGCCGAGGCGTCCGGCGAGGACCGGCACCAGACCGAAGGCCAGGGTGTACCCGCTCACCACCCACTGCAGTCCGGACGGGCCTGCGTCGGTGGCGGCGCCGATGGCCGGGAGCGCGACGTTGGTGATGCTGACGTCGAGCAGGGTCATGAACAGGGCGCTGCAGCACACGGCGAGCGCCAGCCACCGGCGCGGATCCTCGACTCTGACGGACTCGCCCGCTGTCGAGGTCGCCATCACGGCAGGCTATCCGCCGTCGTTGTCCCCCTTTCTAAAAGGATCCTGTGACCGGGGTCACATGCGGGGGGTTCGCTGCTAGCGTCGCCAACCAGTCCGGTCACCAGCTGTCGCGTCACGGGGTGCGGCTGGCCGGGCGCCACCTGTGGGAAGTGATCTCTGATGCCCTCGACGTCTCCCTTCGCGCTGAACACGCGACGCAGCCGCCTTCGCCGGCCTACGTGGTCGGTGGGGATCGCCTTGGCGACCGGCGCCCTCACGGGGCTCGGTCTCGTCTCAGCGCCGCCCGCGGGCGCGGCGGGATGGCTGACCTCACCAGCCGCCCCCGCGCACATCACGACCTCGGGGGGAGCCTCTCAGGAGGCCGCGGGCGGTGCAGCGGTCACCGGCGGTGGCGTGGTCACCCTGGTGACCGGCGACCGGGTGCGAGTCACCACCTACAGCGACGGCCGGCTCGTCGGCACGATACTGCGCGGCTCGCCACACTTCGGCGATCCCGTGAACGCCGTCCAGACGAACGACGCCTCATACGTGATCCCGATGCTCCCGGTGGCTGAGCGGATGAAGCTGGACGTGTCGTTGTTCAACATCTCGGCGCTGCTCGTCCAGCACGGCGACCGGGTGGGCGTCGAGGTGCGGTTCGCGCCCGGCGTCGACCCGCACGCTGTACCCGGCCTCACCGTGCACCCGGCAGATGCCCGCCGGACGCCAGGCGGCGCGACGGTCGTGCCCGCATCGTACGGCCGCGGCACCGCGGGAGTAGAAGCAGCCAAGTCCACCTGGCGGGGCGTGGCATCGGTGGCACTGCCGAGCCTCAAGCAACCCGCCGTTCCTGCGAGCTACCGGCTGCACACCCTGACCGTGCATGTGACGAACAGGCTAGGCAACCCGGTGCGCTTCGAGCAGGCGTGGGTGGTCAACGTCGACGACGCGAAGTTGTTCAATGCGCCGTTCTACATCCTGCACGGAGTCGGCAAGGTCTCGGTCCCCGAAGGCAACTACGCGGTCTTCGCGGGGTCGTTCTCCTCCCTGCTGGTGCGACCAGACTTCTCCGTCACCGCGGACAGGGACGTCGTGATGAGCCTCACCGACGCCACCGTGCACCCGACGGAGGCGGTGCCTGGCTTCAAGGTGGCCGACTCGACGGTCTCGCTCATCCGTTATGCGGAGCGGCGGGGAGGTTTCGGGGAGAGCTTCGTGTCCTTCGCCGCATTCCCCTTCCACCTGCAACCGGTTCCCGCCCAGCTGCCGCACGGGTCCGCCCATTCGGCCGTCAGCGCCACGATGGCACCCAAAGGCGAGTTCTCCCAGGGCCTTCCCCCCGACGTCCCCTCGACGCTCGCCTACCCGAAGGACTACCAGGCCGGGGTGCCCGCGTCGATGGGCTACACGCACACCAGGTCGGACTTCGCTGTCGTCCCGCAGCGCTTCTCCGCCAACACCCCCGCCGGCACCCGATACTCAGACGCCATCTCCTTCGCCCCCTTCGAGATCTTCGGCTTTGCCTTCAGCTACCTCGTGCATGTTCCAGGAGTCCGGACCGTGCTGCTGCAAGGCAATCGACACCTCCGGTGGATCCAGGACTTCGATGCGACCATGCCTCGCGGGCGAGCCTTCAAGCTCGCCACCCTCACCAAGGACAGCTTCTATACCCCGGGAGCCGCTTCGCCGGTGAACTTCGCCCACGGTCCGGTCGGTCCCGGGCTCGAGGCAGGGTACGACCGGGGAAGCACCGGGCCGTTCTGCCTCCTCTGCCGTCACGGCAACCGCCTGCACGGTGGCCTCCCGCTGTTCTCCGGCGCCGGTACGGCGATGTCCGGGCTGCTGTGGAACCCCGAGATGGGGGGCTGGACCCTGCGGCACAGTTACCACGTCCTGGCCTCCGGCCACTACGTCATCGCCCCCGACGTGAGCCTGCCCGCCGATGCGCAGACGTACACGTTGACCGCCTCGTCGCATCCGGGGACGAGCGCGTGGCAGCTGTCGAAAAAGGTCACCGACAGCTGGCGCTTCACGTCGGCGGCCGGCGACGGCGTGGTTCCACTGCTGATGGCGTCGTACCTGCCCAGCACCACACTGGCCGGGACGCTGCGTCCCGGCCCGGTGAGCTGGCCGCTGGACTTCGGCAACCTCGGACCGGCAGACGCCGCGGTGAGCAAGGCCACGGTGAGCCTGTCGACCGACGGTGGCCACACCTGGCGACCGGCGACGGTCACCAGGACGGACCGGAACTCGTTCGCCGTCAGCTACACCAACCCAGCCGCCGCCGGCACGACCCAGTACATGAGTGTGCGGGTCACCGGACTGGACGCGGCCGGGCGCACCGTTACGGAAACCGCCATCTCGGCCTACCGGCTGACCATGCGGACCTCTGACGGACCCACTGCGCGGCCGGCCGTCGACGTTACTCCAACGGACTCGGCGACGCTCGGCCGGCAGGTGCCGGGACTCGGGACGCGGGCCTGCGCCCACGCCACCAAGACCCGGTCGAGCTGCTATACCGTCGTCATGGCCGGCGAGAGCGGCAGTCTCCTGTCCGGCGGCGAGCCGGCGGGGCTGGGCGCCAACGACATTCGCGACGCCTACGACATCCCCAACTCGCAGTCGCAGCAGACCGTCGCGGTGGTGGTCGCCTACGACTACCCGACGGCCGAGGCCGACCTGGCGACGTACCGCCGGCACTACGGTCTCCCGGCCTGCACCACCGGCAACGGCTGCTTCCGCAAGATCAACCAACGAGGTGACCAGGGCAGCTACCCCGATCCCGACCCTGGATGGTCGGTTGAGGCGGCACTGGACATGCAGATGATCTCCGCCGCCTGTCCCTCCTGTCGGATCGTCCTCGCCGAGGCCGACCTGCCGTCCGGCAAGGACCTGGCGGCCACGACCAACGCCGCAGTGGCGGCCGGTGCGAAGGTGACCAACCACTCCTACGGCATCGGTGAGCACAC
This sequence comes from Propionibacteriales bacterium, assembly GCA_038254365.1. Taxonomy (GTDB): domain Bacteria; phylum Actinomycetota; class Actinomycetes; order Propionibacteriales; family Nocardioidaceae; genus JAWWPG01. Next base: position 56,643 of record JBBSGI010000003.1, read on the forward strand.
CGGGGTCCGCTTCAACAACGCCGCCTACGACCACCCCGGCGTGACGGCGGTGGCCGCCAGCGGTGACAGCGGGTACGGACCGGCCAGCTTCCCGGCCAGCTCGTCCAGCGTGATCGCCGTCGGCGGCACCGTGCTCCACCACGCAGACAACCCGCGCGGATGGCGGGAGAACGCCTGGCAGTACGGCGGATCGGGCTGCTCGGCGTACTTCGCGAAGCGTGACTGGCAACATGACAAGGCGTGCAGCATGCGCACCTACGCCGACCTGTCCGCGGTCGCCTACGGGGTCGCCGTCTACAACTCGTACGCGCTCGGCCCCCATCGCGCCTGGCTGGAGGTAGCCGGCACCAGCATCTCGTCGCCGCTGGTCGCCGGTCTCATCGGTGCCGCCGGCGCTGGAGGGATCAAGCCGGGCCACCTGTACGGGACGCAGGGCAGCTTCCACGACGTCCACCTAGGCAGCAACGGCTTCTGTCACGGCAGCTACCTGTGCACGGCGAAGCCCGGGTACGACGGGCCGACCGGCTGGGGTACGCCGCGGGGGCTCACCCCGTTCGGCGGGCAGCCGACCGGCGGCTAGCCTTCGCCGTCATGGACATCCCTTGTGTAGGGGCGATCATCCACGACGCCGAGGGCCGGATCGTGGTCGTTCGGCGCGGCCGCTCTCCGAGCCTCGGCCTCTGGTCCCTTCCCGGGGGTCGCGTCGAGACCGGCGAGTCCGAGCCCGACGCCCTACGGCGCGAGGTGCACGAGGAGACCGGACTCCAGGTCGACGTGCTCGGCCGGGCCGGGTCGGTCGTGCTCCCCGGGGCTCGGGACGGCGACCGCTACCTGGTCGCGGACTACCTGGCCACGGTCACCCCGGGGACTCCGACCGAACCGCGGGCCGGCGACGACGCCGACGAGGCACGCTGGGCCTCCGAGCCCGAGCTGCAGGCGCTGGCCACCACGTCCGGACTGATGGAGGCCCTGCAACGGTGGGGCGTGTGGGTGCACCGCTCAGGATAGGGTGCCCGCGTGGCCACGAAGACCTTCCTGCACGTGGGGCTTCCGAAGAGCGGGACGACGCATCTCCAGGCGGTGCTCGTGGCGAACAAGGCCCGGCTCGCCAAGCGCTCACGACTGTTGTTTCCCGGCCGGGTGTGGGGTGACCAGGTCAAAGCGGTACGGGACGTGCGGGGCCAGCAGGGACACCAGACCTCGTCCGACGACACCGGCGCCTGGCAGGCGATGGCCGACGAGATCACGGCGTGGGACGGTGACGCACTCATCTCGATGGAGTGGCTCGGCGCGGCGTCGAGCGAGCAGGCTGCGCGGATCGTCGAGACGCTGTCTCCGTCGCGCGTCGAGGTCATCGTCACCGCGCGCGACCTGGGGCGGACCATCCCCGCGGGGTGGCAAGAGTTCCTGCAGAACGGCGAGACGTGGGCCTGGGCAGAGTTCGTCCGGGCGGTGTCGTCGGAGAACCCGCGCGGCACGCCGGCCGGCAACGCCTTCTGGGGCCAGCAGGACCTGAGCAAGCTGCTCGCCACCTGGGGCGACGTGATCCCCGCCAATCAGATGCATGTCGTGACGGTGCCGCATCCCGGCGTGCCGGCGGGAGAGCTCTGGACGCGCTTCTCCTCCGTGCTCGGCATCGATGGAGCGCTGTTCGACGCGAGCGGACGAGGCAGCAACGAGTCCCTCGGTCGCGAGTCCGCGGAGCTGATGCGCCGGTTGAACGAGCTGAGTCGGGCCCGCCAGGTCGACTGGGACACCTACGAGGAAATGTTCAAACGAGCATTGGCCAAGCGCGGTCTCTCGAAACGCAAGCACCTGGAGAGCCCCCCACGGCGACTGCCGGCAGACCTCGAGGGCTGGACGTGGGCGCGCACCGCTGAGCAGGTGCGGGCGATCCAGGCGTCCGGAGCCCAGGTGGTCGGCGACCTCCGTGAGCTCGACCCGGTCTTCGCGGCCGCGGAGGACGACGAGCCGACGAGCCCGGAAGGCGTCCTCGACGCAGCTCTCGAAGGTCTGGTGGCGGTCGCGCAGGACCGTGGTGCGGAGCTGCAGCGGCTTCGAGCGCGCACCACCGAGCTGCAGCAGAGGCTCCGCACCCCGCGCCAGCCGCCGCCGAGCCACGAGGCCGCGCTCCAGGACCTGGTCCGCACGGTTGGCCGGAGGGCGATGCGTCTGGTGAGGCGCGCGAGATGACCGACGACGAGGGCAGCTACCCGACGATCTACCTGCACATCGGGACTCCCAAGTCCGGCACGACGTACCTGCAGTCGCGGATGGAGGCCAACCGGGCACGCGCGATGGCGCAGGGGCTGCTGTGGCCCGGGCCGCGGTGGGGGGTCCAGGTCGAGGCGGTACGAGAGCTCCGCGAGCTGCCGGCCGGAGACCCTCTCGACCCGGCCGGTAAGTGGCTGAAGCTGGTCGATACCGTGCGGTCCTGGTCCGGCCCGCGGGCGCTGATCTCGATGGAGTGGCTGGCCGGGTGCACGCCGGCTCAGGTCCGGCTGGCCATGAAGAGCCTGCAACCGGCCCGGGTGGAGGTGGTGTGTACGACGCGTGACCTGCTGCGCATGTTCGTCGCCCAGTGGCAGGAGATGGCGAAGAACTGCCGACCGTGGAGCTGGAGCCAGTTCGTCGAGGAGGTGGTCGGCGAGCAGCCAGGCCCGGCCAGTGACCGCTTCTGGCGGCAGCAGGACGTGCCGACGATCCTCCAGATGTGGTCTCGGCACAACCCCTGGGAGCGCTTCCACTTGATCACGCTGCCTCCGCAGGGATCGGACCCGGAGATCCTCTGGCAGCGCTTCTGCTCGGTGATCGAGGTCGACGGCTCCTCGTTCGAACAGCCCGAGCGCAACAACGAGGCGATCGGTGTGGTGTCTGCCGTGCTCATGCACCGGGTGGGACTGGCGGCCCGTGACCACGATGTCAGCTGGCTGGACTGCCAACGGTTGTACCACCGGGGAGTCGCTGACGAGATCCTCGCACCCCGACGTGGCTTAGAGTCGCCGATCGCCGTAAGGCCCGAGGTCGACGCCTGGCTCCGCGCACGTTCGCAGCAGCAGGTCGACGACATCGCGAAGCTGGACGTGCATGTCGTGGGTGACCTGCAGGAGCTCCTGCCCGGCCCGGAGCTCGAGGGCAGGGATCCCGACGACGTCACCGACTCGGAGATGCTCGGCACGGCGGTCGAGACGATCGTGCAGCTGGGCATCTCGCGAGACGAGACCCTGCGGCAGCTGCGCGAGGAGAACCGGGCCCTGCGTGAGCGGCTGCGGCGGCGGCGAGCCAGCGGGCCGGACCACCCGGATCCGGGGGACGCCCCGGCATCGGCGGCTTCGACACCCACTGCGCCGACACCCCGTGCCCCGACGAGCGCGGTCGGGAGGCGACGACCAGTGTTCGCCCGCGCCGTCTCGCGCCTCGCCCGCGTGGCCCGGCGTTCCCGCGACGACATCCGCCGCAAATAGTTCCGCCTCGGGTCGCCTTCTCTATGCTGTGGTCACTCTCACTACTGAGGAGCATTCGCCATGGACCTGCGTGGAGCAGTCGAACGCGTGCGTCGTCGGGCGAGGCGGCAGTTCGGAGCCGTCGAGCCGGCACCGCGCCAGGGCTCCAGTGCGCCCAGATTCACGTTCCTGTTCGTGGTGACCTACGGCCGTTCCGGGTCGACCCTCATCCAGGGGCTGCTGAACAGCCTGCCGCACACCTTGGTCCGGGGCGAGAACGACTTCTACGTCTACCTGATGTACCGGGCCTGGTCCCAGGTGCGCGAGTTCCAACGCCGGTACGCCAAGGACGCCCGCCGCGGACCCCAGTCCGCGTTCTACGGGCTAAACGAGATCCGGCCACGCGAGTTCGTGGCCTCGACCCGCCAGCTGATGGTCCGACAGCTCCTCGGCAAGACGACGAGATCCCAGGTGCGGGTGCTGGGTTTCAAGGAGGTCCTCTGGCATCGCATCGAGCCCGAGGAGACCGAGAGCTTCTTCGAGTTCTTCGAAGCCGTGTTCCCCATGGCCCGCTATGTGGTCAACCGCCGCGACCACGACGAGGCCTCGAGCTCGGGATTCTGGTTGCAGCGCGGCAGCGAGGCAGCCGCGGTGGCGATAGCACGGGTTGAGCAGATCCAGGAATACCTGCTCGAGACGCGCCCAGAGCGGACCGTCGCCACCCACTTCGAGCGCTTCACGAGCAAAGACCCTGCGCTCGTGGACGAAGAGCTGCGTTCGCTGGCACGACACGCCCTCGGTCGGTGTGACGACGAGATCCTCTCGGTCATGCGGTCGACGATCGAGCAACCGCACGGGCCCCGTCCGTTCGGACGGAGCCGCGTGAGCAGAGCCGACGACCCGGTGCCGGAGTTGACCTAGGATCGCGTCGTGCCTTCCTCAGCGATGCCCAGTGAGACATCCGGCGACAAGCTTCCACGCGTAGCGGTGATGACCGTGGCCCGAGACGAGTCGGAGATGCTGCCGCGTTGGGTCCGTTACTACGCCGGGCAGGTCGGCGCGAACAACCTGGTCGTCATGGACGACAACAGCGTCGACGGGTCGACCGACGGCCTTCCGTGCACCGTGCTGCGGCTCCCTCCTCAGCCGTGGAAGGTGGACTTCGAGCACACTCGCATGAAGCTGGCGAGCGGGATCGGGTCCGCGCTTCTCTGGTGCTACGACGTCGTCATCTTCTGCGACGTCGACGAGTTCCTGGTGCCAGACCCCGACCGTTTCGACGGTTTGCTCGACTACCTCCGGGCCCGCTCGGACCAAGAGGTCATCGCGCCGGTCGGCATGAACCTGCTCCACAACACCGCCCTCGAGCCCGCGCTCGACCCGGGGCAGTCCGTGCTGGGCCAGCGCCGCTTCGTCAAGTTCGCGCCGGGCATGTGCAAGCCGTCCATCAAGCGCGTTTCGGCGCCGTGGCGCGCCGCCTCCCATGGCATCCTTTCGCCGTTCGTGATCGACCCGGACCTGTGGATGCTGCATCTCAAGTTCTATGACCTCGACGAGCTTCGCCGGGTGGCCGACCACCGGAACCGGATGCACCAGCTCGACGGCCGGGCCGACAACACCACGTGGACGAGGACCGGTACTCAGCTCGCCGAGGAGCTGCTCTCCTGGACGACGCCTCCAACCGGCACGGACTGGTCCGACGGAGCCGACGGTGTCCCCGAGTTCGACCCTCGGGAGGTGGACCTGGACGGGGTCGTCCGGAAGGTCAACGAGGGCCTCTACAAGGCCAGCGGCGGGGGGCACATCTACGCGATGACGAACAACCCGCTCCGGCGGCTCCCGGAGCGGTTCCGAGCGGCCTTCTGAGGCACCGGCACCGGCACCCGGTTCCACGTGTGACCTTGAGGCTCAGCTGCCGGGAGACGAGGCGTTCCACAGCTCGAGGGTCGGAGTCCCCCGGTCATGCCCGAGAACGCTCACCCGGCCGGTCACCAGCTCCAGGTGGGCGCCGAGGTCGATGGTCTGCTCGAGCCACCGTGCGGCGAGGCTGCGCAGGATGTGCCCGTGGGCGAAGATCAGCACCCGGCCCTCGACCGCGCGGACGCGGGCGATCACGCCATCGACCCGGGACGCCACCTGCCCCGGCGACTCGCCACCGGGGCAGCCGTCCGTCCAGACCGACCATCCGGGGCGGGTCGCCTGGATGTCGATCCGGGTTCGGCCCTCGTAGTCGCCGTAGTCCCACTCGGCGAGCGCGTCGTCGATCTCCACGTCGCGAACTCCGGCGAGCTCGGCAGTCCGCCGCGCGCGCTGACGCGGGCTGGACAGGACGTAGTCGAAATGCACGCCAGCCAGGGCCGGCGCGAGCGCAACGGCGTCCTGCTCTCCCTTGGCGGTCAGCGGCAGGTCCGTCGTACCGGTGTGCCGCCCAGACTTGCTCCACTCCGTCTCGCCGTGCCGCACGATCCACACTTCACTGGACTCCGGCTCTCCGTCGCTCACCCGCGAAGGCTACCGGTCGCCCGGAGGTGAGGGACATCGCCTGCCGGTGCGATCACTCGCGACGCTGCGCGGCGGGGCGTCCTGGCTGGTCGCCGCCACGCGCCTCGAGGTAGCTGATCTTGGGCACCAGCACGGTGCGTCGGAAGATGCAGACGACGGTGCCGTGCTGGTTGTACCCGATGGTCTCGACGTGCACGACCCCGCGGTCGGGCTTGGAGGCACTCTCCCGCTTGTCGAGCACGGTGGTCTCGCCGTAGACGGTGTCTCGGTGGACGGTCGGCGCCACATGGCGCAGCGACTCCACCTCCAGGTTGGCGATCGCTTGGCCCGACACATCGGCCACGCTCATGCCGAGAAGGAGCGAGTAGACGTAGTTCCCCACCACGACGTTCTTGCCGAACTCCGTGGCCTCTTCGGCGTAGTGCGCGTCGAGGTGCAGCGGGTGGTGGTTCATCGTCAACAGGCAGAACAGGTGGTCGTCGTACTCGGTGACCGTCTTGCCCGGCCAGTGCCGGTACGTCGCGCCGACCTCGAACTCCTCGTAGCTACGGCCGAACTGCATGATGGCTCCTTGATCCGACGACGTTGCTCCCCCGTCTATCGTGGCCCATCCGACCGGCAATCCGATGTCTTGTTAGCCTGACCCGATGAAGACGTCGCAGCTGGCGGCCGTCATGGTCGCCGGGCTGCTGCCTCTCGTGGTGGCGTGCAGCGGCTCCGCAGACATTGCTGACGGCGACCCGACGAGCACCAGCAAGAGCCCCGTCGTGCCAATCACGCCATCGGCAACCGTAGCCAGCCGCTCGCCGCTTTCGGTGACCACGCCTCCCCGCAACGCCGCTCGCCTCGAGGGAACGGGCTACTCCCTGGAGATCCCGGACGGCTGGGAGGACATCACCGCCGACCTGTTGGCGCAGAACCCGCGGCTGGACGTCGCCCTGGGCGAGACCAAGTTCACCGGGTTCCGGACCAACCTCAACGTGGTCAGGACTTCCGGTTACACCGCGACCATAGAGGAGAACCGGCCCGCGATCCGGCGTGAGGCGGCTGCGGAGCTGAGGTCGATCACCAAGACCATGGTTCGGTCGCTCGCCGACCGCAGCGTCGCCGGCGAGGCGGCGATCGGCCAGACCTCGACGTTCGTCTCCTCGGGAACGTCGGTGACTTTCCAGCAGTACGTGGTGGTCCATGAGCGGGCCGCCTACACCGTCACCATGACGTTCGCCACCCAGGACAGAGCACCCGCCGAGAGCCTGCTGGCGAGCATCCTCTCCAGCTGGCAGTGGGCCTGACCGCCACGGGGCTCCTCACGACTCGTCCGCGTCGAACAATGGCTTCTCCAGTGGGGGCAGCTCGGTTGGGGCAGCGGACGTGATTCTCGATATGTAGGTATGACCTGGTCGTGGGACCTGCAGCATGCCGTCACCATCCAGCCGAGCCTCCACGACATCATCGAGACCGAGTGGCACGCAGAAGGCGTTGTTCAGAAGTCGGTACCTACCGCCACGCTCGTGCGCATATCCACGGGGGTCACCCAAATGTTCTCGTGAGAAGGCAGACCCCTCGTCGGGATGCAGGCGGGCCCTGAGTCTGACGTTGGGTTGTTGACCCGGGGATGACTCATCGACCATCACTGTGGCGTCCCTCAAATCACCGCGAAATGCGCGCCGCTGGTGGGGCACGTCAGTGGAGCTTGTAGTCCTCCAGTAGTCGCCGGCCGATGATCATCCGTTGGATGTCGGCCGTGCCCTCGCCGATCAGCAGCATCGGTGCCTCCCGGTACAGCCGCTCGATCTCGTACTCCTTCGAGTAGCCGTAGCCACCGTGGATGCGGAACGAGTCCTCCACCACCTGCGAGCAGTACTCGGACGCGAGGTACTTCGCCATCCCTGCCTCGAGGTCGTTTCGCTCGCCGGAGTCCTTCTTCCTCGCCGCCCGGACCATCATCTGATGGGCCGCCTCGACCTTCGTGCCCATCTCCGCGAGCCGGAACAACACGGCTTGGTGCTCGGCGATCTTCTTGCCGAACGCCTCTCGTTGCTGCGCGTAGCGGACGCCGAGCTCGAATGCGCGCCACGCCACTCCACAGCCGCGGGCCGCGACGTTGACCCGACCAACCTCGACACCATCCATCATGTGGTAGAAGCCCTTACCGGTAACGCCCCCCAGGATCCGGTCGGCGGCGACTCGGTGGCCGTCGAACACGGCACCTGTGGAGTCGACACCCTTGTAGCCCATCTTCTCGATCTTGCTCGGGATGGTGAGGGTCCCGTCGTCCTGCACACCGAGGCCCGGCTCCTTCTCGATGAGGAACGTCGTCATGCTGCGGTGAGGCCTCTCCGCCTGCACCACGCCCTCGTCGGTCTTGACCAGCACGGCAAGCAGGTTTGACGTGCTGCCGTTAGTGATCCACATCTTCTCCCCGGTGATGAGGAAGTCGTCGCCGGCGCGCACCGCCTTCGTCCGGATGGCCGCGACGTCAGAGCCACAGCCCGGCTCGCTCATCGAGAACGAGCCGCGCAGGTCGCCGCCAGCCATCCCGGGCAGGTACCTCTCCCGCTGCTCCTCGGTGCCGTGCTGCATCAGCAGGTACGCGACCATGAAGTGAGTGTTCACGATGCCCGAGATGCTCATCCAGCCTCGGGCCAGCTCCTCGACGACGAGAGCGTAGGTCAGGAGGGACTCCCCAAGTCCGCCGTACTTCTCGGGGATAGTGAGCCCGAAGAGTCCAAGGTCCCTCATCCCGTCTACGATCTTGGTGGGGTACTCGTCGGCGTGCTCGAGCTCCGTCGCGACCGGCAGGATCTCGTTGTCCACAAAGGACCTGACGGTCTTCAGGATCTCCTCCTGGACGTCGGTGAGCCCCTCCGTGTGGCAGAGCCTGGCCATGCTCAGGCCTCCTCGCCCGCGGGTCGCCAGACGTCGGTGCGCATCATCCCGGCCGACCGGCCCTTCGCCGAGACCACCAGCGCCATCTTGCGCGAAGCCTCGTCGATCATCTCGTCACCGAGCATGACTGCGCCCCTGGCGCCACCTCGCTCTGACGTGTAGTGGTCGTAGGCGTCGAGGATGTTCTCCGCGTGGTCGTAGTCGGTCTGCAGCGGTGAGTACATCTCGTTCGCGGCCGCGATCTGGTCCGGATGGAGCACCCACTTTCCGTCGAAACCGAGGGCGGCGCTCCGTCCCGCTACCCGGCGGAAGCCCGCCAGGTCCCTGATCTGCAGGTACGGGCCGTCGATGGCTTGCAGGTCATGCGCCCGGGCGGCCATCAGGATGCGCATGAGCATGTAATGGTAGGCATCGCCGACGTCGTAGCCCGGGGGCTGCTCGCCGACGACCAGCGACTTCATGTTGATCGAGGCCATGAAGTCCGCCGGTCCGAAGACGATCGTTTGCATCCGGGGACTCGCGGTGGCGATGGTGTCGACATTGACGAGGCCGATGGCGTTCTCGATCTGGGCCTCGATACCGATCCGGCCGACGTCGAGACCGAAGGTCCGCTCGATCTGGGTGAGGAGTAGGTCCAGCGCGACGACCTGCTCCGCGGACTGCACCTTCGGCAGCATGATGCAGTCGAGCTCGGGACCGGCACCTTCGACAACCGCAATGACGTCGCCGTACGTCCACTCGGTAGTCCAGTCGTTGACTCGTACCACCCGCACCTTGTCGCCCCACCCGCCCGATCTGAGCGCCTCGACCACGGTGCCGCGCGCGTCCCGTTTCGCGATCGGCGCCACCGAGTCCTCGAGGTCGAGGAACACCTGGTCGGCGTCAAGACCCTTCGCCTTCTCCAGGAACCGCGGGTTGGAGCCCGGGACGGCAAGGCACGAGCGACGTGAACGCTGCGTCTCTGTCATGCGTCTCCTCGCTCGGGGACTCGGAAGTCTGCCCGAGCCTAACGCCGCCAGCCCCCGCCCACAGCGGGTCGGGCCGGTTCGCGGCCTGCCACTGGTCATTCCAGCGGGGTCGCCACCGGGGTGGGTCCTCGCGGCGAGCTCACCACCACGGCCAGCCCGGTGCAGACGAGGGCCAGCCCGCCGTACACGGCAAGCGGGGGCGCCTGGCCGAGCAGCAGCGCGGCCAGCAGCGCAGCACCGGGGACCTCCAGCAGGAGCGTCATCGAGATCAGCGTCGGGCTCATGACCGCAAGCAGGTGGTTGAAGACTGAGTGGCCGAGCAGCTGGGCGGCGAGGGTCACGGCGAGGATGAGCAGCCATCCGCGGAGCGGAAAGCCGGTCAGCTGTACTCGGAAGGCAAGACACGCCAAGAGCAAGGCGAGGGCGCTCGTGGTGTAGCAGATCGTCGTGTACGTGGGGGTGCTGGCGACCTGTCGGACGCGGCTGCCGACGATCGTGTAGACGGCCGCGAACGCACCGCCCGCGAGCGCGAGGGCGTCGCCTCCGAGCGCGCGGGAGGAGACGGTGAGATCCACTCCCGACACGACCAGCACCCCGCCGAAGGCGAGCAAGAGGCCGAGCCAGACCCGCCGGGTCGTCGTCGCGCCAGCCAGCCTCGACAGCACCACGACCCAGCCGGCCTGCAGGCACACCAGCGAGGTCGCGGAGGCGACCGAGGTCAGCTTCAGGGACGCTGTCCACGCCGCGAAGTGACAGGCCAGCATCACTCCGGCGAAGCAGCTGCGCACGAACGCGCGGCGGGGCAGGCCACGAAGCTCTGCGCGGTACCGGGTCAAGCCGCCCGGAGCGATCGCGAGAGCGCCGAGACCGCTGCGCCAGAAGGACATCGCGAGGGCCGGGACGGACGTTGCGGCCGCCATCAACGGCCCGGACAGGGAGACCCCGATCACGCCAACGGCGAGCATGAAGACGTTGAGTCCGCTGATCCCGACAACCGAGATGTCACGCTCGTCGGTGTCCACGTACCCATCCTCGCCGGTGCCGGTCGCGTGTGGGACGCTGCACCTCGTGGCGGACCCGGGTCGGACTGCGAGCGAGGTCTCCCAGCGTGCCCTGCTCGACGAGGCCCTGAAGAAGGGTGCGTTGGTGTGGGTGGAGATCGGCGGCCGGAGCCACGCCCGCTGGCATGCCTGGACCAACGACCACGTCTATCTGCTCACCGGCCCGGGCGAGCAGCCCGACCCCGGCTTGGGCTTGGTTCGTTCGGTTAGCGTCCTCGTGCGCAGCAAGGACAACCGGCATCGGCTCATCGGCTTCGATGCTGATGTCTCCGTGGTCGGTCCCCCCGATGGCGATTGGGGACCGGCCACCAGCGAGCTGGCCAGGGTCCGCCTCAACCTCGAGGATGCGGAGCACGCCCCCGAGAGGTGGGCCACCCTTGCCTTCGCGATCTACCGGCTGAACCCCCGTCTGCCACTGTCCGAGAGCAGCGACGACCTGCCGTCGGCCAGCCATCGCGCGGCGCCGGTGCCGACCAGCGCAACCACGGCCGGACGGCGCCCCTTCGTGCTGCACCGCCGCGGTGGTTCCGGTCGGCCGCTCTCCTAGCCCACCCGCGGGACGACGATGGTGCCCTCACCGATGGGCTGCACCTGGCCGGCGACCCAGCAGGTCCTCGCCACGCCGCCCACGGCCTCGACCCGGCCGGAAAGGTACGACGGCCGCCCAAGCTCGACACCCTGCAGAATCTCGTAGCGCGTGACGCCGGACCCGGCCGCGTCGCCGGACGCCACGAGAGCGACACCGAGACCGACCGCCGCCGAACCGGTCGCGGGGTCCTCCGGAACGGACAGGCCCGGCACGAAGACGCGCGCGCGCACCGCCGTGCCGTGCAAGGAGTACACGTTGAGCCCGATCAACGGGTCACGAAGCGCGGCACCACCGAGGTCCACGTCGTCCATCTCGGTCAGCCGGGGATGAGCTCGCTCGATCGCCGTCGGTGCCACCGGAAGGTGCACCCAGGTGAGCCCGCACCCGGCCGCGTACGCCTTGCCGACCACGTCTTCTGGATCCAGTCCCACCGACACGGCACATCGCGCGGTCGCTTCATCGGACAGCGCGCCCGAGAGGTCTCGCGGCTCAGCCCGGAGCTCGAGGGGCTCTCGTAGGTCGTCTGGAACTCTGACCCCGATCAGACCCGCGCCGCAGGCCTGTGTCCGGTCGCCGGCAGCCAGCAGGCCCTGTCGGGCAAGCACCCACGCCGTACCCAGGGTCGGATGACCGGCGAAAGGGATCTCCCGGCTGGCGGTGAAGATGCGGACCCGGTAGTCGGCACCCGCCGCCTGGTCCTCGCTCGTGCGCGGTACCGGGAAGGTCGTCTCGGAGAGGTTGAACTCCTGGGCGATGGCCTGCATCTGCTGCTGCGACAGATCGTCCGCGTCCAGCACGACGGCTAGCTGGTTGCCGGCGAACGGCTGCCGGGCGAACACGTCCACGAGCACATAGCGAAGGCTGTTGCCTCTCATAGACCGAACCTAACGACCGGGAGAACGCCTCGACGAGAGCGATCATCGGGCAACCAAACGGTAACCTCGGACCGTGAGCGCAGCACCCACTAGAGTCTTCGTCGCCAGGTTGGCCGGTCTACAGGTCTTCGACCCCAACGGGGACCAGGTCGGCAAGGTCCGCGATGTCGTGACCGCGCTCCGGGTCGACGACCGGCGCCCGCGGGTACTCGGGTTGGTGGTCGAGGTTCTCGGCAGACGCCGGATCTTCGTGCCTATGACCCGGGTGACCAGCGTCGACTCCGGCCAGGTCATCACGACCGGGTTGGTCAACATGCGGAGATTTGCCCAGCGAGAGCCCGAGACGCTCGTCCTTGCCGAATTGCTTGACCGCACTGTCCAGATCCTCGAGAGCGGCACGACCGCGACGGTCTTCGACATCGCGATGGAGCAGGCACGCAACCGCGACTGGCACCTCAGCCGGGTCGCGGTCCAGCTGGGCTCCAAGCGGTTTGGCCGCAAGGGGCAGACCCAGATCCTGGAGTGGCACGAGGTCAGCGGGCTGACCGGCAGCGAGGCCAGCCAGGGCGCCACCCACCTACTTGCCGCGCTCGACACCATGCGACCTGCGGACCTCGCGGGCGTCCTGCACGACCTCTCGGCCAAGCGGCGGGGCGAGATCGCCGCCGCGCTCGACGACGAGCGGCTGGCCGACGTCCTGGAGGAGCTGCCGGAGGACGTCCAGGTCGAGATCCTTGGCCAGCTTGCTCGCGAGCGCGCGGCCGACGTGCTCGAGGAGATGTCGCCGGACGACGCCGCGGATCTGATCGCCGAGCTTCCCCCGGAGACCGCCGAGCAGCTGTTGCAGCTGATGGAGCCGGACGAGGCCGACGACGTCCGTCGGCTGCTGTCATACGAGGAGGGCACCGCAGGCGGGATGATGACCACCGACCCGGTCATCCTGCCACCGGACGCGACGGTGGCCGAGGCGCTGGCCCGCATCCGGAACTCCGAGCTGAGCCCGTCAATGGCGGCCATGGTGTTCGTGTGCCGGCCGCCGCTGGAGATCCCCACCGGCCGTTTCCTCGGCGCCGGGCACTTCCAGCGGCTGCTGCGCGAGCCGCCGTCGACGCTGGTCTCGGCCATCGTCGACAACGACATCGAGCCACTGCGCGCGGGTGCCTCACTGGACGAGGTCACCCGGCTGCTCGCGCACTACAACCTGGTCGCGAGCCCGGTGGTCGACGAACAAGGCCACCTCGTCGGGGTGGTCTCCGTCGACGACGTGCTCGACCACATGCTTCCCGAGGACTGGCGCGAGCGGGACCGAAACCGCGACCGCGACATGGGAGGGCTGGTGGTGAGCGATGGCCCGTGAGGAGGTCCGCGATGACGACCGTCGTGAGCCGACTCGGCGCCCGGGCGCTCGCACACCGCGCCTCGACGTACCCCGGGACACCCGCCGGGTCGTCGTACCCCGGCCCAACTACGACCCTGACGCGTTCGGCAACTTCGCGGAGCGGTTCGCCAGGTTCATGGGGACCGCTCGGTTCCTGATGTACATGACGTGCTTCGTGATCGTCTGGATCACGCTCAACCTGGTCGGGATCTACGGCCTCAAGTGGGACAGCTACCCGTTCATCCTGCTCAACCTGTTCTTCTCCACCCAGGCGTCGTACGCCGCCCCGCTGATCCTGCTGGCGCAGAATCGGCAGGAGTCACGTGACCGGGTCATCGCCGAGCGCGACCGTGAGGCCAACGCGCGCGCGCTGGCCGACCAGGAGTTCCTCGCCCGGGAGGTGGCGTCGCTGCGGATGGCCATCGGGGAGGTCGCGACCCGGGACTTCCTGCGCTCGGAGCTGCGCGGCCTGTTGGCCGACATCGACCAGCTGTCCACCTCAGCCACACCCGGGCTAGTCCGACCCACCGTGGGGACAATCCGCTTGCCAGGCCCGGACGAATCCGTGGTGTGAGCGCACCCGGTGGCACCCCGTAGCCTTGTCTCATGACGTCCTCCCTGCCGGAGTCGATCCAGGTGGCCCTGGCCACCGTGAACGACCCGGAGATCCACCGGCCGATCACCGAGCTGGGGATGGTCAAGGGCGTCGACATCTCCCCCGATGGGATGGTCACGGTCACCGTGCTGTTGACGGTGGCGGGCTGCCCGATGAAGGAGACCCTGACCCGGGACGTGACGGCAGCGGTCTCCCGCATCGCGGGCGTGAGCCGGGTCGCGGTAGTCCTCGACGTCATGTCGACCGAGCAGCGTCAGCAACTGCAGACCAACCTGCGCGGTGGCACACCGGCCAAGGAGATCCCCTTCGCGAAGCCTGACTCGCTGACCCAGGTCATCGCCGTCGCCTCGGGCAAGGGCGGCGTCGGCAAGTCGTCGGTCACGGTCAACCTCGCGATGGCGATGGTCCGCAGCGGTCGTAAGGTCGGCATCCTCGACGCGGACATCTACGGTCACTCGGTTCCCGCGATGCTCGGCATCGCGGATGAGCGCCCGACCCAGGTCGAGGACATGATCATGCCCGTCCCGGCCCACGGATTGTCCGTGATCAGCATCGGCATGCTGAAACCCCGTCGCGAGCAGGTGGTGGCCTGGCGCGGACCGATGCTCGACCGGGCTCTCGTGCAGATGCTCACCGACGTCTACTGGGGCGACCTCGACGTACTCCTCCTCGACCTGCCACCCGGCACCGGGGACATTGCCATCTCGGTGGGTCAGCACCTGCCGAACGCCGAGGTGGTCGTGGTGACCACCCCCCAGACAGCAGCCTCGGAGGTGGCCGAGCGCGCCGGCACGATGGCGTCGATGATGAACCAGCGGGTCCGTGGCGTTATCGAGAACATGAGCTTCCTGCCCTGCCCGCACTGCGGGCCAACCCACCGGCTCGAGGTGTTCGGGACTGGCGGAGGCGACACCGTGGCGGCGACCCTGTCCGCGAGATTCGGGTACGACGTCCCGGTGCTCGGCCGGATCCCGATCGACATCCCGCTCCGGGAGGGCGGCGACATCGGCCGGCCGATCATGCTGAGCGACCGGGCCGGGGTTGCCGCAACCGCGCTCGCCGCGGTGGCTCACGCGCTGACGGCCGGGGGGCGTGGTCTCGTCGGTCGACAGCTCGGGCTCACCCCCGCGGGCCGTTAGGCACGGCTGCCGACGCATGTTCGACATCGGTCTCCCAGAGTTTGTGGTGCTGGCAATCGTGGGGA
The DNA here is from genome assembly GCA_038254365.1 of Propionibacteriales bacterium. Classification (GTDB taxonomy): domain Bacteria; phylum Actinomycetota; class Actinomycetes; order Propionibacteriales; family Nocardioidaceae; genus JAWWPG01. The sequence goes on from JBBSGI010000003.1 coordinate 72,168, forward strand.
TCTTCGTGTTCGGCCCAGATCGGCTTCCCGACGTGGCCCGTCAGGCGGCCCACATGCTCAAGTCGGCGCGGAAGACGCTGGCGGCGGCCAAGGCTCAGGTTGCCGACGAGCTGGGGCCGGAGTACGCGAACCTCGACCTGCGCGACCTCAGTCCCCGCGCCCTGGTGCAGAAGCACCTGCTCGACGACCTCGACCTGGACGACGACGGGCCACCGGCGCGCCCGGGCCACCGGCCCCTCGAGGTGGGCGAGGATGCCCCGTTTGACCCCGAGGCGACCTAGCGCGTGCCCGTGCAGCGCAATCGGCGATGCCCGCGGCGGCAGCTCATCTGGGTGGATGTGTCAGGGGGAGACGGTGGAGACGAGTCGTGAGAGGCCGTGGCCGATGCGCGTCACCACTCCGGACTGCTCCTGCGACGCCACGTGCGGCAGCCGCGCGATCAATGCGTCGGCCATGGCGCGCGGGGCGTCGGTGACCACGGTGAACACCGTGCCGCCGGACTCCCACACGGCGAGCATCGGCAGACCCGCCTTCAGGTAGACGAGATTGCCCGCGACCAGCACACCATGGAAGTCATCAAGCGCCGACGTGTCGAGCGAGCCGCGCTCCTCGAAGACCGAGATGTTCGACAGGCCGTCGGTGTACTCCGCCCGCATCACGCCCCCGCCGGTGTGGACCTGGTGGAGCAGTGAGAGCTGGAAACGGGGCGTCAACGACTGGGGGCAAGTCCAGCCCAGGTCGTTCAAGGCCGGTGCGGCAGTCTTCGACAGCACGGTGGTCTGCGGCGCGGCAAGCTCCGGCGGAAGATGAGGCATGAACCCATGCCGGTTGACGTCGATCGAGGAGTAGCCGCTCCAGCGGACCAGCTGCCCGTCGGCATACAACACACGCTGCAGGAGCAGACCCGTCCTGACGTCGATCCAGAAGCGCGCCGTCACCTGCCCGTGCTGGCTCGCGGAAACCACCGTCGCGGTGCGTCCGCCGATCTCCTGGCGCCCTTCGGCGTGGAGGTCGTACGCCGCGGCAAGGGCGTTCAGCGACTTCCCCGTCGCGTCACCGGAACCCACCCGAGGCTCCTTGATGAACGACTCGCCCCGCACCTTGCCGTTCTGCCGCAGTACGTCGAAGCGCGTGCCCTGACCGGGGACGTGCTGCACCTCGATCCGGAACGACGCGGTGCCCCCATCGCTGACGGACCGGATCACCAGAACGCCGACGTACCCGAGCCGCTGTGGCGCCGCGAGAGCCCGACGCAGCTCCCCCACGGCGGACGGCTCGTCCCCGGCCTGCCAGGTCGACGGGACTGGCCAGGTGTCACCAGCGGAACCGTCGACCAGCGAGGGCCGTGCAGCCGTCGTGGTGCGGGCCGGAAACGTCACCTGGGTGGTTCGCGCGGCAGGGTCGGCGCCCAAACCCTCAACTGCGGGGTCGGAGAGCGGCGCGAGCCCGGTGCTGTCGGCGAACTCCGCGGCGAACTCCTCGACCGGCGGGCGGACGATCTTGGCCTGCGACGACTGAGGCGCCCCGACGACGTACGCCAGCGCGATCATCACCACCGAGAGCGAGCCGACTCCGGCGAACGCACGGCGCATCAGCGGCCGCTGGCCGGGGGTTGAGACGGCAGGCGCGAGGGTGATCGACCTGACCACGTCGAGCAGGTCGGTTGAGACCTCAACCGGGGCCATCGCGTTGACCCGGCGTTTGACCTCCAGCGTCTCGGCGATCTCCTGACGGCACTGGGCGCAGCTCCGGGCGTGTGCCAGCGCGCGGCCGCGCGCATTCGGGCTCAGCTCACCGTCGATGAGCGCGGAGACCTTGTGGTGGAGGTGGCTCACAACCCTCCACCTGCGCGGCTAGCGTCCAGGGCGCCGCCGATGCGACTCCGCGCGGCCGTCGGGGCCCGATGCTGGAGGGCGGCGCGCAGCAACGAGCGCCCGCGGTGTATGCGGGACCGGACGGTGCCGATCTTGACGTCGAGGACCTCACTGATCTCCTCGTAGGACAGCCCTTCCACGTCGCACAGCACGACCGCCACCCGGAACTCGGGCTTGAGCTCGCGCAGTGCCAGCTCGACGTCATCGTCGAAGATCTGGTCGGCGAACGTCAGGTCAGGCGGAACCGCTGTCCCGGCCAGCCGGTCGCCGGCATACTCGGGCAGGGACTCGAACCGGATCCGGCGTCGTCGCCGTGCCTGGTCGAGGAACAGGTTGGTGGTGATGCGGTGCAGCCACCCCTCGAAGGTGCCGGGCCGGAACGAGTCGAGCGAGCGGAAGACCCGGACGAAGACCTCCTGGGTGAGATCCTCGGCCTCCTGACGGTTGCCGGTCAGCCGGTAGGCGAGCCGGAACACCCGGGCGGAGTGCTCGCGCACGATCTTGTCCCAGCTCGGCGGGACCCAGGCGGCGTCGGGAGCAGGCTGCACGCTGGTGTCACCTTCTGGCGCTAGGTCGGTCGGGGAAACCACGGGCGACAGCCTCTCGGTCGGGCTTGGTGGCGCGCAGGCTTCCCCTTTGCAACTCCCAGGATACGGGGCCGCCGGCGGACCAGGTCGACACCAGGTGCAACGCAGTCCCGCAGCTCTTCGTTCCCATGGCCGAGCCGCGCCGTGCCCTCACGGAGCTGCGCCGTACCGACCGCGGGCATCTCGTGCTCCGCACCCGGTCCGAGCCGATAGGCTCAGTCGCGTTCGACCGACACCCCAGGCGCGCCACCAGCGTGCCGGCGGGGCCAACCGAGGAGGCGGCCATTCCTATCGGTCTCAAGCCAGCGTCGTGGGCTTACGCAGAGTCGTTCATCGCGGAGGACGAGATCCTCACCGGCGCCCGCGCGCGGGCCGCTGACCTCGATGCGACGCCCATCGGAGCGGGCGGCGGCGCAACCCTGCGTTTCCTCGCATCGACCGTCGACGCCCGCAACGTCGTCGAGATCGGCACCGGCTGTGGCATCTCCGGAGTGTGGCTGATGCGGGGGATGCGGACAGACGGTGTGCTCACCTCGGTCGACGTCGAGGCCGAGCATCAGCGGCTCGCCCGGGAGGCGTTCACGGCCGCCGGCTTCCCCCCGCAGCGGGTGCGCCTTATCCCGGGTGCTGCTCTGGAGGTGTTACCCCGTCTGACCGACGGGCACTACGACCTGGTCTTCTGCGACGGCGACAAGCAGGAGTACCCGCGATACCTGGAGCAGGCCCTGCGACTGCTGCGGAGGGGCGGCGTGGTGGCCATCGACAACTCACTGTGGCACGACAAGGTCGCCGACCCCTCAGTTCGTGACGCGGACACGATGGCGATCCGGGAGACTCTCGACGCGGTTCGCTCGGACGAGAGGCTGGTGCCGCTTCTCCTTCCCGTCGGCGACGGGATGCTCGTGGCGCAGAAGCGCTCCGACTGACGATGAAGAGGGTGTGCGGCAACCGGCCATAACGTGCCGCTCAGGTCGTGACCGAGTTGAGGGCGTCCTCGAGGGCCTTGGCCTCCTCGGAGTTGAGCTCGACGACCAGCCGCCCCCCGCCTTCGATGGGAACCCTCATCACGAGCCCCCGGCCTTCCTTGGTGACCTCGAGGGGACCGTCGCCCGTCCTCGGCTTCATCGCCGCCATGCGCACACCTACCCTTCGTCATGAGCGCCGAGACTTGGTCCCATTGTCGGGTCAAGACGTCGGTGGCGCATCAGATACCTCGTCCATTATCGCACCGCGGGGGAGGGGTGCGGCAGACTGCACGATTGTGAATGCACGCTCGGCTCTCTTCGACGTGTACGGCGACCACCTGCGCGCTCGAGGCGGCGCGGCTCCGGTGGCCGCCCTGCTGCGGCTGCTCGCGCCGCTCGAGGTGGCAGCCCCCGCCGTCCGGACGGCGGTCTCCCGGATGGTGCGCCAGGGATGGCTGCTTCCGGCCCGCCTCGATCAAGGTGCCGGCTACCGGGCGACCCCACAGGCCGAGCGTCGCCTGTCCGCCGCGGCCAACCGGATCTACCGTCGCGGCATCGCCGCCTGGGATGGTCGATGGCACGTCCTCGTCATCGACCACGTGTCCGAGCGCAGCCGTCGCGACCGGGTCCGCCGCGGTCTCGGCTACCTTGGCTACGCGACCCTGCGAGAGGACACCTGGATCGGCCCACGCGCCTCGTCCGAGTTGGACGCGCTGCTCTCCGGGGAGGGGGTACGGACACTGCGCTTCTGGGCCTCGCACGACGGCGACCAAGCCCGGCTCGCGGCCAGCGCTTGGGACCTCGACGGCATCGGCCGCAGCTACGCCAGCTGGCTGGCCGAGGCCCGGGAGCTCGTCGACGACCCCCACCCTGGCCTCACCGACGAGGAGGCGTTCACGACCCGCAGCCGCCTGGTCCACGAGTGGCGCAAGTTCCTCTTCCGGGACCCGGCACTGCCTCGGGAGTTGTTGCCGGCCGACTGGCCCGGGGATGAGGCTGCCGCGTTCTTCGACGAGCAGGCCGAGCGGTTGGCGCCGGGGGCCGGCCGCTTCGTCGACAGCTGCCTAGGACCGGCGCCTCCATCCTGAGACGCGTGCCTCGACCGGCCGGTCGAGGCGGGCCTCAGTCTGTGGCGCTCCCGTCGCCAGCGCACCAGACACGTCACCCGTCTCCTTCCCTCCCCAGTTGCGTGGCCGCTGGCGACGCTGAGTCCTGGCCGGTCAAGGGCGCCGGTCTGCGGGACACTTATCCCGTCCACTTCTCTCCCGCGGAATGGAGCCTCGATGAGCTCGGACGAGACGACGGCGGAGCCACCGATCGGCTACGACGTCGAGGGCGCGGTCGCCACGATCACCTTCAACCGCCCGGCGGCCATGAACAGCCTGGACACGGCGACGAAGGAGCTGCTGCTGGAGATGGTGCGCCGGGCCGCTGGCGACGCCTCCGTGCGCTGCGTCGTACTGACGGGGACGGGGCGCGCCTTCTGTGTCGGCCAGGACCTCCGCGAGCACGCCGCTAGCCTCGATGAGCAGAGCCTCGACGAGGTCTGGTCGACGGTCGAGAAGCACTATGCGCCGATTGCCCTGGCCATCGCGACGATGGACAAACCCGTCGTCGCTGCGGTCAATGGGGTGGCCGCTGGGGCGGGCATGGCGATCGCGCTGGCCTGTGACTGGCGGGTTGCCGCCGACTCCGCGTCCTTCACCACCGCGTTCACGGGGATCGGTCTGGCCTGCGACACCGGGTCGTCGTGGACCCTGCCGCGACTGGTGGGAACGACGAAGGCGATGGAGCTGCTGCTATGGCCCCGCTCCGTCAAGGCCGACGAGGCGCTCGGGATCGGGCTCGTGAACTGGGTGTTCCCCGCCGACCAGCTGGCCACCGAAGTCGCCGACATCGCCGCCCGTCTCGTCGCCGGACCCACACTGGCCTTCGCCGCCGTGAAACGTTCGGTACGCTACGCGGCCACCCATAGTCTCGAGGAGTCATTGAGCTTTGAGGCTCAGATGATGGCGTGGACGGGGGGGACCGCCGACCACCGGAACGCGGTCGCATCATTCGTCACCAAGACGACACCGACCTTCGAGGGGTCGTAAGGGGGCTGGGCGACTCGCCCTGACCAAGGCCCGGCTCGGTTCTCACGCGCGACAACGGGCCACCCTCAGCGGAATGCGCAGCCGGCGAGGTGGTCGTTGACCAGCCCGGCCGCCTGCATGAGGGCGTACGCCGTGGTCGGCCCGACGAACACGAAACCGTTCGCCTTCAGCTCCTTCGTGAGGGCCCTCGACTCGGCGGTCTCGGCGGGGAGGTCCGCGGTCGTCATCGGAGCGGGGAGATCGGCCGAGGCGAACCGCCAGATCAGGTGGGACAGCGGCTCGTCGAGAGCCAGGGCGGCCCTCGCGTTCGCCATGGCCGCGTCGACCTTGCCCCGGTTGCGGACGATGGCGACGTCATCCAGTAGCCGAGCCCGGTCGTCCGGCCCGAATGCCGCGACGGCCGCGATGTCGAAGCCGGCGAAGGCACGGCGGAAGCCCTCCCGCTTACGCAGGATCGTCAACCAGGACAAACCGGACTGGAACGCCTCCAGCGTCAGTCGCTCGTACAGCCCGTTGTCCGTGCGCACCGGTCGGCCCCACTCGTCGTCGTGATAAGCGACGTAGTCGGGCGCCGACTGCGCCCACGGGCACCGGGCAAGCCCGTCCGCCCCGACCTCGGCCGCCGACGTCACGGACGCTCCGTCGCCTCCGAGGGGTCCTCCACGTCGTCGGCCGCGTGCTCGCGCTGGATCATCTCCGCCTCGAGCCGGGCGAGCAGCGCGTCAACCTCGTCCATGCGGTAGCCGCGGACGCCCGTGTTCAGCCGCACCGCGCGCAGGTCGTCGGCCGTCAGCGGCCGCCCGGTGGGCAAGCTGGCGTCGGGCCGGTCGTCGTACACCTCCGCCATCGAGTCGCCCCGGCCGGCGGCGACGACCGCGATCGCACCGATCAGCACGACGAGCACCACCACCCAGAACCAGAGCATGCGACCGATCGTGCCACGCTTGGCCGACAACCCCCGCGATCGGGTGAAGGAGCCAGTCGTGTCGCTTGTGCTCGGCACCCGGGACTTCGGCGACGCGGCCACCGTGGTGATGGCCATCGTCAACCGCACGCCGGACTCCTTCTACGACACCGGGGCGACCTTCGACCAGGCGGCGGCGCTCGACCGGGTCGCGCGTGTCGTCGCGGAGGGCGCGGACATTGTCGATATCGGGGGCGTCAGGGCCGGGTACGGCGACCACGTCGACGAGCGCGAGGAGCTGCGCCGCACCGCCTCGTTCGTCCAGCGGGTGCGGGCCGATTATCCCGCGCTGGTGATCAGCGTCGACACCTGGCGGTCGGCGGTGGCCCGCGAGCTGTGTCAGCGTGGCGCCGACCTGCTCAATGACGCTTGGGCGGGAGCAGACCCAGGAGTCGCCGAGGTGGCCGCGGAGTTCGACGTCGGGCTGGTGTGCAGCCACTCCGGCGGCCTCGCACCGAGAACCGGCCCCCACCGGGTCGCCTACGCCGACGTGATGGCTGACGTGGTGTCCACCGTCACGGGACTCGCTGTGCGGGCAGTGGCACTCGGGGTACGTCGCGAGCGGATCCTGGTCGATCCCACCCACGACTTCGGCAAGAACACGTATCACTCGCTCGAGCTCACGCGCCGCCTCGACGAGCTGGTATCCACGGGCTGGCCGGTGATGGTGGCCCTGTCCAACAAGGACTTCATCGGCGAGACCCTGGACCTGGACACTGCGGAGCGCAGCACCGGGACACTGGCCGCGACCGCGATCTCGGCATGGCAGGGCGCCCGAGTGTTCCGATCCCACCAGGTGGTCGAGACCCGACAGGTCCTGGACATGGTGGCCTCGATCGCCGGACGTCGGCCGCCTTCGCGGCCCACTCGGGGCCTCGTGTGAACGGCTCTCCCGAGCGTTCCCATCGTCTGTTAGGTTAGCCTTACCAATATCCTATCGCTCGACGACCAAGGGGAACTATGAGCCTCTCGACCACCGTCCTCCTGGGTTTCATCGCGGGTGTCACCATCTTGATCGGACTGCCGGTCGGTCGGCTGCAATACCTCAAGCCGGAGCTGCGCGTCTTCCTCAACGCCTGCGCCATCGGGATCCTGCTCTTCCTCTTCTGGGACGTCCTGGCGGGAGCCTGGGAGCCGATCGACCAGGCCCTGACCCGGTACAACGAGGACGGCGGCGGCTTGTCCTCCGCCCTCGGCTATGGAGCGTTGTTCGCTGTCGGTCTGTCGGTCGGGCTGCTGTCCTTGGTCTGGTACGAGTCCTGGATGCGCGGGCGGATGCGTGGCGCGGTCACCATCTCGCCAAGCGGGCCGGGCGCGATGAGCGCTACCGAGCAGACCAGGCTAAGTGCGAGAGAGATGTCCCCTGCCCGCCGGTTGGCCCTCCTGATCGCGGTTGGCATCGGTCTGCACAACTTCGCCGAGGGCCTGGCGATCGGACAGTCGGCGGCCTCGGACAAGATCAGCCTTGCCCTCATGCTTGTCATCGGTTTCGCGCTGCACAACGCGACCGAGGGGTTCGGCATCGTGGCGCCGCTCGCGGGGGAGAGCGACAGCGAGGGACGGCCGAGCCGGCCGTCGTGGGGCTTCCTGCTCGCGATGGGCGCCATTGCCGGTGGCCCGACGCTCTTCGGCACCGTCGTGGGTCATGGGTTCACCAGCGAGCCCGTGAGCGTCATCTTTCTCACGCTCGCGGCCGGGTCTATCCTGTACGTCGTCACGCAACTGCTTGCCGTCGCGTCTAAGGCGCGACGCCCGACCCTGCTCGCCTACGGCCTGCTGATCGGCCTGGTCGCCGGCTTCCTCACCGATGCCATCGTGACGGCTGCCGGCGCCTGATGGTCCTTCCGGTCCCGGGCCGGTGCTCGTACCTGCTCTGACACCGCCGACCGCCCGATGCCACGACCTGAACGGACCCAGCATGGACTCCCTGCCCAGCCTCACTCGCGTCGAAGCCCAAGAGCGCGCCGCGCTCATCGAGGTCGAACGCTATGACATCGACGTCGACCTGACTGAGATGCTCGACGGCGCGGACTTCCGGGCGGTGTCGACAGTACGCTTCTCCTGCCGCACCCCCGGGGCGTCGACCTTCGTCGACGCGGCCCTGAACGTCGTGTCGGCGACTCTCAACGGCGACAGCCTCGGCCAGGACGAGGTCTCGGCGGGACGGATCCGGCTGAGCGACCTGGCCGAGGACAACGTTCTGGTTGTCGAGTCCGTGCAGTCCGACACCGCCGCCGGGGAGTGGGTGCACCGGTCCGTGGATCCCTCCGACCAGGAGATCTACGTGTGGACCTCCTTCGAGCCGGACGACGCCCGGCGTGCGTGGGCCTGCTTCGACCAGCCCGACCTCAAGGCGCCGCACGGCTTCACCGTGCTGGCTCCGCCTACCTGGACGGTCGTGAGCAACAGCGGCGATCCGGTGATGTCCCCGGACGAGGGTGGTGGACGACGCTGGACGTTCCCCGACACGCCTCCGCTGTCGACGTACGTGCCGGTCATCACCGCTGGACCGTTCTACGAGATCCGTTCCGAGCGTGCTGGTTTCGACCTCGGCCTGCTCTGCCGCCAGTCGCTGGCGCCCTTCCTCGACCGCGACGCCGAGGAGCTCTTCGAGATCACCGGCCGAGGTCTGACGTTCTTCGGCGACCGCTTCGGCCTCGAGTTTCCGCAGCGCAAGTACGACCAGGTCTTCGTTCCGGACATGGGCGGGGCGATGGAGAACTTCGGCTGCGTGACGTGGTCCGACGCTTTCGTCTATCGCAGCGCTCCGACCTACACCGAGCGCGAGCAGCGGGCACTCGTGCTGCTGCACGAGATGGCGCACATGTGGTTCGGCGACATGGTAACCATGACCTGGTGGGAGGACCTCTGGCTCAACGAGGCCTTCGCCGAGTGGGCCTGCCACTGGGCGGCCGTCTCCGCGACGCGGTTCACGGACGCCTGGTCCGGCTTCCTTGCCGCCAGCAAGCTCTGGGGGTACGCCGCCGACATGGCACCCACGACACATCCGATCCGCCAACCCGTCGACGACGTCGCGGCGGCAGCGGCGAGCTTCGACGGGATCACCTACCCCAAGGGCGCCAGCGTCCTGAAGCAGCTCTTCGCCTTCGTCGGTGAGGAGGCGTGCGTGGCAGGCCTGCGATCGTACTTCGCCAAGCATGCATGGGGAAACACCGGGCTCGAGGATCTGATGACAGAGCTTGGCGACGCGGCCGGCCGCGACCTTTCAGAGTGGACTCGCGGATGGCTCGACACCGCGGGCACCGACACTCTCCTCCTCGAGCCAGATCCGGCCGGGGGCAGCGTCCTCCGAGCCACCGGGCCGGACGGAGGGGCTGCTCGACCGCACCGGATCAGCCTCGGCGTCTACGACCGCTCGGACGACCACCTGGAGCGGCGCCGACTCATCAGCCTGGAAGTCTCGAGCGCCCGCACTCTCGTGCCCGACCTGGCGGGGGCCGAGTTGGTGCTCGTCAACGACGAGGACCTCACGTTCGCGTCCGTGCGCCCTGATGCGCCCACCCTTCAGCGCATGCTGACCTCCGCGTGCGACCTGCCGAGCGCGGTGTCCCGTGCGGTCGCGGTCACCACGGCGTGGGACATGCTGGTCAACGGCGAGCTACCGACCGCGGACTTCCTCACCTGCGTCTGTTCGGTGCTGCCGACCGAGTCGGTGGAGAGTGTCGTCGAGCCCTACTTCGACCTCGCCGTCAACGCCGCCGACAACTGGTCGCCTGATGACCGGCGCGACACGCTGCTCGCCCAGGTCGCCGAGACCTGCCTGACGCTCGCGCAACGGCCCGACCGCCGCCAGGTCGCCCTGCGGGCGCTCGCGAGAACGGCCGTCACGGATGAGCAGGTCGCGGAGCTCCTGGCGGCGATCGGAGACGATGTCGACCTGCGGTGGCGCGCCTTCGTCCGTCTTGCCGAGATCGGCTCCGTTGACGAGGCTGACGTGGACTCCCTCGCCGACCGCGACCCCGACCCCGACTCCTGGGTACGTGCGCTGACGGTCGACTCGGCTCGTCCGGAGCCCGCCAAGAAGGAGGCCACCTGGGACGCCATCGTCGTCGCCCACTCAGTGCCGATGGGCATGCTCAACGAGTTGGGCCGGGCATTCTGGCGCCGGTCCCAGGGCGAGCTGCTGGCGCCGTACGCCGCCCGCTACCTCGAGATCCTGCCGACCCTGCACCTGGCCGGGATGATTCCCGCCTTGGCGGTGTCGGGGACGTTGTTCCCACGGGCCGGGGTCGGCGAGGAGTTTGCCGGCACTGCTGTCGCGGCAGCCGAGGCCGACGGCGTCAGCGCGATCGTCCGAAAACGGGTCATTGAAAGCACCGACCGATTGCGGCGGATGCTGAGGGCGCGGTCGCTCTGACCCGAGTCATCGGCGTTGCTCACTCGCTGCGGTGAGGTTTACCTTGCGGTGCGACCTCGGAGGCGGCCGGCGGAGTACCGCGGAGCTGTTCGTCGCGTCCCTGCACGACGATGGCCACCGCCTCCGCCACGTCGTCGGTCAGGTGCAACAGGTCGAGGTCGGGCGCGCCGATCTTGCCGTCGGCCAGCACGACCTCCCGTAACCAGCCGAGCAGGCCGCCCCAGTACTGCGTCCCCATCAGCACCACCGGAAACGACGTCACCTTCTGGGTCTGCACCAACGTGACAGCCTCGAAGATCTCGTCGAAGGTGCCGAAGCCGCCCGGCAGCGAGATGAAGCCCTGGGCGTACTTCACGAACATCGTCTTGCGGGCGAAGAAGTACCGGAAGTTGATGCCGATGTCGACCCAGTCGTTCAGACCAGACTCGAAGGGCAGCTCGATGCCGAGCCCGACGGAAATCCCTCCGGCGAGCGACGCTCCCTTGTTGGCTGCCTCCATGGCGCCCGGTCCGCCGCCGGTGATCACGGCCAACCCCGCGTCAGCGAGGGCGGCGCCGAGCCGCTCGGCCAGGGCGTACTCGGGGTGGTCCGGCTTGGTGCGCGCCGACCCGAAGACCGAGACGGCCGGTCCGAGCTCGGCCAGTGCGCCGAACCCCTCCACGAACTCCGCCTGGATGCGCAGCACGCGCCACGGGTCGGTGTGCACCCAGTCGCTGGGACCTCGGGAGTCGAGCAGCCGCTGGTCGGTGGTGGACGCCTCCATCTGTCCCCGCCGCATCACCACGGGTCCGCGATGTTGCTCGGGCAGCGGCGCCGGCTCCCGGCGTGCTTCGTCTCGTCCCTGCGGGCTCATGCCAGCCACGTCGTCATCTGCGCCAGGCAGGCGTGCAGCTGGGCGATCGGCACGTGCTCGTCCTGCTTGTGGGCGAGCTCGGGGTTGCCCGGACCGAAGTTGACCGCCGGCATGCCCATCTCGCTGAACCGCGCCACGTCGGTCCAGCCGAACTTCGGGTTGACCTCGCCCCCGACCGCCCGGACGAACGCCGCCGCCGCCGGCAGGTCGAGCCCGGGCAGTGCCCCGGGCGCGGAGTCGTTGACCCTGAGCTCGAAGCCGGCGAACACCTCGCGCAGGTGGGCTTCCGCCTCGTCGATGGTCCGGTCCGGCGCGAAGCGGTGGTTGACCGTCACCGTGCAGGTGTCGGGCAGGACGTTTCCCGCCACTCCTCCGCTGACGCCGACCGCGTTCAGCCCTTCGTGGTAGGTCAGCCCGTCGATGGCCGGCCTCCGGGGCTCGTACGACGCCAGTCGGGCGAGCACGTCTCGCGCCGCGTGGATGGCGTTGACCCCGTTCCACGACCTCGCGGCGTGGGCGCGCAGGCCGCGGGTGGTGACGTCGGCCGTGATCGAGCCCTGACACCCGGCCTCGATCATCGCGTTGGACGGCTCCATGACGACGGCGAAGTCCCCGGCGAGCATCTCCGGCCGGGTCGCGAGGATCAAGGTGATGCCGTTCCGTTCCGCCTCGACCTCTTCGCACTCGTAGAACACGTAGGTGATGTCACGGTTGGGCCGGTCCAGGGCGCCGGCGAGCGACAGCGCGACGGCGACCCCGCCCTTCATGTCGCAGGTGCCCAGACCGTGCAGGCTGGTGCCGTCGTTGCGCACCGGCAGGTTGTCGTTGAGCGGCACGGTGTCGACGTGTCCGGCAACCACCACACGCTCCGGCCGGCCGAGCGCCGTACGTGCGACAAGCGAGTTCTGGTGTCGCCAGAGCTCGAGCCAACTGACCTTGCTGAGCGCCTCCTGGACGGCGTCGATGATCGGCGCCTCGTTTCCGCTCACCGACTCGATGTCGACGAGTGCGGTGGTCAGCCTGACGACGTCCTGACCAAGATCGAGCGTCATGCTCGTGTCACGAAGGCGCAGAACTCGTTGCCCTCCGGGTCGGCCATGATGGACCAGTCCTCATTGGGCACGGGTCCGCGCGACAGCATCGCGCCGGACGCCAGCAGGTCGTCGACGGAGTCGACGAGGACGGCCCAGTGGACCCGGTTCTTGACCACCTTGGGCTCAGGGACCGGCGCGAAGGTCCATCCGTCGAAGGGCAGCCCCGCAGCGTCCTCGAGCCACCACCAGTTCTTGTCCGGGCTACCGCCGAGCTTCGCGCCGAAGACGTCGGCCCACCAGGACGCGATCTCGCGGGGCTCGACCGCGTCGACGGCGAGCTCGTAAAGGCGGTAGTCAGGCAGCCTGTCCGGGCTCCGGATGAACGCGCAGAACTCGCCACCCTCCGGGTCGGCCATCACGGTCCAGCCGCGGTCACCGGTCTGCGGCTCCAAGACTGTCGCGCCGAGCGCCACCAGCTCGTCGATCGCGGCGCAGTGCACGTCGATGTGGACCCGGTTCTTCGCGGTCTTCTGCTCCGCAACCACATTCATCCAGACCCGCTGGTTGGGCTGCTGACCTTTGAGCGACCCGGCGCCCCCGGGGCGGTCGTCGGGCACGAACTCGAGGCCCAGAGCCGCCGACCAGAACCTGCCCATCGACTCGCCGGCGCCCGAGTCGATGCAGAGGTCCTTGTATCGAGCGATGCCCATGCGCCCGATCATAGGTCCGGCTCCCCGCTGCCTCGGATCGCACACCTGCCTGCCCTGGTCGGATGGCTGACGACGCGGGCACTGAAGGAACCGCCCATCCTGTTCGGGTTGACGGGAGGCAGTGGCACTTCGACGGCTGATCGACCCGGGTTACCTCGCACCCGGGACCCCGACCCGATAGGCCCGACTGGGTAGCGTGGTGGGGTGACAGGATCTCGACCGGCGTGGGGCTTCGGCCTGGCCACGATCGACTTGGCGGAGGCCGTGCTCGACGTCTGGTTCCCGTCCCCGGCTCTCGGTCCGCCTCCCGACGACTACCACGTCCCCTCGGCGCTGGCCGCGCTCGAGGGTGCCGACGACGTACGGCGGGTGACCCGCACCGTGGTCCAAGTGGTCACTGACGACCTCGACGCGCCCCCCGCGAGTGCCCTCGACGGATGGCTTCGTCTGCACCTGCTCAGCCACCGCCTCGTCGTCCCGCAGGGGCAGAACCTCGAGGGCCTCTTCGGCTTGTTGACCAACGTGGTCTGGACAGACGGTGGCCCCTGCGCCGTGGACGACTTCGACGCCACCCGCCTCCGGGCGCTCGATGGTGGCCGGCAGCTGAACGTGCTCGGTGTCGATAAGTTCCCCAGGATGACCGACTACGTCGTGCCAAGCGCCGTCCGCATCGCCGACTGCAGTCGCGTCCGGCTCGGCGCCCACCTCGCTGCCGGTACGACCGTCATGCACGAGGGCTTCGTCAACTACAACGCGGGGACCCTTGGGGCATCGATGGTCGAGGGACGGATCAGCGCCGGGGTGGTGGTCGGTGACGGCAGCGACATCGGGGGCGGCGCGTCGATCATGGGCACCCTGTCCGGAGGTGGGACCGAGGTTGTCTCGATCGGCCGCCGCTGTCTGCTCGGGGCCAACTCCGGGGTGGGCATCTCGTTGGGCGACGACTGCGTGGTCGCGGCCGGATGCTACGTGACGGCGGGCACCAAGCTGACGCTTGCCGACGGTTCTGTGGTCAAGGCTCGAGCGCTGTCCGGCCAGGCGAGTTGGCGGTTCTGGCAGAACAGCGTGACCGGCGTGGTCGAGGCGGTCCGGCGCCACGGGGCGGGAGCGGAGCTCAACGAGGCTCTGCATTCGGATGCGTAGGGGCCTCGCGACCCTGGCTGTTCTCGTCGTGCTGGGTGTCGTCGCGGCCGTGGTCTACTCCGCCGTCGAAGACACCCTGAGAGGGTTCGTCTCTCCGCAGGGCTGTACGGCAACAGTGGGTGGGCACACCGTGTCTCTGTCCACCAGCCAGGCCGAGAACGCCTCCTTGATCGCGGCCGTCGCCACCCGTCGGGGGCTGCCGGCTAGGGCCGTTTCCATCGCCCTCGCCGCCGCGTACCAGGAGTCGAAGCTGGAGAACGTCCGGTACGGCGACAGCGACTCGCTGGGCCTCTTCCAGCAGCGGCCAAGCCAGGGCTGGGGCACGTCGCGACAGATCATGAACCGCACCTACGCGACGAACGCCTTCTTCGACGCCCTGGTCAAGATCCCGGCGTACGCCACCATGGACATCACCAAGGCGGCGCAGGAGGTGCAGCGGTCGGCCTACCCGTCGGCATACCGGGTGCACGAGCAGGACGCGCGTGCGCTGGCCAGCGCGCTCACCGGAAACAGCGCGGCCGCGTTCTCCTGCGTGGTCGATGCCCAGACGCCGAGTCGACAACGCATGCAGGCCAACGGCCTCACCGCGCGTGCTAATGCCGTCCGGATGGCGATGCTCCGCGGGTACGGTGACCTGCCGCTCGGAGGCTTCGCCCCCGGCGGCGTCTCCACTGGCCACGTGCCCGGCTCCGCCCACTACGAGGGACGTGCCATCGACGTGTTCTTCCGGCCGATCAACTCCCAGAACACCATCCGGGGCTGGGCCCTCGCCCAATACCTGGTTGCGAACGCCGCCGGCTTGCACATCTCGCAGGTGATCTTCGATCGGCGGATCTGGACCGCCGGACCGGGCTCCGAACGGGGCTGGCACCCCTACCACGCGGCCGATGTCACCGGCGGCGAGAGCGCCGCGACCTTGGCCATCCTCGAGCATCGCGACCACGTCCACGTCGACGTCTGGTAATCACGTCAGTAGGCGGTCCACCCACTGCAGGACCCGCGCTCCCGCGCTCCCAGCTCCCCCGGGACTACGTGAGGCGGGACAGCGCGGCGGCGATGCGCTCATCGGTGGCGGTCAGCGCCACCCGGACATGGCGAGCGCCCGCCGTACCGTAGAAGTCGCCGGGTGCGACCAGGATGCCGCGATCCGCTAACCAGGCAACGGTTTCTCCGCAGGCTTCGCCGCGGGTCGCCCACAGGTAGAGCGACGCCTCTGAGTGGTCGATCCGGAAGCCGGCCCCCTCGAGGGCCGGGCGCAGCGCCGAGCGGCGGGCTCGATAGCGGGCTCGCTGGACACCTACGTGCTCGTCGTCGGCGAGGGCGGCGCACATCGCGGCCTGCACGGGACCGGGGACCATCAGCCCAGCATGCTTGCGGACTTCGAGCAGCTCGGAGACGATGCGTTGGTCTCCGGCGACGAAGCCGGCGCGGTAGCCGGCCAGGTTGGACCGCTTCGACAGCGAATGGACCGCGAGGATGTTGTCCAGCGACCCGCCATTGACGGCCGGGTCGAGCACCGACACCAGCTCTACCTCCCAGCCGAGCTCGAGGTAGCACTCGTCCGCGGCCACCACTGCGCCTCGCTCGCGCGCCCAGGCCACCACCTTGCCCAGGTGAGCGGACGGCAGGACGCGTCCGGTGGGGTTGGCGGGTGAGTTCAGCCAGACCATTGGCACGTCGAGCGGACCCGCCGCGAAGGTCGAGTCACTGGCAAGAACCTGCGCGCCGGCAAGCAGCGCCCCCACGGCGTACGTCGGGTAGGCCAGCTCGGGAACCAGCACGGTGTGACCGGGACCGACGCCGAGCTGCGTCGGCAGCGAGGCCACCAGCTCCTTGGAGCCGACGGTCGGCAGCACGCAGTTCTCGTCGAGCTCAACCGAGCTCCAGCGGCGGCTCAAGTACTCGACGATCGCGGACCGCACGGCCGGCGTCCCCCAGACCATGGGGTAACCCGGCGAGTCCGCGGCGCGCCGGAGCGCGTCCCGGACAGCAGCGGGAGTGGGGTCCACAGGGGTGCCCATGGAGAGGTCGATGATTCCGTCGGGGTGGGCCGCGGCCCGCATCTTGGCTGGCTGCAGGGTGTCCCAGGGGAAGTCGGGGAGCCGCGCCGAAACCTGCGGCGGACGGCTCACCGATTCAGGCGTCTTCTTGGATCTGAGGGGGCAGCGCAGCGATGAATGGGTGGTCCTTGTCGATCACGCCCATCTTCGCGGCCCCTCCGGGTGAGCCGAGGTCGTCGAAGAACTCGACGTTGGCCGCGTAGTAGTCCTTCCACTTCTCTGGCGTGTCGTCCTCGTAGAAGATCGCCTCCACCGGACAGACCGGCTCACAGGCCCCACAGTCCACGCACTCGTCGGGGTGGATGTACAACATGCGCGAGCCCTCGTAGATGCAGTCGACCGGACACTCGTCGACACATGCCCTGTCCTTGAGATCAACGCACGGTTGCGCGATGACGTACGTCACTCTTGGTCCTCCTCGACTGTCGATCGGCGCCGGCGGGGCACCCGTCGCCTCCTAGTATCTACGCCAGTGGTCGCCAACGCCGAACTCCGGGCGACCGATCCGGGCAGGAGTGACATGAGTCACGAGGATCCGCTCCTCGGCCGACGCGTCGTGGTCCGCAGTCTCGTCCGCGGCGAGCGTGGCCCGTCGGGCGGCCCGGCCATGACCGATGTGATCGGCCGGCTCGAGGTCGCCGATGGCGAGCAGATCGTCATACGGCGGCGGGACGGCAGCGCCCGACGCGTGGCACGCGCCGACATCATCGCGATGAAACCCGTGGGACCACCACCGGAACCGCGCCCCCGTCCACCCGCACCCGCAGGATAGCCCTGGCCCGTGGTCTCGCCCGGTCACGGGGTGGGAGTACCCCAGAACTGGACGACCACGGCCGACCGGCCGGGAGCCTGCGGCTTCACCAGGCTGCGGATGTAGACGGGATGCTCGGTCGTGTTCCGGAAGGCGAGGTTGTGTCCGACCGGTGACACCTGGGGCCATTGGGTGATGGCCATGTCGGCCCGCTCGGCAGCGGTCTGGGTCGCGGCTCCGAGCGGGGACAGCACGGTATGCGCGCTGGCTCGACCGACCGTCCGGTTGTAGCTGAACGTCTCCCCCGGCAGCACGACGGTCGCATCGAGGTTCCGCGCCGCCAACGACAGGGCACCAGCGGTGCGCGCCTTGGCGGTCCCGGTAACCGTGCTGATCTGGTTGGTGATGGAAAGAGCACGAGCGTCAGCGGTCGTCAGGTTGGGCTGGACGACGGTCACGGCAGCCTTCGCGTGATGGGTCTCGCTCTGGGTCGCGGCAGCGAATACCGCCTTCGCCCACCCCGCCTGGTCGACCTCGCTGCCCGATCGGCCGGGCAGCACGACCGGGTGGCCGTGATGGAAGACCACCCGTGCGTCGACGGGGCGGCCCGGCACCGTGCTGAGCAGCGCTCGGGTATGGCGGTACAGGACGCCCGGCAAGATGCTCAGCCGAAGCCGTCCGCCGGATTGCGTGACGCGCAACGCGGGGCCGAACCGGTCCGGCTGCACCCGCAGCTCCGCGCCTCCGACGGAGACGACGGCCGGTCGGCTCAACGCGGGCTTGAGCTGCCCGTGCACGAACGAGGTGGCGGTCGCCAGGTCGACGGGCGGCTCGACGGGAGCGAGCCGCAGACGGGCTGAGCTCCGGTGGTCGAGCAGCGCGGCGGCTACCGTGTCCGCGGCGGAGGGCACGTCGAGCCGGCGGCCGGCATGACCGGGCGTGATCAGGGGCTTGCCGCCGTTGGTTGCGACAGTCGTGCTCACCGGTGCCCGCTCGACGCGCGCTGCCAACGGCTCCAGCGCCGTCGCCAGGACGGTCGGGTCGGCCCGGAAGATGGGGTCGACGGCGCCGCCACCCTCGATCACCTTCAGCATGTGGTGAGGATCCCAGTCGGTCCCGCCCATGGCCCGGTCCAGCGTCGCCTCGACATCGAAGGAGACTCCCTCGTCACGCGGGATGAGCTTGAGCCTTCGGCCGGCGGCGGTCACCGTGAGTGGCTCCCGCAGGCGGCTGGCGAAAGCCTGCACCAGAACGTCGCGCGCCTCGTGCCGGCTCAGGGAGCCGATCTCTACCCCCGCCACCGTCGTACGAGCCGGAACCTTGTCTCCCGCGGCGAGGTAGCCGACCGCATAGACGCCTCCGAACGTGGCGACGAGGACCATCAGGAAGATGAGGAGGAAGCGGGCGTCGTGGGTCCTCGGGAGGTCGTCCAGGTAGACGCGGCGCCTCGGCCACCACCTCACCGCCGACGGCCCCCCCACAGCGCGGCCCCGATCGTGGCTACCGTGCCCAAGACGAGGAATGCCCAGCCCAACGAGTCACCCGCGACCACGAAGCTGCCGCCCGACGTGCCGTTGACCACCAGTCCGAGCCCCACGATCCACCCCATCGCGGCGAGCAGGCCGTACCCGCGGGAGACGGCCCGAGCCAGCGTCACGACGGCGATCGACCCTCCGACGCTGAGCACCAACCCGTACGGCACGGTGACGAGCTCCGTCCGCCAGCACATCCGGGAGACCAGGGCGGCGACTGGAGCAGTCACGAGAGCAAGCGCGGCCAGCGCCACGCCGACCAGGAGAGAGCCGGTGCCGTGCGCCAGCGATACCCGGGGAGCCACTGGTGCGCCCTCGTCGCCGGATGTCACGTCATCCTCACTCCACCACCCCGGCAAACAGGTCGCTCTCGCGATCGGCCTCCGCCCGGGGGTCCGGAACGGCCTCCCCGTGCACCAGCCGAAAGCTCTCCAAGCTCCAGACCCGGCTCCCCAGGTTGTTGGACAGCGCGAAGAACGGGCCGTCGAGGGTGATCTGGGTGGCATGGGCGCGCATTGCCGCCAGCTTCGCCTCGATGAAGTCGCTGCCGTCGATATCGGTCGTCACGAGCTCATCGGGGGTGACGAATGGCGGCATGGGACCATCCGGGTCCAGTCCCTCGAAGGTCGTCGTGTCACCGGAGGCGCGCAGGGTCCGCATCCCCTCCCGCAGACGGCTCTCTGCGGTCGCGGTCCAGTAGATCTTCTGCACCCGCCACGGCTGACCGAGGTCGAGGCGGTACGACGGGATGCCCGCGAGCTGCGATCCGTACATGGCCACCCGGTGGGCCTGCACGTGGTCGGGATGACCGTAGGCGCCGAACTCGTCGTACGTAATGAGCACCTGCGGTCTCACCTCCCGGATGATGGGCACGAGGAGGTCCGCCGCCTCGCGCAGGTCGGCGGCCCAGAAGCTGTCCGGACGGATCGACTCCGGGACCATGGCCCCGCCGCCGGGCGAGTCGGACATCCCGGTGTCACGGAAACGCCCTGTGCCACCGAGAAACCGGTGGTCGGTGACCCCGAGCTGCTGCATCGCGTCGCCGAGCTCACCGATGCGGTGCTCCCCTAGGCCGTCCTCGCGATCCGCCGCCAGGTGGGAAAGCGACTCGAGGAGCACCTCGCCCTCTTCGCCGAGGGTGCAGGTCACCAGCGTGACGCCCGCTCCCTCGCTCACGTACTTGGCCATCGTCACACCGGTGGTGATGCTTTCGTCGTCCGGGTGCGCGTGCACGAGCAGCAGCCGGCGGGCTGGTCGGGCTTCCGGAACCATGCAGGCAACCTTAAGCGGCGCCTCCGGCAGCGGCTCGACAACCCGGCCGGGGTCACCGGCTACGGCCGCCCGGACGACCCCACGCTTCCCATGCCGAACGAGCCCCGGTCCAGGAGGGATGAGCGCACGCAAGGACTGTCTGAGATGTCACATCTCCCTGGCGGCGCGGCTCGTCCTGCCCTCAGGTAGGTTTCCCCTGACGACCGCGACGATGCGACACATCGTGGCGCCATACCAGCGTTGGCCGTAGGAAGGCGACGGAATGTCCACCGGAATCATGGGTCCCGGACGAGCCCGGATCGAAGGAAAGACGCTCCGTCAAGACCGCTGGTGGCTGATGCCGTTGTCCACCTTCGCGGTCTTCGTGGCGTTCATCATCTACGCCACCTTCCGGGCCTTCTACGGCCACGACTACTACTCGGCGCCGTACCTCTCGCCCTTATACTCGCCCTGTTTCACCGACAGGTGCGTTTCGGGCTCCTCTGACTTCGGTCACCCGTTCTCGTGGTGGCAGCTGTCGCCCGCGCTGCTCGTCCTGATCTTCCCGTTGGGCTTCCGGCTCACCTGCTACTACTACCGGAAGGCGTACTACCGCGCGTTCTGGCTGTCACCACCGGCCTGCGCGGTCGGCGAGCCGCACCACGGGTACACCGGCGAGACCCGCCTCCCGCTCATCCTGCAGAACATCCACCGCTACTTCTGGTACGCCGCCCTCGCCGTCACCTTGGTGCTGACGTACGACACGGTGATCTCATTCCGCAACGCGGACGAGGAGTGGGGCCACCTGGGCCTCGGCAGCCTGATCATGGTGGTCAACATCGTGCTGATCTGGCTCTACACCTTGTCGTGCCACTCCTGCCGCCACATCGTTGGCGGGCGGCTGCGGCACTTCTCGAAGCACCCGGTGCGCTACCGGATGTGGACGGCCGTCTCCAAACTCAACAAGGACCACGCGAAGTATGCGTGGTACTCGCTGTTCTCCGTGGCGCTGACCGACCTGTACATCTACCTGCTCGCCAGCGGGGTCTTCGACGATCCGAGGTTCTTCTAGACCATGACCCACCCAGCAGACCAGCACGAACCAGCGCGGAACGACGCAGGCACCGAACCCGTTCCGGAGACGTCCGCCCAGGAGGCGTCCGCGGCCGAGACCGCTGCTCCCGCGAAGACGGTGGCCGCCGAGGCGACCCCCGAGGGGTCGTTCACCGGACCCGACTCGTCGCGCCACCCCATGACCGGAAACGTCATGACGACCGAGCCCGACTCAGCACCGCACGGCTTCGAGACCCACGAATACGACGTCGTGGTGATCGGCGCCGGGGGTGCCGGCTTACGGGCCGCGATCGCAGCACACGACGCGGGAGCGAGAGCGGCGATTGTCTGCAAGTCCCTTCTCGGCAAGGCGCACACCGTGATGGCCGAGGGAGGCATCGCGGCCTCAATGGGCAACGTCTGGTCCGAGGACAACTGGCGGGTGCACTTCCGTGACACGATGCGCGGCGGGAAGATGCTCAACAACTGGCGGATGGCGCAGCTGCACGCCCAGGAGGCACCGGAACGCGTCCTCGAGCTCGAGGAGTGGGGGGCACTGTTCGACCGGACCCCTGAGGGTCTGATCTCGCAGCGGGACTTCGGTGGCCACCGTTACGCCCGCCTGGCCCACGTGGGGGACCGGACGGGCCTGGAGATGATCAGAACCCTTCAGCAGCGGGCCGTTGCCCTCGGCATCGACGTCTTCATGGAGTGCACGGTCACGGAGATCTTCCGGTCGGCGTCCGACGACGGGGCGAGCAGGGTCGCCGGCGCGTTCGCCTACTGGCGAGAGACGGGGCGTTTCATCGTCTTCAAGACCCCTGCGGTTGTGCTCGCCACGGGAGGCATCGGCAAGTCCTACCAGGTCACCAGCAACTCGTGGGAGTACACCGGCGACGGCCACGCGCTCGCCCTGCGCACCGGGGCGTCGCTGATCAATATGGAGTTCGTCCAGTTCCACCCGACCGGAATGGTCTGGCCGCCTTCGGTCAAGGGGCTGCTGGTGACCGAGTCGGTCCGTGGGGACGGCGGAGTGCTCCGCAACTCCGAGGGCCGTCGCTTCATGTTCGACCACATCCCCGACTACTTCAAGGCGGAGACCGCCGACACAGAGGAGGAGGGAGACCGCTGGTACGAGGACAAGAAGAACAACCGGCGGCCTCCCGAGCTGCTGCCTCGGGACGAGGTGGCCCGGGCGATCAACGCCGAGATCAAGGCAGGCCGCGGATCGCCGCACAGCGGCGTCTTCCTGGACATCGCCTCCCGCCGGTCTCCGGAGTTCATCCGCCGTCGGCTGCCCTCGATGTACCACCAGTTCAAGGAGCTCGCGGACGTCGACATCACGGCCGAGCCGATGGAGATCGCGCCCACCTGCCACTACGTCATGGGCGGCGTCGAGGTCGACGCGGACACCGGGGAGAGCCTGGTGCAGGGCTTGTACGCTGCGGGCGAGGTGGCCGGGGGCATGCACGGCTCCAACCGACTGGGCGGAAACTCCCTCTCCGACCTGCTCGTCTTCGGTCGGCGGTGCGGCCTCAACGCCGCCTACTACGCCAAGCGGGTCCGCGATGACCTGCCGGTGGTAGACGACGCCGACGTGGTGGCCGCGGCAGCGGACGCGCTGGCCCCGTTCGAGGTCGAGGGCGGGGAGAACCCGTACACGATCCAGAAGGACCTGCAGGACGTCATGCAACGGCTGGTCGGCATCATCCGCGAGGGCGAGGAGCTCAGCGAGTCGCTGGCCAGACTCGAGGAGCTCAAGGAGCGCGCCCGCCACCTGGTGGTCGAAGGCCACCGGCAGTACAACCCCGGGTGGCACCTCGCGCTCGATCTCCGCAACATGCTGCTGGTCTCGGAATGCATCGCGACGGCCGCTCTGGAGCGCAAGGAGTCCCGCGGTGGACACACCCGGAACGACTACCCTTTGCCTGACCCGCAGTGGGGAAACCGCAACCTCGTCCTGACCCTTGACGACGGTCGCCAGATCAGCCTGAAGCACCAACCCCTCCCCGTGATGCCCGGAGAGCTCCAAACACTGTTTGAGGAGTCCACGTAATGGGTTACGACCTGAAGATGCGGGTGTGGCGGGGGGACTCAAGCGGTGGGGAGCTCGGGGACTACACGGTCGCCGTGGAGGAGGGCGAGGTGGTCCTCGATGCGATCCACCGGATCCAGGCGACGCAGGCCGGGGATCTGGCCGTGCGATGGAACTGCAAGGCCGGCAAGTGCGGCTCGTGCAGCGCCGAGATCAACGGCCGCCCACGTCTGATGTGCATGTCACGGCTGTCCGACTTCGCGTCCGACGAGACCGTGACGGTCACCCCTCTTCGCACATTCCCGGTGATCCGAGACCTGGTCACCGACGTCTCCTTCAACTACGAGAAGGCCAAGCAGGTGCCGGCTTTCGCGCCGACGCCTCGAGATGCCGATGGCAAGCGCCGGATGATGCAGTCAGACGTCGAACGCGGCCAGGAGTTCCGCAAGTGCATCGAGTGCTTCCTCTGCCAGGACGTCTGCCACGTGGTGCGCGACCACGAGGACAACAAGACGGCGTTCTCAGGCCCGCGGTTTTTCCTGCGCTACGCGGAGCTCGACATGCACCCGTTGGACACCAACGACCGACGAAAGCTCGCACAAGACGCGGCAGGCATTGGCATGTGCAACATCACCAAGTGCTGTACGGAGGTGTGCCCGGAAGGCATCAAGATCACCGACAACGCGATCATCCCCATGAAGGAGCGCGTGGTCGACCGCAAGTTCGACCCGATCACCTGGCTCGGCTCGAAGATCTTCGTGCGCAGCGACCGGGCCGGACGCGAAGAGGTCTGAGACCCCCGAACCTGAGGAGTGACGAATGCCAGACGTACTTTCCCCTGAGGCCGTCGACCGGGTCCTCGATGCCGAGCTGAGCCGGTGGACCCGACAAGGGGACGCCTTGGTGCGTGCTGTCGATTCCGATACGTTCGCGCTGGGGATCAGACTGGTGGATGCCGTTGCCGTCGTTGCGGACGAGCTCGACCACCACCCCGACATCGACATCCGGTGGACCACGGTCACGTTCCGGCTCTCGACCCACTCGGCAGGGGGCATCACCCTGCGCGACCTCGACCTGGGACGACGTATCGACGCCCTGGCTGACCAACGGTGAGGCTCCCGAAACCATCCCGGCTTCTGATCCGCACCCCGAAGGAGTCAGCATGACCATCTTCACCCGTGACCTTCCCGCCCGTCTTGCCACCGGGGCCTATGTCCTGCATGCCGGATGGGAGAAGTGGCATGGCGCGGAGGAGCAGGCAAAGGGCGTGCACGCGATGGCGGCCGCCGCCTATCCTTTCCTGAAGAACGTGACGCCAACCACCTTCTTGAAAGCACTCTCGGCCACAGAGATCGCCATCGGGTCGATGCTGGTGGCTCCCGTCATCCCCAACCGGATCGCGGGAGCGGCGCTGACCGGGTTCGCGGGTGGCCTGGTCACCCTGTATCTGCGAACTCCGGCGCTACACAAGCCGGGCAGCGTTTGGCCGACGCCTGCCGGCATCGGCGTCAGCAAGGACGTATGGATGCTGGGCGTCGGTGTGGGACTGCTCGCGGACCGCTCCTGAGCCACCACGGCTGACTTGAGGGGGCCATCAGTCCGTCGGCGAGGTTCGCGGTGACCCGTCTGGGTCCTCGCCGTCGTCGTCTGACCAGCCCAGATCCTCCAAAGGGTCGCGCTCATCCGCAGGGTCTGAGGTGTCAGGGGCCCGATCTCGATCGCTCCGGGCGTCGTACCGGTCGTCGGGTTGTGGCGAGACGGACGGCTGCTCGGTCATATGGGCTCCTCGATGTCGAGCTGACGGGGGCGGCACGTATCGAGCGGTCTCCCCAGCCGACCCCACATACGGCTGGGGAGACCTACTGCTGGCACTTCTGGTCACGTCCCAACCACGCTCGTGGATTGAGTCGTCATCTGCGCGCCCTTGCCAGGCGTCAGTGGCCTAGCTAGTACCCACCTACTCGGTGGCCATGTCCCGGTGGTGGCGAGAGACCGGACCGATCAAGCCTCGAATCCGGCTCGGTCGCGGTCGCTACCGCAGGTCTATGGCCGATGTAGGGTCGCCTTCGCGACCCAGTTGTCAGCACTCGTCACCGATCGGGCCCGACCATTCCATGGCCCAGCTCATTACCGGACGTGGATCGTCCGCAATGGCGGGTACGGTGGCGGCATGGCCATCGCACGATTTCCCAGCATTGTTATCGACTGCACCGATCCCGGCGCTCTCGCGACGTTCTACGGCGCGATGTTGGACTGGCAGGTCGACATCTCGTCTGACTGGGCTGAGGTCCGCGCAGAGTACGGCCAATGCATCTCGTTCCAGCAGGTTGAGGCCTACCAGCCGCCTGGATGGCCGACCCAGGACGTGCCACAGCAGATGCACCTCGACGTGGTTGTCGACGACCTCGACGCCGCCGAGGCGGCGGTGCTCCATCTCGGCGCGACCAAGCACGACCACCAACCCGGCAAGTCCTTCCGGGTGTTCCTCGATCCGGCGGGCCACCCCTTCTGTCTCTGCGTGGATTGATTCGGCTGGCGATCCTCAGGCAGGTACGAGGCATGGACAGCTCGGCTAGGTTTGGCGGGCCCAGCCTTGCCGATCTCGTACACTGGACGAGTGCCGGCGGGCGCCAGGCAACGGCATAGACCTAGTCCTGTGCCCATGATGAGTGCGATCGCGACCTGTCCCGATGAGGCCCACGGGCACTACAGCTCCCGTCAGAGGGGGTTGGCCGTCGTGTCGGGACTGCCGGCGGCTGTTCGGGGCGCGGAGGCGAGTTCGGTTCGCCACCGGTGGAGTAGGCGCACGAGGAAGAGAGTTATTGGTTGGCCAAGGAACGTGACCGTGACCGCAGGTCTGGAGTCAGCGGCCGTGCCCGGCGTCGCCTTGGCCGGAGTCGCGACAACGACGGGCTGATCCCGGTCCTCGCGAGAGCGGTCCGGGAGATCGAGACCGCGATCGAGCGTGGGCAGGTGACCGCGGGGCAGCGCTCCCGGCTGCAGGCTGTCGCGCTGCTCGTCCGCGAGGAGCGCGCCCGTGCCCGGGCTGACGCGTCGATCGCCGAGGTGAACCGGGATACCCTTCTCAAGCGACTGGACGGGGTGGCCACGATCCTGGCGCAGACCGTCGCGCGCGAGCCCTCATTATTCTCCTTGCTTCAGGAGGACGCCGAGGTCACCGACGCCACTCGCCGGCTGCAGTTCGAGATGCGTCTCGCCGCTGGCCTCGACCCCACTGCGGACAACGAGGTCGCCAGCCCAGGTACGGCGGCCGCCGTACCCGCCGAGAAGATGGCCCTGCCGCGGTCTGTGGTCGCGGCCCAACTGGCCAATCCCTTCCTGGCCCCCGACTACACGCAGGCGGGACCGAAGGCGCAGGGCCGCCTGGTTGGCTGGGAGTTGATCGGGCCTGTGCTGAACGCGTTCGAGCATTCTGCTCCAGGTGCCTCGGCATGCATGGAGCTTCCGGAGCCCCGGGCGACGGGGGCGCCGAAGGGCATGCACCTCATGTCCCATCAGGCGGGACTGTTGGCCGCCGTGTCGGCGGGCCACCGGACCTTCCTCCTGGCCGACGAGCCCGGGCTGGGCAAGACCGCGCAGGCGCTGTTGGCCGCGCAGGTAGCGAGTGCCTACCCCCTGCTGGCCGTAGTCCCCAATGTGGTGAAGACCAACTGGGCGCGTGAGGCGGGGCAGTGGACGCCTGGTCGGTCGGTAACCGTGATCCATGGCGACGGTGAGACGATCGACGGGTTCGCTGACATCGTGGTGGTCAACTACGAGGTACTCGACCGGCATGTCGAGTGGATCGGCGACCACGGGTTCCGTGGCATGGTCGTCGACGAGGCGCACTACATCAAGAACAGGAAGTCGCAGCGGTCCCAGCACGTCATCGAGGTCTCCGAGCGGATCCGGAGGCGGGTCACGCGGCCGTTGTTGATGGCACTGACTGGCACCCCGCTGATCAACGACATCGAGGACTTCCGAGCGATCTGGCAGTTCCTTGGCTGGATCGAGGATCGTAAGCCCGGGGACGCCCTGATGGCGGCACTGGAACAGACGGGTCTGACGCCCGCTGACCATGCGTTCTACCCTGCCGCACGGGCCGCGGTCATCGACCTCGGCATCGTCCGCCGCCGCAAGGTCGACGTAGCCGCCGACATCCCAGCCCGTCGGATCGCCGACCTGCCGGTCGAGCTCGAGGGCGCCGCTGGCCGCTCGATCAGCCAGGCCGAGCGGCAGCTCGCCAAGCGCCTGGTCGGTCGATATCAGGCGGCCCTGGAGCACCGACGCACGGGCTCAACCGGAGAGGGTATCGACCATGCGCTTGTGCGCCGCGTGGCCGAACGCGAAGTCGCCGACGGCGGCGACGAAGGCGCCGGGGACAACGTCTTCGCGATGGTCCGCAGGATCGGGCAGGCCAAGGCAGAGCTCGCCGCCGACTACGCCGTACAACTCGCGCGCAGTGCCGGCAAGGTCGTCTTCTTTGCCAAGCACCTCGACGTGATGGACACTGCCGCAGACGCCTTCGTGAGGCGCCACGTCCGCTACACCTCGATCCGGGGCGACCAGACCTCGACGGCCCGTCAGAAGGCCATCGATGCATTCGTCAACGACCCCGACGTCGCGATCATTGTCTGCTCGCTGACGGCCGCCGGCGTAGGGATCAACCTCCATGTCGCCTCGAACGTCGTGCTCGCTGAGCTCTCCTGGACGAACGCCGAGCAGACCCAGGCGATCGACCGGGTGCACCGCATCGGCCAGACCGAGCCCGTCACTGCCTGGCGGATCATCGCCGCCCAGACAATCGACGCGAGGATCGCCGAGCTGATCGACAGTAAGGCGGGGCTGGCCGCTCGGGCCCTCGACGGATCGGACGAAGGCGCCACGTCCTCGTCCGACGTCCACGTCGAAGCGTTGGTGTCGTTGCTGACCAACGCGCTGTCAGAGCACCCCCGCAACACGTAAGACGTCTCCGATTCGAGGTCCCCGGCAGTCAGATAGCGTGTCGAGGATGTCCGAGGTGCTGACCGTCAAGACTATCGCCGAGGACCCTGTCGTCTATTTCCGTCGGCAAGGGACCCTGGTCGCAGAGTTCGGCCGTCTCACTCAAGACTCTGGCAACGTGTCCTGGCTCGTTGACATCGGGCCACGGCGCCTGTTCGTAAAGACGGCAGGCGCAACCGGCCGCCCGGTGCTAGCGGCTTCAGCTCCTTACTTCGACCACGAGGGGCGGGTCAGACTGCTGCGCAACGCCATCGACCTCGCCTCCTCTTGTCACCATCCCGCCCTGCCCCGGCTGCTCAACGTCATCGAGTCGCCAGCTGGGCCGGCCCTGGTCTATGCAGCTGCACCGGGAGAGCTTGTCGGGGTCGCCCGAGGCAACCGTGACGACCCGGCGTCGGCGTACCAGCGGTTTGCGCACCTTCCGGCACATCAGCTTCTCGGCGTGTTCGATGTCCTGATCGACCTTCACGTGGCCCTCGCCGCGGCTGGCTGGGTTGCCTGCGACCTGTACGACGGCTGCCTGATCGTCGACTTCGCCACCGCATCGCTGACCGTCATTGACCTCGACAGTTACCGCCGCGGCCCCCGCTCTAACGACATGGGCCGGATGTTCGGTGCCACCCGATTCATGGCACCCGAAGAGTTCGAGCTCGGGGCGGTCATCGACGGCCGCACCACCATCTTCACGCTCGGCCGGCTCGTCTGGCACTTCGGAACTCGCCTGAGCGAAAAGGCCGAGGACTTCTGCGGCTCACCGACACTCGCCCAGGTCGTCCAGCGCGCCTGCCAGCCGTCCCCGGCAGACCGCCACGCCAGCGTTGCAACGTTCGCCGAGGCATGGAAAACTGCACGCGACCTCCCAAACAAGACGGTGATGACCGAAACTAGTAGAGCGTCGCAGCTGTTAGTTGGGGTACAGGTGGCGGAGTTTGGTGCGGGCGTCGTCGGTGGTGAATTGCCAATCGACCTGACGCTGGTCTGCGTTGGTGGCCTGCTGCCAGGCGGTGAGCTCGGTGTTGAGGACA
>JBBSGI010000004.1:0-95266 GCA_038254365.1 Propionibacteriales bacterium
GCGCGATAACGCTCGATGGTGACCGTCTTCTCTTTACCGGTCTTCTCATCATCGACGACGCGCGTGGAGGTGCGCTTGGTGACGCTGGCCATGCCTCATCATGCGCCGACCCGCCGACAGGTCCAAGGGCACGCAACCGTCCAGGCGTTAGCCCTGGATGGCCGCCGTTGACTGTGAACGGCCCTGCCGTCGACTGGCTCATCTTGCTTGGCGACGGCCACCCCATGGGTCGACCCGAGGTTGTTGTGCCGCCTCGACCGGTTTCAGTAGGACGAGGGGAAGCGCGGCACGCTCAGCGTGTTTGATGGTCATTGTCGGCATTGGGCAGCTGACCTGCACAAACGCGTTGGCGGGCGTTTGGTTGCGGACGGGGGCCGTTGGGCCTCCTACCAGCATTTGCCACCCACGAGCGCATCACCGGCCCGCCTCCGGATCGCCCTGGTCTTCGCCGAGCGCGGCCTCCCAGTCCTGGCCACCGTGGAAGACGCCGAGGATGTTGACCACGAGGTCACCTGACGACTCATCCACCTCGTAGGCGACGAGGGTCTTCTTCTTGAAAGTGCTCGTCCGCATGCCCGGTCGGACGTCGTCGCGCGCTCGGCCGGCGAGCGGGAACACCAGGATGCCGTCGAGGTGGTCGAGGATCGCCGACACGAAGCGTCGAGCGATCTCAGCCGACGCCGCCTTGGTGATCCAGTCGTCGAGTTCGTTGAGCTGCTGCTCGGCTTCGGGGCTGTAGTTGATCCGGCCCGTCATGAACGGGCGGCCCACTTGGCCTCGAACCGGGCCCGCACATCCCCCGCCGGGATTGCCAGAGACGGATCAGCCTTCAGCGCGTCGTAGATAGCCGCAGCCTCTGTGCGCAACCAGGCCTCCGACGCCGCGTCGGAAGCCGCACCCGGCTCGACCGACTCAGGCGGGCGCAGCGCCCGTCCGTGCGCACCGAAGGAGGCAGAGACATCCCGGCCTCATAGAACGCCGATGCGCTCAGCGACATGCCGCCAGTGCGCCGACGGGGCTCACAAGTGAAACCTCTCCTGACCCACTGACCTGGTTGTCAACAGACCAACCTGCTTCGCCACAGAGGGTACGCCATTCGGGACGACGTTCCCTACTCCGTCCGGTCTCGCCAGCGAGGAGCCATGCTCCGCAAGGGGTCCCGCCTTCGGGACTCTTCCGGACATGCAGATGTGGGGGCGATGTGTCAGCGCATCCGACAAGATGGACGAGTGGACCGAGAGCAAGCCCGTGCCCGCAGCCCGCAGCGAAGACGTCGAAGATCGCCTAACAGTGGCGAAGGTGCTTGCGAGGTACGA
This sequence comes from Propionibacteriales bacterium, assembly GCA_038254365.1. Taxonomy (GTDB): domain Bacteria; phylum Actinomycetota; class Actinomycetes; order Propionibacteriales; family Nocardioidaceae; genus JAWWPG01. Next base: position 1,317 of record JBBSGI010000004.1, read on the forward strand.
CGACGCCGAGGCCGGAGAACTCCTTGCCGACCTGTTTACTACGAGAAGAACACAGCGGTGACGTACGCCGCTGCGCAAGCGCCCTTGGCCTGCAGACTCCGTTGGCGACGGCCCTGAGTTAAACCCGGGCTGGCCATCGACGAGACACCGGATGCTCCAGAAAGAAGGAAGGAGCAGTCCGCGGCGCCCGCCGTCGGAATCTGTCCTGGGCCCCGCCTGCGCGAGACAGTGCGCAGCGCGCTTACCCAGACCGCCACGGACTGGCGGTACTACTTCTCATCAACTCTCGTGCCCGCCAGCTAATTTTTCAACTCCCGTGCCCGCCAGTTAGTCCCAGGCCGGAGTGCATTAGATGCAGCAAAGTCCCAGGACCGCGCGTGGTTGGCGTTTTGCGCGCTGTCCCATTCAGGAAGGTCACGTGGAGCGTGCCGGTGCGGGATTCCTCAGCGGGACACCCCGGGAGTACACACCCCAGCGAAGTGAATAGCTGGTCGGATCGTGGGTATTTCACTTGAGTGGATCTCCGGGTCGGACCAGACCGGTCTCGTAGGCAAGGACGACGGCCTGCACACGATCGCGCAGGTTGAGCTTGGTGAAGATCCGCCCGATGTGGGTCTTCACCGTGCCAGGGCTCAGAAAGAGCTCGGCGGCGATCTCGGCGTTGGAGAGCCCTTGGGCGAGGAGTCGGAGCACCTCGCGTTCTCGTTCGGTCAGGTGCTGGAGCCGCCGGTGGTGGTCGGTGGGCTTCGGTGCGGAGGTGAAGCGTTCGACCAGTCGCCGGGTGATGCTGGGGGCAAGCAGGGAGTCACCGGCGTGGGCGGCCCGGACCGCCGCCACCAAATGCTCGGGTGAGACGGTCTTGAGCAGGAATCCGGTGGCACCGGCGCGGAACGCGTCGTAGACGTGCTCGTCTAGGTCGAAGGTGGTCAGCATCAGCACGCGGCATCCAGCATGCGCAGCGGTGAGGCGCCTCGACGTTTCGATACCGTCCATCTCGGGCATCCGGACGTCGACGAGGGCCACATCGACCTCGGCCGAAGCGGCAAGGCGTACCGCCTCGGCACCATCGCCGGCCTCCGCGACGACGTCGATGTCCGGCTGGGTGGCGAGAATGGCTCGGAAGCCGCCACGGACTAGAGCCTGGTCGTCGGCGATAAGCACCCGGATCACGGCAATGCCTCCGTCCAGGACCGAGCCCCCAGGGGTCGGTCCGTACCGGTCACCGTGTCGTCGCCGGCGGGCAGCGTGGCGTGCACGACAAAACCGCCGTCGGGTAGTGGCTGGGCGCTCAGGGTTCCGCCGTACAGCTGCACCCGCTCCCGCATGCCGACGAGGCCGTGACCACCCTCACTCCTCTCGGGGCGTGTACGGGGCGCGCCGTTGCGGACCTCGATGTCCAGCCGGCCGTTCAGCCGGCGTACGTCGACAACCGTGCGTGCCGCGGCATGCTTAAGCGCGTTGGTGAGCGCTTCCTGGAGAATGCGGTAGGCGGCCAGGTCGACTCCGAGGGGCAGGGTGCCGAGCCCGTGAGTGGTGACCTCGACGGGTAGTCCCGCCGATCGGACCTGCTCCACCAGGGCGGGTAGTTGGTGGAGGCCGGGCGTAGGGGTCCGGTTTCCGGGCGTGTCGTCGGCGCGCAGGACTGCGAGCAGTCGCTGCAGCTCGGCCACGGAGGTGCGGGCGGTGTCCTCGATGGCCAGCATTGCCGTCCGTGCCGAGGCCGGGTCGTGCTCCAGCAGGAGTCGGGCTGCACCTGCCTGCACCCCCATCACGCTGACGCTGTGGGCGATGACGTCGTGTAGCTCGCGAGCGATCCGGGCGCGTTCGTCCGCCAACGCTGCGGAGTTCGCTGCCTCACGCTCGGCGATGATCGTGCGGGCGGTGCCCAGCGCGCGCTCTGCTCGTTCCGAACGCACACGTACGACGTCGCCGGCCACCCAGGTCCCGAGCGCGACGAAGATCGAGAAGAGCACCTCGCCGGGAACCCGTTCCTCGGGGATCGCGGCGTAGATGACCAGCTCAGCACCCAGCACGGCCAGCAGGCCGACGCCTCGCAGGCGCGGTGCGTAGGCAGCGCAGGTGTAGTTCGCGATGGACATCGGCAGCAGCCCGGCCACGAAGGGCACGTACGGCGTCACCACCACCACCTGGACGGCGATCGCCGCACAGATCACGCCGACGGCGAGAAGCGGCCAGCTGCGCCGCCACCACAACGGCAGCACGAAGGCGACCGCCAGCACCGCCCGCGCCAGCTGGTGGTCGTGCGAGGTGACGCCAACACCGCCGTCGTTCCAGCCCGCCCAGACCTGCGACTGACCGACCACGAGCAGAGCCCCGCACAGGAGACCGTCGACCGTGCCCGCCGAGAAGACGCGCGATCGCGGCATTCCGTCCATGCAGTGACGATAGGACTCTGGGACCCGCCAGGCATCTGCCTCGCGACAGACGGGGAGTACGCCGTGAGGGTGACCGCGCCGAACAACCATCCTCCTCGGATCGAAACCTCGTGGCCTTCGGACAGACGACGCCGACCTCTCAGTTCTTCGACAGTGAGGTCGTCATCGATTCGTCATTCCAGGAGGTCCTCCATGCACAGTCCCGAGATCCGTTCCCCCCAGGAGCGCTACCTGCCGCTCGCCGGCGCGGCCTATGCGGCCCTGATGGTCGCGGGCGCCGCCGCTTTCCCAGCAGCGCCCGGGGGTGACGTGACCCCGGCCAGCCACCCGGCCTGGCTGGCAGCCCACACCAACGCCGTCATCACGCAGAGCTACGTGAGAGGGCTGGCCGCGCTAGCCTTCATCGCGTTGGCCGTTGCCGTTGCCGCAGCCATCCGTCGGGCCCTACCGGGCTCGTCGCTGTCCGCGGCCGCGCTGACCGGTGGCTCCCTGAGCGCGGCGCTCGTCCTCGCCGGGCAGGGCGTCGCCATGGCCTCGGCCCTGTTCGTCCACGGTGGCGGAGGTGCCGACGCGACGCGGTCCCTCGGAGCGCTGCAGGGTGGCTTCCTCGACATGTCCTCGCTGCCGGCGGTGCTGCTCTTCGGGGCAGCGGGCCTGGCCGCCCTGCGCACCGGCATCCTGCCCAGATGGCTGGGAGTGCTAAGTCTGCTCGGCGTCCCGTTCGCGCTGGTCGACGCGGGCAGCTACGACGGCGGACCGCTGGAGGCAGTCGGGATCCTCGGCCTGGTGTACTTCCTCGCCTGGGGCCTGCTGACCGGCGTGCAGTTGTACCTGTCCGAGCGCAGCGCTCAGTCAGCCACGCGACAAGCGGAGGGGCTCAAGACCCCCTGATAGACGGCGGTGCCGATGAGGCCGGCAAGGATGTACGGCATACGCGCGTACGTCGTTGCCGGCCTTTTCATCGGTCTACCGCCACCTCAAGGTCGACCGGACCAACCTGCCGATCTCAGGCCAAGCCGCACGTTGGCGCGGGTCGTCAGTTGGTTCAGCAGCGTCTGTACCAGGCTTCCGCGCACACAGGCGATGCCCGCAAAGGGATCGGGACGTGCGGAACTGGCAGGGGAAACAAGTGATGTGCGACCCGCGGTTGCCGGGGATCATGGCGGCGGTGCTGGAGGACCGACCGGCGACCGCGCTAGGCCGTGCTCGTAGGCACGTACGACGGCCTGTGCTCGGTCTCGGGCGCCGATTTTTGCAAACACTCGCCCGATGTGGGTCTTTACCGTCGCGCTGCTGACGACGAGTGACTCTGCGATCTCGGCGTTCGACAGGCCACGGGCGATCAGCACCAGCACTTCTCGCTCGCGTGCTGTGAGCTGGTCCAGAGCAGTGTGGGGCCCTGAGACGCGTGGGCGGGTGGCGACGAACTGGCTGATCAGCCGACGGGTCACCGATGGCGCAAGCAACGCTTCGCCGCGGTGCACGGTGCGGATTGCGTCCGCGAGCACATTGGCCTTGACGTCCTTGAGCAGGAACCCGCTGGCTCCGGCCTCCAGGGCCGCGTAGACAAGCTCGTCGAGGTCGAAGGTGGTCAGGATCAGCACCCGCGGCACCTCACCGGCCGCTGTGATCAGGCGCGTCGCGGAGACGCCGTCGAGCACCGGCATCCGAATGTCCATGAGTACGACGTCGGGCTCGGTTGTGCGACACAGGGTGAGGGCTTCGGCACCGTGACCGGCCTCGCCGACCACCTCGATGTCGGGCTCTCGGTCCAGGATCAGCCGGAAGCCACTGCGGACTAACTCCTGGTCATCGACGACCAGCACCCGAATCATCGCGTTGGCCGGCGGTGGGTCTTGCTCGCGACCGCCGCGTGGTCGTCGGTTCGCAGCGGCAGGTCGCCCGCACCCAGCGGAAGTACAGCGCGCACCCGGAAACCCGCACCGGTAGGACCGGTCTCGACCAATCGGCCACCGGCCAACGCCACCCGCTCCCGCATCCCGATCAGGCCGCGTCCGGAGCCGCGCTGCTGGACCGGGGACGGTCCGGTGCCGTCGTCCTCGACGGATAGGTCGAGCACCTCCCCGGCCACCTGGAGATCGACCATTGCAGTGGCGCCGGGAGAGTGGCGCATGGTGTTGGTCAACGCCTCCTGCACCATCCGATAGGCGGCGAGATTGGCGGCCGAGGAGAGGGCGGGGGGTGGGTCGGGCAGGTCCAGCCGCACGTCGAGACCGGACTGCCGGAACCGGTCAACCAAGTCGGTCAGGTTCGGGAGCCCGGGCGAGGGGTCGACGTGCGCGCTGTCCTCGCTCAGCAGGTGCAGCAGCCGTCGAAGGTCGGACAGTGCCGACCGTCCGGTCGTCTCGATCACGTCGAGGGACTCGGCGGTCACCTCCGGCTGGTCGGTGAGAGATCGAGATCCCGCTTGCGCTTAGATCACGATCACCGACACCGCGTGCGCGACGATGTCGTGCAGCTCACGGGCGATCGCCGCTCGCTCCGCAGCGGTGGCCTCGGCCACCCGCTCGTCGTGTCGGCGGGCAAGCTCGGTGGCGTCCTGCTCCAGCGACACGATCCGGATCTGTCGGTTGCGGACCGCGCCCCCGAACAGGATCGCGATCATGATGAACCCTGCCGACCAGATCCAGTCGGCGAGTCCTTGAATCGAAGGGTCGGTCGCGTTGTGGGCGACCCCTGCGGCGAGTGCGGCTGCGGCGACCAGCCACGGCCGACTGCTGTAGGCCATGCCGCTGAAGACGGTGACCAGGGTGGACAGGAATACCACCGTGGACTCCGACCCCTCGAAGGCGAGGGAGGAGGCGGTGAGGACTGCGAAGATCGTGAGGCTGGCCGTCATCGGACGGCTCCGGCGCCAGGCGAGCGGGAGGGTCAACAGCGCGACGACCAGCACGAGAACGGGCAGCGGGCCGGTCCACACCGGCCGTCCCTGATATTGCGCGCCGGAGAAGAGTTCGATCTCGCCGAAGGCGCAGAAGCCCAGCGCCAGAAGAGGATCGCGCTGCCGCAGAAGCCAGGTGAGCACTGCTCGGGTCGGGGACACCGGCTCAGCGTAGGTCTCCCGCCCGCTCCCCGGCATCAGACCCAGGGCTGGTCCGGCGCGTCTTGTCAGCCCGGGGCATGACGGGAGGTTCAGACCCGGCGGCGACGCGGCGTACGGCGCCGTGAACCTAGCGTCGGACCCGTCGTCAGTGCCCCTCTCTCTCCAGGAGCAATCATGAACACCGCACCCCGTATCGCCGCTGTCGTGGCCGGTCTGGCCTACGTCGCCCTCGGCGTCGTCTCCCTGACCGGAAGTGTCCCCGACCAGAACTGGGGCGTCCGTGGCGCCATCGTCAACGCGTTCGGCCTGATTGGGTTCGCCGCCACCGTGATCGCCGCGGAGCGGCTGCGCACGCCACTCTCACTCGGTCGGGTCGGTCTCGTCGGTCTCCGCGCCGCACAGGTCGGTCTGACTGCGATGACAATCGAGTCCGTCGCGAGCGAGGTGCACGGCGGCAACACGCTCGGTCCGGTGTTCTTCCTCGGCCTCGTCCTCACACTGCTCGGCTTCCTGGTCGCCGGCATCGACGGGCTGCGCCACCCGGGTGCGCGGTGGGTGGCCTTGCTCCCGTTTCTCGGCCTGCTGGTCGGCATCGGTGCAGGGGAGCATGGAGGCTTCACGGTGCTGGGCGCGGTCTGGCTGGTGCTCGCGTTCGCCGCGGTCGGTCAGCCCTCCGCCGACCGCCGCGTGGCCACGCAGGCATGAGACGACCCCCGTTCGGTCGAGGTCGGATCCGTGCAGACAGCGGCGCGGGGTCAGGCAACGAGGCCGTTGCGATGGGCGTATACGGCGGCCTGTACGCGGTCGCGCAGATCGAGCTTCGCCAGCACGTTGCCCACGTGGGTCTTGGTGGTCGGCATGCTGATCACCAGGTCCTGGCAGATCTCGGCGTTGCTTAGTCCCCGGCCGAGCAGGACCAGCACCTCCCGCTCCCGCTCGCTGAGCCGCTCCAGCCGTACGTCGACTCGGCGGCTACCGCCGTCGACGTAGGCCGCGACGACGCGACGCAGCACCGTCGGGGAGAGGGGGAGATCACCGGCAACCACCGCCCGGACGGCGGTGACGAGGTCCTCGGGGTCGACGTCCTTGAGAAGGTAGCCGCTCGCCCCCACTCGTAGCGCGTCCACCACGTAGTCGTCGACGTCGAACGTGGTCAGTACCAGCACTCGGCTGATGCCGGCGTGCACTAGCTGCTCGGTCGCTGCGATGCCGTCGAGGTTCGGCATCCGGATGTCCATCAGGATAACGTCGGGTCGCAGTTCTTGGGCAAGCCTCACCGCTTCGACGCCGTCGTTGGCCTCACCACAGACCTCGAGATCCGGTTGCTGCTCAAGCATCAGCCGGAAGCCCCCGCGCACCAGCGCCTGGTCGTCGGCGACCAGCACGCGGATCACGAGCTGGCCCCGCCGGTGGGGATCGGCAGCCGTGCGTGCACCCGCCAGCCGCCCTCGTCGGTCCGTCCGAACTCGAGACGGCCGGCGTACATCCCGACCCGCTCACCCATCCCGGTCAGCCCGTGGCCCGGCCCGTTGGCAACGTTCGTCAGGTTGCGCCCCGGCCCGTTTACCACGTCCACCGCCAGTCCGTCGCCGTCGCGGCCCACCCGCACCCGGACCGGGGCTCCAGCGGCATGCCGGCGGGCGTTGGTCAGCGCCTCCTGGACGACCCGGTACGCCGCCAGTCCTAGCCCCGGCGGGACGTCGCCGACGCTGGCCGTGTCGTAATCCAGGCTGGCGCCGCTCTCGTCCGCCAGTTTGACGACGTCCCCCAGCGCAGGCATCGGTGCCGGTGACTCGTCCGGTCCCTCGCGCAGCACGCCGAGCTGGCGCCGCAGCTCGGTGAGTGCCTCCTTTCCGGTCCGCCGTACGGCGAGCAGCTGCTCGCGTGCCGGCGAGTCCGCCGTCAGCTGCTGCTCGGCGGCCCCGGCCTGCACCACCATCACGCTCACCGAGTGGGAGATCACGTCGTGCAGCTCGCGGGCGATCCGGTTGCGTTCCGCGGCGGCCGCGGCTTGCTCGTGCGCCTCCCGTTCGGCAGCCAGCTCAGCGCCGAGCCGGCGCAGCTCCGCGGTCTGGTGGCGCGAGCGACGCAGCAACATCCCGGCCAGGATCGGTGCCCCGACGAGCACCGGCGGAGAAAGGTAGACGTCGGCAAAGCTTCGGTCGCCACCCGGACGGGTTGCCTCGAGGATCTGCACGACGTAGATCGAGACGAGCAGGAGCGCGGCCGCCATCCAGAGCCACCGCCCGGTGAGGTGTGCCCCGGCAGAGAAGACCACCACCAGGAGCACGACGAAGGACCACAACGGCGTCGTCGGGGCGGGCAACACCGCATAGCCGACCGCCCCGAGAGACGCCACCACGACCGTCAGGAACGGTGCCGATGTGCGCAGCGCGAGCGACCCCGCCCAGACCGCGCAGATGATCGACCCTCCAATATGCGGCAGGGCCGGGTTGCCGGCGGCACTGATCACCGCGGCGACCACTAGCACCCCGGCCAGCAGCACGTCGAGCACCGGCAGGCGGGTGGGCAAACGGACCATCCACCGAAGGTACGGCTACCCAGCCATCCCGCGCCTCGTTCGGCCGGATGAGCGATGACTCATCCTGTCGCAGGTGAGGATCGTTCTGACGACCGATCCGCGGCATCGCAGTGCTCCCTAGCGTTCGGGTCACACTCGATCGAAAGGGAACCTAATGTCCTCCACCTCACTCCTCCCCGGGCCACGCGCCACCGCCGTGCTGCTCGTTGTGGCCCCGCTCCTGGAGCTGGCCGAGTCGGCGCTCTCCCCGCTGGGTGACGGCTCCAGCGCCTCGGAGCTCGGCCACATCGCCAGTCACCAGGGAAGGTTCACGCTCTCCGTCCTCTTCGGTTTGGCTGCCGTCCTCCTCTACACGCCGATGTTCCTCGGATTGGCCAATGCCTGCCTGGCCAAGGCGCCGCGGGCGGCGCGCATCGGGGGCTGGGGCGCGGCCTTCTCGATGGCCGGCTTTATGGGCGTACGAGGGATGCAGGCGGTGCAGCTGGCGACGGTCGAGGACGCGCTCGACCCGAAGACCGCAGCGTCGCTTCTCGACCATGCCTTCGCGAACCCGATCGGTGCGACGCTACTGGTGCTCTTCCTCGGCGGCACGTTGGTCGGGATCATCGCCCTCGCGATCGCCGCCTGGCGAGCGGGCTTCCCTCGCCCGGCCGTCGTGCTGCTGGTGCTCTTCCCGATCATCGACAACGCCGTTCAAGGCCCGGCCGGGACGATCGCCGCGCACGCAGTGTTCCTGGTTGCGCTTGGCTGGTTCGCGACTGCGCTGTGGACCTCGGTGTCCGCCGGTCAGATGCCTGCCGGACAGGCCAACTCAGACAATGCCGTCGCCACTGCTCGGTGAACGCCGAGTAGACCGAGTGCATGGCGCACGTAAGCGAGCTCGGCGGGCGCTGGCCTTCAATCCGGACCAGGCACCCGCTCAAACGCTGGCGCCGTCGCGGCGGCACTGTTCAGCAAGCCCATCAAGCCCACTTGCCGGCAGCCGGCACGAGCAGGCCACCGAGGAGCAAGTGCGAGCAGCGGTGAGGCGCCCGGTCAGGGAACCGCTAGCGGGAGGCTCGCAGCTCAGAGGTCGTGTCGCCAGTCGAGCGTCCCGTAAGACCCGCCCGGTGGCGAGTCCCGCAACGGGACCAATTACGGGACCTGGTCCAAGCCCCCTGCGGCTCGTGGAGGAGCTCATCTTCAGCGGCCGGCTCGCCTCCCATCCGCTTCTCCACAACCGCCTCACTGCCCGCCGCGATCTGCCCGTCTCACTGGAAATCGTTGACTCTCCACGGGCCCAAGAATCTGCTCCCACCTACCGCTTCCCGGCCCTCCTCACCCCACCATTTCGAGCGGCACGCATGCTACGAAGGACGTAGATGGGTCGCCCGTGATCGGGCGGCCCACACGGCATTTCTAGGGGTCCGTTTGTTGTCGACGGACGTCGTTGAGACCGGGAAGCGGAAGGGCCGGCCACGGACCGACAACAGTGGGCTGCGGTTCGTCGAGGTGGTGGTCAATGGGCCGAAGACGTGGTCGCTGGCCGCTGCTCTGCATCCGGACATCTCGACCGCGCTGGACGAAGCCCAAGACAAGGCTGCCGCCGAGATCGTCGGCTGGTTAGCTCAACACGCGACCACCCGGGTCGGACCGCGGGACCGTCAGGTGCAGGTGCCGGTCGAGAAGATCGAGGCCGCGGTGATCCGGCATTACACCTCCCGGGCTGGCGATCCCCACCGCCATCTTCATATGCAGATCAACGCCCGGGTCTACGCAGCGGGCGCGTGGCGCGGTATCCACTCCGTTGGGGTCCGCGACAGCATCGAGGCCATCAACGGGATCGGACACGCCTCCGTGGCGACCGACCCGCAGTTCCGGTCAGTCCTCGCCGCGCACGGGTTCACGCTCGACCCGGAGACTAGCGAGATCCGCGAACTCGCGCCGTATGTCGGTTCGTTCAGCGCCAGGACCGCGCAGATCCGCCGCAACGTCGACCGCTACGAAGCCACCTGGCGGGCCGAGCATCCCGGCGAGGAGGCGGGTCCGCGGCTGCGCGAAGCATGGGACCGGCGGGCATGGGCACAAGCCCGGCCCGACAAGGTCGTCCCGAAGGACGGGCGCGAACTCGTGGATCGCTGGAACGGCGAGCTGCGCGAGCTCGGCTACCGCGACCCGACCGACCCCGTGGCCTTGGCTGGGACGCGGCCGGGATGGATTGACCGCGATGCCGCAGCCGAGCTGGTCGCCTCCATCCTGGGAGCGAAGAGGTCGGCATGGAACACGGCCGATATCTGCGGGAGGACCGAGGTCCTCCTGGCTCAGACCTGCCTGCTCGCTGACGCACCCGCCCGGGTCGAGCTCGCGGAAGACATCACCGCGCGAGCGGCTGACCGGTGCGTCAAGCTGCTCCACCGGACCGATGTGCCCGAGCACATCCGATCGCTCAGCTCGCCTCAGGTCCTGGGGGTCGAGGCCGACGTCATCGCCCGGATCGCGCGACGGGCGTCCCAGCCAGCCTGCAAGGCCCGCATGGGCGGGCGCGGGCTGGTCCGGATCGACCCGACCCAGGCCGCCGTGGTCGGCGCCCTGGCAGGCGACGGGCCGCTTGTGGTGGTTGAAGGCGCCGCAGGTGCCGGGAAGACCACGGCCCTGCGGACCACCCAGGAGATGCTCACCCGGCAGGGCCACCGGCTGATGGTCGTCACCCCCACGTTGAAGGCCGCGCAGGTCGCCACCACCGAGACCGGTGCCGATGGTCACTCCGCCGCCTGGCTGATCCACCAGCACGGGGGGCGCCGGGACGCCGACGGCCACTGGACCCGCCAGCCGCACCCGGCCCCCGAGCACCTGGCTCGACTTCGGGCCGGTGATCTCCTCCTCATCGACGAGGCCGGAATGCTGGACCAGGACACCGCGCGAGCGCTGCTCACCATCGCCGACGAGACCGGTGCACGGGTCGCGTTCGTTGGCGACCGGCACCAGCTCTCCGCCGTCGGGCGGGGTGGCGTTCTCGACCACGCGATGGTGGGCGCATCCGAGCGCCGTCGTCACGCTGGAGAAGGTGCACCGGTTCACCGACCCCGACTACGCCGCGTTGAGCCTGCGGATGCGCAACGGCGAGGACCCCGGCAGCGTGTTCGACGCCCTTTATCGCCGCGGTCAGGTGGTGATCCACGCATCTGAGATTGAACGAACCGCCGCCCTCTCCGACGTAGGTACGGGCGGGTGATCTGGTCATCGCCGACACACGCGAGCAGGTCGCCGAGCTGAACGCCGCCATCCGCGACCACTGCCAGCGCGACACGAACACTCGTTGGGAAATCACGACTGCTGCGGGAGATCGGATCGGGCCCGGGGACCGGGTCGCGACCCGCCGCAACGATCCCAGCCTTCAGGTCGCGAACCGCCAGACCTTGGAGTGTGACCGGCATCGGGAAGGACGGCAGCCTCCTCTTGCACGGCCGTGGACGGGACCGAGAGGTACCGGCCGGCTGCGCGAGCCGGTTTGTCGAGCTCGCCTACGCCACCACCGTGCACGGCGCCCAGGGCGAGACCGTCGAATCCGCGCACGTCCTCATCGGCGAACACACCGGGCGCGCGCAGCCCGAGTTGAGGATCTGATGCAGGTCCCTACGCCCGGACTGATGATGCGTCGGGCGGCACCCGGGGGGTCGCCACGAAGTCCACCAAGGGACGGCGATCGCGCCGGGTTCCTCTCGCTAACCGCGTGCTTGCACCCGTGCTCGCGATGGCCGAGGGCAAGGAGCCGGGCGATCTACTCTTCACCACCGACGGTGGTTCGCAGCTCCACCGGACTGCGACGCTGCGCGCCGTGAACTGGCGCCGCACCAATCACGGGCGTCGCATTCACGACCTGCGCCACACCGCGGCCTGCCCCTGGCTGTCTCGGGGGGTCGACCCGGGAACGGTCCAAGCGTGGATGGGTCACGAGTCCATCGCGACCACGAACCTCTACCTGCACTTCCTCGGTACGGGTGCCCATCGAACGGGACTGGAACTGCTCAATCTGCCCCGGGGGCCGCCGGGGGGCCATCTCGCGACCTGACCAGCGAATGACAACACCAAGACCTGCGGAGTCCGCGCGCTGTTTGCGCTGGTCAGGTTGGCAGTTCCACATGGAGCCGCCTATCGGAATCGAACCGATGACCTTCTCATTACGAGTGAGACGCTCTGCCGACTGAGCTAAGGCGGCGGTGCCCCGCGAGGCGCGGCCGACGGGAGAGGTTATCAACTCGTTGCGGAGCCGCCCAAATCGTCCTCGGAGCGCACCGGCCTCACCGGTGCCTGCGGCGGGGCTTCAGCGGCGTGGACTTCTGCTGGTCAGCTCAGCACCGGGTGCCGTCGGCTGGGGGACGCCCGTTGGAGAAGAAGAAGTCCACGGCGTCACGGATACACGTGTTGCCGCTCGAGTAGGCGGTGTGACCATCGCCTTCGCGGGTGAGCAGCACACCGCTCTGCAGCTCGTTGGCCAGGTTCACCGAGGCCTGGTACGGCGTCGCTGGGTCCCGCGTGGTCCCGATCACCACGATCGGAGCGGCGCCAGGCGCCGTGTAGTCAGGCTTGGGCAGACTCGGTTTGATCGGCCAGTTGGAGCATGCGTAGGAGAACCAGGTGGCCACCGGGCCGAACACCGGTGAGGCGTTGACGAACTCCGACCGTCCGGCCTGGATCTCGGCGAGTGTCTCCTGCTCGGGGTGGTCGAGGCAATTGACCGCTGACTGCACTTCGAGCGCATTGTCCGGGTAGTGGCCGGAGGCGCTTCGGTGGGTGTACTGGTCCGCGATGTACAGCAGCGCGTCCCCGTTGCCCTTGAGCGCCTGCTCGACGGCTGTGGTTTCCACAGGCCACGTCTCCTCGCTGTACAGGGGGTAGATCAGGCCGTAGAACGCCAGCCCTTCGGTGAGGGGCCGACCGGACGAGGTCGGCAACGGGTCGGCGTCGATGCGCTGGATGAGGTCCACCAGCTGTTGTTGGGCGATGGCGACGGTGCTGCCCAGTGGGCAGTTCCCCGAGGCCACACAATGCGTGAGGTACGCCGTCAGCTCGGTCTGGAACCCGGTTGTCTGCCCGAGCGCGAGGGTGTGAGGGGACGCCTCAGGGTCGAGGACGCCATCCAGCACCATCCGGCCCACCTTCTGCGGGAACAGCGCCGCGTACGTCGCACCCAGGTAGGTGCCGTAGGACGCGCCGTAGAAGTTGAGGAGAGGGTCCTTGACCACGGCGCGCAGGATGTCCATGTCCCGCGCGGCCTCGATCGTCGACACGTGGGCCAGCAGGGGACCGGAGCGCCGGATGCATCCCTGGGTGAAGTGGTGCCACTGCCGCACCGTTGTGGCCACCTCCTCGCGAGTGTCCGGGGAGGGATCGCCGGCAACGTAGGCGTCGAGCGCTCGGTCGGTCAGGCACTGCACCGGGGTGCTCTGACCGACCCCGCGCGGGTCGAAGCCGACCAGCGTCGACTGACTGGTCACCGAGGGCCCGAAGTCGATATAGCTGAGATAGTCGATCCCCGAGCCGCCGGGGCCACCCGGGTTGATGAACAGCGTTCCGTTGGCATGGCCGGGGTCAGCCGCCGGCCGCATCTTCGCCTTGATGGTGACCGCGGGACCGTCCGGGTGGGCGTAGTCGAGCGGCACCCAGATCGAGGCGCACTTGTCGGAGCCCCCGCACGACGTCCACGACACGTGCTGCTGGTAGAACCGGTCGAGACCCTGGCCGGGCGGTCCGGCCCCGAAACCTGCTGGCAGCCCAGGAAGCGGCGGGGGAGTTGAGGGCGGCGTCGGGATGAGCGGCGGCGGAGTGTTGACCGGGGTGAACGGGGGCGGCGAGGCATGGGGGCCGCCGCCGACCGCGCCCGAACCGACGCCGATGTCGCGGGCCGTCGTACACGCCGCCAGACTCAAGCCCAGGAGGGCCGCTCCGACGACCACCGATCGTCGCTTGGGTCGCACGGCAGACCCCTTCACCCCATGGGCCGTCCGCTGCGGCCGGCCGTCACCCAAACCCTACGTCGCACCCCCGGCGCGGTGAGTTATCGCGGGCAGGCCCGGGTGGTCAGTGCAGCGAGGACCCCGTCATCGTCTGCCCCCCGTTGGTGATGAAGCAGATCGCGCGGTGGCCGCCGGACTGGTCCCATCGGCTGTTCGTCGGGTAGAGCAGGTACCGGTGGGGCGGAGGCACCCGTTCCGCGGCATACCTAGGCCCGCACACCTGGGCGGTCCGCTGACCGATAGCCGTCTTGCCCGGGTAGTGGGTGTCCGGGAAGGCCACCACGAAAAGCGCTTGGGCGTTATGGGCATCCGCGCACGGCACGCCCGACATGTCGGAGGCCCCGACCGAGCCGCCCTCAAGGATGCCCGGGATCGTCACGCAGTCGCCCGCGCGCACCTCGCCGAAGTCAAGGGTGCCGGCTTCGATGATCGCCCCCGCGTCGTCACGTTGCGCCTGGTTGCTCTGCACCCACAGCCCAAGCGCCACGACCCCGACCCACCACAGCCCGGCAACGACCATGCCGATGATCGCCAGCCACTTGCCCCGGTCGCCGGTCCTGGCGATCTTGACCATAGCCACGATGCCGAGAGGAAGGGCCGCCACGATCCCGATCAGCGGCACCAGACCCGTGAGGAAGGCTGCAATGGCCCAGCCGCTGAACCCGCGCACCGGCGGCCCGGTCATGCCTCCCGCATCCCCGGGGTGGGCCGGTGCTCCCAGGTAGGCCCCGGGATCGGGGCTCGCGTACGTCTGCGGCGGACTCGGGTACGGCGGTGCCTGACCCGGGTACGGAGCCTGCCCCGGATACGGCGGTGCCTGACCCGGATACGGAGCCTGACCCGGATACGGCGGCGCCTGACCCGGGTACGGAGCCGGACCCGGATACGGGGGCGCGTCGGGAGCGGGCGCCTGAGTGGGATAGCCGCTGGGCTGCCCACCCGAACCAGGGTTGGATCCCGGATCCGGTCGCTCCGATCCGGACTCGTCACTCATGGTGCGCCGCCTCCCAACGAGATCATCAGCGACTCCAGCGCCAACGCGGGAGCCACTTCGCCCTCCAAGGCCTCTCGGGTAGCGAAGATCGCCGCCAGCCGCGTGGCGGAGACCTCCCCCGTCGTGTGCCGGGCAATCGTACTCACTTCGGCCCGCTGCTCCTCGTTGATCAGCTGGCCCCCCGCACCGAGCTGGACGGCGAGGACGTCGCGGTAGAACGAGGCCAGGTCGAGCAACGAACGGTCCAGGGCATCGCGGACGAAGCGCTTGGTGCGCTGCTTCTGGTTGCGCTGCAGCTCCTTGAGCGCGGGTGCATAGCCGGCGCTCCGTGCGCCACGGGCTCCGGTTCCGTACGCCGTCTCCAGATCCGCGACCTCCTTGGCGTCAAGGGCAGCGGCCCGCGGCTCACCCTCCTCGGTCGCCGCCTCCAACAGGTTGCTGGCGCAGGCCATGCACGAGCCAAGGTCGAGGAGCTGGCTGGGGATGCGCAGCACCTCGCGACGCCGGTTGCGTGTGGGCTCATCGAGCGCCAGCGCCCGAGCCCTGCCGATATGGCCTTGCGAAGCCCGAGCCGCGTACGACGCCACGGGCTCGCTCACACCGTCACGGCGCATCAGATGCGTGGTGACTGAATCAGGGGGCGGCGTCCGCAGCACCTTCGTCCGGCACCTTGAGCGGATGGTCGGCAGGACGTCCTCGACAGTGGGCGCGCAGAGCAGCCACACGGTGTGCGGCGGCGGCTCCTCGATGCTCTTGAGCAGGGCATCCGCCGCCTTGTCGTTCAACCGGTCGGCGTCCTCGATGACGAAGATCTGCCAGCGCCGCCCCGAAGGAGCGAGCGCGGCCTGTCTGACCAGCTCGCGCATCGGGTCGACCTTGATCACTGACTGGTCGGACACCACGATGTTGACGTCCGCGTGGGCGCCACTAAGCGCCGTCCGGCAGGCCAGACACTCCCCACAGCCTTGCTGCTCGCAGAGCAGGGCCGCGGCGAAGGCCCGTGCGGCGTTGGAGCGACCCGACCCGGGCGGACCGGTGAAGAGCCAGGCGTGGGTCATCGACGCCGACGACCCGCCGGCCAGCACGGTGACGGCACCTACGACCGCCTGTCGGAGGGCGGCCACCAGCTCCTCCTGTCCGACCAGCTCGTCCCAGACGCTGCGGCCGCCGACCGTGATGGTTGACCGGCTCACGCGTCCGCTCCGAGGTGGCGCTCGGCCAGCGACAACAAGGCGTCGAGACGGCTGCGGATGGCGCGAGCGATCGCGTCGCTGTCATGGGCGGCGTCGACCACGAGGTAGTGGTCGGGGTCCGCGGCGGCAAGCTGACGGAACGCCTCCCGCACCCGTTCGTGGAAGACCAGCGGCTCGGCCTCGAGCCGGTCCGGGGACCCGAGGCGGGCCAGACCCACGTCAGGAGCCAGGTCGAGCAGCACGGTGAGGTGCGGGCGGAGGTCGGCGGTGGCCCACCGGGCCACCTTCTCGACGTCGCGGGCGAGCAGATCGCGCCCGGCACCTTGGTAGGCCAGGGTCGAGTCGACGTAGCGGTCGGTGATCACCACGGCGCCTCGGGCCAACGCTGGCTTCACCAGCTTCTCCACATGCTCGGCCTTGTCGGCCGCGTAAAGCAGAGCCTCGGCACGGTGGTCGAGCTGCCCGGTCGAGGGGGACAGCAGGATCTCCCGGACCCGCCGGCCCATGGCGGAGTCGCCCGGCTCATGAGTGAGCACCACGTCGTACCCGTCCAGCAGCAGACCCGCCTCGAGCAGCCGGGCCTGGGTCGACTTGCCGGCACCCTCGCCGCCCTCGAGCGCCACGAATACCCCACGGGTGGCATAGACACCGCCGCTGCGCATCAGGGACTGCCTCAGCTCGCTTCGGATCGAGACTCCGGGTCGGTCGTTCATGTGATGGTAGGCAACCAGACCGACAGCGACCATGACCAGAGCCGAACCGAACATCGTGATCGCGGCTCCGTTGTAGTCCAGTACCGAGTCGTCGGTCACCTGCCATCGGTGCTGACCGATCAGCCCGGAGATCAGCGGCGCCAAGGCCAGTACCAAGGCAAGGGACAGCCGGATCAAGGTCTGGACGAACGCGAACGTGCGCCCCCGGAAGGCGTCCTCGACCTCGAGGCCGAGCAGCGTGTAGCCGGTGATCCAGGCGGTCCCCGCGAAGAAGCCGAGCATCAAGGTGAGAGCCGTGACGATTGCCAGGTTCGCGACCACCGCGATGCCGCCGAGCAGGACCCCTGCCGCCACGAGGCAGAAGCCGAACAACCGACGGCGCGACACCGCCAGCAGGAAACGCGGCCCCCGCCACATGCCGAGGGCTAGCCCCCCGAACACGGCGGCGAACAGCAGTCCGTACCCGGGGTTGCCGCCGCCTAGATCCGCCACGTAGACCCGGGCCAGGCCGACCACAACGCCGCCCGCGGCAAAGGCCCCGGTGATCCCGAGTATCAGCCCGCGGACCAAGGGGCGCCTCGCGACGTACACCCAGCCCTCCCGGATGACCTGCAGCATCCCCTGCCGATCCTCGAGCGCGATCGCCGGTCCGGGCGGGATCTGGTGCAGTGTCGCGATGACGAGTCCCGAGACGATGAACGAGACGGCGTTGAACGCCAAGGAAAGCGTCACCGGAGCGTTGTTCAGCCAGCCGACGGTCGAGGTGAGCCCCTGAGTGCCGAGGGAGAGCACCACGAAGATGCCGGCGGCGGGCAGCGCAGACCCGTAGGTCGTCACGATCGACAGCTGGTTGGCCCGCTCGAGCTGGCCGGCCGGCACCAGGTTGGGCACCGTGGCGTCCTTCGCCGGGAGCCAAACCAGGCTGATCGCCTCGACGATCACCGTTGCGACCAGCACCCACCACAAGGTGTTGACGATGGGGATGGTGATGAAGACAGCGCCGCGAAGCAGGTCACCGACGACCAGCGTCCAGCGGCGGTCGAGCCGGTCAGCGAGGTAGCCCGCGAGGGGACCGATGATGACCGCGGGGAGGACCCGCAGCAGCAGCACGCCGGCGATCGCGAAGTTCTGGCTCTGGTAGGTGTTGGCGGCTAGCGAGCTGGCCATCGCCGTGAGTGCGAGAAGACCCAGCCAGTCGCCGAGGCTGGACAGCCCGAGCCCGATCCACAACCGGCGAAACGCGGTGATCCGCAGCACTGCGCCGGTCGAGGACGAGACGACCGGTCCCGACGAGATCATCGCTCACTCCGGCGACGAGGTCGCCGCCGAAGCCTTCGCTGTCGCGGTGGCGGTCGCCTTCTTGGCCGTCGCCTTCTTGGCCGTCGCCTTCTTGGCAGTCGCCTTCTTGGCAGTGGTCTTGCGGGCGGTGGCCTTGCGCCCGGTGGTCTTCTTGGCGCCGCGCTTGGCGGCATTCTTCGCCGTCGGACCCTTGGCCCGCTTGTCGCCGAGCAGCTCCGCGGCGCGCTCCACGGTCAGCGTCTCGACCTCGTCACCGCGGCGCAGGGTGGCGTTGACCTCACCGTCTGTGACGTATGGACCGAACCGGCCGTCCTTGACCACGATCGGCAATGCCGTTGTCGGGTCTGGTCCCAACTCCCGGAGTGGGGCGGCCGCGGCGCGCCGTCCGCGCTGCTTCGGCTGGGCGTAGATGGCCAGTGCCTGCTCGAGGGTGATGGCGAGCAACTGCTCCTCGGAGTCCAGCGAGCGGGAGTCGGAGCCCTTCTTGAGGTACGGGCCGTACCGGCCGTTCTGCGCGGTGATGACCTCCCCGGACTCCGGGTCCAGGCCTACCTCCCGAGGCAGCGTCAACAGCGTCAACGCCTGTTGGAGGTCGATCGTCTCCAGCGACATCGAGGCGAACAGCGACGAGGTGCGCGGCTTCGCGTTCTTGGGCGCGTCGTCAGGCAGCACCTCGGTGACGTAGGGACCGTAGCGGCCGTTCTTGGCGACGACCTGGCGGCCGCTGGCCGGATCTGCGCCCAGGGCCACCTCCATGCCGGTCGGGTTCGCGAGCAGCTCGCGCGCCTTCGCGACGGTCAGCTCGTCCGGTGGCAGGTCGTCGGGCACGTTGGCCCGACTGCCGTCGGCCGTCTCGACGTACGGTCCGTAGCGGCCCACGCGCACCGCGAGGTCGTCGTCGATGCGGAACGTCGACAGCTCCCTCGCGTCGATGTCGCCCAAGCCGCTCACCAGCGACTTCAGGCCCTCATGGTCGCCGGACCCGAAGTAGAACTCGGCAAGCTCCGCGGTCGAGTCCCGGCGACCGGCCGCGACCTCGTCGAGCACATCTTCCATCCCTGCGGTGAAGTTGTAGTCGACCAGGCGTGCGAAGTGGCGCTCCAGCAGTCGGACAACGGCGAAGGCCAGCCAGGCCGGCACCAGGGCCGTTCCCTTCTTGTAGACGTAGCCCCGGTTGAGGATGGTGCCCAGGATCGAAGCGTATGTCGACGGCCGGCCGATCTCGCGCTCCTCGAGCTCTCGGACCAGGGTGGCTTCGGTGTAGCGGGCCGGTGGCCGGGTCTCGTGACCCGTCGAGGTCAGCTCGGCGACCGTCAAGGGGTCGCCCTCGGCCAGGCTGGGCAGGCGCGTCTCGCGGTCGTCGCGGTCGGCGTCGGGGTCGTCGTGCCCCTCGACGTAAGCCTTGAGGAAGCCGTAGAAGGTGATGACGCGGCCGCTCGCCGAGAACTCACAAACCTCGCCGGTGGTCGCCGTGACGTCGATTCGTACCGACACCGAGCGTCCTTCCGCGTCGCGCATCTGCGACGCCACCGTCCGCATCCAGATCAGCTCGTAAAGCCGGAACTCGTCACCGGTCAGCCCGGTCTGCGCCGGTGTGCGGAAGTGCTCGCCGGCCGGGCGGATCGCCTCGTGGGCCTCCTGCGCGTTCTTCACCTTGCTGACGTAGGTACGCGGCGCGTCCGGCAGGTACTCCCGCCCGTAGAGCTCCGCCACCTGGGCCCGAGCGGCGGTTACCGCCGTACCCGACAGGGTGATGGAGTCGGTGCGCATGTAGGTGATGAGTCCGTTCTCGTAAAGCCGCTGGGCGACCTGCATGGTGCGGGCCGCGCCGTAGCCGAGCTTTCGCGAGGCCTCCTGCTGCAGCGTCGTCGTCCGAAACGGTGCGTACGGCGACCGCCGGTACGGTTTCGACTCGACGGAGCGCACCGAGAACCGCTGGTCGCGCAGGGCCTCGACCAGCGCGCCGGCGGCCGCCTCGTCGAGATGGACGACGCCGCTGCCGGTGAGCTCGCCGACCGAGGAGAAGTCGCGGCCCTGCGCCACCCGCAAGCCGCCGACTCCGGTCAGCTTCGCCGGGAAGGTCTGCGGCGTCTGGTCCGCTCCACGCACGGTCGGCGAGCCGTTCGAGGTCCGTGCGTCGTCAAGGGTCTGCCCGGCATCGAAGGTGGCCTCTAGGTCCCAGTACGCCGCCGCACCGAACGCCATCCGCTCACGTTCTCGGTCCACCACGAGCCGGGTGGCGACCGACTGCACCCGCCCGGCCGACAACCCGCTCATGACCTTCTTCCACAGCACCGGCGAGACCTCGTAGCCGTAGAGGCGGTCGAGGATGCGGCGAGCCTCCTGCGCCGCCACGAGGTCGTTGTCGATCTCGCGCGGGTGTGACACCGCCTCGGCTATCGCCTCGCGGGTGATCTCGTGGAACACCATGCGGCGGACCGGCACTGTCGGTTTCAGCTCGTCGAACAGGTGCCAGGCGATCGCCTCGCCCTCACGGTCCTCGTCGGTGGCGAGATAGAGCTCATCGGCGCCCTTCAGCAGCGACCTGAGCTTGGTGATCTGCGGCTTCTTGTCTTTGGGTACGACGTAGACCGGGGCGAACCCGTCGTCGACGTTGACCCCGAGGCGACCCCACACCTCGCCCTTATACTTCGCCGGCACCTCGGCGGCGTTGTTCGGCAGATCGCGGATGTGCCCGATCGACGACTCCACGACGTACCCGCGGCCGAGGAACCCCGAGATCGTGCGCGCCTTCGCCGGGGACTCGACGATGACCAGCTTGTGTCGATCAGCTGCCACGAAGGGGTGCTCTCCTTATCCGGGTCGGTGCGGGCGGATCCGCGAGGATCAGCTCTAGCGAGGCCGCTCGGCCTCGTCGGTGCGGCAGGCGCCGCAACGATGATGCCTCAGCGGGTGCCATCGGCGTTAATGCGCCTCCCGGCGCCGGGAAGAGCCGAGCCGTCAGGAGATTGGCTCGTCCTCCTTGAGGGACTCGTCGAACGTCAGCTTCCAGGTGTCGGGCGACGCCAGCTCGGGCAGCGCCGCCTTGTACTGCTCGACCAGGTGCGGCCACTCCTTTACCAGCCGGCCGTGCAGGGCCACCGAGCGCGAGAGCAGCTCGCGGAACAGCTCGGGGTCACGCTTGTACCAGGCAGCGGCCGTGCCGTCAGCGGACGAGACGAGCGCGGAGTCGAACTGGGCAAGCAGCCACCACTTGAGGTCGATGTGCGGGACGTTGGCCTCCGGCCGCTCCCGCGCCATCGCCTTGACCGGCAGCACCTGGCGCACGGCCCCGGTCACGAGCGTCTTGGCCCGGGCCAGTCGGGTGGTGGGTGCGGTCGGCTCCTTGCCGCGACGTGGAGGCTTGCGCCGGCCCGCGGTCGGGAAGAGATCGAGGTCGGTCTGAGCGCGCGAGTCGTCGTACCCCTTGCGAAGCTCGAACAGCTCGGGCAGCCGCTTCAAGACGTCGCGGTGCATCCGCTGCGGCCCCTCGAGGATGTCCTCGATGGCCATCAGGCCCATCTCCGCCGGTCCGTACTGCATCGACAGCAGGTGCTTGATCTGGGTCTCGAAGCTCTCCAGTATCAGGCGGCCACCGCGGTCGTACGGCGAGTGCAGCAGCGCCGCGATGATGCGGTTGCGTCGGTGGAAGTAGGCCTGCCAGTCGATCGTGTCGTCCTTCTCGTGCCACGGCACGTGCCAGACGGCCACCCCGGGGAGCGTCACGGTGGGGTAGCCGGCGTCGTGCGCCCGCAGCCCGAACTCGGCGTCGTCCCACTTGAGGAACATCGGCAGGGACAGCCCGATCTCCTTGATCACCTTGGTGGGGATGAGGCACATCCACCACCCGTTGTAGTCGACGTCGACCCGCCGATGCAACCACTGGCTCGACCGCAGCGGCTTGACGGCGAAGTTGTGACCGTGGACGGTGTTGGGCGCAGGCCCCCAGAACCACCGGTACTTGGCGACGGTCTCCCCGAAGGCGTGCAGCACCGAGCGGTCGTAGAGGCTGAACATCTGGCCGCCCACCAGCGTCGGGTCCTTGGCGAAGTCGGCGAAGGCGACCGCGCGCAGGATGCCCTCGAGCTCGCAGACCACGTCGTCATCGAGCACCAGGACGTAGTCGGCGATACCCTTCGACGAAACCTCGTTCATCACCCGGGAGAACCCTCCGGAGCCGCCGAGGTTGCCCTGCTCGATGAGCCGGAGCTTCGCCCCGAGTGCGGTCTGCGCCTCGTCGAAGTCGGGGTGGTCGACCACCCTTTGGGTGCCCTGGTCGACGACCAAGATCTCGTCCATGATCTCGAGGACCGCGTCGTCCGCTGCGAGCTTCAGGAGCTGGGCGACGCAGAAGTCGGGGCGGTTGAAGGTGGGGATTCCGATCGAGACCGTGCCGGGCTGCAGCCGGTCGGTCTCGAAGCCCCAGACCGCCGAGTGCAGCTGTATCGGCTGCTCGGCGGCCTCGATGTCGAACCAGTACCAGCCCCCGTCGATGAAGGGCTTGAGTGGTAGCTCGAACTCCACCGTGGTCGGCTGGTTCGAGGACACGACTGCCGCTTCAGCGCGCAGCACGTGACCCTTGGCCGTCGAGCGGTAGACGATGAGGCGTCCGTACCCGGAGATCGTGGCTAAGAGCCGGACCGTCTGCTCGTCGGTCCAGCGTCGCCAGTAGCTCGCCGGGAAGGCGTTGAAGTAGGTGCCGAACGTGATCCTGCGGTCCGGGAAGGCGGTCGCACCGAGGTCCCCCGTGACCTTGCCGAACGCGCCAAGCCCCTCGACACTGCCGCCGGCGGCGCCGGCCCTGGCGCCGTAGTTGCCGGACTCACGGGCCTCGTCGGATCCGGGCGCCGGCGTATCGGGCCCCTCACTCGCGCCCGACTGGCGCGACGTGCTCTCGCCGCCGCCGAAGCTGGAGAGGCCGGTGACGTAGAGCGGTCGGATGTCGAGCTCTTGGTCGGCGCGCAGGATAGTGCGCTGGACGACGCGAAAACCCCGGTCGCCACCGGACTCCGGGACGACGTCGCTCGCGGGCTCGGTCAAGGTCACAGTCCTCACAACGGCGTTGATGCAGCATTTTGACGGTAGCAGGCAGACGTGGGCAGTACTCACGTCACGCCAGCGACCTGGCGATTCGCGTGCCCGCCAGCCCCGTGAGCCTCGCTCCGACGACGACTCCACCCTCAGACCGGCACCACCAATCTGACTGCAATGGTAGGGCACCGTGCGCGGAGGACGCATCCAGACCGTGGCCGTCCGGTAACACCAGGGGCCGGAGCGACCCAGCCGGTAGGGTCGCCGGTGCCACCTGGAGAGGAGGACAGCGGCATGATCGCGCCGATACCCGGGGACGAGACCGCCCCGAAGCGGGTGTTCTTCCACATCGGGGCACCGAAGACCGGCACCACTTACCTGCAGCACGTGCTGCTCAAGAACCGCGACGTCCTGGCCGATGCCGGGGTCCTCTATCCGTACACCGCGATGGAGCAGTCCTTCCGCTCGGCGCACGACTTCTGCGGTACGACGTGGTTCGGGCACCCGGCGTCCCGGTTCCGCGGCGAGTGGGACCGGGTCGCTGACCTCACCCTCGGCTGGAAGGGGCCGAACGTGATCATCTCCAGCGAGCTGCTCGCCGCGGCCTCGGCGGAGCGGATCAGTATCCGCCTGGCGGCGCTCGAGCCCGCCGAGCTGCACGTGATCTTCTCCGCTCGCGACCTGGCCCGACAGCTGGTGTCCGACTGGCAGGAGCAGGTCAAGCACCGGCACACGGTGACCCTCGAACGCTTCGTCGACGACCTCGTCGAGCTCGGTCCGGACGCCCCCGAGCCGTTCGGTCGGCTGTTCTGGGGGCTGCACGACGCGGCGGCGGTACTCCGGACGTGGTCGGAGGTGGTGCCACGGGAGCGCATCCACGTGATCACCGTGCCGCCTCCGGGCGGCGCCCCCGACGCGCTGTGGCGCCGGTTCTGCGCCGTGACCGGTCTCGACCCGATCGGCTACGACACCGCCGCCAAACGCTCGAACACCTCGATGGGCGTCCACGAGACCGAGCTGGTCCGCAGGATGAACCGCGGGCTCGCCAAAATGGACGGCAACAGCTATGACGTCCTGGTCCGGCTCTTCCTGGCCGAAAAGGTCCTCGGCGGCGGCACCACCAGGCTTACCTTGCCGCCACACCGGATGGCCTGGGCCCGCACGCGGTCTCAGGGCATGATCGACGAGCTGGCGACGGCGGGTTACCAGGTCGAGGGCGACTTGTCCGACCTGCTGCCGACACCGCCCGACCGCGAGTACGTCTCTCCTAGCACGCTAACCGATGCGGATCTCGGCACTCTCGCCATCAGGGCCGCGACCGCACTCCTCAAGCGAGCCGGGAAGATGCGCCAGCAGAACCGCGAGCTCAAGGCAGCTCAGGGCCGAGACACTTCGGTCGGGCGGCACCCGCGCGGCGCGCCGGACCTTGCCGCCGCCGGCCGACGGCTGATTTCCCGGGTGCGCAGTGGGCGCGGCGAGGGTCCGGAACCGATCGACGGCTGAGGCTGCCGGACCTGGAGGGACCTAGAGGCGGCCGCGCGAGACGCGCCGACGGGCCTGCGCCGCGCCCTTGCGGAGCAGCGACCGCACCTGCTGCGCGAGGGCCGAGCTGTGCTCGCCGGTCGGCCCTGCCCCGGTGGCCGTGGCTGTCGGCGCGGCCACCAGCGCCGCCAGTGCACGCAACGCGGCGTCCAGGAGCTCAGCCTCGCTGAGATCGCTCGGTTGGCGCCAAGGCGCGTCAGGTGCCGGTTCCTCGAAAACCGGGATCAGCTCGTCCAGCTCGCCGACGATGCGCACCGCCGCGGCCTGGACGGATGCGATCTGCGCGTCGGCGACCTCGCGAGCCTGGACCTTCCACTGCCGAGGCAGCGACAGTCGCCCGGCCGAGGCGACCGGCGACAGCACACCCTCCGCCAGCGCCCGCTTGATCCGTGCGTCGTAGGCCGGCCAGTCCAACGCGGTCTCCAGCAGGGGGTTGAGCCTGCGGAGGAGCTCCGCCTCCGCGACGCCGAGTGACGTGTTGGCCCCCTGCGAAGGCTCCACATAGTCGAAGGTCGGCAGCTCGGCGGCGCGGACGAACCGGTGCCACAGCTCGTCGGCGGCGGCGCTGGGCGAAGGCACCGTGACCACGGTGACCCGGTCGGGCCCCACTACGGCGCTCCACCGCTGGAGCAGGGCGCCCAGATCCTGCGCCGCCCAGAAGCCACCGCCGGGTCGGTTCTCGGCCGGCCAGGTGCGGAAGACCCCGGCGAGGTAGTCGTCGTACGCGACGACGCTTCGGTTCTTGAGGGTCTCCTGCCAGACCGCGGGCAGCTGCCGGCCCAGGTCGCGAGCCGTCACCACGACCCGCACGTCCTCGGTGCTGAAGCCGGTGACAGCCCGCTCGATCTGGTCGGGCTTGGCCCGGGCCAGCGTCTCGTGCGAGATCAGCGTGGTGCCGTCGAACTCGTCGGCCGCCGCGACCAGCCGGCCCCAGGCACCCTGTGCCCCGCCGTACACGTGGCCCTTGAATCCGGTGCCGCGCAGGTCGAGCGAGCCGAGGAAGTGCGCCGCAGGACCCGCCCCCGGGTAGAGCGTCCCGTGCCGGCGGAGCTGCACGCGGTTCGCGAACAGGCGCCGCTGCAGGTAGGTCGTGCCGGTCTTGGCGATACCGACATGCAGGTGAACCGTTCGGGACACGCGACCGACCTGTGCCTGGACGTCAGACCGAGGTCGGCGCCGGCGCCTCCGACTCGATGGCTTCGATGGCGACCGGCCGGCGCTTCGAGATGTAGACCGCGACCACGATAACGGCCGTGGCCACGAGGGCAATGGCGATCCGGAGCCCGGTGTTCTTGTCGGGGCCGTACGTGTACTTGACGACGGTCGCGGCGACCAGCAGCGACACCAGGTTCATCACCTTGAGCAACGGGTTGATCGACGGGCCGGCGGTGTCCTTGAACGGATCGCCGACGGTGTCGCCGATGATCGTTGCCTCGTGGGCGGGCGACCCCTTGCCCCCGTGCACCCCGTCCTCGACCAGCTTCTTGGCGTTGTCCCAGGAGCCGCCGGAGTTCGCCAGGAAGATCGCCATCAGCACCCCGGTGATGATCGCGCCGGCGAGGTAGGCGCCGAGCGGCCCAGGCCCGAGACCGAACCCGACGGCGATCGGAGCCATGATGGCCAGCAGGCCGGGGGTCGCGAGCTCACGTAGCGAGTCGCGGGTGCAGATGTCGACGACCTTGCCGTACTCGGGGCGCCCGGTGCCTTCCATGATGCCGGGGATCTCGCGGAACTGGCGACGAACCTCGAACACGACAGCTCCCGCGGCTCTGCCGACGGCGCTGATGGCCAGCCCGGAGAACAGGAAGACCACGGCGCCGCCCAGCAGCAGCCCGACCAGGTTCGCCGGGTCCCCGACGTCGATGTGTCCGAAGAGCCCGGCCTTCTGGTGCGGCGACAGTGAGATGAACAGCGGGTTGTTGTGGTAGGTCGGTGCGAACGCGCTGTGCGCCGCCTCCTTGATGGCGTCCCGTAGCGAGCCAAACAGCGCCGTCGCCGCGAGCACAGCGGTGGCGATCGCGATGCCCTTTGTGATCGCCTTCGTGGTGTTGCCGACGGCGTCCAGCTCGGTGAGGATCGCGGCGCCGCGCTCGTCAACCTCGCCGGACATCTCCGCGATCCCCTGAGCGTTGTCCGACACCGGCCCGAACGTGTCCATCGCGACTATGACTCCGACTGTCGTCAGCAGTCCGGTGCCGGCCAGCGCGACCGCGAAGAGAGAGACGGTGATCGAGTCACCGCCGAGCAGGAAGCAGCTGTACAGCGCACCGGCGATCACGATCGCGGTGTAGACCGCTGACTCGTAACCCACCGAGATGCCCGCGAGGATGACGGTGGCCGCCCCGGTGAGCGAGGTCCGGGCGACGTCCTTGACCGGCCGGTTCTCCGTGCCGGTGAAGTAGCCGGTCAGTGTGAGGATCACGGCGGCCAGGACGATCCCAATGACCACAGCGATGATCGCGATCTGTCGAGGGTTGCCCTCCTGCCCGGGGATGGTGATCGCATGGTCGAGGTCCTGGAAGTTCGTCGGCAGGTAGAGGAACGCGGCCACCGCGACCAGCGCGGCCGAGACGAGGGCCGACACGTAGAACGCGCGGTTGATGGTGGTGAGACCCCCTTCGCCCTCGCGAGGCCGGGTCAGGTACACACCCAGGATCGCGGTGACCGCCCCGATCGTCGGCACGATCAGGGGAAAGACCAGGCCCTCGGCGCCGAAGGCGATCTTCCCGAGGATCAGCGCCGCAACCAGCGTGACGGCGTACGACTCGAAGAGGTCCGCTGCCATGCCCGCGCAGTCTCCGACGTTGTCTCCCACGTTGTCGGCGATCGTGGCGGCGTTGCGCGGGTCGTCCTCGGGAATGTTCTGCTCGACCTTGCCGACCAGGTCGGCACCCACGTCGGCGGCCTTGGTGAAGATGCCGCCGCCTACCCGCATGAACATCGCCAGCAGGGCCGCGCCGAAGCCGAACCCTTCCAGCACCGAGGGGGCGTCCGCCTTGTAGATGAGGACAACCACCGACGCACCGAGCAGGCCGAGGCCCACCGTGGCCATTCCGACAGCGCCGCCGGTACGGAACGCCACCCGCATCGCCGGGTCGCGTCCGACGTTCTGCGCGGCCGCTGCCACCCGCTGGTTGGCCTTGACCGCCAAAGACATCCCCATGTAGCCGATGAACGCTGAGAATCCCGCGCCGACGACGAAGAATGCGGATCGGCCGATGCGGACGCCCCCGTCGCCGGGCAGCAGGAAGAGGAGACCGAAAGCGATGACCGCAAAGACAGCGAGGGTCTTGAACTGGCGCCTCAGGTACGCCTGCGCACCCTCCTCGACCGCCTGGGCGATCTCCTGCATCTTCGGGGAGCCTTCGGGAGCAGCGAGGACTTCCCTGCGGAAGAGCGCCCCCATGCCGAGCGCCACGAGAGAGACTCCTGCGACGATGACGACGAGGACAAGGTTGCCTGTGGACAGCGACACGTCGCTTCCGCTCTCGGCAAGAAGGTGCCCGGACATCCAATTACCTCCACTAAGGGCGCAGGCCGCCCACGGTCTCCTTGTACGTACGTGGGTCACATCACACAGGACGCGACCGCCCGGAGTCTAGCCAGCCGCTCGGCCGTTCGCTGTCGGCACCCCCGGACCCGTGGGTGTGGTCCGCTCAGGCGGGGCTGGGCTGGGTTGCCTCGTCGACGGAGGGATAGATGGCGAAGACCTTCTCGAGTCCGGTGATGGTGAACACCCTGAGCAGCCCTTCCCGGCTGCAGACCAGCCCCAACGACCCCCCGCGCGACCGGACGCGCTTGAGAACCCCCACCAGGACCCCGAGCCCCGTCGAGTCGATGAACTCGACGTCGTCGAGGTCGACCACGATGCTGGTCGCGCCCTCGTCCACCAGCCCGACGAGTCGCTCACGAAGCTTTGGCGACGTGTAGACGTCGATCTCACCGCCCACATCGACCACGAGGGTCCCGGCGCTCTCGCGCGTGCTCAGGGACAGCTCCATCTGATGTCCTTCTCGTCGAGGGATGCGTGCTGCCAGCCGCCGCCCGAAGCACGCCCCAGCATTCAACCATGACTGCCGGGCGGGTGGTGGAAATGCGAGGATGGATCATCGTGACCCGGCCTTCCCGCGCCTTCGACCCCGCGGAGACCGCACTGCGTCTCGCGGCCGGGGCCGGCCGACGCGACCGGCTGACGCATCTGGAGCTTCGAGCCGCCAGAGGTGCCGAGGACGTGGCCTGGCCGGAATGGGCGCACCCCCCGCTCGTCGAGGCGCTCGTCGGTCACGGGGTGGCGCGCCTCTGGAGCCATCAACGCGCGGCCGCCGACCTCGCCTGGAGCGGCACGCATACGGTGGTGTCCACCGGGACCGCCTCCGGCAAGTCGCTCGCCTACCTGCTCCCCGCGCTCTCGGCCATCGCCTCCAGCGTCGACACGGCCGGCTCTCGCGGCGACACCGTGCTGTATCTCTCTCCCACCAAGGCGCTGGCCCGCGACCAGCTCGCCGGTGTCAGCGCCCTGGCCCTTCCCGGTGTCCGCGCGGCAGCCTTCGACGGCGACTCCCTCCCCGAGGAGCGGGACTGGGCCCGCAGCCACGCGACGTACGTCGTCACCAACCCGGACATGCTCCACCGCACGATGCTGCCCGGCCACGCCCGCTGGGCGGAGTTCTGGTCGACCTTGCGCTACGTGGTCGTCGACGAGTGCCACTACTACCGCGGGGTCTTCGGTGCACACGTCGCCCAGATCATCCGGCGGTTGCGCAGGGTCGCGGCGCACCACGGCAGCCTGCCGACCTTCGTGCTCGCGTCCGCGACGGTGGCCAAGCCTGAGGTGACGGCTGGTCGGCTCATCGGCCTGCCCGTGACCGCGGTCACCAGGGACGGCGCGCCGCACGGGGTAACGGCGCTCGCGCTGTGGGAGCCACCACTCACTGCTCTCGTCGGGGAGCAAGGGGCACCGGTACGACGATCGGTGTTCGCGGAGAGCGCGGACCTGGTCGCCGACCTGGTGGCGGCTGGAGTAGCCACGCTGGCGTTCGTGCGCAGCCGCCACGGTGCGGAGATCCTTGCCCTGCAGGTCAAAGCGGCACTCGCCGAGATCGATCCGTGCCTCCCGGACCGGGTTGCTCCCTACCGGGGTGGATACCTCCCGGAGGACCGGCGCGAGATCGAGCGGCGGCTGCGATGCGGCGAGTTGTTGGCGGTGGCGGCGACGAACGCGCTCGAGCTCGGCATCGACATCGCCGGGCTGGACGCGGTGGTGATGGCCGGATATCCGGGCACGCGTTCCTCGCTGTGGCAGCAGGTGGGGCGGGCCGGGCGAGGAACCGCTGGCGGCCTGGGCATCCTGGTCGCGCGCGACGATCCGCTCGACACCTATCTGGTCACCCATCCCGACGTGCTCCTCGACGCGCCGGTGGAGGCGACGGTTTTCGACCCCGCCAACCCCTACGTCGTGGCACCCCACCTGTGCGCGGCGGCTCAAGAGTTGCCGTTGACGGACGGCGACCTGAAGATGTTCGACGGTGACGCAGCCACCGTGGTGTCGTCTCTCGTCGCGTCCGGCTACCTGCGCCGCCGTGTCCGCGGCTGGTTCTGGACGCGTCGTGACCGGGCCGCGGACCTCGCCGACATCAGGTCGAGTGGCGGCAACCCGGTGCGGGTCGTCGAGTTGGGCACCGGGCGCCTGGTGGGCACCGTTGACACCGCCTCGGCCGACGTGAGCGTGCACGCCGGTGCCGTCTACGTGCATCTCGGTGACACCTATCTGGTGGACAGCTACGACGTGACGGAGGGCCTCGCCCTAGTCGGCAAGGCCGACCCCGACTACTCGACGAGCGCCCGGGTGCGAACCCACATAGCGATAGTGCAGCCCGAGCTGGCGTCGGGCTGGGGAGACGGCCAGATCTTCTTCGGCAGCGTGGAGGTATCGGCGCAGGCCGTCGGCTATGTGAAGCGGCGGATGGTGACCGGCCAGGTGCTCGGTGAGGAGCCGCTCGATCTGCCCGCCCGCCACCTCCGCACGAAGGCGGTCTGGTGGACCCTCCCCGACGAGCGGGTGGAGGCGGCGGGCATCGCGACGTCTGCGGTGCCGGGCGCCGTACATGCCGCCGAACATGCGGCGATCGGGCTGCTGCCGCTGTTCGCCACCTGCGACCGCTGGGACATCGGTGGTGTGTCGACGGCGCTGCACGACGACACCGGGTGCCCGAGTGTCTTCGTCTACGACGGACATCCCGGTGGCGCGGGCTTCGCCGAGCGCGGGTACGCCGTGGCCGAGGGTTGGCTCCGGGCCACCCGCGACGCCATCGTGGCCTGCCGCTGTGACGGCGGCTGCCCCTCGTGCGTCCAGTCGCCGAAGTGCGGAAATGCCAACAGCCCCCTCGACAAGTGGGCCGCGGTCTCGATCCTGACCGCCCTGCTGGCCGGGGCGCCGCACCCGTGACCTGGTGGGCCGCGTGTGCTCCCCCGCTCACGCCACACCTTGCGGAAGGATCGTGATGTCGCCCAGCGGAGGGAGCCCGCGTCGTGGAGCACAGCGAGCCCACCGCCGCCGCCCTCCGACGAGCCGCCGGACGCCCCCGGGGCTATCCGGCACTGGATGGGGTGCGTGCGGTGGCCGTGCTGGCGGTGCTGCTGTATCACTTCGGCGTCGGCGCGATGGGAGGCGGCTTCCTCGGGGTGGACGTCTTCTTCGTCCTCAGCGGCTACCTGATCACCGCCCAGCTGGTCACGCGCTGGGTCCTCGGCGGCGGGATCTCCCTGCGATCCTTCTGGACCGCTCGGGCCCGGCGGCTGCTGCCGGCGCTCGGCGCGGTGCTCGTCGCCTCGACCACGGCGGTGATCGTGGCCGACCGCGGCCAGCTGGCCCTGTTCCGCGGTGACCTGACCGCTGCGGCGACCTACTCCTCCAACTGGTGGTACGTGTTCCACCAGCGCTCCTACTTCGCCGCCTCGGGGCGACCTCCGGTCCTGCAGCATCTGTGGTCGCTGGCGGTCGAGGAGCAGTTCTACCTGGTCTGGCCACTCGTGGTCGCCTGCGTCGTGGCGCTCTGCTCCCGCTGCGAAACCAGGCTGCGGTTGCTGCTCGCAGGCTCCGTCGCGGTCGGCGCCGGAAGCTCGCTCGTGATGGGCATCGGCAGCGCGATGGCCAACGCTCCGGAAGCCGGCGATCCGTCACGCTGGTACTTCGGCAGTGACTCGCACGTCATGGGCCTGATGGCGGGGGCGACGCTGGCGCTGGTCCGCCGGGGAGACGGCTTGGGCGCGGCCGGTCCTGCCGCACCCGCGCGGCCGGTCCGACCGGTGCACACCATCATCGGTGCCGGCGCGCTGGCGCTTCTCCTCACCGCGTTCTGGCGCGCCGGGGAACACTCGACCTGGCTCTACCGCTGGGGCTTCCTCGCGGTGAGCCTGCTCACCGTCGTCGTGATCGCGGTCGCGACCAGACCCGGCCCGCTCGCCACCGGGCTCGACAGGCCACTGCTTCGCGGGCTCGGGCGGCGCTCGTACGGGTTGTACCTCTGGCATTGGCCGGTGGTCTGCTTCACCCGACCGGGTCTCGACCTGCCGGTATCCGACGGCGCCGCCTTCGCGCTCCGGCTCGGGCTGACCTTACTGCTCGCTGAGGTCAGCTATCAATGGGTCGAGCAGCCAGTGCGCAGACTCGGCTGGCGCTCGGCCTGGCGGCTGGTCTGCGACTCGCGCGTCGGGTCGTTGCGGGTGCCCACGGTCATCACGGTGGCCGCCGCCGCCCTGGTGACCGGGGTCGTGCTGCCGGCCAGTGCCACCCCTTCCGGGCCGCACTACCCGGCGGGGGGTACGGTCTACGTCTCCCGACCCGGGCGATCCGGCTCGGTCCACGTCCGGGTGGTCGACCCGGCATCGGCCCCGCCGGCTGCGGGCCTCGATGGCCGACCCGGCCCGTCGGCCCGGACTCCCTCGGGCTTGGCCGCGCCCCACCAACCGCCACTGCACGCCGGCGTTGACCTTCGTCGGTACGACCTCGTGGTGTACGGCGACTCGGTCCCGCTGGGCGCCATCCCCGACCTGGCGGCGAAGTTCCGCACGGTGACCAACGATGCTGCCGTGGGGGCACAGGCCTGGACCCTGCTGCCGCAGCTGGTCAGTGACGCAGGGTCGGGTCGGCTGAACGGCGCGGTCGTGCTGATCCATACCGGCGACAACGGGTTGATCAACCGCCAACAGCTCGGCTCGGCGCTCAGCGCGCTGACCCACTCCGCACGGGTGGTGCTCGCGATGCCCTTCGTTCCCAGGCCGTGGCAGGACGACAACCGGAAGACTGTCGAGTCGGTCGCCGCACACTTTCCCCAGACGGCCCTGCTGGACTGGGTCGGCGCTGCCCGCGGCCATCCGGAGTACGTGGGGTCGGACGGAATCCATCTCACGTCGTCCGGTGAGCACGCGTACGCGAGGCTGGTCGCCGCAGCCGCCGTTGGGAGCTGAGCCGCGACCCAGGTGGGGCCGGCGCCGCGGCTACGTCAGCTTGGTCCGGCGCGTGCCTGCGCCGAGACCCAACCGCCGAGACCGAAAGGCAGCGCGATCCGGGCCCGTACGGCGATGACGACGTCCTGGCTCCGCCGGTGGCAGTCGACGAGCTCCACGTGGTTGGCCCGGGCCACCTCGGCCGCGGCCGCGCAGAAATCTCGACCGTCCTGGAGCCGAGCTGCCGCGGACAGCGCGGTGAGGTCCGCCGCCGCATCGAGCTGGTGCTGCCGCGAGACCGCGAAGCCCAGCGCCAGGCCGATCCCGCCGAGCATGACGAGGGCAAAGATCCAGGCGATGGCCCAGACCGTCGCGACGCCAGCCGAGTCGTGCGTCCGTCGACCTGGCTCAGCCGTTCGAGCCGGCATCCTCGTCCTCCACCTCGGACTCCGCCGTGATCGTGACTGGCGGGAGCGGAGCCAGGAGCCACCCGGGCGCGGACGCATGGACCGACACCGTGACCGAGACCAGGCCGCTTTCATGGCGGATGTCAACCGATGCCGAGTCCCCTGCGGTACGTCGGGCGGCTGCGACCGCCGCTCGGTCATCTCCTCCCCGCGCCACCGCTCGGGCCGCGTCCCGAGCGGCGTCGACGGTGCGGACCTGGGCGACGCCCAACGACACCACCCAAACGAGGGCGAGGGCGACGAGCGACAGCAAGGGCAGCACGGCTGCCGCCTCGGCGGTGACCATGCCGTTGCTGTGCCGGCTCCGCAACGGCCGGCTCACGACGGGACCTCCGCAATCCCCCGGTCTGGCTGGTGGCCTCGGGGCCGGGATCGATCGCTCACGTCGACTCCTTCCTGCGTGGGGCGGGGCCGGAACCTCACCCCACCTCTCGACATGGTCAGAACGGCAGGATGTCCATCACCTTGCTCAGCAGGCTCTGCAGCAGCTGCTGGCCGAACTCGGATGTGAGGATCTTGTAGAGGATGCCCGCGAAGCTGCAGGCGGAGACCGTGCCGACGGCGTACTCGGCGGTGGTCATGCCCTGCTCGTCTCGGCGACGGGCGGGCGCGGACGGAGCTGAGGTGCGATCTTTCATGGCGGTTTCCTCCTCGGTGCGCCGCCCTTCGGGTGGCGCGTGATCTGGACCCAGGAAGCGTCGCGGGCCAAGCCCCGGGCGGACGACGCACAACGGCCACCCTGTTGACGGATCAGCCGCCTGATCAATCTGGGGACGGAGCTCGCGAATGAAGGACGCGGAAGGCGTCAGCCGAAGAGATGACGGAAGCTGCCCGCGACGGTGGGGACGACGCCTACCAACATGAACGCGGGCAGGAAACAAGCGGCGAGCGGGCCTGCCGCCTTGACGCCGACGTTGCGGGCCTTCATCTGCGTTCGAGTGCGCCGATCGCGTCGGTGGTCGTCGGCCAGCCGGGCCAGCCCGTCGGCCAGCGGGGCGCCGGACTCCGCCGAACGTTGCAGGGTGCGGCCAAGCCCGCCGAGCTGCGGGTCGCGCGTCCACCTCGCCCACTCACCGACCGGGTCCGCGCCCAAGGACAAGCGCACGGTCACCTCGCTGAGCCGGGAACCGAGCGCTCCTCCCAGCGCCCTGCCCACGATGACCAGCGCCTCCTCCGGGGGCCGCCCGGCGGTAGCGCAGGCGGCGAGCAGGTCGGCGGCCAGCGGGAGGTCCCGGTCGATCTCCTCACGTGCTCGGACGGCGTCGGGCGACTCCAGACGACCGATCCAGATCGACAGCAGGACTCCGGCCGGCAGCCCGACCAAGCCAACCAGCGGACCACTGAGCACCCAGCCCAGCAGGACTGCGGCGGAGACGCAGACACCCGCCCGCGGCACGGGCGCGTCCAGCAGGCGCCGACGAGGGGGGCCGCCACGGTCGCCCGGGTCGAAGCCGCGAAGGCGACGGCACCCTTGCCGTGCACCTGTGCCAAGCCAGCCGCAGAGCAGGGCGCAGCACACCGCCAGTGCACCCACCTCACACCTCCGCTGCTGTGGCGATGCGTTCGACCCACCAGACGCCGAGCAGCGCGAGCACCGCGCCGCCGGACAGGCAGACCAGCCCCCAAGACGTTCCGACCAGGAAGTCGAGGGGATGGGCGCCGATCGACGCGCCGAGCGCGAGGCCGAACAAGGGCAGCGCCGCGAGCATTCTGGCGGTCGCGCGAGGTGGCGCGAGCGCGGCCTCGACTTCTGCGCGACCGTCGTCGTCGTCGCGCAGGCCGCGCGCCATCTTGTCCAGCACGCCGGCCAGCGCTGAGCCAGAGCTGCCGCCGACGTCCCAGGCAGCCGCCACGGCCCGGAATCCCTCAGCGCCGGGAAGCTGAGCGCACGAGCGCAAGGCATGGGCGACGTCGCCCCCGAGCTCCGCGGCGGAGACGACCCCGGCAAGCTCCGGTTCCAGCCTGCAGCATCGTCGTACCGCGGTCGCCATCGGCAGCCCAGCGCGCAGCTCGGCCGAGAGGGCGTCGCACAGGGTGATCGCCCGGCGCTGGCGCAATCGTCGCTGGCGGTGCTGCCGGGAGCTGCTCAGCAGTCGACGGGCCGCCGCGAACCCGGCCGACCCGGCGGTGAGCAGCACGACTGGCCTGGGTCCCGCGGTTGCGGCCACCACTGCGGCCGCTAGGGTCAGCCCGACCCCGATGAGCCACCGGTTAGGCGGTCGGCGCGAGGCCGGCCAATCGCCGGGCCGGTTGCTCGCCGGGGCCATTCGGCTCTCCGCCATCGCCCGGCTCGGACAGCCCACGTACACCGAGCAGCCGACAACCAGCGCGACCTCAACCGCCGTCACAGCCGACCGCCAGTGCAGAGCAGGCGCTCCAGGTGTGGAGCACCGTCGCCGGTGGTTGGCGCTCCGTCGCAGCTGAACGAGACCGCGCTCAACGCCTCGACGAGGCCGTTCTCGCCGGGCACGACCACCGCGATCTCGCCCACCCAACGCGCCCCGGTGACCGCGCGCCGCACATGCACGACCACCTCGACGGCGGAGAGGACCTGGGCATGCACCGCCTCGCGTGGCATCCCCGCAGCGACACCGAGCGCCTCGAACCGGGCCGGCACGTCGCGCGCGGCGTTTGCGTGCAGCGTTGCGCAACCGCCCTCATGTCCGGTGTTCATCGCCGCCAACATGTCGACTACCTCGGCCCCCCGGACCTCGCCGACGACAAGACGGTCGGGACGCATCCGCATGGCCTGACGCACCAGTTGCTGCAGCGAGATCTCTCCTGTCCCTTCGACGTTCGACGGTCTGCCCTCAAGGCTGACCACGTGCGGATGTCGGGGCCGGAGCTCGCTCGAGTCTTCGACGATGACCAGGCGCTCGCGGGAGTCCACCTCCGAGAGCAAGGCCGCGAGCAGCGTCGTCTTGCCGCTGCCGGTGCCGCCCGAGACGACGAAAGCCACCTTCCGGCGCACCAGGTCCAGCAGCAGCTGTGCCCCTGCCCGGCTGATCGAGCGCGCTGCTACCAGATCGGCGATCGTCAAGGCATCTCGCGCGGGCACCCGAAGGGAGAGGCAGGTACCCGGTC
Organism: Propionibacteriales bacterium; assembly: GCA_038254365.1. Classification (GTDB taxonomy): domain Bacteria; phylum Actinomycetota; class Actinomycetes; order Propionibacteriales; family Nocardioidaceae; genus JAWWPG01. The sequence goes on from JBBSGI010000004.1 coordinate 38,080, forward strand.
GGGCCACCGGGGAAAGCGCCGCATGGAAGCGAGTCCCGTCTCGGAGCCGGACGTCGACGAACGGGGCGGCGTCATCGAGGCGCCGACCGGCTGCCGACGCCAGCCGCTGGGCTAGCCGTCGTACGGACGCATCGTCGGGGAACGACACCTCGGCCGGTCGCAGCCCCTGACCGTCGTCGACATAAACCTCGTCCGGGCCGTTGACCAACACGTCGGTCACTCCGGGCAGGCGGAGCAGCGGTTCCAGGGGTCCGGCGCCAACCGAGTCGAGCCGGAGGGCGTCGACGACGTCGAGAACCGCAGAGTCACCGACCAGCCGGCCCTCGGCGCGCAGGGCCGCCGCGACCTCCGCGTGGGTTGCGTCGCCGCCGCCCTCGGCGAGGCGCACGCGGATCCGATCAAGCAGATCGGCCTCGACGGGGGACATGGCTGGTCGGACCGGTCAGGCCAAGCCGGCGAGAAGCCCGCGGCAGGCGCGCTCGAAACCTCGACGGCCCAAGGGTCCCAACCCGTCGTTGACGGCGTTCACCAGACCACGTTGGGTGGGGAGCCGACCAGCCAAGGGGAGGTCGAGGGCATCGGTCACAGCCGCCGCGGTAACCACCGAGCGGGGCAGCACCCGGACCACGACGCGGACATCGGCGCACACGGCACGGAGATCGGTGAGCAGGCAGCGCGCCGCGGCGACCGCCCGGACCTCCGTGGGCACGAGGAGCAGCAGGGTGTCGCAGTGCGCCATTGCCTGCGTGGCGGCCTCGTCGAGACGACGGGGGAGGTCTACCACCACCAGCTCGGAGCCGCGCTGGGCGGCTCCGAGCAGCACCTGCATGACAGCCGGGACCGTCGCGCGTGGGCCGGTCCGGTCCCAGGACAGGACAGGCAGAGCCCCCATTCGCGGTAGCGCAGAGCGGAACGCGTGGGCACCCACCCTTCCTCGGGTGGTCACCACCTCAGGCCACCGCACCCCCGGCACGTCCTCGCAGCCGAGCACCAGATCGATGCCTCCACCGAGGGGGTCGATATCGAGGAGCAGTGCCGAGCGACCCGCTCGAGCGGCCGTGAGCGCGAGTCCGGCCGCGGTGGTGGACGCCCCCGCGCCGCCACAGCCGCCCACCACGCCGACGGTGCGAGCCCGGTCGCCTCCTTCTGCTGCGTCGGCGAGGCAGTCAATCAGCCGCTGCTGCTCCTCGGGAAGGAACACGACCTGGTCGGCGCGGAGCTCCACGGCGAGCCGCCAGACTGCGGCCCGATCGGCGCTGAGGGAGACCAGGACGACGTTGTCGCGACGGCTCAGTCCGAGCCGCGCCACGGTCGACGCCTGGTCGTCTCCGACGAGGACCATGCTGGCGCAAGCCCAGGCATGTCGCCGTCCGGTCGAGTCATTGGCCAGGTCGGGGGTTACGCCGCCGGCGGCGCACAGGCGGAGGATCTGGTCGAGCAGGTCCCGGTCCTCGGTGACCACGGCGGGTCTCGCCGCCAGTGCCTGGGGCGCCGACTCGTTCATCGGACCAGCATCGAGCCGCGGGCCGCCCGGTCGGGCGGGCTCGCTGGCCCCCGGTGGACGATCCTCGCCGAGGGCAGAGGCTGTGGACAACCGGCCGAGGAGATCTGCTGACGGGGGAGAATGGCACCTGCCGGACCGAAAACGGGTCCGAACAGACGGCAGCCCCCGGTGGGGGGGTACCAGGGGCCGCCTCGGGTCACTCGGTCCCGGGGGGGGTGGGACCTAGACCCTCTGTGTCCAGCGGCGGGGGGATGCCACTGGAGTTTGTGGATGACGGCGAGCCCGGTGGGCCGACGTCGCAGGCCTACGCTACCCCCTCGGGCGGGGTGTTGCGCAAGCGTTTGGAATCTGGACTGCGATATTTGTCGGGAGTGACCGCGCCGCCAGAAGTGGACCGACGCGCCGTGTGCGTCCGCGTAGGCTCCGAGCAGGAGATGCCGTCGATCCGGCGGCGAAGGGAGTGACGACATGCCGGGTAGCGGGGGGCACGGGGCGGCCTTCTTCGACCTCGACAAGACCATCATCGCCACCTCGAGCACGCTGGCCTTCAGCCGGCCATTCTTCGCCAACGGCCTGATCACCCGTACCTCGGTGATTCGCAGCATGTACGCCCAGTTCGCCTACCTCGTCGGTGGCGCAGACCACGACCAGATCGAGCGGATGCGGCGCTATCTCACCGGCCTCACCAACGGCTGGGACGTCGAGACCGTCCGCCAGATCGTGGCGGACACCCTGCATTCGGTCGTCGACCCGCTGGTGTACGACGAGGCGCTCGACCTGATCCGCGACCACCAGAATCATGGACGGGAGGTGGTGATCGTCTCGACCTCGGGGTCCGACGTCGTCGAACCCATCGCCGAACTGCTTGGCGTCTCCAGGGTGATCGCCACCCGACTCGAGGTCCGCGACGGGCACTACACCGGAGACATCGAGTTCTACGCCTACGGCGTCAACAAGGCCGCAGCCATCGAGGAGCTCGCCGCTCGAGAGGGGTACGACCTGCCCGCGTGCTACGCGTACAGCGACTCAGCCACCGACCTGCCCATGCTCAGCGTGGTCGGCCACCCGCATGCGGTGAACCCCGACAAGGTGCTGCGCAAGGAGGCGGTCGAGCGGGGTTGGCCGGTCCTTGACTTCTCGAAGCCGATTGCGCTCAAGCACAGCCATGCCCGCCACGCGAGGCGCGCCACCCTTGCCGTGGTGGCGGTCGGAGCGGGCGCTGCGGCTGCCGGTGCCGTGGCTGTGGTATCTCGCCGTAGCGGCTCCAGGTCCTCGATGTGACTGGCGGGTAGGGCTTCCCTGCTGCCGCGAAAGCGGGTAGAAAGGGAGGGAACTCCAGACCGCACGAGGATCGGGCACCCACGCGGCGACCAACCCTTCCGAATAGGGCAGTCGACCCGGGCGTTCCCGGGCGACCTTATGAAGAGTGCACGCTTGGTAACCCGAGCCCTTGTGCCCGCGGGCGGCGTCCTCCGCGCGAGGACGTCGTTCGCACGTTGCGGCAGACGCTCGCACGGCGGGGCGCTAGGCAAGCCGTCAGGCCGGTGGCCCGGAAGGCCCCGGCTCTCGCAGCGGGCTCGCGCCGACCGCGCGGCCTAGTGCCGCGCAGGAGTACAGCAACCAACCGCGCAGACCAGCCGCATCGCGGCGGCGGTAGGCGGCCAGCGCCTCGCGATAGTCGCCGGCCGCCACGTGATGGCCGACCTCGGGCACGATAACCGAAGCAGGATCCACCCCGCGCACCACCAGCACCAGCCGCTCCAGAGCGCGCCCGACCAGGTCGTTCGACGCCGGGAACGGTGCGGCGATGACCACCTCAGCGTGCGCCAGCGCGGCGACCGCGATCGCCGGCGCCGTCGTCGGGGCCAACAGCCGGGAGGCGAGCCGACGGAGCACCTCGGCGGCAGCGGGGTCCGGGCCGGGCCGACCGAGCTCCGCCTCGGGCGCCAGGCCGGTGGCGGCGAGTGTGTGCATTCGCGCGAGCGCCTGCAGAGGCGACCGACCAAGCACGGGCACCAGCGCGAGCAGCCCGGCGTTCAGCCTCACCGCCGCCCGGGCCACGCCGTCGCCGGTGCCGGCGCGTACCTCGACCAGCGTGCTCGGACTGCCGGACAGCTGGGCCGACGCTACGGCCCCGCGCAGCAGCGACTCGGCGGTCGCCTCTGGCGCGGTACGGCGGAGTCCCCGATCGCGCAGCATCGCGTCGATGCCGTCCCGCGCAGCCACCAAGGCGGAGGGGACCCCCGCCAACCGAGAAGCCGCACCGAAGGCGTCGTCTCCCGGCGCGGCCACAGCGTCAGCGTACGGGGCAGGACGCTTCGGGCGGTCGGCTAGTCTCGACCTCCATGGATGCCGAGGAGATCGGTCGTCGCGCGGCCAGTTTCGGTTCGGTCGCCCAGGCCTATGCGCTGAACCGACCGGACTATCCCGCCGAGGCGGTCCGGTGGCTGGCCGGGGAGAAGCCGGCCAACGTGCTCGAGCTCGGATCGGGGACCGGCAAGCTCACTCGTTCGCTGCTGGCTCTCGGTCACCGGGTGGTGGCCACGGATTCCCTGACGCCGATGCTGACCGAGCTGGCCCGCGTCGCTCCCGGCGCCCGCCGCATCGCCGCCCGGGCCGAAGGCATCCCGGTCGCCCCCGCCGTCGTGGACGTCGTGGTCTCGGCCCAGGCGTTTCACTGGTTCGACGGGAGCCGCGCGCTACCCGAGATTGCCCGGGTGCTCCGGCCAGCAGGCGTGCTGGCACTGGTCTGGAACACCGGCGACTTCCAGGTGCCTTGGGTGCGCAAGGTGCTGGGCCTCATTGGCATGACGGACGACGCCATCACCGACCCGGTGGCGGAGTCGGAGCTCTTCGACCACGGGGAGCGTCAGGTCTTTCGACACTGGCAGAAGTTCGACCGCGAGTCGCTGGTCGGCTTCATCGCGTCGAGCTCCTACGCCGCCGTGATGACCCCGGACGACCGAGCAGCCCTGCTCGCTGAGGTGGCAGCCATCTATGACGGCTACGGCCGCGGGCACGACGGCATGCTGATGCCCTGGAGCGCCGTCTGCTTCCGGGCCACGGTGAGCGGGCTGGCCGACCCTCGGCGTGACGGTGCCGAGGAACGCGATGACGGTCTGCTGATCGACTTCGCCTGACTGCGAAACCCGCCGGACGTCCCGCCACACCGCGTGTGGCGGCGCGCATCTGCCCGGACGCCAGGGCTGGTCAGGTCTCGACCAAGTCCACGGGGTGCGGCATCACGATCGACAGTACGAGATACGTCCGCCGCCCGGCTCCAGGGCCATTGGGCGCCTTCGCCTCGGTTGCGGCCGCTTCTCGGCCGCGGTACACCCAGCGCATCTGAAGCTCGAGAAGTTCGCCCTGCATCTGCCTCGCTTCGGAGTCAGTGAGCAGCATCGCCACGTCGGAGGTCTTCCATACTTCGGCGCTCTTGCCGTCACGGCGCCGGAACAGCCGCTCGACCAAGGCGTGCCATCGCTCCTCGAAGTAGCGCATCCCGACCTCGTACGCGCCGGGTCCGTCGGGCTGCTCACGAAGGCTGGCCTCGTCGAAACGTAGGCCCCGGTCGTCTCGGGGTCGCCACCAGCGGGCCCGCCCATCGCCCCCGTGGCCGGTGACTTCCTCGATGACGCCGTACCGCTGCAGCTGACGAAGGTGAAAGCTCACCGAGTTGACCGGCTGGTCGATCGCGATGGCCAGGGCCGTCGCGGTGGACTCCCCGCGCGCGAAGAGCTCGTAGAGCAGGACCGTCCGAATGGGATGTGCTATCGCCCGAAGCACCCGGGGATCCGCTGCCACCAACTCCGCCATTCTGACCAGCGTAAAGGATCCGCGAGAAAAATTGCGCAAGTAGAGTTGCATAGTCTCGTCGACTGCTGTCAGGGTGGCGCCATGAGCGAGCCAGTCGTGACGTCGGCCCGCGCCCCGAGTCTGTGGCACAACCGCGACTTCATGATCTTGTGGAGCGGGGAGACGATCTCCCAGCTGGGCTCGTCGATGAGCTTCTTCATCTTCCCAATCATCGGCTACTCGCTGACCGGCTCGACAACCCAGGCGGCTCTGGCGCTGACCGCATTCGCTCTCGGCAGCATCCTGTTCCGGCTCCAGGCCGGCGCCTTGATCGACCGGACCAATCGCAAGCACGTGATGATCGTGGCGAACCTCGCCGGCGTCGGGCTGTACGGCAGCTTGGTCGTCGCCCTGGCCGCAGACCGGCTCACCATCGTCCACCTGATCCTGGTAGCGCTGCTGACCGGCATCGCGGGGAGCTTCTTCGGCCCCGCCGAGCAGGCCGCGATCAAGACCGTCGTGCCCGCTCGACAGCTCCCGACCGCTTTCAGCCAGAACCAGGCGCGGCAGCACGTGGCCATGCTGGTCGGGCCACCACTCGCCGGTGTGCTCTACTCCGTGAGCCGATCGATCCCCTTCCTCGTCGACACGGTCACCTACGGTGTCTCCGCCCTCGCGATCACCCGCCTGCGGGCGCCGCTCACTGCTCCTGAGCGGACCACCACCGGCCCCAGCAAAATGCGGCACGAGATCGCCGAAGGGCTCCGCTTCCTGATGTCGCGTGGCTTCTTCCGGGCCACCGTGCTGTTCGCCACGATCGTCAACTTCGGCGCGAACGCGCTCTTTTTGGTGCTGACCCTCAAACTGCTGAGAGCCGGCGTGCACCCCGCCGCGATCGGCACCATCGACACCATCGGCGCGGTTGCCGGCCTGATCGGCGCGGTCATGGCTCCGAGCCTGATCAAGCGAGTCCCCACCGGACTGGTCGCCATCGGTACGGCGCTGCTGATCGTGGTGGCGTGTATCCCGATGGCCTTCACCAACAACGTCGTGATCGTGGGTCTGCTGCTCGCGGTGGCGCTGATCGGCAACCCGGCCGGCAACGCGGCCGTCTCGTCGTACTTGGTTGCCGTGACACCGGACCGGCTGCAGGGCCGGGTCAGCAGCGCCCTGGGCTTCACGGCGAGCGCTTTCCAGCCCCTCGGGCCGGTGGTCGGGGGCGTTCTGCTGGCGATCTTCGGTGGCCAGGCGGCCATGCTCATCACCGCTGGGATCATCTCGATCAGCGTGGTCGCGCTGTTGGCGAGCGCCGAGGTCCGCCACCTGCCCACGCCCGACAAGTGGGATGTCTCCACTGCCGCCGCTTGACGTTGATCTCCCTTGACACGCCAACTTTCATTCGGCGCCGTACCACATCTTGGCATCTCAACCGAAGAGCCGGCTCAGTACTCGTCGTGCCGCCGGGTCCAGTCGTCGTCGGGCGCTCCCACCCGGCCGGCCGGCACCTCCCAGGACTCCTGGCGCCCCAGCGCCGTCAGGTCGAGATAGTTGTAGGTGGTGAGCAGGATGTCGAGGCCCCGCTGATAGGCGGAGTAGGTATGGAATACCTCGTCGCCCTCCCGCAGGAACACACTCACCCCGGGCTGCTCGCCTTCCCAGGCGGGGTCCGCACGCCGGTAGTTGTACTCGGTCGACCCTTCGGCTGCGTCAAGCGTGACGTGGTAGTCGTAGTTGAAGTCGCTGCCGTACGACGACACCCACGGGAAGCTCCAGCCCATGCGGGCCCGGTAGGCCTCGATCTTGTCGATCGGCGCCCGCGAGATCGCAGTGAACGTCGTGTCACGCGCATGCAGGTGGGAGAGATGTCCGAGGTTGTCGAGGAGGAACGAGCAGCTCGGACATCCCTCCTCCCAGCTCGGGTCGAACATGAAGTGGTAGACGATGAGCTGTCGGCGCCTATCGAAGAGCTCGAGCAGGCTCGTGGCGCCGCCAGGCCCCTCGAACTCGTAGTCCTTCAGGATCCGCACCATCGGCAGGCGTCGGCGCTCCGCGCTCAGCGCGTCTCGTGCCCGGGTTGCCTCCTTCTCCTTCGTGAGCAGCTCGAGGCGGGCTGCCAGCCATTCAGTGCGCGACACGACATCCGGGAGACTCATCCACCAACCACGTCCTTCATCTCTGGGCAGTTCCACGACGGTAGACCCCGGCACCGAAAGGATCTAGCGTGGGGAGCGTCCGGCCCTTGCCGGCGTTTCACAGCCGCAGAGGAGGCAACATGTCATCGAGAAGCGTCGAACCTACGCGTGACGACCAGCCAGGATCACCCATCCCACGCGGTTCTCTCATTGCGGACCCGGCACCACTCGGTTTGGCGGCCTTCGCCCTAACCACGTTCGTCCTAAGCGTGATGAACGCGGAGATCGTGGACAAGAGCGCAACCGCAGTCGTGTTCGGCCTCGCGCTCGCCTACGGCGGCGTCAGCCAGCTCGTGGCAGGGATCTGGGAGTTCGCGAAGGGAAACACCTTCGGAGCGACGGCGTTCTGCTCGTACGGCGGTTTCTGGATCTCGTACTGGTACCTCACCGGCCACACCGATCTGTCGGGTGCTGCATCAGAGAACGACCTGGGCAACGGCATCGGTCTCTTCCTGCTCGCGTGGGGAATCTTCACGCTCTACATGACTGTGGCGGCGTCGCGCGTCAGCGGAGCCGTCCTCGCCGTGTTCGCTCTGCTGACCGTCACGTTCTTCGCGCTGTCCATCGGCGAGTTCGCCACATCTGACGGCTGGACGAAACTCGGCGGCTACCTCGGTATCCTGACCGCCATCGCGGCCTGGTACGCGTCCTTCGCCGGCGTCACGAACTTCACGTTCAAGAAGTCCGTGCTGCCGACGTACCCCCGCTGACGACCCAACCGAGGACAGTCTCAGACTGGTGGCGTGACCCGAGGGCTCCCTCTCGAGACACGTCACCAGTCGCGGGCTTCGAGGAGACGATGATGAGCACAGAACCTTCCCTGTCGAACCTGCTTCACGAGACCCGGCACTTCGACCCGCCCGAAGAGCTCGCAAGGAACGCGAACCTCAAGGCCGATGCCTACGACGATGCGACCGAGGATCGTCGTGCGTTCTGGGCCAAGCAGGCCGAGCGCATCACCTGGACGCAACCGTTCACGGAGGTTCTCGACTGGAGCAACAAGCCCTTCGCGAAATGGTTTGTCGGCGGCAAGCTGAACGCCTCGTATAACTGCATCGACCGGCACGTCGAGGCCGGTAAGGGCGACAAGGTCGCGTTCCACTTCGAGGGAGAGCCCGGCGACACCCGCACGATCACCTATACGGACCTGCTCGCGGAGGTGAGTCGCGCTGCCAACGCGCTGACCGAGCTCGGTGTCAAGGCCGGTGACCGGGTGGCGATCTACCTGCCGATGATCCCGGAGACGGTGATCGCCATGCTCGCCTGCGCACGCATCGGAGCACCGCACACGGTGGTGTTCGGCGGCTTCTCGTCGACCGCGCTGGTGGATCGCATCCAGGACTGTGACGCCAGGGTGGTGATCACGGCAGACGGCGGCTACCGCCGCGGCGCGCCTGCGGCGCTCAAGCCGGCCGTGGACACCGCGCTCGAGCAGTGCCCCGACGTACGGAACGTGCTGGTGGTGCGCCGTACCGGGCAGGAGGTCGCCTGGAACGACGACCGCGACCTGTGGTGGGACGAGTTCGTCGGTCAACAGAGCTCCACCCACAAGTGCCAGTCGTTCGACTCTGAGCATCCGCTCTACGTCATGTACACCAGCGGCACGACGGGGAGGCCGAAGGGGATCCTGCACACCACCGGCGGCTACCTGGTTGGCACCTCGTACACACACTGGGCGATCTTCGACCTGAAGGCGGACCAGGACGTCTTCTGGACCGCGGCCGACATCGGCTGGGTCACCGGCCACTCCTACATCGTCTACGGTCCACTCGCCAACGGGACGACGTCGGTGATGTACGAGGGCACACCGGACACCCCGCACAAGGGCCGCTGGTGGGAGATCATCGAGAAGTACAAGGTCAACATCCTGTACTGCGCGCCCACGGCGATCCGGACGTTCATGAAGTGGGGGGCGGAGATCCCCGGGAAGTTCGACATGGCGAGTCTGCGGCTGATCGGGTCGGTCGGAGAGCCGATCAACCCCGAGGCCTACATGTGGTACCGCAAGGAGATCGGCGGCGATCGCTGCCCCGTCGTCGACACCTGGTGGCAGACCGAAACCGGCATGATCATGATCAGCCCCCTGCCGGGCGTCACCTCTGGGAAACCTGGCTCGGCGATGAAGGCGATACCGGGTGTCTCGGCGCTGGTCGTCGACGAGGCCGGCGAGGCCGTCGAGAAGGGCTCCGGTGGCTATCTGGTGCTGACCGAGCCGTGGCCCGCGATGCTCCGCACCATCTGGGGTGACGACGACCGCTACCGGGACACTTACTGGTCGCGGTTCCCCGGTGTGTACTTCGCCGGCGACGGGGCGAAGCTCGACGAGGAAGGTGACGTCTGGCTGCTGGGCCGGGTCGACGACGTGATGAACGTGTCTGGTCACCGGCTCTCCACGACTGAGATCGAGTCGGCCCTCGTCGCCCATCCCAAGGTCGCTGAGGCGGCAGTCGTGGGGGCCAACGACGAGATGACCGGGCAGGCGCCGGTCGCCTTCGTCATCCTGCGGGAGAGCGCGGGCGACGGCGGCGAAGGGGTCGTCAAGGAGCTGCGGGACCACGTGGCCAAGGAGATCGGCGCGATCGCCAAGCCGAAGTCGATCATGGTGGTGCCCGAGCTGCCCAAGACCCGGTCCGGCAAGATCATGCGGCGGCTGCTCCGCGACGTCGCCGAGAACCGTCCGCCGGGCGACTCCACCACGCTCGCCGACTCGTCAGTGATGGACCTTATCCAGGCCAACCTCAAGGAGGGCAAGGGCACCGAAGAGGACTGACCCTCTCGGACTCGTCCGGGGCGCTCAGGCTCGAGACACCCCCGGTCGGTCGGACGAATCCGGGACGGGGGGGCCAGGTCGGCGAGCTCGGGGGCCAGCTCGCGCAGCCGCATCAGGGCGTGCTTCGTCTGTGACTTCACGGTGCCCAGCCGCGTTCCCATGATGTTGGCCGTTTGTTGCTCGCTCAGGTCCTCGTAGAAGCGCAGCACCAGAATCGTGCGCTGCTTGGGGGTCAACCGGGCCAACGCCGGCTGCAGGGTGATCCGCGTCGCGGAGTCCGGCGCCTCCCGCTCCGGGGACTCAGGGGTGGCGGCCGCCAGTCGCTCCGCTGGTTGGCGCTGGCGGCGACGCCATCCTGAGACGCTCTCGTTGTAGAGAATGCGTCGGACGCACGGCTCTGGATGGTGCTCGATCCGCCGCCACACCTTGGCCGCCTTGAAAAGCGTGACCTGCACCAGGTCCTCCGCGTCGTGGTGATTGCCGGTCAGCAGGTAGGCCGTCCTGCCGAGCGCCTTGCCCCGCGCCGCCACGAACTTCGTGAACTTCTCATCCCTACCCACGAACAGCCTCGTGGGCCTCGCGGACGAAGCGTCGGTCGCGCCGATACAGCCACACCAAACCGGTGAGAACGAGCCCTGCGCCGGTGACGCCAAGGACGATTCCCGGAGTCACCCGTGGGTCCCGCACCGACGGCGGAGCCACGCCCTTGATGAAGGGTCGACTGATCAGATCCGTCGCAAAGTGCGCAATGGTCTCCTGTCGGCCGTCCACCCGGATCATCGTTCGCACACTGGCGCTGCGGATGTCCAGGAGACCAATCTGCTGGGTCGCCATGAAATGCCTTTCAGACGATGCCCAGACGCGCACCAACACGTGAGTCCGGTCGACCCAACCGATGAGTTCGGTCTGCGGGGCGCCGATGTCAAGCAGACGTGCGGCCGCAGGAGCTCGCATCGCCCCTCGGGTCAATCCGTCAGGTGCCGTGACGAATACGCACCATCGGTCCGAGCCGAAGAACTCACGGCCCTTGGTCGAAACGTTGCCCTCGAAGGCGAACCGGCCGGTACTTGGGCTCTCGGTACCGTGCTGAGCGCCGTTGAAGCCGGCAGCGGCAAGACGCCAGGGGTGGCGCTCCCCCGTGACGGGATCGACCGTCAACCCGGCACGAGCTGCGCTGAAGAGGTGAATCCCGACGCCATCGGCCATCGGCGCGTCGAACCCGAAGAGACTGCCCAGCTTCCTGTCGCGTCGATCCCCGGCGCATCAGCGGCGAGGTCGCGGATCGCCTCTCGAAGCTTGTCGCTCATCTGTCCGCCGTCCGCTCGCACCCTGTCACGTATGAGTACGCCCGATGGCGGGTCAGCGGAGGGAACCCTGCAGTCACGGCTCGGTGACCTGGTAGGTCACCAGGGACGGTTTGGCCGGGCCGTAGTCGGTCAGCGGAGAGATCTCGAGGCTGTGCCGGCCCGGAGTCATCGGCATCGTCCATCGCGCGTTGTCCAGGGGAATCTCGGCCGCGGCGTCTGCATGGACCACTCGGAATGCACGCGCGTACGGGTGCTGGGTGCTCAGCCTGACCGCGGGCTTCTCCAGACTGCCGGCGAGGGCGATCGACACGTCCGACAGTCGCGGATACGCCTGGTCGCCGTCGTGCAACAGCCTCCCGGTCTTGATGATCCCGATGTCCTGGAACACCGGTGAGAAGGTGTCCTCCGCCCAGGTGTAGCCGGTGGTGGTGACCGAAGCGAAGTACGTCAGCCACGTCGCCGAGTCGCTCTCGGACAGCTCGTCGACGAGCCCGACCATGCGCGCTGACCCGCCGTCTCGACAGGTCCCTTGAAGCTCGCGAAGGCTGAGCGGCCGCTCGTTACCGTCCACCCAGTAGGCGCCGTTCTGGCCGTCGAGCACCACCCACTGGTCGCGGTCGTCGAGCCAGGCTTCGGACACGACGTGCCCGCGGCCGACCCCGACGTGATGGTTGCGTTGGCGCAAGGCGAGCCGCCTCGCCGGGATCCCGATGGAGTTCAGGGCTTGGCTGAGCACGATCGAATACTCGACGCAGGCGAACCGCTCCCCACCGTCGACCCGACGCAGCACCTCGAGGCCGTCGGGGTCGTCGACGTGGTCGTTGGCGTGCTCCCAGCTGCGCCGTACCCACTCGAGCATCATCGTGGCGCTGTCCCAGGCCGACACGCCTGGATCCGGATCGGGCAGACGCCGCCGGAACTCCTCGGCCCGCGCCGGCGGGACGAGGTCGAGCTCCAGCGGCAGCGTGGGGGTGGGATCGGGCCAGTCCAGCAGAAGCAGTCTCGGCGCAGGCACATTGGCGATCATTCGGTCGCGCAGGCAGCTCCACGCGGAATCCGAGGCGAAGTGCTGCTCGAGGAGACCCTCGAAAAGCTCCGGCTGGCTGAAGCCGCCATCGACGGCGCTGCGCAAGAGGTCGAGGGCGTCGCCGCGACCGGTCCGGCTGGCGGCGATCGCGACGCTCGGTCCCCACAGATGTGGCCACCAGTGGACGTCGTCACGAAGCCGGTCGACGAGCTCGAGCAGGTCCAGGTCATTCTCGTCCCGGCAGAGCTGCTCGGCCCGCAGCCGCAGAGCCGTCAGCTCCGGCGTGGGCGGATGGTCCCCGTGCGGCGTGTACTCGTCGTCGGTCACCCCGACATTGTCGAGCACGCACGGACGCCACGATGGGTGCTGCGAGAATCGCGGACGTGTTGTCGCCGTTGATGTGCCTGTCCTTCCTGGTGCGGGAGCGAGACGACGGGTCGACGTATGTGTTGCTGGGCGAGAAGAAGCGCGGGCTCGGCGCCGGCAACATCGTGGGACTCGGCGGCAAGGTCGAAGCGAACGAGACGCCTCGAGCTGCCGCCGCCCGAGAGGCGGCCGAAGAGTCCGGCGTGGTCGTCGACCCGGCCGACCTCGAGGAGCTGGCGATGATCACCTTCCGGTTCCCCACCAGGCCGTCCTGGGACCAGCGGGCCGCCGTCTTCGTCACTCGACTCTGGCGCGGCGAGCCGGTCGAGACCGACGAAATCACGCCCGCGTGGTACGACGTCAACGCGATCCCGTTCGATGCCATGTGGGCGGACGCCCAACATTGGCTGCCCAGAGTCCTCGCCGGCCAGCGGCTGAGCGCCGACTTCATTTTCGCTGACGACTGCAGGAGCCTCGCCACTGTTTGCATCCGTGTCAGCGAGCGTGTCGAGGACTAGATCGTGAGGCGCCTGGCGCCTCTCGACCGCAACCAGACGACAACCACGATCACGGCGACAACTGGCCCACCCGGCCATCGGGCGTAGTCGGGAACCGAGCAGCCCAGCAGCACCGCGCTGCGGACCAACCGCTGGCCGCGAGCCGCGACATACGCCGCGAAGTCGCGATCCCTGTCCCTGTCGATCACCCCGAACCCCTCTCCGTGGCTCCACTGATTGAGCCGAGGCACCCCGACACGCGCGAACGGTTCCCGCACCGGCGAAGGACGCACATCGAACCACGCTTACCTGAAATGGCGGCACTGCGGTACACCGAGTAATCCGATACCTGACTCTGGGGGCTTGGGAAGTGCTGGGCGACAACGGTGCCGATCCAGCGGTACGCGCATCTGGCCGCCTGCGGAGGGCATCGGCCCTGAGAAGTATCCGTCCGGCTGATCAGACCACCGATCGCACCACCCATGCTGAGGCCGTAGGGTTCAGGTGTCGACACGCGCGGGCGAGTCCGCGCACGCGATGAGAGGACCGACATTGACGACTACGCATGGTTCATCCGTCCGGGAGAGCCCGACCAAGCACGTGGGTCCTCCCGCGGTCGAGGAAGACCCGACCATCGGGCGGCTGATCGCGGACACCACGCGCGACTTCTCGACGTTGGTCCGCAGCGAGATCGAGCTCGCCAAGACCGAGCTCAAGGTGAGCGTCCGAGCGGGTGGGATCAGCGTCGCGATGTTCGCGGCCGCCGGTTTCATCCTGCTGCTCGCCATCATCATGCTCTCGATCGCGTTCGCGTTCTTCCTGGACTGGCTGTTCGCGGGCACCGCGACGTCGTTCCTCATCGTCTTCGGTGTCTACCTGCTGATCGCGGTACTGCTCTTCTACATCGGCTACCGGAAGGTCAAGCAGGTCAAGGCGCCGGAGCAGACCATCGAGAGTGTCAAGGAGACCAAGCAGGTCCTGAAGCGCGGCTGACCGCCCGTGCATCGCCCCGAGTCCCTGCACGACCCAGGGATCGAGTTGCCGGGACCTTGGGAGCACCGCTACATCTCCGCCAACGGTGCCCGGTTCCACATCTGCGAGTCCCTACCGGCCCGGGCGTCCCCCGAGAGTGCGCTGGTTGTGCTGCTGCACGGTTTCCCGGAGTTCTGGTGGGCCTGGCGCCACCAGCTGCCGGTGCTGGCGGCCACCGGCTACCACGCGGTTGCGATGGACCTGCGCGGATACGGCGCGAGTGACAAGACACCACGCGGCTACGACCCGCTCACCCTGGCAGCCGACGTGGCCGGGGTAATCCGCAGCCTCGGCTCTCGCTCGGGAGTGCTCGTCGGGCATGGCTGGGGAGGGTACGTCGGATGGGCAGCCGCGGCGCATCGCCCCGACTGTGTCCGCGCTGTCTGCGCGGTGGCTTCGCCGCATCCCAGGGTTCTGACCAGCGCGCGCCAGTGGCTGCCGCCGGGCAAGCCGGTTCGCCATCTGCTGGCCATGCAGGTGCCGTGGCTGCCCGAGCGGCGGATCGCTCGAGGGTCGTACGTCGCCGACCATCTGGCGGCCTGGGCGGGGCCCGCCAGCGGGTTTCCCTCAGCCGAGGAGGCCGCCCGCTACCAGGCGGCGTTCGCGCTGTGGCCGTCCCCGCACTGCGCCCTGGAGTACCACCGCTGGTTGTTCCGTTCGCGGCTGCGCGCCGACGGGCGGGCCTTCGCCCGGGTGCTCCGGCGGCAGGTAGCCGTACCCGTCATGCACGTCGCCGGATCCGATGACCCGACCGAACCGGCAGCAGCGGGCCGCGCCTCGGCCCGATACGTCGCCGGGCGTTTCGAGGACCACACGATCGAGGGAGCCGGACACTTCCCGCACGAGGAGCGGCCTGCGGAGTTCACTCGACTGCTCCTCGACTGGCTCTCAGAGCGCACAACCACCGGTGGAGACCGCACGGGCTGACCGACGCCCGGCGGCGGCAGCCGCAGCCACCTGCTCCGCGGTGAGGGCGTAGCCGGTGCTGCCGTCGATCAGGGACGCGGCGAACACGACGCCGACGACCCGCCCCGCCGGCGACACCAGCGGGCCACCCGAGTTGCCTTCCCTCACCAGCGCATAGACCGCATACGCGTCGCGCAGGACGCTGCCTTCGCCGTAGATGTTGTCGCTGCGCAGCCGCTCCGTGCTGCGGATGCGTCCGGGCTGCGCGTCGAACGGACCGTCCTGGGGATACCCGAGCACGGCGGCGGAGTCCCCCGACCCGGCCGGCCCCGAGAACCGGAGTGCCCGCGCCTGCAGGCTGGGCACCGCGAGCACCGCGACGTCGGTGTCGGGGTCGTAGAAGACGACGCTGGCCGGGTGGTCGGTGTCGTCGAGGCGCACCACCGGGTGCTCGACACCGGCGACCACGTGCGCGTTGGTCATCACCCGGTGTGGCGCGTAGACGAAGCCACTCCCCTCGAGCGTCCTGCTGCACGAGGGCGCGTCACCGAGCACCTTGACGACGCTTCCCGAGGCCCGGCGCACGCCGAGCGCCTGCAGGACCCGGCCGTTGGGGCGACGGACCGGAGTGATCCGCTCCGACGCGAACGGCTCGAGATAGCGAGGGAAGTCACTCGACCCGACGACCGAGTTGAACGCGGATAACAGCCGGTCGGACCCTCCCGGCATCGCCCGGTCGACGGCACCCAGCACAGCGGAGCCGCGAACCTCCTCGTTGATCCCGTCGAGGTTGGAACCGCTGGCCGCGACTCCGAGCACCCAGGCGATGACCAACATCGCGGCCACGCTCAGCGCGGCACCGCTGAGGGCGTCGACGACCCTAGCCGGGCGCCAGGTCACCCGCTGCCGGACCCGCTGGCCGAGGACGGCTCCGATCCCCTGCCCGACGAACGCCGCCGTCAGCACGATCAGCATCGCCGCGGCCGACACCGTCAGGCTGTCCTGCCAACGCTCGAGCACCCACGGTGCCAGCTGGATTCCGGCGAAGCCGCCGCCGACCAGCCCCAGCGTGGCGCACGACCCGACCAGGAACCCCTGCTGATATCCGGTGAGCCCATAGACGAGGGCGCCGAGCAGCAGCACCAGATCGAGTGCGTTCATCGTCGGTCCTCGGTGGTGGCCACCCCCGCCGCCGCGCGGCGCTTGGCGAGGTCGCGCTGCGATCCCGCCACAATGGCCTCCGGCAGCTCGAAGTAGCGCTCCGGGTCCCATCGTCGTTCCCAGCCCAGCTCGGCGAAGAGTCCCGCGAGCACCAGCGCGGTGAATCCCCAGACCAGGATCTCGTCAACGGCGAAGGCGGGGCCGACGTACCCCGACGGATGGCGCACGCGCCCCCGGTGCGCGGGCTCGAGGAGGTCGTCGATGGGTATGACGTGGACGGATGCCGTCTCCGCGGGGTCGACGGCGTGCACCCGCCCGGGCCGTCGCCACCACCCGATCACCGGCGTGACCAGATAGTCAGTTGCGGAGAGCCAGAGCACCGGCAGCACCCCCACGATGTCGACGCCCGCGGGGTCGAGTCCGGTCTCCTCCGCGGCCTCGCGCAGCGCCGCGGCGACCGCGTCTACGTCGGACTCGTCCCGGCCGCCACCGGGGAAGGCGACCTGCCCGGCGTGGGCGCGCAGTTCTGCGGCGCGCTCGAGCAGCAACACCTCAGGCCCGCGCTGACCGGCACCGAACAGGACGAGCACCGATGCCGCCCGGGGCGTTCCGCGGGGCGGACGCTGCGGCCCCACCAGCTGGTCGGCCCTGATCTCGGGCAGCGCTGCCGTGAGGTCACGCATCCAGTCCGGGAGGTCGGCAGTGCGCGCGCGGTCGAGGTAGCTCACAGCTTCGCGAGTCCCCGCACGGTGACGCCGAGATGGGTGCGCACCAACGCGGCCAGCTGCTCGGCGGAGGTGATGGCCCCGGTCTGGGTGTACGCGATCCGGCCGGCTCGGTCGACGAAGAACGTCCACGGCAGCCCCGGTATGCGCAGGGGCGCCTTCGCCGCTCCGTCGGGGTCGGCGACCTGCGGATAGGTCAGGCCGAGGCTCTTGGCGAACGCTAGGGCGAGAGCCGGTCGGGTGTCGAGGAAGTCGACACCGACCACGCCGACCCGCCCAACCGCCGCGGTCGACAGCTGCTGCAGCAGCGGCGACTCGGCTCGGCAGGGCCCGCAGTACTGCGCCCAGAAGTTGAGGACGAGGGGGCCGCGCAGGCCGGCCAGACGAACGTCCCGTCCGCCGCCCAGGCAGGGCAGTGTCAGGTCGGGCAAGCCCACGCGTGGGTCGCCAGGCGAGCTGCTTGCCGGGCATGGCTCGATGCCGGCCGAGCTCTTCAGCGCTCTCAGCGCGGGGTTGTCGACGTCTACGCCGGCCTCTTGCGCTGTGAACGTGTACCGGGAGGTCTCGGGCGGGGGGCCACCTCCGCAGGCGGCGATCAGCAAGCCAGCAAGGGCGAGCCCGAGCAGCGCCCCCACTTGCTGGCGTGGCCGGCTCACGCCCGACCTCCGAGCCGCACCAGCTTCGCGGCCTCCGCCGGATCCGTCGGTCCCTCGCCGTACGACGGGCAAAGCCGTGCGACCGGACAGACGCCGCAGGCCGGGATGCGGGCGTGGCAGCAGCGTCGACCGTGCCAGATCAGGTGGTGGCTCAGCATCGTCCAGTCGCGTTTGGGGAACAGCGCCGCGATGTCGTGCTCCGCCTTCACCGGGTCTGTCTCGTGGGTCCAACCGAACCGCCGGGAAAGCCGCCCGACGTGGGTGTCCACGGTGATGCCGGGGACGCCGAATCCGTTGCCCAGCACCACATTCGCCGTCTTGCGGCCGACTCCGGGAAGCGTCACCAGATCCTCCAGCCGAGCAGGCACCGCACCGTCGTACCGCTCCAGAACGGCTGCCGCGAGCCTCATGATTGACTGCGTCTTGGCGCGGAAGAAGCCCGTGGAGGCGATGATCTGCTCGACTTCGTCCCGGTTGGCAGCCGCCAGCTCCGGCGGCCCCGGGAATCGGGCGAAGAGCCTGGGGCTCACGACGTTGACCCGCTTGTCGGTCGTCTGCGCCGAGAGCACCGTGACCACGAGCAGCTGCCAGGGGGAGTCGTAGTCAAGCTCCGACGCCGCGTCCGGATAAGTCTCGGACAGGATTCGGTTGATCCGGCGGGCCCGTCGCACCAACGCCGTACGGCGATGCGTGGAGTCCTCGTCGACGACTCCGACCATCTGCGCGGGCATGGGGAAAGGGTACGACGCACCGCGGACGCTCTTCGGGGGGCGAGGCGATCGGCGTCCCAGCCACGACATGCGGGACAATGTGACGAGGCCCACGCCGTGAGGGCAAGCGGGGCGACGAGAGGACTCAGCTGTGGACACCACCGGGCTCCGCAACACGCTGCTCTTCCGCGGGCTCGACGACGAGGCCGCGGAGGCGCTCAGCGCGTCGATGGCTGAGATCAGGATCCGCCGGGGTGAGGTGCTGTTCAGCGAGGGAGCCGCCGGCGATCGGCTCTACATCATGACCGAGGGCAAGGTAAAGCTGGGACGCTCGTCCGCAGACGGGCGCGAGAACCTGCTGGCGATCCTCGGACCGGGACAGATGTTCGGCGAGCTGTCCCTGTTCGACCCCGGTCCAAGGTCCGCCACCGTCACGGCAGTGACCGACTGCACCATGCGCAGCCTCAGCCACAACGAGCTCGGCCAGTGGCTCGACGGCCGACCCGAGGTCGCGCGCGGGCTGCTGACCCAACTGGCGGGGCGGCTGCGTCGTGCCAACGACGTGGTCGCCGACCTGGTGTTCTCCGACGTCCCCGGACGGGTCGCCAAGGCGTTGCTCGACCTGTCGTCACGATTCGGGCGGGCTGCCGACGACGGGGTCCATGTCAACCACGACCTCACCCAGGAGGAGCTGGCTCAGCTCGTGGGGGCGTCTCGGGAGACGGTCAACAAGGCCCTCGCCGATTTCGCGTCCCGCGGCTGGCTGCGGCTCGAGGCCCGATCCGTGGTCTTGATGGACGTCGAGCGACTCAAGCGACGCGCCCGCTGATCCTCAGCCGCACCACGTCCGCGTCTGCCGACGCAATCACGCGCAGACGCCCGGACGCAAGACGACTGAGGCGCCAGACTCACCGGCCGTCGAGCTCGCCCCCGGTCGCCGGCCAGGGCCGCACCCAACGGTCGGCGATCGCCCCGAAGGTCTCGAACCGGCGCTGCCCGGCATCGCCAAGGGCGTTCGCCGCGGAGGTCATCAGGGTCTCGACGAGCGCAAGTGTCGGCGTGAGAGTCTCGAACGGCGAGCGACCGATGACCTGCGCCGGCAGGGTTGCCTCGGCGATCTCGGCTATCGGAGACAGCCAAGGGTCGGTGAACAGGATGATCCGCGCGCCGGCCTCCCGCACCGCGGAGGAGAACTCCACCGTGTCGCGCTCGTAGCGGCGGAAGTCGAAGACCACGACTACGTCGTCGCGGGCGATGTCGGCGATTGTCGTGGCCCGCTCACTGGCCACCGGGGAGACCGAGCGGACCCCGGGCCGGAACTCCCGCAGCAGGGCCGCCAGATAGTCCGCGAGGGCATGGCTGAACCATCCGCCCACTGTGATGATCCGGTGGCGGTGATCGGTCAACAACGTGGTCGCGTGGTCGAGCTCGGCCGGTGACAGCGCTCGGACGGTGGCGGCGACTGCCTCGCTCAAGGCGGTGCCGGTCGATCCGAGAACGTCATGGGTCCCGGCCTGCGCATGATGTCGCCGAGCCACCTCTACCGGCGACATGACCCGGTCGGCGATCTCCTCGTGCATCGCCTGCTGGAAGGCGGCGTAGTTGGCGAAGCCCACCCGTTGGACGAAACGGCTCACGGTGGGGCCGCTGACGCCGGACCGCTGCGCGAGACGAGAAGACGACTCCAGCCCCACGGTCGGCGGACCGGCGAGCAGGGTCCGCGCAACCCGTCGCTCGCTCAGGCTGAGCTCGACCATGTGCTCGCGAATCCGCTCGGAGATGCGCGGCGCGGCGCGGCTCCCAGGCTCGGACACGGCGGCCTCTCTCTGATGCATTACATTCAGCTATCAGACTTGACGCTGTTTTCTGAATCATGCTGTACTGCCAGTCATGCTAGCGGCCCAGGAATCGGTCTCCGGTGTTGCCGGCATCCCCGAAGAGGCGTTGACCGCCGCTGCGCGCGCGTTCGGCACCCCGGTGTACGTGATCGATCTGACGACCGTCGCCGCCGCCGCGACCATGCTCGAGTCGGCTTTCCCCAGACCATGGATCTGGCAGTACTCGCTGAAGGCCAACGATCTGCCGGGTATCGCGGCGTATCTCGCTTCGCGTGGCTGGGGGTCGAACGTCGTATCCCTCGGCGAGTGGCGCCTCGCGGAGGCTGCCGACGTGCCCGGCCGCGAGATCACGCTGGAAGGGATCGGCAAGACCGATGCCGAGCTCGAGTTCGCCGTACGGCAGACCGCGGCGGGTTCGCCACCGCGGTGGCTGGCGGTCGAGTCGCCTGATGAGGCCTACCGGCTGGCGGAGCTGGCCCGCGACTACCGGCTCGGTCAGGACCGTCGTCCGCCGCTCGAGGTCCTGCTGCGGCTCAACCCCGACGTGACTCCCGAGACCCGGCCCCAGTTCGCGGTCGGCGCCGGCACCAGCAAGTTCGGGATGGAATCTGCAGAGATCCACGACTTCGTGCGCCACGGACTCACGGGTTCTGGGCTGCGGTTACGGGGAGTGCATGTCCACACCGGATCTGACCTGCGCGACGTCGCCGCCTGGGCCGAGGCCGGCGCGACGGCCGTGGGGCTGGCCGCCCGGCTGGCGGCTGTGGTGGACAGCGTCGACACGGTCGATGTCGGCGGCGGGTTTCCGATGCCGGTCGACGGGGCCCCCCGCCCGGGCCGGTTCGTGGCGGCCCTGCACGCCCACCTCGAGCGCCGTCGGCTCACCCTGCCTCCGCGACACGCCATCGAGCCCGGGCGCTTCCTGGTCGGTCACGCGGGGTGGCTGGTCAGCCAGGTGCTGCACTCGCGGCCGCGACGTCATCTTCCGCAGCAGACCGTGCTCGACGCCGGGATGACCGAGCTGGTGCGGCCTGCCCTGTACGGCAGCCGGCATGACATCTGGCCGCTGGCGACGATCGGCACGACGGAGGTCGAGACACTCGCGTCGAGAGAGCTATTGGCCACCTCGGTCGAGGGGCCGATCTGCGAGCTTACCGACTCCTTCGGGACGTACCAGCTGCCGCACCTGCGACGCGGCGACCTGGTCGCGATCGCCGGTGCCGGCGCCTACGCCGGCTCCTTCACGTCACGCTACAACGGCCGCCCACAACCCCATGAGGTGCTGCGGTGGCCCGACGGCTCCCTGGAGCTCTGCCAACGACCGACTCCCTTGGCGCGCGACACGAGTGGGTCGACGGCCCGCTTCGACGGTGCCGACGAGCACTCCCGCATCGGTGAACGCTTCTACGTCCTCCCGAGCTCGTAGGCACGGGCTCTGCAACCCTTCTGAGAGGTATCCACATGAGAACTCGTACGGGAGTCAAGCCGTTCTGGCATCGGCGGCTGGTGGGGCGGGTAACGATTGGCCTGACCACCGGGCTGATGGTCGCGGCCGCAACCGTGAGCCTGGGCTTGGCGGCCAACGCCGACAGCGGCTCCGACACGACGTTCCGGATCGCCTCCGAAACCCAGATCACCACGTTCAACCCCTTCCTGTCCTACTACGACGGCGAGCTGGACATCATCGGCAACATCTACCCGTCGTTGATGTCGCTGGACGAGCAAGGCAAGCCGGTGCCGTATCTGGCCACGTCGTACCAGACGTCCGCCGACAACCTGACCTGGACCTTCACCATCAAGTCCGGGCTGAAATGGAGCGACGGCGAGCCACTGACCGCTAAGGACGCGGCCTGGACGTTCAACCTGATCATGCACAACCAGGTCGCCGCGACGTCGAACGGTTCGTTGGTCTCCAACTTCAAGACCGTCACAGCACCGGACGACACCACCCTCGTCATCACGACGAAGAAGCCGCAGGCCAACATGCTGTACGTCAGCATCCCGGTCTCGGGGATCGCGATCGTGCCCCAGCACATCTGGGAGTCGAAGGTCAGCGACCTCAAGAACTACAAGAACATGGACTTCCCGGTAGTCGGCTACGGGCCTTGGGTCCTCACTGCCAACGTCACCAACCAGTACGCCACGTTGAAGGCCAACAAGGACTTCTTCATGGGCGCGCCCAAGTACGACACCCTCATCTCGCAGTACTTCACCAACAGCGACAGTGCGGTCGCCGCCCTCCGGAGCGGACAGCTGGACCAGCTAGGCGGCGTGACCGCCGCGCAGTTCAAGGCGCTCCAGGGCGACAGCAACATCACGACCTACCAGCAGGCCGCATCGGGATGGACCGCCATGGAGATCAACTCCGGCGCGAAGACACGATCCGGTAAGCCGATGGGCACCGGCAACCCGATCCTGGCCGATCCCGTCGTCCGGCAGGCGATTGCGCTGGCCATCGACCGGCAGAAGCTGGTCGACCGTGTCCTCGACGGCAACGGCTTGGCGGGAGCCGGCTACCTGCCGCCCGGGTACCCCGAGTGGTTCTGGAAGCCCACACCGAGTGAGGCGCTGAACTACGATCCGGCCCGGGCCAACCAGATCCTCGACCAGGCCGGCTACCCGAAGGGGCCAGACGGCATCCGGGTCGACCCCTCGACCGGCAAGCCGTTCGACTTCCGGCTCGGCATCCACTCCGATGACGCCGGCGACGCGGCGATCGCGCCGTACCTGGAGGAGTGGATGAAGGCCATCGGCATCAAGCTGGAGATCCAGGCGATGGGCTTCGACCAGCTCAACGTCAATCTGTCCAAGGGCGACTGGGACATGCTGATGGACGGCTGGAGCACCGGCCCGGACCCGACGTACCTGCTGAGCATCCAGACCTGTGCGACGTTGCCGCTCGACAACGGGACCGGTGGCAACACGGACGCGTTCTACTGCAACCCTGAGTACGACAAGCTGTTCAACACGCAGATCCAGCAGTTCGACACCGCACAGCGCGCCGCAACCATCGCGAAGATGCAATCGATCCTGTACCGGGCCAACGCCGACGTGATCTTGTACTACAAGAACGGTCTCAGCGCGCTGCGGAGCGACAAGACGTCCAGCTATCTGTTCGGCCAGGAGAACGCGAATGGGTTCTACCCGTTGCAGAACCTCTTCACGAACTGGCGCACCGCTACTCCGACCGGGAAGGGAAGCAGCTCCAGCAATACCGGTGTCTACGTCGGAATCGTCGTGGTGGTGCTGGTCGCGGCCATCCTCGGTGGGCTCATCACGATGCGCCGACGGTCGACGGCAGCCGAGCGCGAGTAGCACATGGGAGCACCCCACGAGGTCGAGCAGGCCGTGGACGACATAGGTGAGGGGGGTGCAGGCTCCGACCCGGATCCGCGGGCGGGGCCCCGCTCCACCCGCTCCGACCTTCTGTCATACCTGGCCCGCAAGGTGACTGCGGCCGTCGTGAGCTTCGGCGTGCTCCTGGTGATCGGCTTCGTGATCTTCAGCCTGATGCCGTCGAACCCGGTCGCGACCCTGACCCGCGGACGGCCGACCAGCACCAGGCAGATGCAGTTCCTGCGCGAGCAGCTCGGTGTCGACCAGCCCGTCTGGCAACGCTTTCTGACGTTCGTGGGTCACACACTGCAGGGGAACCTTGGCTACTCGTGGCAGTATCGACAGACAGTGACCTCGCTGATCCAGGAGCGGATCTGGCCGACCCTGCTGCTGATGGGCACCTCGACCCTGATCTCGATCGGGCTGGGCCTTTGGCTGGGGATCCGGAGCGGGTGGCGACACGGCAGCCTGTTCGATCGGGTGTCGTCGGGCGTCTCGCTGACCTTGTGGTCGGTGCCTACCTTCTGGTTGGGGCTGATCCTGCTGGTGACGCTCAGCGTTGGCTTCGGACCGGTCCCGTCGCTGTTCCCCGCGGGCGGGATGTCCACTCCGGGCGAACCCGGCGGGCTCAGCCCCGACCACATCCTCGACGTGTCACGACATCTGGTGCTGCCCTGCCTGACACTGGTGCTGGTGATCTTCGCGCAGTACGTCACGATCATGCGGTCCTCCATCATCGACGAGCTCGGCAGCCCGTACCTGCTGACCGCGCGAGCCAAGGGGCTTCGAGACGACGAGGTACGGCGCAAGCACGCCGTCCCGAACGCGCTGCTTCCCTCGGTGACGGTGATCTTTCTCCAGCTCGGGGGGATGGTCGGCGGCGCCATCACGGTGGAAACCGTGTACTCCTGGCCGGGACTCGGCTACCTGACCTTCCAGGCGCTGCGAATCCCGGATCTGCCGCTGCTCGAAGGCACGTTCATCGTGTTCAGCGTCGCCGTGATCGTGATGAACCTGGCCGCAGACCTGCTCTACCGGCACCTGGACCCGCGGGTCAGGGCGCAATGACCGCTCGAGCGGCGACCATCCGACGCGCCCCGTCGCGGCTGGCTCCGCTCGGCCGCTTCGTGCGCGCCTACCTCGCCCGGCCGAGCGGGGTGTTCGGCCTGCTTGTGCTGGTGGCCTTCACGGTCCTGGCGCTCAGTGCCCCGCTATTCATCCATCCAAGCGACCTGAGCGTGGTCCAGGCGACCGGCCCCTCGATGGCACCGCCGACTGCCGACGCTCCGCTCGGTACGGACCAGGCGGGACGCTCCGTGCTGACGCTGGTCATCTGGGGGTCGCGCCCCTCGCTCGCCATCGGGGCGATCGCCACCGCCCTGACCATGCTGCTGGGCAGCTCGATCGGCCTGGTCGCCGGCCACTCGACCGGCTTCCTGGGGCGAGCCTTGATGCATGTGACCGACTGGTTCATCGCGCTACCGAGTCTGCCGCTGGCAATCTCGTTGGCAGCAGTGCTCGGCCAGGGTGCCACCTCCATCACGTTGGCGATCGCCATCACCTCGTGGACCGGAACCGCGCGGCTGGTGCGAGCCCAGACCCTCGCCGTTGAGGCCCGGCCGTTCATCGAGCGGGCCAAGGCGCTCGGGGCCGGCAACACCCAGGTCGTCTTCCGACATGTGCTGCCGAACGTGGCGCCGCTGATCCTGGTCTCCAGCACCTTGACGGTCGCGGGCGCGATCCTCTCCGAGACGACCCTGACGTTCCTGGGTCTCGGCGACCCGACCGTGGTCTCGTGGGGAGGCATGCTCAACCAGGCGTTCGGCCAGGGAGCCGTCACCGCTGGCGCGTGGTGGTACCTGCTGCCTCCTGGTGTGGCGATCCTGATCGTCGTACTCGGCTTCACCCTCACCGGCCGGGCGGTCGAGAACGTCCTCAACCCCCGCATGGTGGAGCGCTCGTGACCGCCCCGGAGATCGAAACCGGCGCCGGTCCGCTGCTCGACATCCGCGACCTGTCGGTCACCTACTCGACGGGCAGGGACAAGGTCCACGCGGTACGCGACGTGAGCCTCACCGTCGAGGCGGGCCAGATGGTCGGCATCGCCGGGGAGTCCGGTTCCGGCAAGACCACGCTGGCGCTGAGCCTGCTCCGGCTGCTGCCCCCGTCGTCGGTCGTCACCGGCGACGTGATGTTTCGCGGACAGAATCTGCTCACCGTCAACTGGGCTCAGCTGCGTGCGGTTCGCTGGGCCGAGGCGTCGGTCGTGTTCCAGGGCGCGATGAGCGCGCTCAATCCGGTGCGCACGGTCGGGGAGCAGATTTGCGAGCCGATCCAGCTGCACAGCGACGGGGGGAACCGAGAGGCCCGGGCTCGAACGGCCGCGCTGCTGGACAGCGTCGGCGTCCCCGCCAGCCGGGCCGCGAGCTACCCGCACGAGCTGTCAGGGGGCCAGCGCCAACGGGTGATGATCGCGATGGCCCTGGCCTGCGATCCCGACCTGATCATCGCCGACGAGCCGACGACCGCGCTCGACGTGATCGTGCAGGCCCAGATCGTGCAGCTGTTGTCGGACCTGGTGCGCGGCACCGACTGCGGCCTGATCATGATCAGCCACGACCTGTCGCTGCTCGCGGAGGCCTGTGACCGGCTCGCGGTGATGTACGCCGGTCGGATCGTCGAGCTCGGACCGTCCAGACAGCTCGTCGACGACCCCCGCCACCCTTACACCCGAGCGCTTGCCCAAGCCTTTCCCCGCATCGGCGACGAGGCGTCGCGGCTGGCCCCCTCCGGCCTGCCGGGTGATCCGCCGGACCTCCGGACAGCGACACCCGGGTGCGCCTTCGAGCCGCGGTGCCCGGAGTCCGTGCCCGAATGCCGCATCCGAGACATCCATTTGTGGAGGGTCGACGAGGACCGAGAGTCCGCCTGCATCAAGGTCTTGGAGCCGTCTCTGGCCTCGCCCGGCGATGCGGCCGTCACACCGGGACGCGTCCCCCGATGACCGTGGCCACCGAGACCGACCAGGTCGGGCACATCGGCCCTGGTGCCGCGCTGGAAGTGCGTCAACTCGGTGTGACGTTCCCTGCCCGCCGGAGACGGCCGCCGGTCCGAGCGGTCGATGACGTCAACCTCAGCATCGCCTCCGGTGAGATCGTCGCGCTGATCGGCGAGTCAGGCTGTGGCAAGAGCACCCTCGCGCGGGCGCTGGTGGGTCTGGTCCGGCCGACCAGCGGGGAGGTCTGGTATGGCGGGCAGGCACTTCGGCACTCGAACCGCGCCATCAAGGAATACCGGCGACACGTCCAGCTGATCCTGCAGGATCCCGGCGGTGCGCTCAACCCGCGGCAGAACGTGTACGACGCCGTGGCCGAAGGCCCGCGCCTGCACGGCATCCGCGCCGACCTCGACGACCGGGTCCACTCCGCGCTGACCCGAGCCGGCCTCCGGCCCGCCGAGCAGTTCTACTCGCGCTACCCCTACGAGCTGAGCGGCGGCCAGCAGCAACGTGTGGTGATCGCCGGCGCGCTCGCGCTTGACCCTTCGGTGATCGTGGCGGACGAACCGGTCTCCTCGCTCGATGCGTCCGTGCGGGGCGAGATCCTGCAGCTCATCCTGGCGCTGCGCGACAGCCTGTCGATGTCGGCTCTCGTCGTGAGCCACGACCTCGGGTTGGCGTGGAACATCGCCGATCGGGTCGCCGTGATGTACCTCGGGCGCATCGTCGAGCTCGGACCCGTCTCCGATGTCCTCCTTCGGCCCCAGCACCCGTACACTCAGGCACTGCTGGCCGTCCTGCCGGGGGGGCCCGAACACCTGTCGTCGCAGCGGATACTTCCCGGCGAGCCGCCCGACCCGGCACGGATCCCGCGGGGCTGCCGGTTCCACCCGCGCTGCCCCCTGCGCGCCGCCAGGCTGGGCTCGGACGAACGTGCGAACTGGTGCGCGACCCGCGATGTCGAGGTGCTGCCCGCGGGCACAGCGCAGAGCCACCACGCGGCCTGTCATCTGGCGGCGGCATCGGCGCGGGTGGCGACCGCTTCGGAGCCGGCTATCGGTCGCGAAGGTAGTCGAGCTGAGCCCGGACACTGAGCTCCGCGGCCGGCCAGAGGCGCTCGTCGACGTCTGCGTAGACGATGCGCACGACGTCCATCGGCTCGAGGACACCCGCCCCCCGGGCCTCGCGGACCTGGTCGAGGCGTTCGGCCCGGTGCGCGAGGTAGTGCTCGATCACCGGCAGCGCCTCCGCCAGCACCGGGCCATGACCAGG
Source organism: Propionibacteriales bacterium (assembly GCA_038254365.1). Lineage (GTDB taxonomy): Bacteria > Actinomycetota > Actinomycetes > Propionibacteriales > Nocardioidaceae > JAWWPG01. The sequence continues at coordinate 66,172 of JBBSGI010000004.1, forward strand.
CCAGATCGTCTTGACCTCACCGTGCTCGACCAGGTCTCGCAGTCGGCGCAGCGAGCCGAGATAGGGGCCGAGCTTGCCGTCCGGATGGGCCACGACCGTCGTACCCCGACCGAGCACGGTGTCGCCGGTGAGCACCGCCTTGTCCGCGGGCACCAGGAAGCTGAGCGAGTCGCTGGTGTGGCCCGGAGTGGCAACCACGCGGATCTCCAGCCCGTCCACCTCGACCACGTCGCCGTCATGGAGTCCCAGGTCGCCGTACACGAAGGCCGGGTCCAGCGCCCGGACTCCACAGCCGACACGATCGGCGAACGCCTGGGCCCCCTCACTATGGTCCGCGTGAGCATGGGTGAGGAGCACGGCGACCACCTCACCGGCGGCCTCGGCGACGGTGCGCAGATGGTGGTCGTCGAGGGGTCCGGGATCGATGACGACCGACCGGTCGAGCTCCGTCGCGCGCAGCACCCAGGTATTGGTGCCGTCGAGGGTCATCGGCCCGGCGTTCGGCGCCAGCACGCATACTGCGTGCCGGCCGAACCGGCCACCGTTCCACGCCGTCACGTCTGTATCTCGGGAGGCAGTACCAGCCTGGCCTCGTCGCCGACGACCTCGACGCCGGGCACCACGGTCGCGAGGGTGCGTTCCGTCGCCGCGTCCCAGACCTCCGCGGCGGTCGCGAAGGCCCCGATCTCGGCGAGCGTGACGTACGTCGGGGGCAGCATCATCATCGCGCCGGAGTCCACGCCGGCGAGGGCATCTGCCGGGCGCATCCACGCCACGGTGTCGGCCTCCCCTGAGACGTCCCGGGTGCGCTGACCGGTGGGCAAGGAGGCCACGAAGAACCGGGTGTCGTAGCGTCTCGGCTCGAACTCGGGCGTGATCCAGTGCGCCCAGGCGGCGAGCAGGTCGGTGCGCAGCACCAGGCCACGCATGGTCAGGAAGTCGGCGAGGGCGAGGCTGCGATCGACGAGAGCCGTCCGGTCGCGTTCCCAGTCGTCTCCGGTGGTGTCTTCGACGATCGACGCCGGGGTGGATCCCGCCAGCAGCACGCCCGACTCCTCGAAGGTCTCGCGGACCGCCGCGCATACCAGTGCCCGGGCGGTTGAATCGTCGCACCGCAGCCGCTGCGCCCAGTCGGCGGGGCTCGGGCCTGCCCAGGCGACGGCCCGGTCGGAGTCGCGGCGGTCGACGGTGCCACCCGGGAATGCGTACATCCCGGCCGCGAACACCATCTCCAGGTGGCGGCGGAGCAAATAGACCTGTAGCCGGTCGTCGTACCCGTCACCCTGCCTCAGCAGCATGACGGTCGCCGCGCCCTTCGGCACCACCGGGGAGCGCCCGCCCTCGAGGAACGCGCGGGCGTGCTCGGCCAGGGCCGGCGGGAGACGCCGGGTGCGGTCCACCGTCACAGTTCCACCGTCATAGGTCTCCGGTCAGCGGACCTCGACCACCATCTCGACCTCGACCGGGGCGTCGAGCGGCAGCACGGGCACCCCGACGGCCGAGCGGGCGTGCTGTCCGGCGTCACCGAAGACCTTGCCGATCAGCTCGCTGGCGCCGTTCGCGACGCCCGGCTGGCCGGTGAAGTCTGGTGTGCTCGCGACGAACGCCACCACCTTGACCACCCGTACGACGCTGGAAAGGTCACCGATGACGCTCTTGACCGCCGCGATGGCGTTCAAGGCGCAGCGCTGGGCACAGGCGGTGCCGTCCTCCGCACTGACCTGCCCGCCCACCTTGCCGGTCATCATCAGTTGGCCGTCGCGCATCGGCAGCTGGCCGCTGGTGTAGACGTAGCTCCCCGTCCGAACCGCCGGCACATACGCCGCGACCGGCTTCGGGACCTCCGGGATGGCCAGCCCGAGTTCCAGCACGCACTCCTCGGGAGTCGGCACCTCAGGCCCTCTCACGCTTGAAGTAGGCCACCAGGTTCTCCGGCGTCAACCCCGGCATGACCTGCACCAGCTCCCACCCGTCTTCGCCCATGTTGTCGAGGATCTGCTTGGTCGCGTGGACCAGCAGCGGCACCGTCATGTACTCCCACTTCGTCATAGCCGCGACTCTATCGACTGCGGGTACCGTCGTCCTCGTGGATGCCCGCGAGGTGCTCAGCAGGACGGCTCGCGGTCCGGACCGGGAGCTCCGGTACGACGACCACCCCGACGCCGTGATCGACCTCTTCCTGCCCCCGGTGGCCGGGGATGAGGACCCGCCTTGCGCCCCCGGCCCCACTCCCACGCCGGCCGTCGACTCGTTGGGGGCCGGTCCCTCACCTGCTGAGGCGACGCCGCTGCTGGTGTTCTTCCACGGCGGCTTCTGGCGCGAGGAGTGGGACCGCACCCACGTGCGGCCGCTCGCCTGGGCGCTGGCCACGGCCGGCTTCGTGGTGGCCACGCCGGAGTACCGCCGAGGTGCTTCGAGCTGGCCCGACATGAGCGCCGATGTGGAGGCGTCGCTGGACGCCGTACGTCGCCTCGTGGACGGGGCAGCACCGGGCTGCATCGACCGGGAGGCGCCACTCGTGCTCAGCGGCCACTCCGCGGGGGGCCACCTGGCGATGTGGGTGGGTCTTCGCGCTGGGCCAGCCGTCGTGCGGCACATCGTCGCACTCGCCCCCGTGGCCGACGTCGGCTACGCCGCCCGCACCGGCATGGGGGACAACGCGGCGCAGGATCTGCTCGGCGGCGGACCAACCGACGCGCCGGAGGCGTATGCCGCCGCTGACGTCGTGTCCCTGCTGCCCGGCGGGGTGCCGGTCACGCTGATCCAGGGCGACGCCGACCGTCAGGTCGCGGTCGAGATGAACCGCCTGGTCTCCCGCGCCGTCACTCCGGAGGAGTCCGACGCCGCGTTCCGGTACGTCGAGCTCCCCGGTGTCGACCACTTCGCCCTCATCGACCCGGAGTCCAACGCCTGGCCCGCCGTGCTGCGAGCGCTGGCCTCCTGATGTTCTGGCCGCCACCCTGGAGGCCCATCTGGTGTGGAAGCAATGCGCCACTTGGTGACACTGTCCTTCCACCCGGCACCTCTTAGACGCTTCGTCTCGCCCGCGGCGTTACCTCCCTCCACGCATTCGTCCGACCCACCGCGGGGGTCCTACGCCTGCCACTCTCGGACGAACCCGCCGCTCACGGATTCGTCCGACCCAGCGGGGGGGCTTCACGCAGGATGCTCCCGGACGAATCCGGATCGACGGACGAATCCGACGTCAGCGGGCGGAGGTCAGGGCCGGCTCGGTCTTGTCGCGGACCTCGTCCTCGGTGACCTCTGGCGCGCGTTCCCGCAGCACCAGCCCCTCCCCGGTCACGTCGATCACGGCCAGGTCGGTGATGATCCGCTGGACGACGCCAAGACCGGTGTACGGCAATGAGCACTGGTTGACGATCTTGTACGACCCGTCGCGGGCCACATGCTCCATCAGCACGATCACCCGCTTGGCGCCGTGCACGAGGTCCATCGCCCCGCCCATGCCCTTGACCATCTTGCCGGGGATCATCCAGTTGGCGATGTCGCCGCGGACCGACACCTGCATGGCGCCGAGAATCGCGGCGTCGATCTTGCCCCCGCGGATCATCCCGAAGGACGTGGCCGAGTCGAAGAACGCCGCGCCGGGCCGTACCGTCACGGTCTCCTTGCCGGCGTTGATCAGGTCCGGATCCTCCTCCCCGTCGAGGGGGTAGGCGCCGACTCCGAGGATCCCGTTCTCCGACTGCAACACGATCTCCACGCCGTCCGGCACGTAGTTCGGCACCAGGGTCGGCAGGCCGATGCCCAGATTGACGTAGGCGCCGTCCTCGAGCTCCGATGCCGCCCGGGCCGCCATCTGCTGCCGCGTCCAGGCCATCAGCTCTGTCCTTGTCGGTGCCGGACGGTCCGCTTCTCGATCCGCTTCTCGGCCGCCTGCTCCGCCGTCAGGGCGACGACCCGCTGCACGAAGACGCCAGGCAGATGTACGTCGTTGGCGGTCAGCTCGCCGGGCTCCACGAGCTCTTCCACCTCCGCAATGGTCACTCGCCCGGCCATCGCGCAGAGCGGGTTGAAGTTGCGTGCGGAGTCGCGGAAGACCAGGTTGCCGTGGCGGTCGCCGCGCCACGCGCGCACGAGCCCGAAGTCGGTGATGATCGCCCGCTCGAGCACGTAGGTCCGGGGCCCTTCTGCCGTGTCGAACTCCCTGGTGTCCTTCGGGGGGCTCGCCACGGTGACGTTTCCGCGGTCGTCGTACCGCCACGGCAGGCCCCCGTCGGCGACCTGCGTGCCGACTCCGGTGGCCGTGTAGAACGCCGGTATCCCCGAACCGCCGGCCCGCAGCCGCTCGGCCAGGGTGCCCTGTGGCGTGAGCTCGACCTCGAGCTCACCGCTCAGATACTGCCGCTCGAACTCCTTGTTCTCGCCGACGTACGACGCCACCATCCGGCTGATCCGCTTGGCGCGCAGCAGCACGCCCAGACCCCAGTCATCGACGCCGCAGTTGTTCGAGACCGCCTCGAGGTCGACGACGTCCGCGTCGAGCAGTGCCCGGATCAGCACGCTGGGGATCCCGCACAGCCCGAAACCACCGACCGCCAGCGACGACCCGCTGGTGATGTCGGCCACCGCCTCCGCCGCGCCGGCGACCACTTTGTCCACGCGCCCTCCTCCACTCGACCGTTGCAACCTACCGCAGCCCGGGAGCCTGCCTGGGAGTGTCCTCGACCGAGCATGCGTAGATTTGTCGACGTGACAGCCGCCCCACCACCGCTCGCCGCGCGCCTACACATCGTCACCGGCAAGGGCGGTACCGGCAAGACCACGACCGCGGCCGCCCTGGCGCTCGCGCTGGCCGGCAAGGGACGCCGGGTGCTGCTGTGCGAGATCGAGGGCCGGCAGGGCATCGCCTCGATGTTCGACGTGGCGCCTCTGCCGTACGTCGAGCGGCGGATCGCGATCGGCAACGACGGCGGCGAGATCTGGGCGCTGGCCATCGACGCCGAGGCGGCCCTGCTGGAGTACCTCGACATGTTCTACCACCTGGGCCGGGCCGGGAAGGCGCTCGACAAGTTCGGCGTCACCGACTTCGCGACCACCATCGCGCCGGGCCTGCGCGACGTGCTGCTGATCGGCAAGGTCTACGAGGCCGCCCGGCGCTCCGCCGGCGGCAGGTCGGCGAGCGGGAGGTCGCCGTACGACGCGGTCGTCCTCGACGCCCCGCCGACGGGCCGGATCGGCCGGTTCCTCAACGTCAACACCGAGGTCGCCGGCATCGCGGGGGTGGGGCCGGTCCGCAACCAAGCCGCCTCGATCATGCGGCTGCTGAAGTCCGACCAGTGCCGGGTCCACTTCGTCACCACCCTGGAGGAGATGCCGGTCCAGGAGACGCTCGACGGCATCGCCGAGATCTCGCGGCTCGGCCTGCCCGTCGGCACGGTCATCGTGAACATGCAACGCGAGCCGGGGCTGCCACCAGCGGACCTCCTGGCGGCGGCCGGAGGGGCGCTCGACCTCGACCGGGTCTCGGCCTCGCTCACCAAGGCCGGCCTCACCGTCGACGACGCCATGCTGGCCGCCCTCGCCGACGAGGCGGCCGCCCATGCCGACCGGGTCGAGCTGGAGAGCAGCCAGCGGGCCCGTCTCGCGGACGCGAAGCTGCCCCTCGTCACGCTCCCCCTTCTCGCGGAGGGCGTCGACCTCGGCGCCCTGTACGACTTCGCCGACCAGCTGCGGTCCGAAGAAGGCCACTGATGGCCGGTACGGCGGGACGACCGCGTCGCGACACCCAACCGGGGCGTGGAGGGCAGCCACGCGTTGGACCGATGACCGCTCGGTTGTCGGACGTGCCGGCCCTGGACCTCGATGCGCTCATCGCCAACCGCGACGTGCACACGATCGTGTGCTGCGGCTCCGGCGGCGTCGGCAAGACGACCACCTCGGCGGCACTGGCGCTGCAGGCGGCCGAGGCCGGGCGCAAGGTGGTGGTGCTCACCATCGACCCGGCGCGGCGGCTGGCCCAGTCGATGGGGCTGACCGAGCTGGACAACGTGCCCCGGCCAGTCGTGGGCGTCGACGGCACTCGAGGCGGCAGCCTGGACGCGATGATGCTCGACATGAAGCGAACCTTCGATGAGGTCGTGGAGAGCCACGCGACGCGTGCGAAGGCAGCACAGATCATGGCGAACCCGTTCTATCAGGCGCTGTCGAGCTCATTCGCTGGCACGCAGGAGTACATGGCCATGGAGAAGCTCAGCCAGCTGCAGGCGGAGGCGGCCGCGAGCAGACGCTGGGACCTGATCGTCGTGGACACGCCGCCGTCCCGGTCGGCGCTGGACTTCCTGGACGCACCAGAGCGGCTGTCGTCGTTCCTCGACGGGCGGCTGATCCGGGTGTTGACAGCGCCGGCGCGGGGACCGGCCCGGCTGTTGACGGCCGGCATGTCCGTGGTGACCACCGTGATCACCAAGGTGATCGGCGGGCAGTTGCTGCGTGACATGCAGACCTTCGTGGCCGCCTTCGACACCCTGTTCGGAGGGTTCCGGGCCAGGGCCGAGAAGACCTACCGAGTCCTCAAGGACCGGCAGACAGCCTTCCTCGTCGTGGCGTCGCCGGATGTCGACGCCCTGCGCGAGGCCGCCTTCTTCGTCGAGCGGCTGGCCGCCGAGACGATGCCGCTTGCGGGCCTCGTCCTCAACCGGCTCACGACCGCGCCGCCCTCGGGCATCTCGGCTCAGGCGGCGTGGGCAGGGGCGGAGCGGCTCGCCGACGACGACCCTTTGACTGCCGGGCTGCTCCGTCTGCACGCGGAGCGTCTCGGCCGGGTCAACCGCGAACGCGCCCTGCGCCGACGTTTCGCCGCCGCGCACCCTCGGGTGGCGACGGCCACCGTCGCGGCGCTGCCCAGCGACGTACACGACCTCGACGCACTGCGCCGAATGGCCTCGTCGATGATCGCGTGAGGGTGAATGGGTGACCTCGTGCTTGAGACACGCCGCGCCGACGGGCCTTAGCCGGCCAGCTGCCCGCTCAGCAGGAGAGCGACCGACACGTGCTCCTCGCGGGCGGCTTCGAGCAGCCTCCGCCACGACGTCACGTTCGGGCGCCTGCGCAGGAGTGCGCGACGCTCCCGCTCGGTCATGCCGCCCCACACCCCCCACTCGATGTGGTTGTCCAGGGCTTCCGCGAGACACTCTGTGCGTACTGGGCATTGACCACACACCTGTTTGGCGCGATTCTGCGCCGCCCCCCGGACAAAGAGCTCGTCGGGCCTTGACCCCTTGCACGCCGCGAAGTCCGACCAATCCTCGTTAAACCCCATGCCGGTTTTCCCCTGCCGAGAGACAATGGCGAGGCAGCCCCCTCGGACAACGCCTCGTAGGAGGTCCACGCTACGCAGCGCTGCCGCTCCCCGGTAGGCACGATATGACCAACCTAAGTAGTCTCTTCGGGCTATTCGGAGCGGCCTGGACTCAGAAATCTTCGTTTGCGGCGCCACGGGACGACGAGATTTCCGGGAGAACGCGGACGCGGCGCAAAAATCCGCAGTCCCGAGGCGAGCAGTGACGCGGGGCGACTGCCGCGGGACGACTGCCGTGGGCGCCGCCGCTCGGCGCATTCGCTGGCGCTCCGCCGGGTCACGTATCCTGAGACTCATGCCTAGGCTCGCGCAACCGGCGCGCCACGAGGGTGGCTTCGTCCAGCAGCTCATCGCGATCATCGCGATCAGCGTCTTGTCCGGCGTGCTGATCGCCGGGCTCGCGCTGCCGTGGGTCGCCATGGCCACCAAGGGCGCGGACGCTGCAGCGTCGGCGATGAACAACTTCCCGCTCAAGCTCGACTTCCAACCGCTCGACGAGCGCACCACCGTCGTGGACGTCCAAGGCAACACCCTCGCCACGTTCTACGACGAGAACCGCACCTACGTGCCGCTCAACCAGATCGCCAATGTCATGAAGGAAGCGTTGATCTCGATCGAGGACGCCCGCTTCTACCAGCACGGACCAATCGACGTCCAAGGCACGATCCGCGCCCTCCTGGTCAACGAGGCCAGCAACGCCACCATCCAGGGCGGCTCGTCGCTGACCCAACAGCTGGTGAAGCTGACGCTGCTCAATAACGCCACCACAACCAAACAGCAGCGCGCCGCCACCGCAGCGGACTACGGGCGTAAGTTCGAAGAGCTCCGGTACGCCGTCTGGGTCGAGGACCACTTCACCAAGGACCAGATCCTCGAGCACTACCTGAACACCGCATACTTCGGTGACGGGGCTTACGGCATCCAGTCCGCCGCACACCACTTCTTCGGCACCACGGCAGCCAAGCTCACCCTGGCCCAGTCCGCGATGCTCGCCGGGCTGGTCAAGAGCCCGACCGGCTACGACCCCACCCACGACCCCACGGCCGCCCTCGACCGTCGCAACGTCGTCATCGACCGAATGCTCCAGCTGCACGTCATCACCAGCGGGCAGGCTCACCTGGCCAGCTCCCGTCCGCTCGGACTGCGCATCACCGCGAGCCCCAACGGTTGTGTGAACTCCTCGGCGCCCTGGTTCTGCCAGTACCTGCTCAACTACCTGCAGCGCGACCCGGCTCTCGGCGCCACCCTGACCGACCGCAACCAGGCCATCTTCGGCGGCGGACTCACCGTCAAGACGACCCTCGACCCGCGCCTTCAGCGCGCTGCCGACCGGGCCGTCAGCGACCATGTGCTCGCCAAGGACTTCTCGGCGGTGGGGGCGTTTGCCATGGTCCAGCCGGGCACGGGCGCCGTACGGGCCGTCGCCCAGTCCCGACCGATGGGAACCATGAAGGCAAACGGCGAGACCATGCTCAACTTCACCGTGCCAACGGAGTACGGGGGCGCGGCCGGATTCCAGCCCGGGTCGACGTTCAAGGCGTTCGTCCTCTCGGCGGCCATCAAGCAGGGCATCCCGCTGAACACACACTTCGTCTCGCCCAATCCGGTCAAGGTCAACGAGGCGCACTACACGACGTGCGGGGGCACGCCGGTCGGGTCCGCCATCGACACGTTCCACAACGAAGGCACCGAGGCCGGGACGTTCGACGTCTATTCGGGTACCGCCCAGTCGGTCAACACCTACTACGTGCAGCTCGAACGGTTGACGGGTCTCTGTGAGCCGTTCACGCTCGCCAACCAGATGGGGATGAACCTCGACCCCGACAAGTACCAGGTCGTGTCGTTCACGCTCGGGGTCGCCGACGAGAGCCCGCTCGCCATGGCCAACGCCTATGCGACGTTCGCGGCCCGGGGCCTCTACTGCCCGGCCACTCCGGTCGCCGCCATCATTGACCGCAACGGCAAGACCATCCCCCAGTCGGCGGAGCAGTGCAGGCGCATCATGCGCCCGGCCTACGCCGACGCGGTCAACAACGTGTTGCAGGGCGTCATGCAAGGGCAAGGCACCGGAGCCGCGCTCAACATCCACCAGCCGGCGGCCGGCAAGACCGGGACAACCGACGGCTTCCAGTCTGTATGGTTCATCGGCTACACCCCGAACATGGCAGCGGCCAGCGTCGTGGCCGGCGTGTCGCCCACGCTGCTTCCCCGGTCGCTGACGGGAGTGACCCTGCATGGCAGCGTCATCACCTTCCCGACCGGCGGTGGGACGGCCGGCCCGATCTGGAAACAGGCGATGCTGGCGGTCGAACGCTTCCTGCCCAACAGCAAGTTCGTGCCCCCGGATCCCAAGCTGATCAAGGGCCAGACGGTGCCGATCCCGCCGCTGTACGGATACACCCCCGCTGCGGCAGCGGCGCTCCTGACCCGGCTGGGCTTCAGGCCGCAGATCACCTACAGCGTCAACTCGTCGGCCCCGGTAGGCACTGTCGCCTACATCAGTCCTGCCGGCCAGGCCGTCACCGGACAGACCATCCTGATCTACTTGTCGAGTGGGCAACCCGTGTACGTCCCGCCTCCCCCGCCTCCTCCTTCTGCGCCACCTCCGCCACCACCACCGCCTCCACCTCCACCACCACCTCCGCCGCCTCCGACTGGTGGTGGTGGCGGTGGCCACGGAGGTGGTCACGGCGGCGGCGGTAAGCCATGTCACAAGCACTGCCACCATTAGCTAGTGTCGCGTGTTCGAAGTTGGTTTACGGTGTGCTTTGGTGAGAATCTCGTCGGCGGTCTTGGTCCAGACGAAGGGTTCGCAGCGGTCGTTCCAGCCGTCGATGTAGGTCTCGATGGCGGCGATGAGGTCCTTGACGGAGGTGAAGGTTCCGCGGCGGATCGCTTGTCGGGTGATGATGTTGAAGAAGATCTCGACGAGGTTGAGCCACGATCCCGAGGTCGGCGTGAAGTGCATGGTGATCCGCGGGTTCTTGGCCAGCCAGGCTTTCACCGCGGGGTGCTTGTGGGTGCCGTAGTTGTCGGCCACGATGTGCAGCTTCACCCGGGGGTAGGCCTTGGCGACCTGTTTCAGGAAGGTGAGGAACTCCTGGTGCCGGTGTCGGGGGTAGCAGGCATCGGTGACCTTGCCGGTGGCGATCTCGAGCGCGGCGAACAAGGTGGTGGTGCCGTGTCGGACGTAGTCATGGGTGGCTTTCTCCGGCAGGCCGGGTCGCATCGGCAAGATCGGTGCCGTCCGGTCCAGCGCCTGCACCTGGGACTTCTCGTCGACACACACCACGACGGCGTTCTCCGGCGGGTTCAAGTAAAGGCCGACGACGTCGCGGACCTTCGCGTCGAGCTCAGGGTCGGTGGAGAACTTGAACGTCTCACGCCGCCACGGCTGCAGCTTGTAGTTCCGCCAGATCCGGGCCACCGTCGCGAACGAGACGCCCAGCTCCCTGCCGAGCAGCCGCGCCGACCAGTGCGTCACCCCCAACGACTCCGGAGGCTTGCCCAAGGTGGCAACCACCACCGCCACGTCGTCGACCACCGGCGGCCGCCCCGACCGACCCAGATCGACCAGCCCGTCAACCCCGCCTGCGGTGTACCGGTTCCGCCAGCTGATCACCGTCGGCCGCGACACGCCCACCCGACGGGCGATCTCCGCGTTCGGCACACCGTCGGCCGCCAGCAACACGATCCGCGCCCGCTGCGCCAACCCGGCCCCCACCGTCGACGACCGCTGTAACGCCGTCAGCCTGGACTCGTCACCAGCACGCAGAACCAACGGGGCAGCGAACGACATACCTCATCATCTCAAGACCACACCGTAAAGTCAGTTACGACACGCGACACTAGCGGCCGGCGTCTCAGTAGCTGGCCGAACCGTTGAGCCTGCTCAGCTGAGCCTGCTCAGCTCTCGGAGGCCGACCGGTCACCACGGGGTCAGTCGCGCTCCTCGAGGGCGGACAGGTCGCGCTCGGCGTACTGGCGGTGCCACCACTCCTCGTTGAGCACGATCAGCAGGCACTCGCGGACGGGGAAGGTCGCGCCCTCGGGCGGCCAGCCGTGACCCACGAGCGGGGCCGTCTCGGTTGCCAGCTGCTCCTCCGTGAGGTCGTGCACCACTCCCCGGACGAGCCCCATCGCCTGGTGACGCAGCGCCAACGCCTCGTCGATCGACGGGCGGGCGTCGCGGTCGTGGGGGACTCCCTGCACGGGTGACATCTGGTCCCACGGCAGCGAGAGCGGGTGCCAGGGGCTGGGGTCACCGAAGATGCACCGGCCCACCCAGGACTCGCTGGCGAACGCCAGGTGGCGCAGGGTCTGGATGAACGACCACTCCCCTCGCACCGACTCGTGCATCCGGTCGGCGTCGAGCTTGCGCGCGCGGTCCATGGTGGCCGCCCATAGCCGCTCGTTGATGTCCCACCCCTCGCGGAACCCATCGGCCGTGGTGGGCCGGAACTTGGGCCTGTCGGGATGGCGCCGGTCGAGCTCGGCCTCGATCAGGGGGGCCACGTCCACGCCGTTGATGACGAGGTCTTGGATCTCGCCGTCGATGGTGGTTTCGACGATCTCGACGCCCCTCATCGTCACCTTGTGCAGGTCGCAGTGCTGAATGGTCGCGCCGTTGAGCACCACGGTGGTGAACCGTGACCCCGACATGTCCGCCCGCTCGAACTCGCTGCCGGTGAGGTCCTGGAAGTCGTTCATGCTGGTCAGACTAGGACACCAACCGGACGGGTCCGGTCCTCATAGCTGGCAGGGTCTCGGTGTGGCACGACCCGGTCGTGGCAGGACCGGTATCCGCGGTCAAGCGGTTAGCTGCCGCCGTACCTCGGCCGAGACGAATGCCCCGTCGGCGCGGCCCTTGGTCGCGGCCGACAACGCGCCCATCACTCGCCCCATCGCGCGCATGCCTTCTCCTTCAACGTCGAGCTCGGCGATCGTCTGGGAGACCAGGTCGCGGATGTCGTGCTCGGACAGCGGGCGTGGCAGGAACTCCGCGATGACGGCGGCCTCCGCGTCCTCTTTGGCCGCCATCTCGTCACGTCCCGCGTCCGCGAATGCCGTCGCCGCCTCGCGGCGCTTCTTGCTCTCACTGGCGAGGACCCCGACGATGTCGTCGTCGCTAAGCTCTCGGGCTTGTCTGCCGGCCACCTCCGCGTTCGTGATGGCGGTGAGCACCATGCGCAGCGTCGACGAGCGCAGCACGTTGCGGGCCTTCATGGAGGCGGTGAGCTCCGAACGCAGTCTGTCCTTCAAGATCGCCATGGCTCAAGTCTCGCAGCCTCGCGCCTTGTCCTCACCTGCCGTGTCGGCGAGAGCCGTCCGGCCAGGGGAGCCCGGAATGCGGAGTGACTAGCCTGGACCGATGAGACCCCTGGTTAGAGCCGCCCTCGGCGCGGGTGTCGTCGGCCTTGGGGGCGTCGCCTACGCGGCCGGCTACGAGGTCCGCGCTTTCCGGGTGCGGCATGTCGAGATCCCTTGCCTTCCGGCGCACAGCACGCCCGTCAAGGTGCTGCACATCTCCGACATCCACATGACGCCGACCCAGCGCACCAAGCAGGAGTGGCTGCGGGGCCTTCGGGCGCTGGAGCCGGACCTGGTGGTCAACACCGGCGACAACCTCAGCCATCGCGACTCCGTCTCGGTCGTCCTGCGGTCTCTCGGCGACCTGCTCGACCTGCCCGGGGTGTTCGTACTGGGCTCGAACGACTACTGGGGTCCGGTGCTGAGGAACCCACTGCGCTACTTCCTGCCCAACGGCGGCCTCAAGAAGATCCAGGGTCCACCGCTGCCGTGGCGCGACCTCCGAGACGGTCTGCGTGACGCCGGCTGGGTCGACCTCACCAACACCAGCGGCGAGCTGACGGTCGGCTCCGCCGCACTCGCCTTCGCCGGTGTGGACGATCCGCACCTGCGGTACGACGACCTGTCCGCCGTGGCCGGCCCGGCCGACCCGCTGGCCGATCTGCGGATCGGGGTCGCCCACGCGCCGTACCGCCGGGTCCTCGACGCCTTCACCAGCGACGGGTACGACGTGATCTTCGCGGGGCACACCCACGGCGGCCAACTGCGGGTTCCCGGGTACGGCGCCCTGGTCACGAACTGCGACATCGAACCGGCCCGCGCGCGGGGACTGCACCATCACCGGGTCGGGGGCCGAGAGGCCTGGCTGCACGTCTCGGCGGGGTGCGGCACCTCCCCCTACGCGCCGTACCGGTTCTGCTGCTACCCCGAGGCGACACTTGCGACGCTGACCCCGGGGCCGCCGTCGGCTAGGGACCGGGCCAAGGTGTCGGCAGCCGTTTAGCGTTGGCTGGCAGGGCTGTTAGACTCGCTGCGCTTCGGGCTGTGGCGCAGTTTGGTAGCGCGCGTCGTTCGGGACGACGAGGCCGCAGGTTCAAATCCTGTCAGCCCGACCATGACCCCCTTACTCGAACCACTGACCAGTGGTCCGCGAGTGAGGGGGTTTTGAATGTTAGGGGTGAGGTCTCAAGACTTCGGAAAGTGACGGATCTGCGGCCGTCACCCCTGAGCTGAGGGCCACTCGGTCTCCGTGACCTGTCCACCGATGATGCTGACGGTTCCGGCCACTTCGTCGCCGCCCTTGCGACGCCAGAGCGTGTACTCGCCGGCGTCGAGGGACGGGAAGACAGCCGCGTAGCGCGGCGGTCCCCCCGTTCTCAAGCGTTCTCGGACCGCGACGTGGACACGCTTGGCGTTGGGTGCGAGCGCGCTGATCTCGATCTCCTCTCGGACCAACTCCGACGGTGTGATGATGACCAGGGCGCCCATGTCGCCCCCAATGTCGATCATCACGGTGCCGTCGTGAGTTGGTCCGAGCTGGTTTTCCTCGCTCATTCGCTCCTCATCGTCCTGCCGACACGCGGTGTCAGACGCCCGCTACCCGCCTACTTGGGTGGCGGCGGGGCGGGCTTGTTGTTCTCCGGGTTGTAGTAGCCACTGTGCGGCACCCCGAGATACGGGAACCTCGGCAGGTAGTGCACGGTGTTCTTGGCAGTGACGTCGGTGTTACTGGAGGTAAGGCCAGGCGTGATCGCGCCAGCGGCGGCGTCGGGGGTGTAGCTGGGATCCACCAATGGATAGGTCACACCGGCGATGGCACGCAGCTCGATGGTGGTGACGTCGTCGAAGACGCGCCGGCCGTTGGGGTAGCCAGCCGGGTCGCCGCCGATCAGTCCCAGGTTGCTGGGATTGTTGGTCGTCGGCGCGATCGCCATGTTGAGGCGCAGCAGGTCGGCCTGCACCGGCCCCGTGTAGTTCTGGAAACCGGGGATGAGACCGGCGGGGATACCGGTGAGCAGGATCGCGACTAGGTCCGCTCGTGGCTTGCCCGAAGCGTTCAGTTTGGCCAGGTTCGGAAAGACCCCCGGATACAGCACGGGCAACAGCTGCGCGAGCTCGGGATGCTGGACATACTCCTCGAACTGGTGGTCGTTCACCGGGAACTCCGCGTTCCAGTAGTCCTTCCTCGCGATCGGGACCAGTACCTCGTTGAACAACGGGTTGCCGAGGCGGGACACCTGGACGAAGGGGCCGGTGTTGACCGTAGTGCCATCACCCTCGATGACGCGTGAGCGCTGCCGTTTGGCCGTGGCGAACACACCGATCGTCGAGTTCGGCTTAGTTGGGTCGCTCGGGTACCTCCCGTCCGCGGTGAGGTCCTTCTTCGGCACCTGCAACGCGATGGTGTGGACATTCTTCGCTTTGGTGGTGTTGATCCCCGGCGCCGCCGGCATGTTGGAACCGATATGCAGGTTCTGGAACGGCCGTAGGTCAGCGAGGTCGAAGATCGCGCCGAGGTCGACGTAGAAGCCCTCGGCGCGCTGCCCGGTGAACATCATGTGATCACGGCTGATCAAATGAACACCCTGGTTGGCCAAGTGGAAGTAGTTCGGCGTGGAGAACGGCCCGATGTTGCACGGCGGGCACGGACGGTGACTAGCCATGACCACGCTGTTCCCCGTGGCCACGTCTATCCGGGTCAACGTGGCGAACTGCTTGCGGTTCCAGTTGGGGCTGGTGATGTCGTCGATCGGTCCCACGTTGTACAGGAACGAATCCGGATGTGTGTACGTCGTGTTGAACTTGAACTGGTAGATGATGTCGTGCTTGCTGTCGCCGTCGTTGTCGATATGGATCTCATAGAGCACGTCGTCGTCGAACTCGAAGAAGTTCGGTCCGCCGGCGGGGTCTTCGAGCGGGACGAAGTTGGCGATGAGGGTGACGTCATCTGGATCGTTGGGACTTACGAAGGCGTATACGTCTGTGTTATCGGCGGCGGGATCGAAGGAAATGCCGGGAGCTTCCCTGTGTGATGACATGGGGGTGCCTTTCTAGAGCTCGACTGATGAGTGCGGTTACTTGGCGGTGATCGCGAGATTGGCCAGCTTGTTCGCCAGGGCACGGTCGTGATGAATGACCTGGTGCTCACCGACCATCACTGCCACCTCACCCGTCCGATGATCACGCACATACGCGGTAACCGGACCCTTGGGTGCCACATGCTCTGCAGGCGGGCGTGCGGCGGCGTCGGCCGCTTCGGCGGAGTGCGGAGTCACCGCTGCCACCCCCACCACGGCCGCACCGACAGCGGCACCTCTCAAGAAATGACGACGGGACGGCTCAGGACTCATAGCGGGCGCCTTTCGACTCAACGGAATTGGAACTTGTGCGGGCACCCTGCGCGATTGTCCAGATCCGCGTCGACCACGTCGTCGACACTCATCCAAACGATGCTCCGAGGCTCAGTCTGCCTCTTATACCGGAACTGCGCAAGCAGTGCAGCCAGCCCCTCCTCACGAAGCCAGCACAGCCGACACGCCTCGGCTGCCGGTGGGCGAGGGCGGTCTGGGCAGCCGTGGGGGGCGGCAAGGCCCGGAGGTTTCGAGCCATCCGGGCCTTGCCGCTCCTTGCTGTGTCTCACATCACAGGCTCACAGCGAGCTAGCCGTGGTCTCTTTGCCGCGCAGCGCAGAGAGCCACACTTGCTTAGCTCTTCTTCGTCACCGACGCGCACTAGGTTTGGCGTCAGTCGCGGGTCGGCGACACACCCATGAAAGTTCGACTTGGCATCTCGGCGTTGGCCGCGGCTGCGCTGGTCCCGCTCACGGCCACCGCTGCCCTCGCCGCGCCACCCGCCAACGACACCCCTGACGGAGCCGTAGCTCTCATCCTGGGTGACACGGTCCGCCAGGACACCTCCCAGGCCACGACCGATGCACGGGACGCGAAGCTCAACCAGGCATGCGGCGCGCCACACACCAACGCCAGCGTCTGGTACACCTACACCCCGAAGAGGGACGGCGCCTTCGTCCTTGACATGTCGAAGTCGGACTACGCGGGCGGCTTCCTGGCCTTCAAGGGTGCCCCCTCTGTGAAGACGTTGCTCACCTGTGGTCCGACCACGATCGGGATCAAGGGCCGTGCGGGGACGACGTACACGTTCATGGTGATCTCCGACACCAAGGTGAACGGCGGCAACCTCGTGCTCAAGTTGACCGCTGCGCCTCCCACGCCGAAGGTCATCGTTTCGCTCAACCAGAACGGGTTGGCATACGGCGATGGGACGGCCCGCTTGAGCGGGACGTTCACCTGCATGAACGCGGATTTCATCGACCTCGAGGGTCAGCTTCAACAGATCTGGCGTCGGGTGAAGATCACCGGCTACTTCGGGAAGTTCTACTCCGGCGAGGTGTGCAACGGCCGGGCGCACTACTGGAAGGCGCTCGTGACGTCCGACAACGGCCTGTTCGCTGCCGGCGATGCGACCGCGAACATGTACGCGGATGTGTGTGGCCCCTTCACCTGCCGCGAAGCGGTCGTCGACAACCAGCAGGTGACGCTCGGCGTAGGCGGGTCTCATGCGCCCATGGGACTCCAGGCCGCCGCCACACCGAGCGCGCCGAGGTCGGCCGGTTGCTCACCGACCAAACCGCTGTACAGCCGCAGCCTCGCCTGCCGGTTCGCGACGCTGCACCCCTAACCCGCGTCAACGGCCTGGGAGCCCGCCGTACGGGGCGGCGCGGCTCCCAGGTCCGCCCGGCCGGACCCCTCCGCCTCGGTCGCGCCCCCGGAGAGACCTGGAACGCACCGGTCACCTACCCGACGAAGATCCTCAACGGGCAGATCGAGCAGGCGGTAGGACTGGCGTCCCGCCGCGGTGGTCGCGACCAGGGTGGCGACGCCCACCCGACGCTGGAAGAAGGAGCGCTGCACGTTCCACCCGATGATCGCGTCGTTCTCGAGGATGGCTCGCTTCCGCACGAGGGACCCCGACTGTGTACTGAGGAACCCGTCCTGCACCAGATGGCCAAGGTTGCGGTTGCGGTCCGCCGCGAGCGGTACGGCGACCGGGACCGCGACCAGGACAAGCAGCCACTCCCAGCCACCGACACCCAGCAACCCCCAGAGCAGCCCGACGGTCACGACGAGCCCGAGAGCCCCCGACAGCGCCCGGGTGTACCGGCGACGACGTGCCGTTGTTCCGTGCCCGACCAGCCGTGCCGCGACCAGGTCAGGTCTGCCGATGACCACGCCCGCGACCCGTCGCGCCTCGGCTAGCGGCGCGTCCGGGAGCAGCACCGTGCCGCCCCGGCCGCCAATCGCCTCCCCGCGACCCGCCGCCGGGAGCCCGGTCGCGATCGCCACTGTCCGGGCACCGCCCACCACCCTGAGCAGCAGGGGCTCGCTGATCGCCACCCCGCGCAGCCGCTTCACCTCGATGCTCGTCGCCCTGGTGGTCAGCAGGCCGCGGGCGACATGGAAGGTGCCACCGCAGTGCCGGGTCAGGCGGAAGTTCCAGTACGCGAGCACATAGCGCGCCGTAGAGGCGAGACCGATGAACACAATGGCCGCGAGAGCGGCCTCGACGACCGCCAACGGAAGGGACACCCGACCGAGCTGCCGGATGACGGCACGCAGGGGCCCGAAGCTCTCCACGTCGACCTGGCCCTCAGACACCAACCGCCAAGCAAAACCCGCGATGGCGAGTCCGGTAAACGCCCCCGACAGGGTGAACGGCGCAAACCGGATCCACCCCGGGCGCAGCCTGGCGATCTCCACCTCATGGGCCGGCGTCTCATACCCCACCTCCGACGCTGCCACCATGAGGTCTGGCCGCGGCGCCGTGGTTGCCGTGCCGTCGGCTGCCCCTGAGCGGTGCAAGAGCTCCCCCCGCAGCCGCGCCGCGTCGCCGGCCGGCAGCCCGTCCAGCCGCAGCTCCGACTTGCCGTGGCGGTCCGAGACCCCGGTTCCGATCTCGACCCTGGCCAGGCCGAGGGCCCGATGCAGGAAGTGGGCGGTGACGTCGACCGTCCGCACCCGGTCCAAGCGCGCGGTGAGGGTGCGGCGCCGCAGCAACCCCTCGCGGATCTGCACCTGGTCCGAACCCACCCGATAGCGGGTCGTGAACCACCGCGACACCGAGAGGGCCGCCACGATGGCCGCGCCGGCGAGGCCCCACAGCTCACCGTTGCCTGACCCGGCCCCGGCCCCCGCGAAGAACACGGCGAGCAGCGCCGGGACGGCGCGTCCGACTTCCTTGACGGGATGGATGAGCAGCATGCGCGGGCTGAGCCGACGCCAATCCTCCCCCTCCTCCGCTGCCGTGGATCCGGGCGCGAAGACGTCGGCCGACATCAGGTGGCGTCACCGGGGTCCGACGTGGTCCGAGACGTCAGGTCACCCACCAGCCGCTCGGCCACGGCCCGGTCGAGCCCGTTGATCTTCAGCGGCCCCGCTGCGGATGCCGTCGTGATGGTGACGTTCGCGAGCTTGAGCACCTGCTCGAGCAACCCCCGGTGGCTGTCCACCGTCTGGATCCGCGAGATCGGGGCGATCCGCCGTTCCTGGTTGAGCCAGCCGGTCTGGGTGTACGCCGCGTGCGCCGTCGTCTCCCAGCGGTGGACGGCGTACCGCCACCTCGGCATCACCACGACGTACCCCGCGACGACGCAGGCGCTCACCGCGACGACCAGCCAGCGGCCCTGTGGGATCACCGAGCCATTCCAGAACAGGAGGGCCCATTCGACCACGCCGATGACGACGCCCGTCGTGACGGCCCGCAAGGTCCAGTAGGCGATCGCGCGGCGGCTCACCTGGTTCGCCGGTGGCCGAAGGTCGAGCCCGGGCGTCGACGCGGCAGGTGCAGACGGGGCAGGTGCGGACATGACCCCATGGTGTCACCGGCGCGAAAGCGCCCGCGAGATCTCCCCGTCGGCCCGGTCCGGCGACACCGCCGTGAGCCGGCGCGATGACGGTCAGCGGGGTCAGCGCTCGGCGAGCTCGGCCGCGACCACCTCGGCGATCTGCGCCGTGTTGAGCGCCGCCCCCTTGCGGAGGTTGTCACCGCAGATGAACAGCTCGAGCGTGTTCGGGAAGTCGAGCGCCTGGCGGAGCCGGCCGACGAAGGTGGGGTCCGCCCCGACGACGTCCGCGGGCGTGGGGAAGTCGCCATGCTCCGGGTCGTCGAGCACGACCACGCTGGGCGCCTCGACGAGCACCTGCCGAGCGTCGGCGACGGAGATCTCCCGCTCGAATACCGCGTGGACCGACAGCGAGTGGGTAGTCACCACCGGGACCCGCACACAGGTCGCCGACACCTTGAGGTCCGCGATGCCGAGGATCTTGCGCGACTCGTTGCGGACCTTCAGCTCTTCGCTGGTCCATCCGCCGTCGCGAAGAGACCCCGCGAGGGGTACGACGTTGAGCGCGAGAGGCGCCGGGAACGGCGAGTCGTCGCCCAGCTTGTTCGCGATCATCCCCCGTACGTCGCCGGCCGACTGCCCGACGCAGCGGTGGCCGGCCACCACCTCGAGCTCGTCGTACAGTCGCTCGATGCCCACCTGCCCGGCACCGGACGCCGCCTGGTACGACGAGACGACGAGCTCACGCAGTCCCCACCGCGCGTGCAGGGCGCCAAGCGCATCCATCATCGTCAGGGTCGTGCAGTTGGGGTTGGCGATGATGCCCCGCGGACGGTGGCGGGCGGCGCGGGCGTTGACCTCGGGCACCACGAGCGGTACGTCATCATCCATCCGGAAGGCGCTCGAGTTGTCGATGACGACGACGCCCTTGGCGGCGGCGAGGGGTGCCCATGTCCTGGAGACGTCATCCGGTACGTCGAACATCGCCACGTCGACACCGTCGAACACCTGCTCGGTGATCTCCTGGACGACGAGGTCCTCTCCTCGGCAGCGCAGCACCTTGCCGGCCGAGCGCTCCGACGCGATCAGCACGATGGTGCCCCACACGTCGACCCGACGGGAGAGGATCTCCACCATCACCGAGCCCACGGCACCAGTGGCTCCGACCACCGCCAGGGTGGGCTTGTCCTCGCCTCTCATCGACCGGTGCCCCCGTAGACGACGGCGGCGATGTCGCTCGCCTCGAGGTCGAAACTGCGGTGGGCGGCGGCCACCGCGACGTCGACGAGGTCCTCGTCGACGATCACCGAAATCCGGATCTCGGATGTGGAGATCATCTCGATGTTGACGCCGACCGACGCGAGGGCGCCGAAGAACGTGGCGGTCACCCCCGGGTGCGTGCGCATGCCGGCGCCTACCAAGGAGACCTTGCCGATGCGGTCGTCGTACAGCAGCGCCTCGAACCCGACCTCGTCCTGCAGCCGGGACAGCGCCTCCATGGCGACCGCCCCGTCCTCGCGCGGGAGCGTGAAGGAGATGTCGGTGCGCCCAGTCTCCGCCGCGGAGACGTTCTGGACGATCATGTCGATGTTGATGCCGGAACCGGCCAGCGCCTCGAAGATCCGGGCTGCCTCACCCACCTTGTCGGGAACGCCCACGACGGTGATCTTCGCCTCGCTGCGGTCGTGCGTGACCCCGGCGATGATGGCTTGCTCCACGGCTTCCCCTTCGGCGCGGGTGCCGACCCACGTGCCGGGCAGCGTCGAGAACGACGACCGGACGTGGATGGGCATCTTGTAGCGTCGCGCGTACTCGACGCAACGCAGGTGCAGGATCTTGGCGCCCGAGGCACACATCTCGAGCATCTCTTCGTAGGAGATCTGCGGAATTTGCCGCGCCATCGGCACAATTCTCGGGTCGGCGGTGAAGATCCCGTCGACGTCGCTGTAGATCTCGCAGATCTCGGCCTCCAAGGCGGCCGCCAGCGCGACCGCGGTGGTGTCGGACGCGCCGCGGCCGAGCGTGGTGATGTCCTTGGTCTCCATCGACACGCCCTGGAACCCGGCGACGATCGCGATGTGACCCTCGGCCAGCGCCTGCTCGATCCGGCCGGGCGTGATGTCGATGATCTTGGCCTTGCCGTGCGCGGAGTCGGTGATGACGCCCGCCTGGCTGCCGGTGAAGGACTTGGCGTGATGTCCGAGGTTGGCGATCGCCATCGCCAGCAGCGCCATCGAGATGCGCTCGCCGGCGGTCAGGAGCATGTCGAGCTCCCGCGCGGGGGGCACCGGTGACACCTGCAGGGCCAGTTCGCGCAGCTCGTCGGTGCTGTCACCCATCGCCGACACCACGACACACACGTCGTACCCAGCCTTCTTGGTGGCGACGATCCGCTGCGCCACCCGCTTGATGCCCTGCGCGTCGGCCACGGACGATCCGCCGTACTTCTGCACCACGACACTCATGGGGGGCCTCCGCCGCCGACCCGGCGACGGTCACAGTCAGCCTCCGGCACGCGCACCACGTCGCGGCTCCTTCGCTGTCGGTGACTTTGAGCCCGGTACGCCTCATCCTAACGAGCCTCCGGGCCAACCCGGGGGAGCGCTCATGCGTCGGGTAGCGGAAGGGCCCGACTCCGCCAAGCCGACTCTCGGGCGCGAGATCAGCTGCTGTCCGGCTTACCCCTCGGCTAGCCCAGCTCGTCGGCCGCGGCCAGCCTGGAGGCCTCGACCTCACCGATCTCGTCGGCATCGAGGCGGTCGTGGGCGATCACCGACTGCATGGCACGGAGTACGGCGCTGGCCTCCGGGCCCCAGCTCGAGACGTAGGAGAACTGCCACCACCACAGCGCCTCCGCCACGTTTCCGGTTCGGAAGTGTTGCAGAGCGTGGGCCACGCTGGCCGCGATGTCGGCGATGTCGTCGGAGACCCGGGAGTGGACCAGCTCGGGTGGGTCGATGTAGGGGTCGAACACCTCGGTGAAGTCGTCGACACCCTCGAGCAGCTCCGCCAGACGGCGCCGGATCGCGTCGAGATCCGGGTCGGGACCCGCATCGGGCTCGAACTGCTCAGCGGGCACGAAGTCCTCATGTACGCCGAGCCGAGCGCCGGCGAGCAGCAGCTGGCTCACCTCGAGCAGCAGGAGCGGGACGGCGGTGCCGCGGTCGCCCTCGCGGGCGATCTCACGGACGGCGAGCAAGAAGCTCTGCGCCTGGTCGGCGATCGCCTGCGCCAGGTCTTCCACGTCACTCGGCACCACGTGATGCTCCTCAAACGTCGTCAACGGATCTTCTCCCTTCGAAGGCACGCCCGAGCGTGACTTCGTCGGCGTACTCTAGGTCGCCGCCGACCGGGAGGCCACTCGCCAGCCGGGTCACCCGCAGGCCCATCGGTCGCAGCAACCGGCTGAGGTACGTGGCGGTGGCCTCACCCTCCAGGTTCGGGTCGGTGGCCAGGATGACCTCGGCGATGGACTCATCCGCCAGCCGGACCATCAGCTCCTTGATCCGCAGGTCGTCGGGGCCAATGCCCTCGATGGGGCTGATCGCGCCGCCAAGCACGTGGTAGCGGCCGCGGAACTCTCGGGTGCGCTCGACGGCGACGATGTCCTTGGGCTCCTCGACGACACACACGACGGACAGGTCACGCCGCGCGTCGAGGCAGATGCGGCAGCGTTCGGCTTGCGCGACGTTGCCGCAGATGTCGCAGAAGCGGACCTTGTCCTTGACCTCGAGCAGCACGGTGGCCAGCCGTTTCACGTCGACCACGTCGGTATTGAGAATGTGGAACGCCAGCCGCTGGGCGCTCTTCGGCCCGACCCCGGGCAGCCGCCCGAGCTCGTCGATGAGGTCCTGGACTACGCCTTCGTACACCGCTGCCTGTCCGCTCGCCGGATGAGGCCATCACCCTACAAGGCTGCGCTGACTACACGGCCGCGCCAACCGTCGTACTCGCTGCGCAGCAACCGGATTCGTCCGACCGAGCCAGGCTAGAAACCCCGCACCGGGTCGGACGAACCCCCAACCACCGGATTCGTCCGACCGAGCCAGCCTAGAAACCCCGCACCGGGTCGGACGAATCCGCTGTCGGGTCAGCGGCGAGCGGCCAGGCGAGCCTTGAGGGCATCCCGCTTCTGCACGAAGCGGGCGGCCGAGGTGTCCAGCTCGGCGAGGAACTCCGCCAGCTCGGTGCGCGCCTTCTCGCCTTCTCCGGACAGCCCCTCCATCTCGAACACCTTGCAGTAGCGCAGCACCGGCATGACCACGTCGTCGTGGTGCTGTCGCTGGTCGTAGATGCCCTCGACGGCCATCTCGACCGCCTTGCGCTGGAAGCCGGGGATGCCCGCACCGGGCATCTCGAACGTCTTGACCACGTCGAGGATCGCCTGCATGGTCTGGTCGGGGGCGATCTGCAGCGAGGCGTTGAGCAGGTTGCGGTAGAAGATCATGTGCAGGTTCTCGTCGGTGGCCACCCGCGCGAGCAACCGCTCCGCCATCGGGTCCTCGGTGAACTTCCCGGTGTTGCGGTGCGACACCCTCGTGGCGAGCTCCTGGAACGACACGTAGGCCAGCGACCGTACGAGGTCCTGGGCGTGCGCGGACTCGTAACCGGCCGACATGTGGGTCATCCGGAACCGCTCGAGCTCCACCGGGTCGACCATGCGCTTGACCAGCATGTAGTCGCGCATCACGATCGCGTGCCGGCCCTCCTCCGCGGTCCACCGGTGCACCCACTCTCCCCACGCGGCGTCGCGGCCGAAGATCACCGCGATCTCGTGGTGGTAGCTGGGCAGGTTGTCCTCGGTGAGGAGGTTGACGATCAGCGCCGAGCGCGCAACGTCGGGGATGGCGGCGTCGTCGGGGGACCAGGGGTCACCTTCCATCAGGCCGTCGAAGTTCCGCCCCTCGCTCCAGGGGACGTAGTCGTGGGGGAACCACTCCTTCGCCACGGAGTAGTGCCGGTTCAGCTCCCCTTCCACAACCTGCTCGAGCTCCCGCAACAGGTCGGTCTGACTCAGTTCTTGCTGGGGCATCCGGGACCTCTCGATTCGCTTACCTACGTTCCCGTAGGTTACACGCTCCGGCCCGCCGGCGAGCGTCGATCTCAGTAGCGGTCGCCGTACACGTGCCAGACCAGGGCGGCTGGAGACCGAGTGCCGTCGTCGAGGACCACCCGCTGCACGGTGTCGATGCGGGTCGTGTCGTGGTGACCGCGTTGGCCGAGGATCACGATGCGCCGGGCGCCTAGGAAGGCGTTGAGGTACGTCGTCTCGTCGCCGCCCTGGGCGGGGCTTCGCGGGTACTGCATCGCCTCGGCGGGACCACCGGGGCAGAGGCCATCAGGTGGTGAGGCCGAACGTGACCCCGGTGAGCCGCTCGGACTCTTGCCAGAGCAGCGCGGCGAGATCCTCGTCGGTGGCCCGCGCCGACCGGCCGGCCAGCCCAGGAGCACCTCTCGCCTCGTTCAGACTGGTCGGCCCGACGTACGCGCCGCCGGGGAGGTCGACGACCGCGGCGTAGAGCAGCGGCAGGACCCCTTGCTCGGCGCTCTGCGCGAGGAGCGCGTTGCCGGCACGGAGCGCCAGCGTCACCAGCGGGTTGCCGGTGTGCGTCTGGAGGTTGGTCGCGGCGTACCCCGGGTGAGCCGCGAGGGACCGCAGCGGTGAGCCTGCGGCGTCGAGCCGCCGCTGGAGGTCGACGGCGAACAGCAGGTTCGCCAACTTGGAGGCGGAGTAGGCCTGCCAGCGCCGGTACCGTCTCCGCTCCCAGCCCAGGTCGTCGAAGTTGATCCGGCCGTACTTGTGCATGAGCGAGGACTGCGTGACGGCCCGGTCGGTCAGCTGCGGCAGCAGCAGGTTGGTCAGGGCGAAGGGACCGAGGTGGTTGGTGCCCATCTGGCGCTCGAACCCGTCGACGGTGCGCCCCTCGGGCACGGCCATGACGCCCGCATTGTTGAGCAGCACGTCGAACGGCCGGTCAACGCCGCCGGCGAACTCGCGGATCGACGCGAGGTCGGCGAGGTCCAGCCGCCGTACCTCGGTCGAGCCTTGGACAGAAGCGGCTGCCGCGGCGCCACGCTCGGTATCGCGGACGGCCAGGACGACGTGGGCTCCGTGCCGGGCCAGGGCGTGGGTGGCTGCCAGACCGATGCCGCTGTTGGCGCCGGTGATCACGAACGTGCGTCCGGTCTGGTCGGGGACGTGGTCCGCCGTCCACGATGCGCTCACTCCTGACGGCTCTCGCGGTCCTCACGGTCGTCGTCGTAGGACGTGGCGAAGCCGGCACCGGGCGCAGATCTGGGCACGGCGCCCGCCCCGGCAACGAGCCCGAGGCTCGCGCTGAGGTCGGTCCCGAGGGCTTCGCCGAACCCACCGGACAGGTCGCCCATCGCGTCCGCGGCCTGGCGGTGCGCCGTGTCTACCGCGTTGCGGACAGCGGCGACGACGAGCTCGCCGAGCGTCTCCGGGTCGTCCGGGTCGCACACCGACGGATCGAGGGTCAGGCCGATCAGCTCTCCGGTGCCGGTCACGGTCGCATGGACCAGGCCAGCGCCGGACGTGCCCTCGAAGCGGGCGTCCTCGAGCTCGTGCTGGGCGGCGACGAGGCGCTCCTGCATCGCCGAGGCCTGCTGCAGCAGCGATTGGAGGTCGGGCATCCCGCCGAGCGAGCCGACGTCAGCGGCCGGGTCCGGCGACGAGCCTGGCGATGGTGGGCTCACGGAGCGTGGGTCCGCTGAGGATGATTCGTCTGGGGTCATGCGAGCCGTCCGTCCGTGGGCACTTCCGGGGTGTCGGTCATCCACCCTACGGCGGTCGGCCAGGCGCTGCTAACCCGCTACGTCGTTGCGGATGTCCTCGATCACCTCGGCGCCGAGCTCGCGGGCGAGCAGCTCATGGGAGGACAGCGTCGGGTCGTCTATGACGTCGTCGTCATCGGACACCTCGACGCCACGGTCGGCACGGCCGTTGCGCTCAGGGCCGCCCGCCTTCGTCGGGCGGATCGCCTTCTTCGCCGCGTCTACGTCGGGCTGGCTGCGCTGGGGGGCAGCCGCCGATGCCGGCGGGGCTTCGGGCGACGTGGGGCTGGAGTCCGCTGGAGGCTTGGACGCCGACGGGGGATCAGACGCCGTCGGGCTGGACTCCGCTGGAGCCTTGGACGTCGGCAAGGGATCGGATGCCGCCGGAGAACCGGTGTCAGGAGTCGCGCCTGTCGCGTCCTCCGGCGCCTCTGGCGTCTCCCCGGGAAATAGCGAAGCGTCCTCGCCGCCCGGCTGGTTCGCCGCCGTACCAGCGAGTTCCCGCCCGACGGGGCTCGGGCCCGGCTGAGACGGGGGGGTGGATGCCCGCGTACCCCCGGTCTCACCAGGCCCTTCGATGATGCCCTCGACCCGCCAGTCGACGCCGAGCTCGTCGATCAGCGCCTGGTGCAGGATCTCGTCGGCGCCACTGGTGCGGAAGTTCTTGGCGGCGCCGGCGCTGGCGAAGCCGATCGTGATGATGCCGTCGTGGAGGTCCTTGACCTGGGCGTTCTGGCTGAGCAGCAGCCAGGAGAACCTTCGCATCGACTTGACCCGCTCGAGCACCCCCGGCCACAGCCGGCGGGCGTCGACGAGGGTCAACCCCGATGCCCCCTCCCGCGGAGCCGCGGCCGGGCGCGGGGACGGCGCTTCGCCTCGGGGCTGCGGCGCACCCCGGGTCTCCGCCGTGGCGGGAGACGCTGTCGCACTCAGCGGTTCGGTCCCCGTCGCCGGCGCGCTCGATGGCTCGTTCAGAGAAGTGGTTGCTGTCCCGTCGAAAACAGCCTCCGCGCCCGTCTTCGGCGGGAGGGAGGTCGCCGTACCCGGCTCGCCGACGACCGACAGGCGGCGCTCGACGCGGTCGATACGGGCGCCGAAACCTTCAGCGGTGTGGTCGAGCCCGGGCAGCAGGATGCGCGCACACATGATCTCGAGCAGCAGCCGGGGAGCGGTCGCGCCGCGCATGTCGGTTAGACCCTGGCTGACGATGTCGGCCGCGCGGGTCAACTCGGCCCGGCCGAAGCGTGCGGCCTGGCTGGCGAAGCGCTGGGCCTGGTCCTCGGGCACCTCGATGATGCCGCGCGCTGCGGCATCCGGCACGGCGGAGACCACCACCAGGTCGCGTAGCCGGTGCAGCAGGTCCTCAGCGAACCGGCGAGGGTCCTGTCCGGTCTCGATGATCTTCTCGATGACCCCGAACAGGGTGCCGCCGTCGTCGGCCGCCAGCGCGTCGACCGTCTCGTCGAGCAGGCTGCCCGGCGTGTAGCCGAGCAGCGCAGTGGCCAAGGAATAGGTGACGCCGTCCGGCCCCGACCCGCCGATCAGCTGGTCGAGCACCGACAGGCTGTCGCGGACCGACCCGCCACCGGCGCGCACGATCAGCGGCACCACCGTCGGCTCGATCGCAACCTTCTCCCGCTCGCAGAGCATGATCAGGTAGTCGCCGAGCACCTTGGGCGCGACCAGCCGGAACGGGTAGTGGTGGGTGCGCGACTTGATGGTGCCGATTACCTTGTCGGGCTCGGTGGTGGCGAAGATGAAGCGCAGATGGGAGGGCGGTTCTTCGACCAGCTTGAGGAGGGCGTTGAAGCCTTCTTTGCTGACCATGTGGGCCTCGTCGATGATGTAGACCTTGTAGCGTGACCGCACCGGTGAGAAGAACGCCCGCTCGCGCAGGTCCCGGGCGTCGTCGACCCCGCCGTGGCTCGCGGCGTCGATCTCGATGACGTCGAGCGACCCGGGCCCGCCGGTGCTCAGCTCGACGCACGAGTCGCAGACTCCGCACGGGGTGGGGGTCGGCCCTTGCTCGCAGTTGAGGGCCCGGGCCATGATCCGGGCGCTTGTCGTCTTGCCGCAGCCGCGGGGCCCGGAGAACAGGTACGCATGGTTGACCCGGTTGTTCGCGAGCGCGTGAGACAGCGGGGTCGTGACGTGCTCCTGCCCGATCACGTCCGCGAACATGTCGGGCCGGTAGCGCCGGTACAGCGCGAGAGGGGCGTCCACGACCACGACCTTAGCCCGGCACGGCGACACGCTTACCCCTCCGGGGAACTGCGGGAAACTGATCGACCCCAAGGGCCGGGTCGACAGCCAGTTTCCCGCAAACGCGCGGCGGGGGCCTGCGTGGGGAGACCCCCCGTGCACCCAGCAGAGCTCGCTTACCCTTGCTGCCTTCCGGCCCTGGGGGAGTTGGGCAAGGTGCCGCCGCACGAGGGGCTGCCGCGAGTCTACGACAGGCTCGGCGACGCGCTGGTTTTCACCCCCACGCCGTTCCCGGTAGCCTCTGCCGCGGAGGATTCGCATAGTGGCCTAGTGCGCACGCTTGGAAAGCGTGTTGAGTGAAAGCTCTCAGGGGTTCGAATCCCCTATCCTCCGCCACGCTGAATCAGGGGTTGACCTGCGAGAACGCCGGCCGCAGTCCGAAGTTCGCCAGCCTTGGATGGGTTGTGCTGAGGAGCCGTAGTCTCATTTCTAGTAGACTGTCGCCGCTGTTAGTTGGGGTATAGGTGGCGCAGTTTGATGCGGGCATCGTCGGTGGTGAACTGCCAGTCGACTTGACGCTGGCCGGCGTTGGTGGCGGCCTGCCAAGC
>JBBSGI010000005.1:0-93654 GCA_038254365.1 Propionibacteriales bacterium
CCGGCCCCTCGCCTCCTGGCGAAGGGCCGGCGCCGCCGCCATGTCCGCTGCGGTCACGGGAAGGAGGCGAGGCGATGTTCGAAGGAGTGCAGTCGCTCGTCGACGAGCACGCGACGCTCGAGCAGCAGCTCGCCGACCCTGACCTGTTCACGGACCAGGCCCGCTCGCGGCGGCTCAACCGGCGCTACGCGGCCTTGACGGCTGTCGTGCGCGCCTACGCCGAGTGGAAGAGCACCGTTGAGGACCTGCAGGCGGCCACCGAGCTGGGCGTCGACGACGAGTCGTTCGCCCTCGAGGCCGGTCGGCTCGACGTGCACCGCCAGCAGCTCGAGGAGCGGCTGCGCCGGTTGCTGGTGCCGCGCGATCCCACCGACGAGAAGGACGCCATCTTGGAGATCAAGGCGGGGGAGGGCGGCGAGGAGTCGGCCCTGTTCGCCGGCGACCTGCTGAGAATGTACGCCCGGTACGCCGAGAACCGCGGATGGCGGGTGGAGCTGCTGGACGAGGCGCCGAGTGACCTCGGCGGCATCAAGAGCGCGACCGTGGCGGTCAAGGCGAAGGGCACGCCCGATCCCGGGGAGGCGCCGTACGCCCAGTTGAAGTTCGAGGGCGGTGTCCACCGGGTCCAGCGGGTGCCCGTCACCGAGTCCCAGGGCCGGATCCACACGTCCGCCGCCGGTGTGCTCGTCATGCCCGAGGCCGAGCCGGTGGATGTCAGGGTAGACGAGCACGACCTGCGGATCGACGTGTTCCGTTCCTCCGGCCCCGGCGGCCAGAGCGTCAACACCACAGACTCAGCGGTTCGCATCACCCACCTGCCGACCGGGACCGTAGTCTCCTGCCAGAACGAGAAGAGCCAGCTGCAGAACCGCGAGCAGGCCATGCGCGTCCTCCGGTCACGGCTGCTGGCGCTGGCGGAGGAGGAGGCGGCGTCGGAGGCCAGCACCGCCCGCCGCTCGCAGATCCGCACCGTCGACAGGTCGGAGCGGATCCGGACCTACAACTTTCCCGAGAACCGCATCACCGACCACCGGGTCGGCTACAAGGCGCACAACCTCGAATCGGTGCTCGAAGGGGAATTGCAGGCCGTCATCAACGCCTGCGTCGAGGCGGATCTCGCGGACCGGTTGGCGGCCCTCGAGTCCCCCGGGTCGTGAGTGACGAGATCCGGGCGTTCGTCGACGAGTCCGCCCGGCGACTGGCCGCCGCCGGAGTCGCGTCCCCGCGGCACGACGCGGAGGTACTGCTGGCCTTCGCCCTGGGTACGACGAGGAGCGCGCTTTACCGGGTGACCCGGCCCCTCGACCGGGCAGCGTTGAGCTCGGCGGCCTCGCTTGTGCAGCGCCGGGTGACGCGGGAACCACTACAGCACCTCACCGGCGTGGCGGGGTTCCGCCATCTCGAGGTCGCGGTCGGCCCCGGCGTCTTCATCCCCCGCCCGGAGACCGAACTGCTCGCCGGCGAGGCCGTCGACGAGCTCGCCGGGCTGGTGGCCGATGGCGTCGACAACCCCGTCGCCGTCGACCTCTGCGCGGGGTCCGGGGCGGTCGCGGCCTCGCTGGCCATCGAGGTTCCCCAGGCACGCGTAACGGCGGTGGAGCTCTCCGAGCCGGCCTACGCCTACGCCGTACGGAACGCGGCCCCACTTGGGGTGGACGTCCGCCTCGGGGACATGTCCGACGCGGTCGACGACCTGGCGGGCACCGTGCATGTCGTCACGGCCAACCCGCCGTACATCCCTCTCGACGCCTACGAGTCGGTCCAGGCCGAGGTACGCGTCCACGACCCGGCGAAGGCCCTGTGGGCGGGCGAAGACGGACTGGACGTCATCCGCGTGGTCGCCGAGGTCGCGGCCCGGCTGCTGGTCGACGGCGGCCTGCTGCTGTGCGAGCACGCCGACCTGCAGCACTCGACGGCTCCGGGCGTCTTCGCCGCGATGCCGGTCTGGCGGACCGTCCGCGACCACGCCGACTTGGCCGGCCGGCCGAGGTTCGTGACCGCGCGCCGGGTGACTCGCCGACGACCGGCGGCTGGCACGATAGCCCTGTGAGTGACGTCTTCTCGTTGCGCGACCCCGCCCAGAGGTCCGCGGGAATGGTGCGCGCGAAAGACGCCCTCACCCGCAGCGCCCTCGTCGTCATGCCGACCGACACCGTCTACGGGGTCGCGGCCGACGCGTTCGACCCGACCGGGGTGCGACGGCTGCTGCGCGCCAAGGGCCGCGGGCGGGACATGCCGACGCCGGTGCTGATCGCCAGCGCCGAGGTGCTCCCCGCGCTGGCCACCGGGGTCTCCGTGGAGGCCAGGGAGCTGGCCGACGCCTTCTGGCCGGGCGGCCTGACGCTGATCTTCCGACAGCAGTCCAGCCTGCGGTGGGACCTCGGCGACAGCCGGGGCACCGTCGCGATGCGGGTCCCGAACCACGAGGACGCGCTCGCCCTCCTCGGCGACACCGGACCACTCGCCGTCAGCAGCGCGAACACCACCGGGTTGCCGGCGCCGGTCACCGTGGACGACGCGCGGGAGATGTTGGCCGACGCCGTGGACGTCTACCTCGACGCCGGCCCGACTCCCGGTGCCGTCGCCTCGACGATCGTCGACGCCACCACCGAGATCCTGGTCGTTCGGCGGCAGGGCGTCATCGACATCCAGGCGCTGCGCGCGGTGGTGAGCAACCTCGAGGTTGCCGAGCCCGGCTGATGCGTGAGTATCTGCTCGTCTTCATCACGGCGTTCGCCGTCACGTATCTGCTGGCCGTGCTCGCCCGCGAGCTGGCGATGCGGTTCGGCGCGTTCGCCAAGGTGCGCGACCGCGACGTCCACGAGGTCCCCATCCCGTACTTTGGCGGCGTCGCGATGCTCGCCGGGCTGGCGGCCGCGATCCTGCTGGCCTCGAAGCTGCCGTACCTCGGGCACTCCCCGGACGGCGGCCACATCTTCCACGACGCCCGGGCGATCCTGATCGGAGGCGCGTTGATCTGCTTGGTCGGCGTGATCGACGACATCTACGAGCTGGACGCGATCACCAAGTTGGCTGGTCAGATGCTGGCGGCCGGCGTCGTCGTTGTCCAGGGCGTGCAGCTGCTCTGGCTTCCGCTGCCGGGCGGCGGCTCGGTATCCATGTTCACGCTCGGCGGCTCGCAGGCCGCCCTGCTGACCGTGATCATCATCGTTGCGACCACGAACGCCGTGAACTTCGTGGACGGTCTCGACGGCCTGGCGGCCGGCGTCGTCGGCATCGGCGCGGCGGCGTTCTTCTCGTTCTCGGTGCTGCTGATCTTCGTCAACGGTCAGCAGATTTTCACCACCGCCGCCATGTTGACCGCCGCCCTCGCCGGCGCCTGCATCGGCTTCCTCCCGCACAACTTCTGGCCGGCCCGGATGTTTATGGGCGACTCCGGCGCCATGCTGATCGGGCTGATGCTGTCCTGCTCGGCGATCAGCCTGACCGGCCAGTTCTCCGCCAACAACATCGACGCCGGGATCGCCGGCGCGAAGGCCAGCCTGCTGCCCGAGGTGCTGCCGCTGGTCCTGCCGTTCGCTGTCTTGGTGGTCCCGTTCCTTGACCTGCTGCTCGCCGTCGTACGGCGCACGCGGGCCGGTCGGTCGCCGATGGCGCCGGACAAGAAGCACCTGCACCACCGGCTGCTCGAGATCGGACACTCGCAGCGGCGGGCCGTCCTCGTGATGTACCTCTGGACCGGGCTGGTGGCCTTCGGGGTCGTCGTGGTGAGCCTGTTCTCGGGCTGGTGGTCCGCGTTCGGCATCGCCGCGATGGCTGTCTCGGCGCTGCTGCTCACGTT
This sequence comes from Propionibacteriales bacterium, assembly GCA_038254365.1. Taxonomy (GTDB): domain Bacteria; phylum Actinomycetota; class Actinomycetes; order Propionibacteriales; family Nocardioidaceae; genus JAWWPG01. The sequence goes on from JBBSGI010000005.1 coordinate 3,803, forward strand.
CGGGCTGCCCGGCCATTCGGGCATCATCAACACCGAGTCGTCGAGCCGGGTCTGACCGGTTCCCGGCCGCTGGCGCCTGCGGTTGGGATGAGGGTCGGTCTCATTTCCGGTGGGGTTTGAACGTGGTGGGGCTGATGTTGCGGGTGGGACGACCACCGGCTGAACGCCCCGAAGCGACCAGATCTAGCTGCCGCCGACGGGCTTCAGGCGGTGTTCCTCTCGCATCCGTACCGCGGGCCCCAAGCGCCACCCCAGGCCGACCGCGCCGATGCGTGTGCCGCCGTCGCTGCCAGCAGGATTAGCAAATTCTCAGGTGCTTGTGCTAAGTTTCACAAGCAGTCCCTCCCTAGACCCACCCCCCGAGCTATCGAGGATGGCCGCCGTCATGACGACCAACGCTGTAGACCCCGCACCGCTTCCCGCCAGGACTTTTGTAGGCTTGGAGCGAGTCCTGCCCTGCCGGTTCACGGGAGCGGCACGCGATGACCTCGGCCATGACGGGAGCCGTTGCGGTGGTGAGCGATGATGGAGACGCCCCCACCATCAGTGCCTGGACGCTCGTCGGTCTCGGCGGTTTCCTGGTCGGCTCGGTCGTCATGGGAATCGTCATCGGTTGGTTCGTCGACGACCTGGCAGGCACGTCGCCCCTCGGCATCCTCATCGGCGTTGGCGTTGGCGTTGTCGTCGCAGTCGTGGGATCGTGTCTGCGAATCGCAAGCTACCTCCGCCGCTGACCCGACACCGAGTCGGCGGCCCCTGCGTACACGGAAGGCACCCCGGTGACCTTGACGACGGTGCTCCGCCGCCAGCGCCGACCGCTGCTGGTCGCCGGCATGCTGTCCGTCGCGGGACTGTGGATCTCGATTCCCGTCGGACGGACGCAGGTGGGTCTCTTCTTCGCAGTCGGAGTGTTCCTCAGCCTGCTGAACCACGTGCTCACCGAGGTGGGACTGGCCCGCTCACTCGAGAGCCAAGGAGAGATCAGCCGTAAGCAGTTCGCCATGGGATCGCTGGGCCGGCTCGCGATCATCACGTTGATCGGATTCGTGATCGTCGCGACGTTCTGGCCCTACGGCGCGGCGGTCTTCGTCGGGCTGGCGCTGATGCACATGGTGCTTCTCGTCTTCACCGGCCTGCCCCTTCTCAACGAGATGCGCAAGGCGTGAGTGCGATGACCCCCACGCTCCCCCTGGCCGGGTCGAACATCGATGTCGGGCACCACATCACTGCCGAGCTGTTCGGGCTGACTCTGAACGTCGACACCATCTGGGCAACCGCGTTGGCGGGTCTCATCGTGGTCGGGCTCGGGCTGTGGGTGGCCCGCTCGTCGAGCGCCACCAACCCCAGCAAGGTGCAGCTTCTGTGGGAGCTCATCGTGACCTACGTCACCAACGAGGTCCAGGGCTCGCTCGGCAAAGTGAATCGCTACGTCGTTCAGCTCGCGCTGGCGATCTTTACCTTCATCCTGGTGGCCAACTGGTTCGAGCTCATCCCGACCGGCGACAACCCGCACTACCTCCCGTCCCCGACCGCCGACGTCAACCTCACATATGCGCTGGGGCTCTTCGTCATCGTCGGGGTACACATCCACAGCGTCAAGCAGCGGGGCGTTCGGGGTTATTTCGCCCACTACGCCCAGCCGTACAAGGCGCTGCTCCCGCTGACAATCATCGAGGAGCTCGTCAAGCCGTTCACGCTGGCGCTGCGGTTATTCGGCAACATCTTCGCCGGCGGCATCATGCTGGCGATCATCGGGCTGATCCCGATCTGGGGCTTCTGGGGACCGAACATCCTCTGGAAGGCATTCGACATGTTCATCGGGCTGATCCAGGCCTTCATCTTCGGCCTTCTGACGATCATCTACTTCGGGATGGCTGGGGAGACGCACGACGACCACGCAGATACTCACGGCGCGGCCAGCGAGGCCCACGACCGAGATGACGATTCTGCCGGCTTCTCGGAGTCGGAGACCGCCCAGCCCGAACTGAGCGGGGCGCACTGAGCCGCCGGACGGCGCAGGCGTTGAGCACGACCGTTTGGACCGCCGGACCGGAACCCTCCGGGACACTCAGCACGACGACAAGGAGCCACGGACCTCATGGCAACAGATGCAGCAAACCTCGACTCGGCGATCAAGACGGCCGGTGCCCTGGTGGGTGGTGGGCTCGCCCTCGGTGGTGGTGCTGTCGGCGCCGCCATCGGTGACGGCCTTGCCGGTAGCTCGCTGATCCAGGGCGTTGCCCGGCAGCCGGAGGCGCAGGGCCGCCTCCAGACGCTCTTCTTCCTGACCGTCGGTCTGGTCGAGGCGGCGTACTTCATCAACCTGGCCTTCATGGCGCTTTTCGTCTTCGTGCTCGGCAAGTAGCCGGCAGCTCAGTTTCCGTGCAGAGAGGCAGATGCTGATGGCAAGGCCAATGGCGGCGGAAAACTTCCTGGTGCCCAACGCGACCTTCATCGTCGAGCTGCTCGCGTTCGTCGTGATCGTGGTGGTGCTGGGCAAGTATGTCCTGCCGCCGATCAACAAGGCGCTCAGCGATCGCCAGCAGGCGATCCGGCGCGAGTTCGCGGAGGCCGAGGAAGCCAAGGCCAAGGCGGAGGCGGCTGAGCACGAGTACCGCTCCCAGCTCGTGCAGGCGCGCCATGAGGCGGCCAGGATCCGGGAGGATGCGCGCGAGGAAGGCGCGTCGATCATCGCCGAGATGCGCGAGCAGGCGCAGGCAGAGTCCGCTCGGATCCTGAGGCACGCTCACCTGCAGATCGACGCCGAGCGGCAGCAGGTCGTGCAACAGCTGCGCACGCAGGTCGGCACGATGGCCACCACCCTCGCGGGCCGCATCGTCGGTGAGTCACTCGAGGACGACGCCAGGCGCAACCGCACCGTTGAACGCTTCATCGCGACCCTGGAAAGCCAGGACGCCGCCCCCGCGCGGGGTGCCAGCTGATGCAGGCAGGTTCGACGCGCTCGCAGGCGACACTGGTCGAGGCGCTTGACGGGATCCTCGACGGCGGCGCCGACGCCCCGACCCTCGGGAGCGACCTGTTCGCCGTGGTCGGCATGCTCGATGGTGAGCCGACTCTTCGTCGCATCCTCAGCGAGCCGTCGGTCGAGCCCAAGCAGCGGTCGGGGATGGCCAAGTCGCTGCTCGACGGCAAGGTCTCCGCCGAGGCAGTGCAGGTCGTGGCGGCCGCGGTGGCCGAGCGCTGGTCGCGAGGCAGAGACCTGGTCGACGCGCTGGAGCGGTGTGCAGTCATCGCTGAGGCGACCAAGGCCGACCAGTCCGGACACCTCGACTCCCTGGAGGACGACCTGTTCCGGTTCAGCCGGATCCTCGCGGCGAACCCGGACCTGCGCGACGCGCTGTCGGACCGATCGGCGCCGCTGGACGCCAAGCGCTCCCTGCTGGACGGCCTGGTCGAGGGCAAGGTCGCCCCGGTGACCCAGGAGCTGCTCGACCAGCTCCTGGTCGGCCGGCAGCGTTCACTCGCGGCGGGACTCGCGCACTACCAGGAGATCACCGCCACCCGCAGGCAGCGGTGGGTGGCCACTGTCTGGGTGGCCGCACCGCTGAGCGACGACCAGCGGGGCCGCCTTGCCGACTCGCTCGCATCGCAGTACGCCCACGAGGTGCGCCTCAACGTCGTCGTGGACGAGAACGTCCTCGGCGGCGTACGCGTCGCCATCGGGGACGACGTGATCGACTCGACCATCGAGACCCGCTTGGCGCAGGCACAGCGCAGGTTGGTCCGATGAGCCCGTCCCGGCGGGCGCCGGCTCCCGCGCAGCCCGCACCCGGCGGATGCTCCCACCCCGCCCCCAGCCCGCACCGCACGTTCGCAGTCGCAGAGCACAGTCGCAGAGCACAGTCGCAGAGAGGCAACCGAGATGACCGAGCTGACGATCCGGCCGGAAGAGATCCAGGAGGCGCTCCAGCGCTTCGTGAACGACTACAAGCCGGAGGACGCCACCCGAGAGGAGGTCGGAACTGTCGCCGAGGCGATGGACGGCATTGCCCGGGTGGAGGGCCTCCCCTCCGCGATGGCGAACGAGCTCCTGGAGTTCGAGGACGGCACGCTCGGCATCGCCCTGAACCTCGACGTACGCGAGATCGGCGTCGTGGTGCTCGGTGACTTCTCCGGCATCGAGGAGGGCCAGCCCGTCCGACGCACCGGCGAGGTGCTTTCCGTACCCGTGGGCGACGCCTACCTCGGCCGGGTTGTCAACCCGCTCGGGCAGCCGCTCGACGGGCTCGGCGACCTGGAGACCGACCAGCGCCGCCCGCTCGAGGTGCAGGCGCCGTCGGTGGTCCAGCGACAGGAGGTACGCGAGCCGCTGCAGACCGGGCTGAAGGCCATCGACTCGCTGACCCCGATCGGCCGGGGGCAGCGACAGCTGATCATCGGAGACCGGCAGACCGGTAAGACCACCCTTGCCACTGACACGATCATCAACCAGAAGGAGGCGTGGGAGACCGGCGACGAAAAGCAGCAAGTGCGCTGCATCTACGTCGCCATCGGCCAGAGGGGCTCGACCATCGCCGCCATCCGTGGAGCGCTGGAAGAGGCCGGCGCCTTGGAGTACACGACGATCGTCGCGGCGCCCGCCTCCGACGCGGCCGGCTTCAAGTACCTCGCGCCGTACACGGGCTCGGCGATCGGCCAGCACTGGATGTACGGCGGCAAGCACGTGCTGATCGTGTTCGACGACCTCACCAAGCAGGCCGAGGCCTACCGAGCCGTGTCCCTGCTGCTGCGCCGCCCGCCGGGTCGCGAGGCGTACCCCGGCGATGTCTTCTACCTGCACAGCCGGCTGCTCGAGCGGTGCGCGAAGCTGTCCGACGACCTGGGCGCCGGGTCGATGACGGGGCTGCCGATCATCGAGACGCAGGCCAACGACATCTCGGCCTTCATCCCGACGAACGTCATCTCGATCACCGACGGGCAGATCTTCCTGCAGTCTGACCTGTTCAACGCCAACCAGCGCCCCGCCATCGACGTCGGGAATTCGGTCTCCCGGGTCGGCGGAAAGGCCATGGTCAAGGCCATGCGCAAGGTCACCGGCTCGCTGAAGGTCGACCTGGCCCAGTTCCGGGCCATGGAGGCTTTCGCGATGTTCGCCTCGGACCTCGACGCCGCGTCGCGTCGTCAGCTGGACCGAGGGGGCCGGCTGATGGAGCTGCTGCGGCAGCCGCAGGGGTCGCCGTACCCGGTGGAGGAACAGACCGTCTCGATCTTCCTGGGCACGGCGGGGCTGCTGGACGTGGTCCCCGTCGACGACGTGCTGCGCTTCGAGCGGGAGTTTCTCGACTACCTCAAGCGCGACAGCGGCGGCGTCCTCGACACCATTCGCGACTCCAAAGAGTTCTCCGACGAGACCGAGGAGACGGTGCGCAAGGCCTACGACTCCTTCCTCGACCAGTTCGAGACCGGCGAAGGCGGCTCGCTGAAGCCCGGCCGCGAGGAGCACGAGGCACTGGCCGACGAGGACGTCGAGCAGGAGCAGATCGTCAAGCAGAAGCGAGGCTGAGGTGGCCGTATCCCTGCGCGAGCTGCGCGCGCGGATCAGGTCGGTTGAGGCGACCGCGAAGATCACCCGCGCGATGGAGCTCATCGCGGCGTCTCGGATTGTCAAGGCGCAGCAGCGGGCCAAGGCGGCTACGCCGTACGCCCGTGAGCTCACGCGTGCGGTGTCGGCCGTCGCGACGTACTCGAACGTGGATCATGCGCTGACCTCCGAGCCGGAGAACCCGACGCGAGCGGCCGTGCTCGTCCTGACGAGCGACCGCGGGCTTGCGGGCGCCTACTCCTCAAGCGTGCTCAAGGAAGCCGAGCGGCTTGTCGAGAAGCTCCGAGGCGAGAGCAAGGAGGCCGATCTCTATGTCGCCGGGCGCAAGGGGGTCGCGTATTACGCGTTCCGGCAGCGCCCCGTCGTCGAGCGCTGGGTGGGCTTCTCCGATACTCCGACGTACGAGAACGCCCGCGAGATCGGCGAGGCGCTCATTGACGCGTTCATCGCGGGGGAGGACGACGACAAGAGCGTCGACGAGGTGCACGTCGTCTACAGCCGGTTCCGGTCGATGCTCGTGCAGGAGCCGTCGGACATCCGGCTGCTGCCGTTGGAGGTCGTCGAGGGGGAGGAGAGGCCCGAGAAGAACGAGATACTGCCTCTCTACGAGTTCGAGCCGAGCGCCGAGGAGGTGCTCGACGCGCTGCTGCCGAAGTACGTCGAGAGCCGCATCTACTACTGTCTGCTGCAGGCGTCAGCATCGGAGCTGGCCGCCCGGCAGCGGGCAATGAAGTCGGCGACCGACAACGCCGAGGAGCTGGTGAAGAGCTACACGCGTATCGCCAACCAGGCCCGCCAGGCCGGGATCACCCAAGAGATCAGCGAGATCGTCGGTGGCGTAAACGCGCTCGCCGACGCCAATGCCGGGAGTGAGTGAACGAGATGACTGCCACGCTTAGCGACAACACCACCGAAAGCCAGGAGGGCGGAGTCGGGCGCGTCGCGCGGGTGACCGGGCCTGTGGTCGACGTCGAGTTCGCCTCGGACTCGATGCCCGCGATGTACAACGCCCTGCACGTCGACCTAGAGATCCTGGGCGAGCAGAAGACCCTCACCCTCGAGGTCGCCCAGCACATCGGCGAGGGCATGGTGCGTGCGATCTCGATGCAGTCGACCGACGGGCTGGTCCGCGGATCCTCGGTCAGGGACACCGGTATCGGGATCGACGTCCCGGTCGGCGAAGAGACATTGGGCCACGTGTTCAACGTGATTGGCGAGTGCCTCAACCTCGAGGAGGGCGAGGAGCTCGACGTCAAGGAGCGGTGGCAGATCCACCGTCCTTCCCCAGCGTTCGACGCGCTCGAGTCGAAGACCGAGATGTTCCACACCGGCATCAAGGTCATCGACCTGCTGACGCCGTACGTGCTGGGCGGCAAGATCGGGCTGTTCGGAGGTGCCGGGGTCGGCAAGACGGTGTTGATTCAGGAGATGATCGCCCGGGTCGCCCGCGACCACGGTGGTGTCTCGGTGTTCGCCGGCGTCGGTGAGCGCACCCGCGAGGGCAACGAGCTGATCGCCGAGATGACCGAGTCCGAGGTCATCGGCCAGACGGCGCTGGTCTTCGGCCAGATGGACGAGCCGCCGGGCACCCGGCTCCGGGTCGCGCTGTCCGCCCTCACCATGGCGGAGTATTTCCGCGACGTCCAGCAGCAGGACGTGCTGCTGTTCATCGACAACATCTTTCGGTTCACCCAGGCCGGGTCCGAGGTCTCCACGCTGCTCGGCCGGATGCCGTCCGCCGTGGGCTACCAGCCCAACCTGGCCGACGAGATGGGCGTCCTCCAGGAGCGCATCACGTCGACCCGCGGCCACTCCATCACCTCGATGCAGGCCATCTACGTGCCGGCGGACGACTACACGGACCCAGCGCCCGCGACGACGTTCGCCCACCTGGATGCGACGACCGCGCTCTCCCGGGACATCGCATCGCTCGGCATCTACCCGGCCGTGGACCCGCTCACGTCGACGTCGCGGATCCTCGACCCGCGCTACATCGCCGCCGACCACTACCAGACGGCCACTCGGGTCAAGCAGATCCTGCAGCGCAACAAGGAGCTGCAGGACATCATCGCGATCCTCGGCGTGGACGAGCTGTCGGAGGAGGACAAGGTCGTGGTCTCGCGGGCTCGCCGGATCCAGCGGTTCCTCTCCCAGAACACCTACGTGGCCAAGCAGTTCACCGGGATCGAGGGGTCGACGGTCCCGTTGGACGATACCGTCGAGGCCTTCACGAAGATCTGTGACGGTGACTACGACCACGTCGCCGAGCAGGCGTTCTTCATGTGTGGGGGTCTCGATGACGTCGAGCGCAAATGGGCTGAGATCGAGAAGGCGAACTGATGGCGGCCACCTTCCAGCTGGAGCTCGTCGCGGCGGACCGCGTCGTCTGGTCCGGCGAGGCCACCATGGTCATCGCCAGGACGCTCGAGGGCGAGGTCGGCGTCCTGGCCAACCATGCCCCGCTGCTGGGTGTGCTCGCGCCCGGGACTGTCGAGATCCGTCCCGACGATGGCGCCACGATGATCGCGGCGGTGGACGGCGGGTTCCTCTCGGTCGCCCACAACCGGATCTCGATTCTCGCTGAGCGAGCCGAGCTGGCAGCCGATATCGATGTCGAGGAGGCCCGGCGGGACTTGGAGCAGGCCCAGCAGGAGCGCGACGACAGCGCGCGTTCGGAGCACGCCATCGCCGCAGCCGAAGCGCGAATCGCCGCCGTCGAGAAGGCCTCGTAGCCAACAGCCGACGGCTGCCGACGGCCGACGCGAGAGGAGCGACCGATGCCGTGGTGGGCGGACATCCTCGATGTCCTCGGCCTGCTGGCAGTCCTCGCGCTCGCCGTCTTCGTCTTCCTGTTCGCCCGTCGGCGGGTGCTCAGCCGCAAGGGCGGCACATTCGAGTGCAGTGTCCGGATGCGCGTGCCGGCCAAGGCTTCCCCCACGGGGGCCCGGGGGTGGGAGCTCGGGCTCGGCAGGTACGACGGGGAGATCCTCGAGTGGTTCCGTGTCTTCTCCTTCTCGCCTCGACCCAAAGCCGTGTTCGACCGCTCGCTGGAGGTGCGCGCCCGGCGCAAGCCGCACGGCGCGGAGGCATTCTCCCTGTATGCCGGCCACATCGTCGTCGCAGTCAGGCTCCGGTCCGGCGCGACGGCTGAGCTGGCGATGAGCGAGCGGGCGCTGACCGCGTTCCTCGCCTGGACCGAAGCTGCACCGCCCGGTCAAGACCGGCTGCTGAGCTGAGCGGAGTCGTCATGCCCGAGCACACCAGCCCGCGACGCCTGCAGCACGTCGTGCTGATGCGGTTTCCCTCGAGCCTCGACGCCGACCAGGATGCCGAGCTCCGCCGCGTCGTGCTGTCCCTGCCGAGCGAGATCGACGATCTGCTCACCTGTCGGTTCGGGTCGGACCTGACCGGCTCGCGCACCGACGGCTACCAGTACCTGCTGCACACCGAGTTCACGAGCACGGACACGCTCGCGTGCTACGTGGCGCATCCGGCGCACCAGGTCCTGCTCCGCTGGCTCGACGACCACGGGTGCCAGCGGCTGGCCTTCGACTACTACCTCGACAAGTCAACCGACGCGTTCGCCTGACCATCGCCAGGGCGCGACGTCAGGGTCCGTGGCGTTCGTGGAAGCGTTCGTGGCGTCTGGGTGTTCGTTGGGGGTCGACCCACGCTGGTGGGATCGATTCGGGGGTGCCGTCACCGGCCGGCTCGGGGACGGCCAACGTGTCGAGCACGGGCCAGATGAACGCGTCGTCACCGGTCGGGACGCGGAACCTGTAGAACACCGACCCGTGGCCGTCGACGAACCGGGTTCCCGACCGCAGCCGGCGCGCCTCCCGCTCTCCTCGGGCCAGCCGGTCGGCGATCTTTGCGGTCCGCGGCGTCGGGTCGACCCTCTCGGCGATCCGATGCCCCAGCCCGGCACAGTGCCGCCGGACCATGCACGCCCGCCTCGTGGACCAACAGCTCCTCCGCCAGCACCCGGGTCGAAGCGGTCTCGTCGTCGAGCAGCTCACCCAGAGCGGTCGCGATCACCCCCGGCAGCGCAGAGGCGCGGCGAGAGCCGTCGACAGACGCCTTCGCCGGACGTGCAAGGGAGTCGATCGTCGGCACCAAGGGCGGTGCTGACACCGTGCCGCCGCATGGCCTAGAGTGGCTCTCGTCCCACCACTAGCTTAGAGGCCTCGGGGAGTTGTCTCATGCGCAGCGGCGCACGCGTCATTGCCATCGTCATTGTGTCCACTCTCGGGGCTCTCTCGACAACGCTCTCGTGGGTCGGGTCGTCCCAGGCGGCCGAGGCGGGGTTGCGTGCGCCGAGAGCGGATCGTTCCGGCGAGTGGGCGGCCGTGGCGGTTGGGACCTGGCACTCCTGCGCCATCCGGGTGAACGGCACGCTGTGGTGTTGGGGTGCGAACAAGTCCGGTGAGCTCGGGACGGGCGGCGACAAGACACCGCAGTTCGCGCCGGTCAAGGTGGGTACCCGCGCCGACTGGGTTAGCGTGATGGCTGGCCATAATAGCGGTTGCGCGATCCCCACCGACGGTACCTTGTGGTGCTGGGGACGGGGGGACCATGGTCAGCTCGGGGACGGTCAGACGGCAATCGTCCGCGCGCCGGAGCAGATCGGGAGCGAAACCGACTGGTCGGCCGTCAGTGGCAGCAACGGAGGCGTCGGCTATTACACCGATGCCCACACCTGCGGATTGCGGATCGATGGTACGGCATGGTGCTGGGGGCAGAATGACCTCGGTCAGGTGGGCAATGGCACCAAGACCGATCAGTTGACCCCGGCCCAGGTGGGCGCATCCCGGAGCTGGACGAGCGTGAGCGCCGGGAACAATGCGTCATGCGGCACAAGGCTCAACGGCAGTCTCTGGTGCTGGGGTTCCGGCGATCTGGGGAACGGCGCCACCGAGACACAGCTCACCCCGGTTCGGATCGGTAGCGGCTCGACGTGGGAGTCAGTGTCTGCAGGCGGCGACCACATCTGCGCGACCCAGGTGGACGGGACTCTGTGGTGCTGGGGATCCAACTCCGTGGGTGGTCTCGGTGACGGCACGATCACCGATCGACTCTTCCCGACTCAGGTCGGCACCTCAACGAGTTGGGCGTCTGTCAGTTCTGGGTCCGCAAGCACCTGTGCGGTCAAGCTGGGCGGGACGGCGTGGTGCTGGGGATGGAATGGAGACGGGCAGCTCGGCATCGGCTCGAATGAAGACAGTCTGGTGCCGGTCAAGGTCGTCAGTGGCCCGAATCAGTGGTCATCGAACGTCGTCACGCGCTACGTCCATGCGTGCGGACTCGGCGCTGACCACACCCTGTGGTGCTGGGGCCACAACCAGTACGGTGAGGTAGGGTCGCCCACCGGCCGTCATGCTCGACGGCCTGTCCAGGTTGTGGTTCCCTGACCGCACCTAGGATGACCGCATGGTCAACCTGACGAAGATCTACACTCGTACCGGCGACGCCGGCACCACCCGGCTGGGTGACATGAGCTTGGTCAACAAGACCGACCTCCGTCTCGAGACCTACGCCTACTGTGACGAAGCGAACTCCCAGATCGGCTACGCGCTGGCGGTCGGCGGACTCGCGCCGGAGGTGACCAAGGTCCTGCTGCACGTCCAGAACGACCTTTTCGACGTGGGGGCCGACCTCTCGTGCCCCGTCGTCGAGGACCCGGCCTACCCTCCGCTGCGGGTGGAGCCCGACTACGTCGACCGGCTAGAGGGCTGGTGCGACGAGTTCAACGAGCCTCTGGAGAGGCTGCGGTCGTTCATCCTCCCCGGGGGCACGCCGGGTGCGGCCCTGCTGCACGTCGCGCGCACCGTCGTACGGCGTGCGGAGCGGGCCGGCTGGGCGGCGTACGCCGAGCACGGCGACACCATGAACGTGCTGGCCCTGAAGTACCTCAACCGGCTCAGCGACCTGCTGTTCATCCTGGCCCGCGCCGCCAACCGGGAGAACGGCGACGTGCTCTGGACACCCGGCGGGGAACGCTGACCGGGTCAACGCCCGACACGGAAGAGCCGGGCACACCCAGCATCACAACGACTCGACGCAGATAGTCCAGACGAAGACGGCGACCAACACCTGGACGTCCTACCTGTACAACTACCAGACCGGCGCCTGGGAGAGTTCTTCTCGCAGAACGGGACCTCGCAGCTGGCTGGGATCCAGGGCTGGGACGTCTACGAGCTGTACTCGGAGCTGGACGGGACCGGCCAGAGCTACGCCTGCGCTGACCTCGAGGGGCGGCGCGTCGAGGCCCGAGGCATCAGGGTGGGCGTCAACGGCACGCTGGTGCGCGCGACTGCGGCCAACGCGGGGCAGGCGTACGACCACCCTGCTTCGGACTTCCACTGCGACACTTTCAGCTACGCGATGATCCAGCCGCTCTCCCACTGGAAGGCGATCGGCTGACCCGAGCTCCCCACGACGGCCGGCTGCCGTGCGACCCTGGTGGCAGCCGGTTGGCTCCTCGCGTCGGGTCGATAGTCTGCCGGTCATGCGAATCAGCGACTGTGCGGCAGTCGTCACTGGCGGCGCATCCGGTCTCGGTGCGGCCACAGTGGCCGCCCTCGCCGGGAAGGGCGCCACGGTGTTCGGCCTGGACTTGCCGGGCGCCGTGGAGGCGGCCGCACCGACCGACGGCGTCACCCTGCTAGCCGCGGACGTCACGGACGAAGCCCAGGTGCGCGAGGCAGTTGCCCGTGCCGGCTCCGACCTGCCCCTGCGGATCGTGGTCAGCTGCGCGGGCATCGGACCGGCTGCCAGGATCCTCTCGAAGTCGGGGCCGCACACCCTGGCGCTGTTTCGCAAGGTCCTCGACATCAACCTGGTCGGGACGTTCAACGTGCTGCGCCTAGGCGCCGAGATCATGGCGCAGACGGCTGCCGACGAGGCGGGTCAGCGAGGCGTGATCGTCAACACCGCGTCGATCGCCGCGTACGACGGGCAGATCGGGCAGATCGCCTACGCCGCCTCCAAGGCCGGCGTCGTGGGGCTCACCCTGTCGGCCGCCCGTGACCTGGCCAGCTTCGGCATCCGGGTCTGCACGGTGGCCCCCGGCATCATCGACACTCCGATGCTCGCCGGGGTCAATGACGAGTTCCGGGCGACGCTCGCCGCCGGGGTGCCCTTCCCCAAGCGGCTTGGTCGGCCCGAGGAGTATGCCTCGCTGGTGACCACCGTCGTCGAGCACGACTACCTCAACGGTGAGGTGATCCGCATGGACGGCGCCCTGCGGATGGCCCCCCGCTGACTCCTGGCGTTTGTCGGTGTGACGCACGACACGCTGCATCGGCGCGATGCCCCCTCGTTGGGGTGTCTGCGACCTAGCCTGGGCCTCATCAGCCGGGCCATGAATGACAACGATTCGGTGAAGATGCGGTGTTCCCTGGCAACCATCGGCGTGGCTCACGCGTCTCATGGTCATACAGCAGACGGAAGGGTGAGGGAAGTGTTCAGCGGGGAGGCGACGGGTGAGCTCCACGGCCGGTGACATGGTCACCCTCGGGGCGCATCTTGATGTGCGCACGGTGGCGACCGCGCGAGCCGCCCTGTATGCGGTGATCCAGGACGCCGATGGCGACATCGTGCTCGACCTGACGCACGTCGAGTCGATCGACGCCGCCGGCCTCGGCATGCTGACTGCCGTCCATCTGCGGTGTGAGCGGGCCGGCCACCGCTTGGTGCTGCGCAACTGCCCGGATGAGATCCGGCGGGTCCTCGCCGTGACGCGCTTGAACCGCATCCTGCATCTCGACCGGGCACACGTCGGGCTCACGGCCTGACCCGAGAGCGCCCTCGGTGGCGTGCGACTCTCGACATCCCGCTCGACCGCTCGCAGACGCCGTACAGTCCCGATATGACCCAGTCGGGAGTTGTCGGCGCCGGGAAGAACGTGGCGGTCCGGCGTTGACCGAGGCCAAGCGCGACCAACCGTGGCTGATGCGCACCTATGCCGGTCACAGCTCTGCCGCGGAGTCCAACGCGCTCTACCGACGCAACCTCGAAAAGGGTCAGACCGGTCTGTCGGTCGCGTTCGACCTACCCACCCAGACGGGCTACGACCCGGACTCTCCGCTGGCCCGCGGCGAGGTGGGCAGGGTCGGCGTGCCAGTGGCCCACCTGGGGGAGATGCGTCGGCTCTTCGAGGGCATCCCGCTCGCCGAGATGAACACGTCGATGACCATCAACGCCACGGCGATGTGGTTGCTGGCGCTCTACCAGGTCGTCGCCGAGGAGCACGGAGCCGACCGCCGGCTGCTGACTGGCACCACCCAGAACGACATCATCAAGGAGTACCTCTCACGCGGCACCTACGTGTTCCCGCCCCAGGCGTCGCTCCGGCTGACTACCGATCTGATCGCGTACGCAGTCGTGGAGATGCCGCAGTGGAACCCGATCAACATCTGCAGCTATCACCTCCAGGAAGCCGGCGCCACCCCCGTGCAAGAGCTGGCCTTCGCGATGTGTACGGCGATCGCAGTCCTCGACGCGGTTCGCGACTCGGGTCAGGTGCCACCCGAGCGCTTCGGTGCGGTGGTCGGGCGGATGTCATTCTTCGTCAACGCCGGCGTGCGGTTCATCGAGGAGATGTGCAAGATGCGCGCGTTCGCGGCGATGTGGGACAGCCTCACGCTCGAGCGGTACGGCATCTCAGACGCCAAGCAGCGCCGGTTCCGCTACGGCGTCCAGGTGAATTCGCTGGGTCTCACCGAGCCGCAGCCAGAGAACAACGTGCAGCGGATCGTGCTCGAGATGCTGGGCGTCACCTTGTCGAAGGACGCCCGGGCGCGCGCCGTGCAGCTTCCCGCCTGGAACGAGGCCCTCGGGCTGCCGCGGCCCTGGGACCAGCAGTGGTCGCTCCGGCTGCAGCAGGTGCTGGCCTTCGAGTCCGACCTGCTCGAGTACGACGACATCTTCACCGGGTCGCGCGTTGTCGAGGCCAAGGTGGCTGAGCTGGTCGAGCGGGCCACCTCCGAGGTGGACCGCATTCAGGCGATGGGGGGTGCGGTAGCCGCCATCGAATCGGGATACCTGAAGCAGGGGCTGGTCGCGTCCCACGCTCTCCGCCGGGCCCGCATCGAGTCAGGCCAGGACGTTGTGATCGGCGTCAACGCGTTCGTGGAGACTGAGGACTCGCCCCTGACGGCCGACCTGGACGCCGTCATCCAGGCCGCCGACCCCAGGGCCGAGCGGGCCACCCTCGAGTCGCTCATGCGCTGGCGCTCGGCGCGTGACGACCAGGCCGTCACCGAAGCCCTTGAGCGGCTACGGGTACAGGCGAGCACGCCGGCGAACCTGATGTCTGCGACGCTGGCCGCCGCCCGTGTCGGGGTGACGACGGGGGAGTGGGCTGATGCCCTACGCGACGTTTTCGGCGAGTACCGCCCGCCGACGGGTGTAGCCGGCACCTCGGTTGCCGTCGAAGCAGGAGCGGAGCTGCGGACGCTCCGCGACCTGGTGCGCGCAACCGGCGAGCAGCTGGGCAGCCGGCTCCGGCTGCTGGTCGCCAAGCCCGGTCTCGATGGGCACAGCAACGGGGCCGAGCAGGTTGCGGTGCGGGCACGAGACGCCGGCTTCGAGGTGGTCTATCAGGGCATCCGGCTGACACCCGAAGAGATCGTGGCCGCCGCGGTGGCGGAGGACGTGCACTGCGTGGGGATCTCCATCCTCTCCGGCTCGCACATGGAGCTGGTTCCGGCGATCCTCGACGGGTTGCGCACGGCCGGGGCAGGCGACATCCCCGTAGTGGTGGGCGGGATCGTGCCGGCCCCAGACGCGGTACACCTGCTCAACCTGGGCGTTGCCGCGGTGTTCACCCCGAAGGACTTCGGGCTCACCGCAATCATCGGCCGGCTCGTCGAAACCATCCGCCTCGCCCACGCTCTGCCCCCGGTCGAAGCGCCGTCTGGTTGAACGCAGGACCCGCGGGAGCCGCGGCGGGTCCGGCCCCGATCTGGCCAACCTTGGTGTCCCACCCCGACCCACGGGCCTAGACGCCGAGGCCGGCCGGGGCAGCTACGGTCGATCGGTACCGGATGAGTCTCCTCGTCCGGGAGGTCTGTTCACCCTGCTGAGACCTACCTGCGACAACCCAGGCACTGGCACGGGTCCAGGCCGCGTCCACTGGCCCCTTGACGTGGCACCTCGGCGGGTTAGCCTGATCACATCGTTGCCGAGTCCGCTTCGTCGACTGGTCAGGTGATCTATGGGCCTCCGCCTCCGAGTCCGGAGTGGCGCGACGGTCGTCGCAGGGCTGCTGGTCCTGTCCCTTCCGTCGATAGCCGTTGGCGCCGCGATCCACGGGAGTCACGAGCTGGCGTCTATCGTCGACACGGTGAGTGGCCGGGTCATCCCTGACCGGTTTATCGTCGTGCTGGAACCCGGGTCGACAGCGACGCAGCTCCGCAGCGCGGGCTCGCTGGCCGCGTCGTCCGGCGGGGTGGTCGGGGTCACCTATCGCTCGTCGATCCTGGGGTTTGCGGCGTCTTTGCCGCCGGCCGCGCTCCACAGCGTCCGCGCCTCGGATGCCGTCTCGTACGTGGTACCCGACTCCTGGGCGTCGGTGCCGCGAGGCGAGCGGCCGAGTCGCGTCTCGCCCGCTACCTCCGAGGACCACGCGATCTGGAACCTCGACCGGATCGACCAGCGCGACCTCCCCTTGAACAAGACCTATACCTACTCCGCATCGGGCAACGGAGTCACGGCGTACGTGATCGACACTGGGGTGTGGTTCAGGCATCCGGAGTTCCAGGGGCGGGCCAGATCCGGTTATGACTTCGTCGACAACGACCGGAACGCTAAGGACTGCAACGGCCACGGCACCCATGTCGCCGGCACCATCTCCGGGAAGAAGTACGGCGTGGCGAAGAACATCGAGGTCGTGGCGCTGCGGGTGCTCGGTTGCGATGGTCGCGGGCCCTTCAGCCAGGTGATCGCCGGTGTCGACTGGGTGACCAAGCACGCCGACCACCCGGCCGTGGCCAACGTGAGCATCGGAGGCAGGCCGAACCAGACCGTCGACGATGCGATCACCGCCTCGATCGAGTCAGAGATCACCTACACGATCGCGGCCGGCAACGACCACGCGGACGCCTGCAACTACTCCCCAGCGCGAACCCCACTGGCGCTCACCGTCGGTGCATCCGACAAGACGGACCAGCAGTGGCGGCACTCGAACGTCGGACGCTGTCTGGACCTGTATGCGCCGGGCGTCATGATCAGGTCCGTTTGGCCCTCGAACACCGGCATCACGAACACGATCAGCGGGACGTCCTTCGCGGCGCCGCATGTCGCCGGCACGGCGGCGCTCTACCTCCAGGTGCATCCCAATGCGACTCCTGCTCAGGTGAGCGACGCCATCCTCGGCGGCGCCACCAAGGGCCGGCTCTCGGGGCTCGACGGAGACTCCCCGAACAAGCTGGTATACACCGGCATCGGCTGACAGCCGGCGCCATCGGTCGCGAGGGTGTCGGGACCGGGGGACGTGCTGGCCCGCGAGCGCAACGGGAGTGGGAGATGTCGGCGGAGAGCGAACGGCTGGCCGCGGCGTTCGCCGCCGTGAACCGGGCGGACTTCCTCCCCCGGCAGCATCGCAGGAGCTCCCGGCAGGACCGGCCGCTGTTCATCGGTTACGGCCAGACCAGCTCGCAACCGACGACGGTCCGGAACATGCTTGCTCTGTTGGGTCCCCAGCCCGGTCACCGGGTGCTTGACGTCGGCAGCGGCTCCGGCTGGACGACGGCGCTGCTCGCCCACCTGGTCACCTCGACCGGGCGGGTGTTCGGGGTGGAGCTGCTCCCAGAGCTGGTTGCGTGGGGCCAGCAGAACCTTGCGGGATGTGGCGGCGGTTGTGCCACCATCGAGCAGACCGAGCCGAACCGGCTGGGTCTGCCGGAGCACGCGCCCTACGACCGGATTCTGGTCTCAGCGGAGGCGCGGGAGCTTCCCGAGGCGCTGGTCGAGCAGGTGGCGGCGGGTGGCCGCATGGTCATCCCGGTGGCGGGACGTCTCTCCGTCGTGGACCGGGGCGACCGGGGTGAGCTGGTGGTGCGGCGGGTCGGGCACTACGCGTTCGTGCCCCTGCGGTGAGCCTGCGAATGGAGCCTGCGAATCGCGGGAAACTGGCTGAATCCGCCCGCGGCTCAGACAGCCACTTTCCCGCAATTCCGGGAGGGGAGGGGCGGGGCTGGCGGCTAGCCCAGCAAGCGGTCGAGCGTCCGCAGCTTGTTCGTGGCGTCGAGCGCCGCCACCTTGTACGCCTCCGAGAGAGTCGGGTAGTTGAAGACCGTGTCGACCAGGTAGTCGACGGTCCCTCCGCAGCCCATCACCGCCTGGCCGATGTGGATGAGATCGGTCGCGCCGGTGCCGAAGATGTGCACTCCCAAGATGGTTCGCTCCCCGGCATGCACGATGAGCTTGAGCATGCCGTACGAGTCGCCGACGATCTGGCCTCGCGCGAGCTCGCGATACCGCGAGAGCCCGACCTCGTAAGGCACCGCCTGCTTGGTGAGCTCGGACTCGGTGGCTCCGACGTAGGAGATCTCCGGGATGGTGTAGATGCCGATGGGTTGCAGCGCGGTGAGGCTGCGGGTGCTTTCGCCCATCGCATGCAGCGCGGCGAGCCTGCCTTGCTCCATGCTGGTCGCCGCCAGTGCCGGGAACCCGACGACGTCACCGACGGCGTAGATGTGCTCGACATTGGTGCGGTAGCTCTCATCGACCGGGATGCGTCCCCGCGAGTCAGACTTGACGCCGGCCTTCTCCAGATCCAGTGCGGAGGTAGCGCCGTAGCGGCCCGCGGAGTACATGACCGTCTCGGCCGGTATCCGCTTTCCGCTTGCCAGGCTGGTGATGGTGCCCCTCGGGCCTACCTCGACCTTCTCCACCTGCTCGCCGAAGCGGAAGGACACCGCGAGGTCGCGAAGGTGGAAGCGAAGCGAGTCCACGATCTCGTCGTCACAGAAGTCCAGCATGGTCGCCCGCTGGTCCACCACGGTGACGCGGGTGCCCAGGGCAGCGAACATCGACGCGTACTCGATGCCGATCACCCCGGCCCCGACGACCAGCATCGAGGCCGGAATAGCCTCCAGGGTCAAGATGCCGTCAGAGTCGACGACCTGGACACCGTCGAACTCGACATGGGACGGCCGGGCCGGCTGGGTGCCGGGGGCGAGCACGATCTTGTCGGCCGACACGGTCAGCCGCTCGGGTCCCTCGACACGGAACGTGTGCGGGTCGAGGAACGTTGCCGTGCCGGACAACAGGTGGATGTGGTTGCGCAGGAGCTGCGTGCGGACCACCTCGACCTCGCGGCCGATGACGTGCTGGGTTCGGGCGGTCAGGTCGCTGATCTGGATGTCGTCCTTGACCCGGTAGCTGGCGCCGTACAGGTCCCGCTGCGCCATCCCGGTGAGGTACAGCACCGCCTCGCGCAAGGTCTTGCTGGGAATCGTCCCGGTGTTGATGCAGACACCCCCCACCATCCCGCGACGGTCGACGACGGCAACCAGCTTGCCCAGCTTGGCGGCCGCGACAGCAGCGCGCTGTCCACCCGGTCCGCTGCCGATGACGAGCAGGTCGTAGTCGTACTCGTCGGTGGTCACCTGTTCATGGTCGCGAGGTGACCCGGTACGCGCAACTTCGTCGTCAGAAGCTGTCCATGAGATAGCAACGGGAGGCGAACGCCGCATCGAGCAGCGCGTCGTCCCCGACCATGCCGCCGGCACCGAGCCCGGCGCGGCGAAGGGTGGCCATCGGGGTGCCGGCGTAGAGCGCGGCCACGCCGTTCGGCCCCAGCACCAACGCCGCCGAGGAGCGGGCAGTGGTGACCAGCTCGCCGGACCCGTCGGATACCCGCAGCCGGAAGCTGCCGGCACAGCCCTCCAGCCAAGGGTCGGCCAAGGTGAGCGGCACGTCCAGGCTGACCCCGGCCGGGAAGCCGCGTCCCGCCACCGCGGCGGTCGCGTCAAGCAGGCGCAGCATCCACCGGTCCTGCCGTACGTCCAGGTTCGCCTTGCCGTCCAACAACCAATGCACGGGGTCGTCCGCGGGCAGATACGTGTAGACGTGGCGGACCACCGACGCGCCGGAGCCGACCAACGCCCACAACGCCCGAGTGGTCTCCGGGCTCTCGGCAGCCAAGCGCTCCACCCGCAGATCCTCACCGTCCCAGGCGTAGGCCAGGAAGCCATCGGCCGCGAGGTAACAGAGGTTGTCGGGGTCCTCGACCAGCTCCCGGACGTCGACGGCCGTCAGCTCGAGGGGTCCGCAGGCAGCGCTGCGCGCGCCTTCGCGCTGCAGCAGGCAGACGATCTCGTCGACGTCTCCAGGTCCGGCCCGCCGCACCGGCACCTCCGAAGCACCGAGACGCCGAAGCGGCTCGGCCGGCAGGGTGGTCCGCGTCACCGCGCCCGCCATCTCCCAGCCCAGGCGTCGGTACGGCGCAGGCACCGCCGGGAACAGCACGGAGAGGACGTCTCCGAGCTCGACCGAGCGCTCCAACGTCTTGGCCATCAGCAGCCGCGCGACGCCTCGGCCTCGCCATTCGGGGGAGACCACCACACCCGCGATCCCGGCCATCGCCAGCGCGCGCCCACCCCACAGTTGGCGGTAGGCGTGGATCCGGGTGGTGCTGATCAGCTCGTCGCCGGCGAACACCCCGAGTGCCCGGCGAGCTGCCGCGTTCCCCTCGAAGTGCTGGCGCCACCAGGCGCTCGCTCCGTTCGGCAGCGGCCCGAACGAACGCAGCCGGATGTCCAGCGCCGCGTCATGGTGATCCGGAGTCAGGTCGCGCACCTCGAGCTCGGACATGGGCTGGAATCTATCGGCTCGGCTAGCCTTTTTTCGTGCGCCCGTTTCCCGCCCGCTGCGGCTTCCCGCACCAGCCCTGGTGATGAGCGACCTGTTCTGCCCGGCGACCTTGGTCGTCGTGCGACACGCGGAGGCTGAGTACGACACGGAGCTCGTCGGTGACCACGGCGGCTCACTGACCGTCGCCGGGCGCACGCAGGCGCGCGACCTCGGCCGTTCGATGCTCGGCCGGCGAGTCGCGGGCATCTGGTGCAGTGATATGGCTCGGGCGGTCCAGACCGCGGAGATCGCGGCCGCGGAGATCGCGGCCGCCGAGATGGAGGTCGGGGTGCGGGTTCGACCGGGCCTGCGGGAGTTCGCCGTCGGAGGATACGCGGGCGAGCCGTTCACCGACGCGACGTTCAAAACCGTCCAGTCGGCCTGGCTGGCGGGTGACCTCTCGGCGGGTTGTCCTGGAGCCGAAAGCGGTGCGGAGGTTGTGCACCGCATGAGCGCCGAGCTGAGCGGGGCCCGCGACCAGTTCCGCGGGGAGACCGTGCTGATCGTGAGCCACGGCGGTGCGATGTCGCTCACGCTGCCGAGACTGGCGCGCAACGTGAGCGACGCCTGGCTGGCGCGGCGGCTGCCACCCGCCGCGGGCTGCGAGCTCGTCGCCGATGCCGACGGATGGGTCCTCCGTAGCTGGGCGGGTGAACCGGTGTGAGCACGTTCAGCCGGTGGTCCTCGGGCGCCGATGCGGAAGGGGTGGGACTGCGGCGCGTGGGGCCAGGTGTGAGACTCGATGGTGTCAGCGGTCTCATGGGGTCGGCGCGAACGAGGTCATGGCCCCGACCGACGAGCTAGGGACGGAGGATCGATGACCCTGCTCTTCATCTTGCTGCTGGTGCTCGTAGTGGCCGCCATCGCGAAGGCGAGCGCCCGGGTTCGGGCAACGGGTCGGGACGCTTCCCTGCGTCGGCAAAGCATCTCGACGGAGCAGCTGGAGGGAGTCAAGCGGGCCGCCGACGAGGATGTCACCGTCTTCGGCGACGACCTGCGTCAGCTTGACTTCGACCTGGCCGGACATGAGCTCGACGCCCCGGCTCGGCAGGACTACCAACGCGCCCTGGACGGCTACGAGGACGCCAAACAGTCGGTGGCAGCCGTGACCCGCCCCGACCAGGTGCGTCACGTCACCGAGATCTTGCAGGACGGGCGTTACGCCATCGCCTGCGTGCGGGCCAGGGTTGCCGGCGAGCCCTCGCCCCAGCGGCGCCCACCGTGCTTCTTCAACCCGCAGCACGGTCCGTCGGTGCGTGACGTCCACTGGTCCCCGGCGGGCGGCACGGCCCGTGAGGTACCGGTCTGCGCCGCCGACGCGGACCGGATCGCCTCCGGTGCGGAGCCGATGACCCGCCAGGTCATGGTCGGGCCTCAGCGGATGCCGTACTGGCAGGCAGGCCCGGCCTTCCAGCCGTGGACGATGGGGTACTTCGGGGCGTTCGGAGCCATGGAGATGCTGTTCGTCGGCACCATGATGGGCGGCATGTTCGCCGGCGGCTTCGGAGATAATGGGTACGACGCGGGCTACGACGCCGGCCAGGACCAAGGCGGGTTCGACGACGGCGGAGGCTCCGGAGCGGACTCCGGCTACGACGACGGTGGTGGCGGTTTCGACGGAGACGGCTTCGACGGTGGTGGTGGTTTCGACGGAGACGGCTTCGACGGTGGTGGTGGTTTCGACGGAGGTGGTTTCGACGGAGGCGGTTTCGACGGCGGTTTCTGACCCGTCAGAAGAGCCGGGCGGTGGGGTCGTCCATGCCGCGCAGGTCGTCGTAGTCCACGACAACGCAGGCGATGCCACGGTCCGCGGCCAAGGTGCGAGCCTGCGGTTTGATCTCCTGCGCCGCGAAAATGCCGCGGACCGGGGCCAGCAGCGGGTCGCGGTTCAGTAGGTCCAGGTAACGGGTCA
This sequence comes from Propionibacteriales bacterium, assembly GCA_038254365.1. Taxonomy (GTDB): domain Bacteria; phylum Actinomycetota; class Actinomycetes; order Propionibacteriales; family Nocardioidaceae; genus JAWWPG01. The sequence goes on from JBBSGI010000005.1 coordinate 26,140, forward strand.
GCTGCTCGACCCCGTCGATCTCGCCCCGGCGTTTGATCTCGACCGCGACCGACCCGGCTCCGTCGCGGCACAACAGGTCGACTGGCCCGATGGCCGTGGGGTACTCCCGCCGTACCAGCGACAGGCCCATCCCGAGCCGCACCGGATGCTCGGCGAGCAGCTCCTGCAAGTGCTTCTCGACCCCGTCCTTCTGCAGCCCCGGATCGACACCGAGCTCGTACGTCGACTCGAAGAGCATCTCCTCGATGAGGATGCGCAACGTGTCGCCGCTCTTCGCCTCCACGACCCACTCGACCGCGCCATCCGCCGGGTGGCCCTCGACAAGCGTGCAGGGCGGAGACATCCAGTTCAGCGGCTTGTACGAGCCGCCGTCGGAGTGCACGAGGACCGAACCGTCGGCCTTGACGATCAGCAGCCGGGTCGCCATCGGCAGGTGTGCGGTCAGCCGGCCGGCGTAGTCCACCTGGCAACGGGCGATGACAAGGCGCACGGGACAAGTCTCGCGGCTGCGCTGTTTCGTCCGCCGAGGGGGCTCGTGAAAGACTCCTGACATGGCACGAGAGTTCACCACCATCGGCGTCGTCGGTCTCGGGACGATGGGCGCGGGTATCGCGGAAGTCTTTGCCCGCAACGGCTTCGCCGTCGTCGGGATCGAGCAGGGTGAGGAGCAGGTCGAGCGTGGTCGGGCCCACGTCCAGCACTCGACGGACCGCGCGGTCAAGCGTGGGAAGCTGCAGCCCGACGAGCAGCAGGCGATCTTCGACCGGCTCACCTTGTCGACGTCGCTGAGCGACCTCAAGGAGTGCGACCTCGTCGTCGAGGCGGTGGTCGAACATCTCGACCTGAAGCGCAGCATCTTCCAGCAGCTCGACGAGGTCGTCAGACCGGACGCCGTGCTGGCGACGAACACCTCCTCGCTCAGTGTCACGGAGATCTCCGCGGCGACGTCGCAGCCGGGCCGGGTGATCGGCCTGCACTTCTTCAACCCGGCACCGGTACAGCAGTTCGTCGAGGTGATCCGCACGGTGGTCACCGAGCCAGGCGTCGTCGAGGACATGAAGGCGCTGGCCAGGCGCCTCGGCAAGAACCCGGTATCGGTGGGGGACAGGGCCGGCTTCATCGCCAACTCCCTGCTCTTCGGCTACCTCAACCATGCCGTGTCCATGTACGAGAGCCACTACGCGGCGCGAGAGGACATCGACGCGGCCATGAGGCTCGGCTGCCGGTACCCGATGGGTCCGCTCGCCCTGCTCGACTTGATCGGCCTGGATACGGCGTACGAGATTCTCGAGACGATGTACCGCCAGGGCCGTAACCGGTTGCACGCCCCGGCACCGATCCTCAAGCAGATGGTCACCGCCGGCCTGCTCGGTCGGAAGACCGGCCGAGGGCTCTACACCTATGAGGCGGCCGACAGCCCGGTGATGGTCGCCGACGCGGAGTCGCCCACTCCTGAGTCGGCGCCGCAGATGCGCCGCCCGGTCGGCCGCGTCGGTGTGGTCGGCTCCGGCACGATGGCTACCGGGATCGTGGAAGTCTTCGCCAGGGCCGGCCTCGAGGTCACCTACGTGACGCGGAGCCCCGAGAAGGTCGCCAAGGTCCGTGAGGTGGTGTCACGCAGCATGGAGAAGGCGGTCCAGCGCGGCCGGCTGGAGGCGCCGGCCCGTGAGGCGGCCCTGGCTCTCGTGCACGGCTCCACCTCACTGGACGACCTAGCCGGCGCCGACTTCGTCGTCGAGGCGGTCGCGGAAGATCTCAGCGTGAAGAAGGCACTCTTTGAGAACCTCGACGAGATCTGCAAGCCGGGCACGCTTCTTGCCACTACGACGTCGTCGCTTCCGGTGATCGAGATCGCCTCGGTGACCAGCCGCCCTTCCGACGTGGTGGGCATGCACTTCTTCAACCCCGCGCAGGTGATGGAGCTCGTGGAGGTGGTCTCGACCGTCTCGACGTCGCCCGAGGTCACCGAGACCGCCAGGGCACTGTGCCACGCCATCGGCAAGTACCCGGTGGCGTGCGGTGACCGGGCGGGCTTCGTGGTCAACGCGTTGCTCTTCCCCTACCTCAACGACGCGGTGCGCATGCTGGAGGCCCACTACGCCGATGCCGACGACATCGACACCGCGATGAAGCAGGGGTGTGCGCTGCCCATGGGGCCGTTCGAGCTGCTCGACGTCGTGGGCAATGACGTCTCCCTGGCCATCCAACGTCAGCTCTACCTCGAGTTCCGCGAGCCCGGATTCGCGCCCGCACCCCTCCTCGAGCATCTGGTGACCGCCGGCTACCTCGGCCGCAAGACGGGGCGCGGGTTCCGCGACTACTCCGCGCGCTGAACACCTCCGAGCCCACCATGGGAACCGACCATCGGATCCGTTCGAACTCGATCCTGCCCGCCCGCCGAGAGCCGCTCGAGCTGACCACCGCGGACGGTCTGCGCCTCGTGGGTGAGGTTGCCCTGCCGCCCGAAGATGGTCCGGTCGCCACCATGCTCTGCCTGCATCCGCTGCCCACTCACGGCGGCATGATGGACAGCCAGATCTTCCGGAAGGCGGCCGCGAGGCTCCCTGCCCTGGCCCAGCTTGCCGTCGTGCGCTTCAACACCCGAGGTACGACAAGCGTGCAGGGCACCAGCGAAGGCGTCTTCGACCACGGGGTGGCGGAGCGTTTCGACGTGGCCGCGGCGGTCGAGTATGTCGAGTTCTCCGGGCTGCCCAGCTGCTGGCTGGTGGGCTGGTCGTTCGGCACGGACCTGGCGCTGCGGCACGGGAACGAGCCTTCCGTGGTCGGCGCCGTGCTCCTCTCGCCGCCGCTCAAAACCAGCACCGACGCCGACCTCGCGGCGTGGGCGGCATCCGGCAAGCCACTCGTGGCGATCGTGCCCGAGCACGACGACTACCTGCGGCCCGACGCGGCGCGCCGGCGGTTCGCCGCGATCCCCCAGGCGGAGGTCATCGCCGTACCCGACGGGAAGCATCTCTGGGTCGGCCAGGCCGACACCGTGCTCGACCTCGTCGTGCAGCATCTCAACCCGGCGGCCTCTCCGTTGCCGACCACCTGGGACGGCGAGATGTGGCGTGCGGCTTCCCCGGTTCTCGGCCGGCCCCGGGAGTAGGTCTCGCTCAGGCGTCCTCCTGGCGCCGTACGACGATCTCCCGGGTGAGCAGCAGCACGGCGGCCGCCATCGGGATGGCGAGCATCGCCCCGACGACGCCCATCAGCGACCCGCCGATGAGCACGGCGACCACGGTCACGACTCCCGGCACGTCGACGGAGGACCGCATCACGCGGGGGTAAAGGACGTAGTTCTCGATCTGCTGATAGACCAGGTAGAAGAGCACGCAGGCGACGCCGATGCCGAGGGATGTCGCGAATCCGATGATCGACACCAGGACGGCGGCGATGGTGGCCCCGATCAGCGGGATGAAGTCCAGCACCGTGACGACGAGAGCCAGCGCGAGCGCGTACTTGCCGAGCCCGGCGAGCTCGAGGAAGACGAACGAGGTGGTGCCGGCGCACATGGCGACCACGAAGGCCCCCGAGACGTAACCGCCGACGCCACGCAGGATCTCGTCGCCCAGGTGGGTGACCCGCTCGCGGCGGGAGGCGGGGGCCAGCGAGTAGACGGCGCTCTTGATCTGGGGCAACGCCGAGAGGAAGTAGAGGGTCATGACCAGCACCAGGAATGCGTTGAGCAGACCGCTGAGGACCGCCAGGCCCACGGTGAAGATGCTGCCGAACGCGCTCGTCGCGAGCGAGGGGTCCTGCAGCTTCTCGGTCACCTTGTCGATGACGCCGTACCTTGCGTCCAGGTCCCGGATGGTGCCGTTCTGCCGGAGGGAGTCGAGCCACTGGGGACCATTGCTGATGATCTGGGCGATCTGGTCCCGGAGCACGGGCACCAGCGAGAAGACGAACAAGATGAGGACGGCGAGCACGCCGAGCGCCACCACGATGACCGCCCAGCGTCGGGTCACTCCGCGACGTTGCAGCCACTCGACCAACGGGTTGAGACCCACCGCGAGGAAGATCGAGACCAGGACGAGCACGATGACCGACCTCGCCTCGCGCACTGCGATGCCGAGTGCCAGCGCGAGCAGCACACCAAGGCCGGTCCAGAAGCCCTTGTAGAAGGGCGAGTGGCGCGATATCGGTGGGCCTGGCACCCCGAACGGGTGCTCCTCGCTGTCCAACGCGGACTGGTACGACGAGGACCCGGGGGAAGCGTCGAGGGGAGGGTCGCTGGTGGAGCTGTGCGGTGGATCAGCTTTCCCGGACAGACTCTCCAGCGGATGAGGAGTCTCCGCGGGCGCCGACATGGGGTCAACCTTGGCACACCCGGACTCCAGGCACGGCTACTGCGGTCTCTCCGCGTCGCCCTCGCCGGGTGCCGCCTCCTGGTCGCTCGCGCCGGGGCCTGCCACTTCCGTACTTTCGGCGCCGGCGGGGTCCGCCAAGTCCAGCATCGGCGGCTCGACCCCGGCGTCCGAGAACGACCTCAGCACGTCCTGGAGCTGACCGAGCTGCGCGACGATGCCGTCGCGCCTGGCCTGGAGGACCTCGAGGTCGCGTTGGGTGGCGGCCTGCCGGCGTTCGGCGTCGGCCTCGGCGTTCCGTACGATCTGCTCGGCCTGCTTGCGCGCAGCGGTAACCAGCTGCTCGGCCTGGCGGCGCGAGCGGGCGACCGTCTTCTCGCTCTCGGTGGTCGCCTGCTCGCGATGCTTGGTTGCGGTGGAGATCGCCTCGCGCGCGCGCGCCTCCGCCCCGTTCGCCTGGGTCTCGGCCTCTTCGACCAGCCGACTCGTCTCGGCCAGGGCGAGCGAGTGGCGCTCCGCCGCCTCCTTGGTCAGGCGCTCCTTCTCGACGGCGAGCATGCGGCGGGCCTCCATGGTCTCCCGGTCCGCCGAGGCTCTGAGCTGCTCGGCCTCCCGCCGGGTCGTCGTCCGCAGCGCGTTCACCTCCTGCTGAGCCGCCAGCCGTAGCTGCTCGGCCTCCCGCTTGGCGGAGGCGACGATGTCTTGGGCCTCGGCCCGGGCCAGGGAGCGCTCTTGCTCGGCCTCGGCGAGCACCGACGTCCGCCGCTCGTCGATCTCCTGCATCTGTACGGTACGGATGTCCTCCGCCTCCTTCTCGGCGTCCGCCCGCAACGCGGCCGCCTCGGAGACGATGCGGGACCGCGACTCCTCCGCGGCCTGGTGGGCCCGGGAGCGTACGGCGTCGGCCTCCTCCTGGGCGAGCCGTAGCATGGCGGCCGCTCGACCACCGAGACCGGCGTACGTCGGGGTCTCCGACTCGGAAACCCGCTGCTCGAGCTCTTTGACCTGCGCCCGCAGGTGGCGGACCTCCTGCTGGGCGGCTCGGTCGGTCTGTGCCCGCTCCGACCGAGCGGCTTCCACCCGCGCGATGTAGGCGTCGACCGTGGCGCGGTCGTAGCCGCCGCGTCGGACGACACCGAAGGAGGGTTGCGCAGCCGGGGTCTCGACCCAGGGCCGCTGCGGCGACGTGGCCGACTCGTCGGCCGCGTCGCCGGGCGGGGAGTCGAAGATGGACAGTCGGGGATGCTCTGCTGGAGGCGGCTGTTCGCTCATCGGTGTCTGCAATCCCTCAGTCCTGGTCGCGGAGTCCCCGCGATGGTTGTCCGTCATGGCTACACGCCGCTGAACCTGGTGATCGCGTCCAGATGGCGCTCCCGCAGCTCGCGGTCCCGGACCCCGAGGCCGACGTCGGGTGATAGGCAGAGTACTCCGACCTTGCCCTGATGCTGGTTCCTGTGCACCTCATAGGCGGCCTCTCCGGTGCTCTCCAGCGGGTGCGTCTTGCTCAGCGTCGGGTGGATGAGCCCACGGGCGATCAGCCGGTTGGCCTCCCAGGCCTCCCGGTAGTTCGCGAAGTGTGACCCGATGATCCGCTTGAGGTTCATCCACAGGTAGCGGTTGTCGTACTCGTGCAGGTACCCCGAGGTCGATGCGCAGGTCACGATCGTGCCGCCGCGCCGCGCGACGAACGTCGAGGCGCCGAACGTCTCGCGCCCAGGATGCTCGAAAACGATGTCCGGGTCGTCACCAAGGGTGAGCTCACGGATCCGAGCGCCGAAGCGACGCCACTCGCCCGAGTCCTGGGTGTGCTCATCGCTCCAGAAGTGGTAGTCCTCCGCTCGCCGGTCGATGATCAGCTCGGCGCCCATCGAGCGGCACAGCTCAGCCTTGTCGCAGGAAGAGACGACGCACACCGGGAGCGCACCGCCGTTCAGCGCGAGCTGGGTCGCGTACGAACCGAGCCCACCCGAGGCGCCCCAGATCAGCACGGTGTCGCCCTGCTTCATGGCCGCTCCGTTGGATGACACGAGCTGGCGGTATGCCGTGGAGTTCACCAGTCCCGGACAGGCTGCCTCCTCCCAGGTGAGGTGCCGCGGCTTCGGCATCAGCTGGTTGGACTTCACCAGGGCGATCTGGGCCAGACCGCCGAAGTTCGTCTCGAAGCCCCAGATGCGCTGCTCCGGGTCAAGCATGGTGTCGTTGTGGCCGTCCGGACTCTCCAGCTCGACCGACAGACAGTGCGCGACCACCTCGTCGCCCGGCTGCCACGTGTGCACCCCCGCACCGGTCCTCAGGACCACGCCAGCGAGGTCCGAGCCGACGACGTGGTACGGCAGGTCGTGCCGCCTCGACACCGGCGAGAGCCTGCCGTACCGGCGCAGGAAGGTGAAGGTCGGCACCGGCTCGAAGATGCTCGTCCATACCGTGTTGTAGTTGATCGCCGACGCCATCACCGCGACCAGGGCCTCGCCGGGACCGAGCTCCGGCACCGCCACGTCGTCGAGGTGAAGGCTGCGGCGAGGGTCCTTGTCCGACGACTCGAGGTCGTCGAACATCTCGACCTCGTCGTCGTGGACGGTGACGGCCCGGTACGACTCCGGCAACGGCAACTGCGCGAAGTCCTCGCCGGCAGTGTCACCAGCGAGGATCGCGCTCAGGATCTCCTGCATGGCGGCGATGGCTGCCCCTTGACGTCGGTCCGATGTGGCGAGCCTAGCGGTCCAAAAGCGTGCGCTCGGCCGGCTCTACGAGCTCGACCAGGACTCCGCCGGCATCCTGGGGATGGATGAAGTTGATCCGGCTGTCCGCGGTCCCGCGGCGCGCCTCGTCGTACAGGAGCCGCATCCCGTGGGACCGCGCGGCCGTCATGGCGTCGTCGATGCTGACCACTCGGTAGGCCACCTGCTGGACGCCCGGTCCCTTCCGCTCGAGGAACTTGGCGATCGCCGAGTCCGGACCGAGAGGGGCCAGCAGCTGGAGGCGGGCTCCGGTGTCACCCACCGCGAGCATCGCCTCACGCACACCTTGCTCCTCGTTGACCTCCTGGTGCCCGGCTCGGAAGCCAAAGCTCTCGGCATAGAAGGAGATCGCCTCGTCGAGATCCGGTACGGCGATGCCGACGTGGTCGATGGAAGTGATCAGCCCGGCGGGGAACACGCTTCCATCGTGGCGCATGACGAGACGTCGCGCCAACGTCCTGTGACGCGCCCGACAGTCCAGCAGCGCCCCACGGCTTCGCCCGTGCAGAGCGCCCTGGGTATCGTTCACCGCGAGGAAGAACCGCGGCAGAAGCACGTGGACTGGAGGAATCGTGATGGCTGGATCTGTGATCGTCGCGGGGGTGCGCACCCCGATCGGTCGGCTGCTCGGTGGTCTGAAAGACCTGTCGGCGACCGATCTCGGGGGGGTGGCGATCAAGGGGGCCCTCGAGCGGGCCGGCGTGAGTGCCGACCAGGTCGACTACGTCATCATGGGCCAGGTACTACAGGCCGGCGCCGGACAGATCCCGGCCCGTCAGGCGGCGGTCAAGGGCGGCATCTCGATGAGCGTCCCGGCGTTGACCGTCAACAAGGTGTGTCTCTCGGGCATCAACGCGATCACCCTGGCTGACCAGCTGATTCGCGCGGGTGAATGCGTCGTCGTCGTCGCCGGCGGCATGGAGTCGATGACCAACGCCCCGCACTTGATGACGAAGTCGCGCGAGGGCTACAAGTACGGCGACGTGACGGTTCGCGACCACATGGCTTACGACGGCCTGTGGGACGTCTTCACGGATCAGGCCATGGGCGGGCTCACCGAGGCCCGTAACTCCTCCGGCGAAGGCCTCAGCCGGGAGGAGCAGGATGCCTTCTCCGCGCGGTCGCACCAGCTGGCGGCGGCGGCGTGGAAGAACGGCGTCTTCGTTGATGAGGTCGTGCCCGTGGAGATCCCCCAGCGCCGCGGTGACCCGGTCGTGGTGAGCGAGGACGAAGGCGTCCGAGCAGACACGACGACGGAGTCGCTCGCCAAGCTACGGCCCGCCTTCGCCAAGGACGGCACGATCACCGCAGGCTCGTCGTCGCAGATCTCCGACGGTGCGTGCGCCGTCGTGGTCATGAGCAAGTCCAAGGCCGAGGAGCTCGAGCTGAGCTGGCTGGCCGAGATCGGTGCGTCCGGCCAGGTGGCCGGACCGGACTCGACCCTCCAGTCGCAGCCGGTCAACGCCATCACGGCCGCGTGCGCGAAGGAGGGGATCTCCCCCTCGGATCTGGAGCTGATCGAGATCAACGAGGCGTTCGCGGCGGTTGGCATCTCCAGCCTCCGCGAGCTCGGCGTGTCCGAGGACCTGGTCAACGTCAACGGTGGCGCGATCGCCCTCGGTCACCCGATCGGGATGTCCGGTGCGCGGATCGTCCTGCACCTCGCGCTCGAGCTGCGGCGCCGCGGCGGCGGTGTCGGGGTGGCGGCGCTCTGCGGCGGCGGTGGGCAAGGTGATGCGCTCATCGTCCGCGTCCCGAAGGCGTGACGGACCCGGCCGCTCGCCCACGCCGCATCGGCCGAAGGACAGGCGCCCAGGCCTCGGTGAGCGACCTGGTCGATCAGGCCCGCGCCGGCGACCCGCGGGCGGTCGCTCGCCTCATCTCCCTGGTGGAGGACGCCTCACCGCTGCTCCGCGAAGTGGCGGAGCGGCTGGCGCCACACACCGGTCATGCCCAGATCATCGGCATCACCGGCTCGCCGGGAGTGGGCAAGTCGACCACTACGTCTGCGCTGGTGACCGCCTTCCGGGACCAGGACCGGCGGGTGGGAGTCCTTGCAGTCGACCCCTCGTCGCCGTTCTCCGGAGGAGCTCTCCTCGGGGATCGGGTACGGATGCAGAGCCACGCCACGGACGGCCAGGTGTTCATCCGGTCGATGGCCACCCGGGGCCGACTCGGTGGGCTCGCCTTCGCCACGCCGCAGGCGCTGCGCGTACTCGACGCGGCCGGCTGTGAGGTCATCATCGTGGAGACCGTCGGAGTGGGGCAGTCCGAGGTGGAGATCGCTGGCCAGGCCGACACCACCTTGGTCTTGCTCGCCCCGGGGATGGGTGACGGGATCCAGGCGGCGAAGGCCGGCATCCTCGAGATCGGCGACATCTACGTCGTCAACAAGTCGGACCGGGACGGCGCCCACGAGGTCGTCCGTGACCTCCGGTCGGTGCTCAGCCTGGGCGCCGTTGAGGGCGCCTGGCGCCCGCCGATTGTCAGTACGGTGGCTCAGTCAGGGGAGGGCATCGACAAGCTGATGGTCGCCATCGAGAAGCACTGGGCCTCCCTCGAGGCCTCCGGTGAGCTGTCCCGGCGCCGGACCGACCGGGCTCGCGACGAGATCGAGGCGATCGCGCTCGGCGCGCTGCGTGAGCGCTTCGGCGACGTGCACGGCCACGGCGCGCTCGACTCCCTCGCCGAGCAGGTCGTCTCCGGCGCCTCCGACCCCTACGCAGCCGCCGACTCGCTGCTGGCTGCGCTATGAATAGCTCCGGACACCGGTAAACCGATCCCGACTGCCGCGGGTAGTAGTAGCTGGAGGCCCGGAGGAGGTTGGTGTGAGTCGGGAGACCGATGGGGAGTTCGAGGAGTTCTTCAGCTCTCGCGCGCGAAGCCTGCGACGTACCGCCTACGTGTTGTGCGGCGACTGGGGCGTGGCCGAGGAGCTCACCCAGATCACCCTCGTCAAGGTCTATGCCCAGTGGCCGCGGCTGCGTAGGGACGGGGCGGACGCGTACGCGCGCCGTGTCCTGGTCAACTCGTCGGCCACCCGGTGGCGAAAGCTCCGGCATGAGCGCCTTGTCGAGCTCGTTCCGGACCGCTCGACGCCGACCGGTTGCCGTGATGACCACTTGGTGCTGGCGGCCGCACTGGCCGAGCTCCCGACGCAGCAACGGGCGGTGATAGCCCTGCGCTTCATGGAGGACCTGTCCGTCGGGGAGGTCGCTGGCCTGTTCGGGATCGCCGAGGGGACGGTCAAGAGCCACACATCGCGGGCCACTCAGACGCTGCGCGTCGCACTCGCGGAGCCGGCCAACCAGGAGGAGAGTCATGACTTTCGACGTTGACGTTCAGCAGAGGATCACCGACCTGGTGCGCTCCACCGAGCCACCCGCCACCGCCTCGAGCGGTGACGTCATCCGCCACGGGAGGAGACTTCGCAGAAGGAGGCAGGTGGTTGTCGGAGTCGGTGGGCTGGCTTGCGTTGCCGCCGTCGGGGTGCTGTCGGTGAACCTGCTCGACCCCGGCGCGCCAGCGGTCCAACATGAGCAGAATCTTGCCGCCGCGCACCACGGTGCACCCCCGGTACGGCAGGCCCAAGCGCTCGACGCCGCCGAGACGGCCGCGCTGATCGAGTCCCGCGTGCGCGCGGACCTCCCGGACGGCTCGACGCTTGTCACCCAGGACATCTACGGCAGCGACTGGAACCACGACGTCGCCTTGCCACCGGACCAGCAGCAGAACGCCACCGACTGGGTCGCGATGTTCACGGTTCAGCCGTCGGCAGTGCGGCTGACCGTCGACGTGGGGTTCCGACCGGTCCAGGACCGCGGTCCGACCGGCGTGGACTGCCAGATCTCCCCGGACTGCTTCTACGAGACACAGGCCGATGGATCGGTCATCGTCGGCAGCCAGTGGACCTACGACAATACGAGTGTGCGGTCGGTGGGACGGTACGACCCTCAAGGGCGGATCACCTCGGTCAGCGTCCCGAACTCGGGCGGCGGCGTGGACTCCCCGCTGTTCCCCTACACCGTTGATGAGCTGAAGGCGCTGGTCAACGACCCGCAGCTGGTCATCCCGGAGCCACAGGTCTGGCCGCCGTACAACGGATAGGGTCGAACCGAGCCGGCTCCGCATCGATTGGGTAACGACGGAGCCGGCACCCGGGCTAGGGCGTTGTCTGTCCCGGCGCGAGGCGGTTGACTGCGCTGTGGCGTGACGACCGGGAAGCGGGGCTGGCGATGACTCCTGCGGGGGATCGGCTCGGCACGACCGTGGTGCCGCCCTCGGCGCCGCAGTCCGCGAGCGACGCGGGCATCGGGGTGAGGTGCGAGGGGGTGGTGCACCTCTACAAGACGTTCGAGGGTCACGACGTGGTCGCGCTGCAGGGCGTCGACCTCGTCGTGCAACCCGGTGAGCGGGTGGCGTTCCTCGGACCTTCCGGATCGGGCAAGTCGACCCTGCTGACCCTCTTCGGCGGCATCCAGCGCCCGTCGGCCGGCCGGATCTTCCTCGGAGATGTCGAGGTCTCCCGACTGAGCGAGCGTCAGCTGACCAAGGTCCGTGCCTCCCGGGTGAGCACGATGCTCCAGGGCGCGGGCCGCAACCTGCTGCCCTACGCCACCGCCCGGCAGAACCTCGGTTTCGCCCAGCTCGCGAGCCGTTCGAACGGGGGGCGTCCCGCGATGTCGGACGCCGAGCTGTTCGCCCGGGTCGGGCTCACCGAGCAGACGGACCAGGTGGTGGCGACCCTCTCGGGGGGCCAGCGCCAGCGGCTGGCGCTGGCGTGTGCCGTCACGTCGTCCCCGGCCCTCCTGCTGGCGGACGAGCCGACCAGCCAGCTCAGTCACGAGGACCGCGACCACATGCTCGAGCTCATCCACGCGCTCGGTGACGAGTTCGGCACCACCATCCTCGTCGTGACCCACCAGCCGGAGGTGGCCGCCACGTTCCCGCGCACGGTGACCATGCGCGGCGGCCGGGTCGGCTCCGAAGGGCGCGACGGTGCCGAGTACGTCGTGGTCGGCGCGGACGGGGTGGTGCACCTGCCGGCACACGTGGCGAGGGAGTGGCCGCCGGGGACCCTGGTGCGGATCGAGCCGGAGACCCGCGAGCGACTCGTCCTGAGCCGGCCGACCGCGGTCGTGGCCGACGAGGACACGCCATGAGCGCCACCCTGCACCTCGACGATGTCCAGCTCACCATCGGAGAGCACCAGATCCTGCAGACGATGAGCCTGGTGTTCCATCCGGGCGAGGTCACGGCGGTGTCCGGACCCTCCGGGTCGGGCAAGACCACGGTGCTGTCGGTCGCGGGTGGACTACAACGGCCCACCCGGGGGAGTGCGTCGTTCGGCGACCTGCCGATGTGGCAGGGCGACGGCGACCCGCGTCACGACGTCGCCTTCGTGCTGCAGGTCTACGGCCTGGTGCCGATCCTCAGTGCCCGGGAGAACGTCGCGATCGCCCTCCGGGCTCGTGGGGTCGCCCCCGCAGAGGCGAACCAGACGGCCGACGACCAGCTGCGTCGCTTCCACATCGGCGATCTGGGCGAGCGGCAGGTGGAGGAGCTCTCGGGCGGTCAGATGCAGCGCGTCGCCTGCGCTCGGGGGTTCGCGGTCTCGCCCGCCATCCTCCTTGCCGACGAGCCGACGAGTGAGCTCGACGAGGGCAACCGCGAACACGTGATGGCCCAGCTACGCGAGGAGGCCGACCGCGGTTCGATCGTCGTCGTCGCGACCCACGACCCGGCAATTGTCGCATCTGTGGACCGGCACTACGTCCTCGACGACGGCGTCCTGACCGACCACGTGGAGCCGGTCCGGGCACGCCATCGAGGGTCGGGGTCCACCGGCTTCGGCGGCGCCTGACGTGATCTGGCGTGGGATCGGCGCTCGCCGGTTGCTCTCCCTGACGATCTTCGTCCTGGCGGCGCTGGTGGTGTCGGGAACCGTGGTCTCGGTCTCGTTCAGCCGGCTCACAGGCGTGTCCCGCGGGTCGGCCGGCGCGCTGGTGCTGCTGGGGTTCGTCGCGTTGGCCGTGCAGGCTGTCGAGTCCGTACGTCGCCGTGAGCCCGAGCTGGCGTTGGCCCGGCTCCGCGGACGGAGGGGGCTGCAGCTCCTGGTGTTCGCCGTCGCCGAACCCAGCGTGGTTGTCGTCGCTGGCGCGGCGACCGGAGTGGTTGTCGGCTGGTTCGTGGCCAACGCAGTCGTGAGCGCCTGGCTACCTGCTGGCACCGGGGTCGGTCTGGGCCAGGACGAGTGGGTCGCGGTGGCTCTCGTCACCGCCGTCAGCCTGGGGCTCGTCGTCGCGTCGAGCTGGCGGATCGCGCGGGCGCCGTTGCTCGTGCAGCTGGGCGGCGCCCACCGGCCGCAAGCCGCGTCCCCGGTGGGACTGTTTCTCCAGCTGGTCCTGGTGCTCGGCGCCGTCGTCGCGATCTACCAGGCTCACGGGGCGGTGAGCTCTCGGGTCGACTGGGTCACCCTGGTGTCCCCGGCCATCGTCGGCCTCGCGGGTGGCCAGATCCTGATCTGGCTGGTTCATGCTCTGCTCGCTGTCGTGGTGCCTCGCAGCAGCGGTGCGCGGATCGGCTGGTTCATCACCGTGCGGCGCCTGCTGCGCAGGGCCGACAGTCTCGCCGTGGTCCGGATGGTGGTCGCGGCAGGTGTCGTGTTCGGCGTGGCTGCCAGCGCCTCCACGGCCGCAGAGACCTGGCGGGACGACCGCGCCCGCCTCCAGGTGGGCGCCCCCGTGAGCTATCCCGTCGAGGACGGCGCGCTGCGGGCCTATGTCGCGGCTCTGCGCGCTGATCCGAAGGGGCGGTGGTTGTTGCCCGTCGTGTCCTACACCGCGTCGACCCAGGGGTCGGACCGGCGGGTTTTCGTGGCGTCCGACCGGTGGCGGTCGGTCGTCGGCGACTTCTACGCGAACAGGCCGGGCGCCGATCTGGCCGACAAGATCGGCAGACTCGCCGGCCCGCACACCGTTCGGGTCGGGTCCCGTGCGGAGATGTCAGCAACCGTGGGGTCGAGCTCGATCCGGGGGACCCGCCAGCTGAGGCTCAGCTTCCAGTACGTCGACGACCTCGGTGACACCAATGCGGCGTACCTGTCGCTTCGCCCAGGTGGTGGCTCCCCTGCCGGGCCCGGCCTCACCCGATTCTCGGCACCGCTCCCAGGCTGCCAGTTCGCCTGCGCGGTCTTCGAGGTAGACATCGAGGGGCTCACCCAGAAGCGGGGCCATCCACGGCCCCCCTTGCACCTGGTCGACGCGACGTTCGCGGGGGTGGAGATGTTCGGAGGAGCCGCCGGGATCCACCTCATCCCGGGTCACCAGTTCGGACTGCGGGTGGTCCGGGACGGGGCGTCCCTGCTCATCACGACATCGGGTTTCACGACGTCGGACGGCTGGTCGCTGGGCAGCTACCGGAGCTCCGCAGCCCTGCCCGCCCTGTCCACGGCCGGGGTGACCTCGGAGGTCAGTCACGGCAAGCAGACCGTCCTCGGAATCGACGGCGTTCCGCGCCGGGTATCCGTGCTCGCAGAGACGCCGGTGATCCCCTTCGTGGGCACCCTCGGGAGGGTGGTCGACCTGCGCAGCGCCCTGCTCGGTTCCGGCGGCAGCATCCCGGAGACGCAGGCGATGGTCCTGGCGAGGTCGGACACGCCGTCGGCCATCCTTTCGGCGCTGCGCGCTACCCAGTCGGTGGGCCGGCCGTCGACGTACGCGCAGGTGGCGGACCGGCTCGGGCAGACGCCGCGCGCGCAGGGCACCCGGCTGTATCTCCTGGTTGCCGTGTTTGCGGGCCTGATCGCCCTGGTCAGCATCGCCTCCACGATTGCGCAGCAGACCCGGGAACGGCGAAGGGAGGCGGCCAGCCTGCGCAGTGTCGGTGTGCGCGCTCGGGCGGTCGCTGGTGCCTACCGCGCGGAGGCGCTGCTGCTCGCGGTGATGACGCTTGTCGGTACGGCGGTTGCGGCCTGGGTGACCTGCCGGGTCCTGCTCGCGGCACTGCCACTGGTATCGGGATGGGCGTTCGCGCCTCCGCTCGACGCGGCACCGCGGACGTCGTTCATCGTGCTGGCGGCCCTTGTTGCGGGTGCCGTGGTGGGCCTCATCACCTACGTCGCGTTCCGCGGGGTCGGGCGGGCCTCGCCGCCGCGGATCCTGCGCGAGGACCCGCTATGACAAGCCGCCTGGTGGGAGTCTGGTCACTGCTCGGGACCGGCATGCGCGGCCTGCGTTCGCGGTCGCTGCTCACCCTCGGGTCGATCCTGCTTGCCGCCATCTCCGTCGGTGCCGCGGTGTTGGGCCCCATGTACCAGGCGGGTGCGGCCTCGTCGTACCTGGTGACGAGGCTGCGTTCGGAGCCGCCCTTCCTCACCGGCGTGGTCTTCGACTACCTGCCCGTGGGCACGCCCGCACCGGGAGCACCGGCGTATCCGAAGACTCCGCACGACGTTCCGGCGGCGCTGGCCGCGGCGCGTAAGCAGGCCGACGCCGAGCTGAACACCGAGTTCGCTCCGGCGAGCCTCGCCCTCTGGAGCCGACGGTTCACCGGGTTCCCGGGGCACGACGGAGAGGCGGACCTGGTCTCCGCCAGCGGGGCATGCGACCATGTGCAACTGGTCGGACGTTGCCCAACCAAGGTGGGCGAGGCTCTGATCCTCAAGCACGACAGCAACTTCGCCCCCCTCCACGTCGGTGAGTCGGTGCAGCTGAACGGCCTGCGGACACCGATCACGATCGTCGGCACCTATGCTCCGCGGGCGGCGGATGAGGCATTCTGGTTCAACTTGCGAGACCTGGAGAGCGTGCCTCCCCAACCCTCCGGGGCTGGCGAAGGGTTGGGGCCGTACCACCCGGCGCCGCTGCTCGTGACGCCTCAGACGTTCGGCCAGCTGGACGGCGGCTCGTGGCACGTCCGGGCCACCCGTCGCCTCTCCGTCACACCGGAGACGACGCTCACCGACGTTCAGCGCGCGACACATGCCGTGGGAAGGCTCGAGGCGTTCCAACGAGCACACCCCGGCGTGCCTTCGCCCGGTTCCCTCACCCCCGAGTTCGGCAACTCGCTTGTCTCTGTCTCTCACGAGGTGCAGCTCCGGCGCTCGACGGCGCGCAGCACCGTCGCTCCCGCGGTGGTATCGGTCATTCTCGTTGCGCTGGTGCTCCTGCTCCGCCTGCTGTCTGCGGCGATGGGTCTGCGCAGGTCGGAGCTGGCGCTCGCCTCGATGCGCGGTTTCTCCCGACGGCAGATGTGGGTGCTGGGTCTGCTCGAACCCGTGCTGATGCTCGTCATCGCGACGCCCGTCGGCATCGTCGGTGGCTACCTGAGCGCGCGGGCGCTGGCCGGGGTCTGGCTCGTACCGGGGCTGCCGACGCCGTTGGGTCGCGCCAGTGTGATCGCCATGGCGGGGGTGGTGGTGGCGACGCTCGTGGTTGCGGCGTTGGTCGTGCGCGACTCGGTGAACGAGCCACTCAGTGCGCAGATCGCTGGCGTTCGCCGCCCTGGCCGGTCCAGCCGTTGGGGACTGCTGCTGCGACTCGTCCTGGTGGCCGCCGCCGGCACCGTCTTGGTGGCGACGCTCGCCTCGTCGAAGAGGTCCAGCCCGGACGCCACGGACCTGGTGCTGCCGATCCTACTCGCCGTCGCTGCCGGCCTGCTCACCACGCTCGCGGCGCAGTCGTTGGCACGCTCCTGGGCCCGCTGGACCGGCGGCCGCCGGGGCGTCTTCAGCTATCTCGCCTCTCGCACGATCTCGCGACGACGGGAGGGCACCCTGGTCATCCTGCCGTTGACCGCGGCACTTGCCATATCGGTGTTCGCAGCGGGCGTCTTCACCGCGGCGGCCGACTGGCGATCGAGCGACGCGGCCACGGTGGTAGGCGCTGACCTCTCCTACTCGACGCAGCTCACCATGGACCAGGCGGTCGGTCTGACCCACCAGATCGACCCCAGCGGTAGGTGGCTGATGGCCGTCGCCGCGGAGTACGACGGCGCGCGGCAGACGCTGGTCATGGACACGCCGCGCCTTCCGCGGGTCGGGCTCTGGCCGAACAGCTGGACCCCGGGTCTGTCTGCTGCAGGCATCGCCGCCAGGCTCTCCGTCCATCGCCGGGGAGTCGAGCTCGTCGGATCGCGGGTGACCCTCACCATCGACAATGAGGTGTTTGCGGTCGCCAGGTCGCTCACGGTCAGTTTCGAGGTCACCAATGCCGACGGGTCGACGACGAGCGTGCTGTTGGGGCCCTTCCCCCCTGGCGTGTCAAGCGCTTCGGCCAGACTGCCGGGGTGCGTCGACGGCTGCCTGGTCAGGCGGATGAGCTTCGGTGGGCCTGCGGGCCTGACCCAGGCGATGCACGGCGAGGTGAAGATCACCAGCTTCCGGGTCGACGAGAAGCCCGTGCCGGCCGCGCTGGACCGGTCCTGGCGGGTGGCGACGCCGATCCTCAACGCCCCCGAGGGTGTCGCCGGCGAGCCCCGGGTGAGCGGTGGCACCCTCGTGGTCGAGCTCGATGCGAAGAGCGCGGAGGCGTTCGCGGCCGTCACGCCGGGTGACGTGCCGGCCGTGCGTCCGGTTGTCCTGGGGCGTGGTGCCCACCCGCGGGTGGTCAGGAGGATCGGCGGCGTGCTCCAAGTGCACGCCAGCAGCTTTGCCACGCTCGAGGTACGCCCGGTCGCCACTGCGGAGTCGATGCCCGTGCTCGGCCCCGCCGGTATGTTGATCGACTACACGATGCTCACCCGCGACGTGTCCATCGACGACTCGATCACCTTCGTCAGCATCCTGGCCCGTTCCGACACTCCGGCCAGCGTGGTCAGCGCCTTGGCCGACCACGGCATCACCCGCCCGCAGGAGCTGTCGACCACCCGCGGCCTCCTCGACCAGGACGCCTTCGCCCTGGCGCTCAACCTCTATCTCGTGGTCACCGTCATCGTGCTCCTGCTGGCCCTGTCCGGACTCGGTGCCAACCTGGCGGTGCAGATGCCGGCCCGACGCCGAGACGCCGCATCCCTGCGGGTCGTCGGTCTCCGACGGCGCTCGATCATCGCGGCCGTCGTCGCCGAGTTCCTGGTCGTCCTCGGCTCAGCCGCGCTGGCCGGCATCGCGGCTGGGTCGCTCGCGCAGTACGTGGTCGTCCGGACCGTCACGCTCGGGTACGCCGACACCCAGCACACGCCGCGGCTGCTGCCCTCCCTCAACCTGGGCAGCGTGACGAGCCTGCTCGGGGCGGTGACGGCAGTGTTGGTGGTCGTCGCGATAGCGGTCGCCGCGCTGACCGTGCGCGGCGCCCGGACCGCCAGCCTTCGCGAGAACGGCCGCTAGCCGGGTCGATCGGCACGACTATGTGCTGGTGCCGAGGCTCGTCCGCGAGCGAGGATGGCCGGATGGAATGGAGCACCGACGTCGGGCAGGCGGACTGGATCCGGGCGCGGCTGTCTCCTTTCGACTCGGGCGTCGTCACCTCCGTGGTGCCCACCGGCTTCGAAGCGTACGCCCGCGTCCTCCACCCGGCCGCACGGGACGAGGGCGAGGAACAGGTACCGGTGCCCTGGTCGGACATCGCCTCGTGGAGCGGGCTGCCGCTGCTGCTCCACTCGCAGTTCCCGGACATCGCCCTGCCCGAACACCCGCCTCCGGGACCTGCCCCCTTCGACGCCGGCCCGCAGGAGGGCACCCTCGCAACGCCGTACGCCACCGCGCTGGTCGATATTCTGGCGGCGGGTTCCCACGCCCGGCCGTGGTGGTTCTGCGTATGGGAGGGATTCGGGTGGGACACCTCGGTCATGGGCTGGGCACTCACGGACGAGGATGCGGGGGAGTTCCCGCTCCGTTACCGCGACGCGACTGCCCCGATCCCCGCCGAGCTCGAGGCGCTCCGCGTCGAGGTGGAAGCATTTCGGCCGAAGGACCCCGTGCCGCCCGACGTGCGCAACGGGCCGCGGGTGCGGCTGCCCCACCGGGACCATCTGTTCTACCGGGGCGACCCCCGCGACGCGCTCGCCTTCGTGGCCCACCAGCACCAGACCGCCAACCTGTGGTGGCCGTCCGACCGCTCCTGGTGCGTGGCCACCGAGATCGACCTGGCATGGACCTACGTCGGCGGCCGCGAGCGGATCGTCACCGCGGTCATCTCCGATCCCCGGCTCGAGGCGCTCCGGGTTCCGCCCGACCTCAGTCACTGGTGGGCGGTTCCAGCCTGGGTGACCGCCCGCGCCGAGCAGGCGGCACGGGAGATCCGGCGAGACGGTCATGCCGTCTTGGAGACGCCGTATGGAAGCCTGCGTGCCGCGGTGGCAACCGACCAGTTGGGGCAATGGCGGCTCAGGATTGCGCGCGGGGCGGATGGCACCCTGAGCACCGGGTCCTCGTCGACGTACTCACAGCGGCCGCCCGCGCACGACGAGCTGGTCCGCAGGCTCTCTCGCTCGGTGACGGAGCTGGTGCCGTAGGGCCGATAGGGTCAGCTCATGGCTCGTCGCGAGCCGCTGCCGTTCGACCCCATCGACGAGGCAGCGCGGCAGTGGTCGTTGCGATGGGGCGCGGTCGACGGCATGCGGGCGGTCACCAGCCTGATGCGCGCCCAGCAGCTCGTGCTGAGCGAGCTCGACGAGCTGCTCCGCGAGCACGGGTTGACCTTCGCCCGGTACGAAGCTCTCGTGCTGCTCACGTTCTCCCGCCGCGGCTCGCTGCCGCTGGGGAAGATGGGGGAGCGCCTGCAGGTCCATCCGACCTCGGTCACGTCGATCGTCCGCCGGCTTGAGGCGGCGGACCTGGTCAGCCGTCGTGACCACCCGACGGACCGTCGCACCGTGCTTGCCGAGATCACCGACTTGGGCCGGGAGCGGGTCGCCGCTGCGACCGAGGCGCTGGTGGCAGCGCACTTCGGCCTCGGCAGCCTCGGTGCGGTGGAGCTGCAGGCGATCTTCGACGTGCTGAGACCCGTGCGGCTAGCGGCGGGCGACTTCACAAAGTGACCACGCCCTGGTGCGGTCTGCCTCTAGCTGGGTTTCCAACAAGCAGCGATGACGGTAGGCGACCAGGTCGGTTGCAGGTCTCGCGTCCGCCGCTGGTCACGGGCTGCAGGTCACGATCTGAGGCTGTTGGGCCGGCTGATGCGAGATGGAGAGTCTCGGGTTGGGTCTGAGGGGCCGGTCGGGTTACGCTTGGGCAGCAAGTAGTTGGACGTCCTACTACTTTGGCACTCTGGAGGCGACCATGGCGGACCACGACAACGACACCGACAGCGACCGGGGCCGGCGGCGCTGGGAGCAGCGTTACGCGGCATCGCACGTCCGTGATGTCGACTTCACCACGCTGTCGGGCGTCGAGGTGGACCCCGTCTACGGGCCGGAGCCTGGAGCCACCCAGCCCGGCTTCGAGCGGATCGGCTGGCCGGGGGAGTACCCCTTCACCCGCGGCCTGTACCCAACGGGCTACCGCGGTCGCAGCTGGACGATCCGCCAGTTCGCCGGGTTCGGCAACGCGGCTCAGACCAACGAGCGCTACAAGTTGATCCTCGGTCACGGCGGAGGGGGACTCTCGGTGGCGTTCGACATGCCGACCCTGATGGGACGTGACAGCGACGACCCGCAGTCACTGGGCGAGGTCGGCCACTGCGGCGTGGCGATCGACACCGCCGTGGATATGGAGGCGCTGTTCGCGGAGATCCCGCTCGAGGACGTGACCACCTCGATGACGATCTCCGGCCCCGCGGTCCCGGTCTTCTGTATGTACCTGGTCGCCGCGGAGCGTCAGGGTGCAGACATCGCCAAGCTCAACGGCACCCTGCAGACCGACATCTTCAAGGAGTACATCGCGCAGAAGGAGTGGCTGTTCCCACCCGCACCGCACCTGCGTCTCATCGGCGACCTGATGGAATATTGCGCGGCCCAGATCCCCGACTACAAGCCGCTGAGCGTCTCCGGCTACCACATCCGGGAGGCCGGTTCGACGGCCGCCCAGGAGCTGGCCTTCACGTTGGTCGATGGCTTCGGGTACGTCGAGCTGGGGCTGTCGCGCGGCCTCGACGTGGACGTCTTCGCGCCGGGCCTGTCGTTCTTCTTCGACGCCCACGTCGACTTCTTCGAGGAGATCGCCAAGTTCCGCGCCGCCCGCCGCATCTGGGCCCGTTGGATGCGCGACGTCTATGGCGCGGAGACCGAGCGGGCGCAGTGGCTCCGGTTCCACACCCAGACGGCCGGGGTCTCGCTCACGGCTCAGCAGCCGTACAACAACGTGGTGCGGACCGCCGTCGAGGCCCTCGCCGCCGTGCTTGGTGGCACCAACTCGCTGCACACCAACGCCCTCGACGAGACGCTCGCCCTGCCGACCGAGCAAGCGGCCGAGATCGCGCTCCGCACCCAGCAGGTGCTGATGGAAGAGACCGGCGTCGTCAACGTCGCCGACCCGCTCGGCGGGTCGTGGTACGTCGAGGCGCTGACCGACCGGCTCGAGGCCGAAGCGGAGGCGATCTTCGCCAAGGTGAGGGAGATGGGCGGAGGAGACGAGCGCAAACACGAGATCGGGCCGATGACGAGCGGCATCCTGCGCGGGATCGAGGACGGCTGGTTCATGTCCGAGATCGCCGAGGCGGCCTTCCAGTACCAGCGTGGCCTGGAGAAGGGTGACAAGCGGGTCGTCGGCGTCAACTGCCACACCGCCTCGGTTTCCCACGACCTGGAGATCATGCGGGTCTCCCACGAGGTCGAGCTGGACCAGGTGCGCGACCTGGCTGAGCGGCGGCACGGCCGCGACCAAGAGGCGGTCGACGAGGCCCTCGGCAGGCTACTCGAGGCGGCACGGTCGAGCGACAACATGATCCCGGCAATGCTCGACGCCGCCCGTGCGGAGGCGACGCTGGGCGAGATCTGTGATGCCCTGCGTGCCGAGTGGGGCGAGTACCGGGAGCCGGCCCGCTTCTAGTCTCCGCCCGGAGGGCTAAAAACCGGTTGTCCTGGGCGCATCGCGTCTGGTGCACTCGGGACCACAGTCGTCGATGAAGGAGCAGGGCATGCGAGCAGCATTCATGTGCACGGTCAGGGTTATCCACCTCTCCGAAGGACATGACGCTCGATGCGAACGCTCAACCTGGGAATCGTCGCGCATGTAAACGCGGGCAAGACCAGCCTGACCGAGCGGCTCCTCTACGCCGCCGGAGTCATCGACGAGGTCGGCAGCGTCGACGACGGGACCACCCAAGCCGACACGCTGGCGCTCGAGCGACGGCGCGGCATCACGATCAAGTCGGCGGTGGTGTCGTTCGTCGTCGGCGATGTCACAGTCAACCTCATCGACACCCCCGGACACCCCGACTTCATCGCCGAGGTCGAACGGGTGCTCAGCGTGCTCGATGGCGCGGTACTCGTGGTCTCCGCGGTCGAGGGGGTGCAGCCGCAGACCCGCATCCTGAGCCGGGCCCTGCAGCGGCGGGGCGTCCCGATGCTAGTCTTCGTCAACAAGCTCGACCGGGTCGGTGCCGACGATGCGAGGGTGCTTCACGACCTGGCCGGGACGCTCGGGCTCGCGCCGATCGCGCTGGCCTCGACCAGCCGTCTCGGCACCCGGCAGGCTTCGGCTGCGCCGTACGACGACGATGACCCGGCCTTCAGGACGCGGCTGCTCGACCTCCTCGCGGAGCACGACGACGCATTGTTGGCCAGCTATCTGGCTCACCCGGCTGAGATCACGTACGCGCGACTGCGGGCAGAGCTGGGTAGCCTGACCGGACGGGCCCGCGTGCACCCGGTTCTGCTGGGCTCAGCGATCACCGGCGCCGGTGTCGACTCGTTGCTCGAGGCGCTGGTCGAGCTGCTGCCGGCTCGACACGGGAACCTCGATGCGCCCGTGGCCGGAACCGTCTTCAAGGTGGAACGCGGACCGGCGGGCGAAAAGGTCAGCTTCGTCCGGATGCGCTCGGGGATATTGAAGACCCGCGACTGGATGCAGGTCGTCAGTGGGGGTATCCGGGATGCAGACGCGGATGCCGGTACTGAGCATCGGGTGACGGCGATTAGGGTGTTCGAGCAGGGCTCCGCGGTGCCCCGCGGGTCAGTGTCCGCTGGCCAGATCGCGAAGGTCTGGGGACTCGGAGGCGCCACCGTCGGGGCGTCCCTCGGTGTGCCGCCGGCGACTCGGGAGGAGTTCCGGTTCGCGCCGCCCACCCTGGAGACCGTCGTGACCGCGAGCAGACCTGGAGACCGGCGAGCCCTCCACCTGGCGCTCAGCCAGCTGGCCGAGCAGGACCCGCTGATCAACCTCCGCTCGAACCACGACGGCGATGAGACCGCGCTCTCCCTCTACGGCGAGGTACAGAAGGAGGTCATCGGCGAGACGTTGCTGGCCGACTTCGGTGTCGCGGTGGAGTTCCGCGAGTCCACGACGATCTGCATCGAGCGGCCCGTCAACCCGGGTGAGGCGATGGAGCCGATCCCGTCGGGCCGGTCGGCCGAGCACCCGCTGCTGGCCGGGCTGGGACTCTGCCTCGAGCCACTCCCGGTCGGCTCCGGGGTCGAGTTCGGGCTCCAGATCGAGCGCGGCTCCCTGCCTCGGGCGTTTCTCACGGCTGTCGAGGAGTCCGTGCCGACGGGTCTGAGCCACGGCCTGGCCGGCTGGCAGGTCACCGACTGCCGGGTGAGCATCACCGACTCGCACTACTGGGCGCGACAGAGCCACGCTCACGGCACGTTCGACCGAAGCATGTCCACGACGGCCGACGACTTTCGCAGCCTCACGCCGATCGTACTGAGGAGGGCGCTGCGTCGGGCCGGGACCGTCGTATGCGAGCCCATGCACCGGTTTCGCCTCGAGATCCCGTCGGACCTGGTGGGGTCGCTGCTCCCCGTGCTCACCAGGCTCGGGGCCGAACCGCGGCAACCCGAGCCGCGCGGGACGTCGTACCGGATCGCCGGCGACATTCCGGCGGCTGCCGTGCACGCCCTGCACCAGCAGCTGCCGACGCTCACCCGCGGTGACGGCGTGCTGGAGTGCGTCTTCGACCATTACCGCCCGGTCCACGGCACGGTCCCGACCCGCCCTCGCGGTTCACTACGATGAGGGCATGACGACACCGCAGTTCTCGCGGCCGGGTGCGGTCGACCTTTCCGCGTTCCGCCCCACGACGGCGCGGCCCGCCGCAGCCGGCACCGGGTCCTTCGTGGTGGAGGTCGTGGGTGAGGAGTCCCTCGGCGCCGAGGTCGTCGACCGCTCGATGTCGGTGGTGGTGCTGCTAAGCGTCTGGGCGCCCGACGTCCCCGAGTCGGTGCAGATCAACGAGACCCTCACCAGGTTGGCGGGCGAGTTCGGCGGCCGCTTCGTGCTTGCGACGCTGGACGCCCAGGCGAACGCCGCGCTTGTCTCGGCGATCGGTATCCCGAGCGTGCCCCTGGTCGCGGCCGCACTCCGTGGCCAGCTCGCCCCCCTTTTCCAGGAGCCACTGCCCGAGGCGGAGATGCGCGCGGTCATCCAGCAGATCCTGCAGGCGGCCGCAGCCAACGGCATTACGGGGACGGCGGAGCCGACGGAGCCACCGGTCGACGAGGCGGTGGAAGAACCTCCGTCAAGATTCCCCGACGCCGAGGACGCCCTGCTGCGGGGAGACCTCGACGAGGCGATCTCGCAATACGAGGCGGCGCTGGCGAGGTTTCCGGCCGACCTCGAGGCAGCCGAGGGCCTGAGCCGGGCCCGGCTGATGAAGCGGACGGACGGGGTGGACCAGGCGGCGGCCCGTGCGGCGGCAGCGGGGGCGCCCGACGAGGTCGACGCGCAGACCTTGGTTGCCGACCTCGACCTGCTGGGCGGCAACGTCGACGACGCGTTCACCCGGCTGCTCGACCTGGTCCGACGTACCAGCGAAACCGACCGCGACGCAGCGCGGCGGCACCTGCTGGACCTGTTTGCGATCGTTGGCGACGCCGATCCCCGAGTCGGCAAGGCCCGCCGGGCTCTTACCGCGGCGCTCTTCTGAGACGGCCAGCACTGGCTCCGAGCGCCGCTTCACCGGCTCCATCCCCGACATCTACGACGAGCTCAAGGGTCCGGTGTTCTTCCAGCCCTATGCGGAGGACACGGCGTCGCGGATGGCCCGGCCGATCCCTCACCAGGTTCTGGAGGTTGCTGCCGGCACCGGCATCCTCCCCCGCGCGATCGTGAGCAGTGTCCGTCGGCGCAAGTTCTCGCCACCGACCTCAAGCAGCCCATGTTGGACCGTGCGGCGTCACTCCTCTCGCACCCGGCAGTCACCTGGCAGCAGGCCGACGCGATGGCGCTCCCGGTCGAAGACGGCTCGTGCGACGTCGTAGCGTGCCAGTTCGGGGTGATGTTTTCCCCGACCGCCGGGTCGCCTTCCGGGAGGCCCGCAGGGCGCTCACGCAGCAGGGGCACTTCCTCTTCACCAGCTGGGACAGCGTGGAGGCGAACCCGACCGACGCGGCGACCAGGGATGCCATGACGAGGTTTTTCCCGACGACCCGCCGACGTTTCTGGAGCGGACTCCGCACGGGTACCACGACGTGGACGTGATCCGCAGGGATCTGGAGGCGGCTGGTTTCACCGATGTGCAGATCGAGACGCTGGCGCTGGTCGGTGCGCCGCGACCCGCCCTGGACATCGCCCGTGCCCTCTGCACGGGCACGTCATTGCGGTTCGAGATCGAGGCCCGAGCCGCCGACCGGCTCGACCTCGCGGTCGACACGGCCGCCCGACTCATCGCGGAGCGGCTCGGCGACGATGACGTGGCCGCGCCGCTGAGCGCCCACGTGGTCAGCGCCCGCCGCTGACCTCTCTCCTCCGCTCCGGCCCCGCCCGAGCGGCTCCCACTCGCGCTATCTGTGCTGAGTCGGGCGGATCCGGGAGAGGACCGGGGACGTGCCGGAACCAGACGGTGGCGATCGGCGGCAGCGAGACGGTCACGGAGTGATCGCGGCCGTGCCATGGCTCACGGAGCGCGTCGACCCCGCCGAAGTTGCCTAGCCCCGAGCCGTAGTAGGTGGCCGCGTCGGTGTTGATCACCTCCGCCCACCGCCCGCCGGCCGGCACCCCGAGCCGGTACCCATGGTGGGGCACGGCCGCGAAGTTCGAGACGCAGGCGAGGAACGAGCCTGCCCCGTCGCTGCGCACGAAGCTCAGCACGTTGTTGGTCGCGTCGTTGGCGTCGATCCAGCTGAACCCGGCGTTGTCCTGGTCGAGCCGCCACAAGGCGGCAGTGTCGACATAGGTCATGTTGAGGTCACGGACCAGCGAGTGCACCCCGCGATGCTCGATGTGCTCGAGCAGCCACCAGTCGAGCTCGCGGCTCTCCGCCCACTCCGACTCCTGAGCGAACTCCGATCCCATGAAGATCAGCTGTTTGCCGGGGTGGGCCCACAGGTAGGCGAGGTACGCCCGTAAGGAGGCCAGCTGACGCCACCGGTCGCCCGGCATCTTGCGCAGCAGGGACCCCTTTCCGTGCACCACCTCGTCGTGCGAGATCGGCAGCACGTAGTTCTCCGCGTAGGCGTACATCATCGCGAACGTCATCTGGTGGTGGTGGTACTGACGGTGAATGGGGTCATGGGCGAGGTAGCCCAGCGTGTCGTGCATCCAGCCCATGTTCCACTTGAAGCCGAACCCGAGACCGCCGAGATGCGTCGCCCGGGTGACGCCGGGCCAGGCCGTCGACTCCTCGGCGATCGTGGTGATGCCGGGCACCCGCTTGTACGCGGTGGCGTTGACCTCCTGCAGAAACGCCACCGCCTCGAGGTTCTCGCGCCCCCCGTAGACGTTCGGCGTCCACTCCCCGGCGTTGCGGGAGTAGTCGAGGTAGAGCATGGAGGCGACGCCGTCGACGCGCAGGCCGTCTGCGTGGAACTCCTCCAGCCAGTACAGCGCGTTCGCCACCAGAAAGTTGCGCACCTCCCGGCGTCCGAAGTTGAAGATGTACGAGCCCCATTCGGGATGCCACCCGCGCTGCGGGTCGGGGTCCTCGTACAACGCCGTGCCGTCGAAGTCGACCAGGGCAAAGCCGTCGGTCGCGAAATGGCCGGGGACCCAGTCGAGGATCACCCCGATGCCGGCCTGGTGCATCCGGTCGACGAAGTAGCGGAAGTCGTCGGGGGTGCCGAACCGGGACGTCGGGGCGAAGAACGACGTGACGTGGTAGCCCCACGAGCCGCCGAAGGGATGCTCCATCACCGGCATCAGCTCGACGTGGGTGAAGCCCAGGTCGGCGACGTAGGCGACCAGCTCCTCGGCGAGCTCCCGATAGCTTCTGCCCTTGCGCCAGGACGCGAGGTGCACCTCGTAGATGCTCATCGGCGCCTCGACAGGCGTCCGGGCCGCCCGGCGCTCCAGCCAGTCGGCGTCGCCCCATTGGTAGCTGGAGGCGAACACGACCGAAGCCCGCTCGGGCGGCACCTGGGTGTGCTGGGCCATCGGGTCGGCCTTCTGCCGCCAGACGCCGTCCGCGCCGCACACCTCGTACTTGTACATCGTGCCGCTGCCGACCGCGGGGACGAACAGCTCCCAGACCCCCGACTGGCCGAGCATCCGCATGGGGTGAGCGCGACCGTCCCAGAAGTTGAAGTCCGCGGTCACCCGTACCCCTTGGGCGTTCGGTGCCCAGACGGCGAAGGAGGTGCCGACCACCGCGCCCGGTGGCGACTCGTAGCGGTGGACGTGAGCGCCGAGGACCTGCCACAGCTGCTCATGACGGCCCTCGTTGATCAGGTGCTGGTCGAGCTGGCGGACGGTGGGCAGGTAGCGGTAGGGGTCGTCGACGGTGGCCGGAGCCGAGTCGTCGTACTCCACCTCGAGCCGGTAATCGGCGACCTCGGCCTCCGGAAGCACCCCGACCCAGATGCCGTGCAGCTCGTGCTCCATCGGCACCGCCGTGCCGCTCCAGCTCACCGACACCCGCCGGGCCATTGGCCGGAGGGTGCGCACCGTGACCGAGCCGGCGTACGGATGTGGTCCGAGGATGTCGTGCGGGCTGTGATGCGTGCCCGCGACCAGGCGGTCCAGCTGGTCGCGGGCGACCGGCTGTGCGGCCAACTCCGTTGTCATGTCACTCCTCGGCTGTGATCCTGGCGACGGCGTGCAGCGGGATCGACACCCAGCTCGGGCGGTTACGGGTCTCGTACACCGCCTCGTAGACGGCCTTGTCCGCCTCGAACGCGGCGAGCAGGTCGGAGTACGGCGAGAGGTCAGGCTCGGAGACCGCGGAGTACCCGGCGAGGAACGACTCGCGGTTGCGGACCGTCCACTCTTGCGCGCGGTAGGCCAGCTGGGGGTTGACCCCGAACCTTTGCAGGGTGACCCCGGCCGCATAGTCGAACGACCGCAGCATGCCGGCGACGTCCCGCAGCGGCGACGTCAGGCTGGTGCGTTCGGCCAAGCTCTTGGCCGGCTCGCCCTCGAAGTCGATGAGCTTCCAGCCCTTCACGGTGCGCAGGGTCTGTCCCAGGTGGAGGTCGCCGTGCACCCGCTGGGTCGGCATCGGCTCACCCGGCATGCGCAGCCGGTCGAAGCGTGCGCTCAGGCCGGCCCGCAGGTCGACCAGCCCGGGTACGGCGTCGACTGCCTCGTCCAGCCGAGCCTGCATCGCGTCGGCCAGGGAGTTGCCGTCGGGCTCGGTGCCCGTGGGGAACAGCCGAGCCAGCTCCTGGTGCACGGCCGCCACCGCCACGCCCAGACGTTCGGCCTCGGCCGCGAAGTCTCCCCCCACCTCGTCGGGATGCAGGTCCTCCTCGTCGAGCAGGTCCCGCACGCTGGCCAGCGCGATGCCCCAGCCGTCGGTCGCGGTGCGCAGGAAGACCTGCAGCATGCCCAGGTCGCCCAGCCGAGACGGCCCGCCGTCGCGACCGGGCCAGCGACCGCGGACCCATCCCAGCAGTGGTGCCACGTTCTCGAAGCCGGCGCGGGTCAGTGCCTCGTGGATCTCGATATCGGGGTTGTCGCCCTCGCTGACCCGCCGGAACAGCTTCAGGATGGCGTCGTCGCCGTACACGATCGACGTGTTGGACTGCTCCGCCGACATGACCGCGCCCAGTGGCGCCTGGTCGGGGAACGCTGTCCCCTCGACGACGTGGAACTCCAGGTCGGACTCCACCGCCCCAGGCTCACCGTGGTGCGCGGTGCGGAAGCCGTCGAAGAGCGCCGCCATGGTCTCGCGCACGTATACCGCGTCGTAGGCGATCACCTCCCCGAGCTCGGGATGGTCGACCGGACCGATCAGGGCGTGCTCGTGGATGGGGTCGGCGTGGGACAGGTACGCCACCGGAATCTGGTACAGCTGGGAGCTGCCGTCATCGAACTCGACGGTTACGAGCTCGATGCGTGACGGGGGTCGGTCGGAGGAGCCGGAGGGGCCCTCGAACCAGGGCATTGCGTGCACGTGCGGGACGGTGAACCGTCGACCCTTGCCCGCGAACCAGCGGCGTCGCGGCAGGTAGTCGCCGAGCAGCTCGCGATAGGCGGCCGACTGCTCGGGACGGGCGTCGCTCACCGCGGGTTCACCTCACCGGCGCGGGAGATCAAGAACCAGTAGAAGCCATGCCCGGACAGGGTGAGCAGGTACGGGAGCTCGCCGACCTGAGGGAACCGGACGTGACCGAGAAGCTCCACCAGCTCCGCGCCCTCCCAGCGTCGCAGGTCCAGCTCCACCGGCTGGGGGAAGCGGGACAGGTTGTTGACGCACAGCACGGTGTCGTCGCCAATGTCCCGGCTGAACGAGAAGACGCTCGGGTTGCTGCCCCCGAGGTCGGTGAAAGCCCCCAGACCGAAGGCCGGGTGGCGGCGCCGGGCGTGGATCATCCGGCGGGTCCAGTGCAGCAGGGATGACGTGTTCTCGATCTGCGACTCGACGTTGACCGACTGGTAGCCGAAGACCGGGTCCATGATTGCCGGTAGCGCCAGTCGGCCCGGGGTGACGTTCGAGAAGCCGCCGTTGCGGTCCGGCGTCCACTGCATCGGCGTGCGGACCCCGTCCCGGTCGCCGAGCCAGATGTTGTCCCCCATCCCGATCTCGTCGCCGTAGTAGAGCACCGGTGAACCGGGCAGCGACAGCAAGAGCGCGGTGAACAGCTCCATCGTGTTGACGTCATTGTCCAGCAGGGGAGCCAGCCGTCTCCGGATCCCGATGTTCGCCTTCATCCGGGGGTCCTTGGCGTACTCGGACCACATGTAGTCGCGGTCCTCGTCGGTGACCATCTCGAGGGTGAGCTCGTCGTGGTTACGCAAGAAGATGCCCCACTGGCAGCTGTCGGGGATCGGCGGCGTCTCTTCGAGGATCTCGGAGATCGGGTAGCGCGACTCCCGACGGACCGCCATGAACAAGCGGGGCATCACCGGGAAGTGGAAGCACATGTGGCACTCGTCGCCGCCGGACTCGAAGCTGCCGAAGTAGTCGACGACGTCGGCCGGCCACTGGTTCGCCTCGGCGAGCAGCACCCGGTCGGGATACTCGGTGTCGACGGTCTTGCGCACCATTCTCAGGAACTCGTGTGACTCCGGCAGGTTCTCGCCATTGGTTCCCGGCCGCTCATAAAGGTACGGCACCGCGTCGAGGCGGAAACCGTCGATGCCGATCTCGAGCCAGAACCGCAGCCCGTCGAGCATCGCCTCGTGCACCGCGGGGTTGTCGTAGTTGAGGTCCGGCTGGTGGCTGTAGAACCGGTGCCAGAAGTACTGCTGGCGCACCGGGTCCCATGTCCAGTTGGATGGCTCGCTGTCGACGAAGATCACCCGCGCGTCGGAGTACATGTCGTCGGTGTCGGACCAGACGTAGAAGTCGCCGTAGGGTCCCTCCGGGTCGGACCTGGACTGCTGGAACCACTCGTGCTGGTCGCTCGTGTGGTTCATCACGAAGTCGACGATGACCCGGATGCCCCGCTCGTGGGCCGCGTCGACCAGCGCCTGGAAGTCGTCCAGGGTCCCGACCTCGGGAAGGAGGTTGGTGTAGTCGCTGACGTCGTAGCCGCCGTCGCGGAGCGGCGACGCGTAGAACGGCGGAATCCACAGGCAGTCGACACCGAGCCACTCGAGGTAGTCGAGCTTCTCGCGTAGCCCGCGGAAGTCGCCGACACCGTCGCCGTTGGAGTCCTTGAAGGACCGCACCAGCACCTCGTAGAAGACCGCCCGCTTGAACCAGAGTGGATCGTCGCTCACGATGGAGCCCTCCGGATCGACAGCACGTGGGCGGGACTCGCCGGGTCCAGCCGCACGTAGTTGCGCGCTCCCCACCGCCAGGACTGGCCGCTGAGCTCGTCGTCGACGATGAACGTGTCGTACCACTCGAGACCGAGGGCCGGCATCTCGAGATCCACCATGGTCTCCCGGGTGCCGTGCGGGTCGAGGTTGACGACGACGATCACCACGTCGTCGGAGTGGTCGCCGTCACCACGTTTGCTGAAGCACAGCACCGCATCGTCGGCGGTGGGGTGGACGGTCACGTTACGCAGCCGCTGCAGCGCGACGTGGCGGCGGCGGATGTCATTGAGCCGGGTGATGTACGGCGCCAAGGTGCGCTGCTCCGCCGAGGCGCGAGCCCAGTCGCGGGGCCGCAGCTGGAACTTCTCCGAGTCGAGGTACTCCTCGGAACCGGGCCGGACCGCTACGTGCTCGTACAGTTCGAACCCGGCGTAGACGCCCCAGGTCGGCGCGCCCGTCGCGGCCAGGACGGCGCGGACGGCGAACGCCGCCGGACCGCCGTACTGGAGGTACTCGGAGAGGATGTCCGGAGTGTTGACGAAGAGGTTGGGTCGCATGACGTCACTGCGGTCGTGCGAGAGCTCCTCGAGGTAGGTCTGGAGCTCCTCCTTGGTGTTACGCCAGGTGAAGTACGTGTAGGACTGGTGGAAGCCGACCATGGCCAGCGCTCGCATCATCCCCGGCCGGGTAAACGCCTCCGAGAGGAACAGCACGTCGGGGTCGCTGGCGCGGATCTTGGCGAGCAGCCACTCCCAGAACATGACCGGCTTGGTGTGGGGGTTGTCGACCCGGAAGATCCGCACTCCGTGGTCCATCCAGTAGCGGACGACGCGAAGCACCTCCTGGGACAGGCCGGCGTAGTCGTTGTCGAAGTTCAGCGGGTAGATGTCCTGGTACTTCTTCGGTGGGTTCTCGGCGTAGGCGATGGTCCCGTCGGCGCGGGTGGTGAACCACTCCGGATGGGTGGCGACCCAGGGATGATCCGGGGCGCACTGGAGCGCAAGGTCGAGCGCCACTTCCAGCCCGAGCTCTCGGGCCCGCGCGACGAACGCGTCGAAGTCGTCGATGGTGCCGAGGGCGGGGTGGAGCGCGTCATGGCCGCCGAGCCTGGACCCGATCGCCCACGGCGAACCGGGGTCGTCCGGTCCCGGGGTCAAGGTGTTGTTGCGGCCCTTGCGGTTGACCTCGCCGATCGGGTGGACCGGTGGCAGGTAGACGACGTCGAAGCCCATGTCCGCGACGGCGTCGAGGCGACCGGCGGCGCTGGCCAGACTGCCTGAGTGCCAGGTCCCAGTCGCTTCGTCATACGTCGCCCCCTCCGATCGGGGGAACAGCTCGTACCAGGAGCCGACGAGGGCTCTTTCCCGGTCGACGTACAGCGGAAACGGTTCGGTGGCGCCCAGCATGTCTCGCAGGGGATAGTCGTCGAGCGCGCCGGTGACCTCGCGGGAAGTGAGGGCGGCCAGCCGCTGGGGGACGGGGGTGACTGGGTTGGATCCGACCGCGGCGGCGGCCTCCAGGCAGCGTCGTGCGGGCGACTTGGCCGGAGTGGCCGCGGCCGCGCGTTGCAGGACCAGGACACCCTCGGCCAGCATCAGCTCGACGTCGATCTCGGCCTCGATCTTGATCTCGGCTGCATGCCGCCAGGAGGCGTAGGGGTCCGACCAGGACTCGATCCGGAATGTCCAGGACCCGGGCCTGTCCGGGGTGACCCATGCGGAGTACCGGTCCGGGTGGTCGGGCCCGATGGCGTCGAGCCGGGTCAACGGCCTGGACCGGGCTCGGGGACCCGTGAGCACCACGCCGGCCCCGAGCGCGTCGTGGCCCTCACGGAAGACGGTCGCCGCGATCTCCAGAGACTCACCGACAACCGCCTTGACGGGGTAGCGACCCAGCTCCACGACCGGGCTCACCTCGGTGATGGGTATGCGTTCGACCATTGCGCAGAACTTACCGGCGGAGCAGTAGGCATGCACATTCGCCCTGTCCCCCGAATCGCGGGAAAGTCGCTGCCGGCGCGGCCGGCCTGGCCAGCCACTTTCCCGCAATTGCCAGTGGACTCGCACCCGCGGGCCCAGCGCGACTACGGTTTTCCCCGTGCGTGCCATCAGACGATTCACCGTGCGACCCGTCCTGCCCGCGTCGCTGCGTCCGCTCGAGGAGCTGGCCACCAATCTGCGGTGGTCGTGGCACCCCGAGACCCAGGACCTCTTCGAGTCGGTCGACCAGCGGGCCTGGGAGTCCAGTGGGCACGACCCGATCCGGTTCCTCGGGGCGATCGCGCCGGAGCGCCTGAGGACACTCGGACGGGACAAGCGCTTCATCAAGCGACTCGAGCTGGCCCACGCCGATCTGGAGGAGTACGTCACCGGGGCCCGGTGGTACCAGGGGCTCGGGCCGGACGCGCCTCGCCAGATCGCCTACTTCTCACCGGAGTTCGGCCTTGCCGCCGTGCTGCCGCAGTATTCGGGGGGCCTGGGCATCCTGGCCGGAGACCACCTGAAGACCGCGAGCGACCTGGGTGTGCCGATCATCGGCGTCGGCTTGTTCTACCGGCACGGCTACTTCCGCCAGCTGCTCTCCGGCGAGGGCTGGCAGCAGGAGCGCTACCCGATCACCGACCCCGACGAGCTGCCCCTGCGGCTGCTGCGTGAAGACGACGGCGCGCCGACCCGAGTCACCATCTCGCTCCCGGGCGGCCAGGACCTGCTCGCCCGAGTGTGGGTCGCCCAGGTCGGGCGGGTACCGCTGCTGCTCCTCGACTCCGACATCGAAGCCAACTCCGGGCCGCTGCGGGAAGTCACTGACCGCCTCTACGGCGGGGGGTCCGAGCACCGGCTGCTGCAGGAGGTGCTGCTCGGCATCGGGGGCATCCGGGCGATCCGCGCGTACTGCCGGATCTCCGGCGCGACCGCACCCGAGGTCTTCCACACCAACGAGGGGCACGCCGGGTTCCTCGGGCTGGAGCGCATCCGGGAGTTCGTGTTCGAGCGCGATCTCGACTTCGACGAGGCTCTGGAGCAGGCCCGGGCCGGCACGGTGTTCACCACGCACACGCCGGTCCCCGCCGGTATCGACCGCTTCCCGCGCGAGCTGATCGAGGCGCAGTTCGGGCGGGACAACCCGTTCCCCGGACTGCCCGTGCGGCGCATCCTCGACCTCGGCGCGGAGAGCTACCCGGGAGGGGACTCGGCGGTGTTCAACATGGCGGTGATGGGGCTGCGGCTCGCCGGGCGGGCCAACGGCGTCAGCGCGCTGCACGGGCAGGTGTCGCGCGAGATGTTCGCCGGGCTCTGGCCCGGTTTCGACCGCTCCGACGTGCCCATCTCGTCGATCACCAACGGGGTGCATGCCCCTACCTGGGTGGCCAGCGAGCTCCTCCGGCTCGTGGAGGACGAGTCGCAGCTGCCGGAGCTCGAGGGGACCCGGGACTGGGATGCGGTCGACAAGATCCCCGGTGAGCTGCTCTGGGGCACGAAGCGCACGTTGCGGCACCGGCTGGTGATGGAGGTGCGGAACCGGCTCCGCAAGTCGTGGCGGCAGCGTGGCGCCACGCCGGCCGAGCTGGGCTGGGTCGACTCGGTACTCGACCCTGACGTGCTCACCATCGGCTTCGCGCGCCGCGTCCCGTCGTATAAGCGGCTCACCTTGATGCTGCGCGACCCCGAGCGGCTCAGGCGACTGCTCCTCGACCCCGACCAGCCGATCCAGCTGGTGATCGCGGGCAAGTCGCACCCTGCCGACGAGGGCGGCAAGAAGCTGATCCAGGAGATCGTCCGGTTCTCCGACCAGCCTGACGTGCGCCACCGGATCGTCTTCCTGCCCAACTACGACATCGCGATGGCACAGCCCCTCTACCCGGGGTGCGACGTGTGGCTCAACAACCCGCTGCGGCCCTACGAGGCCTGCGGCACGTCGGGGATGAAGGCCGCGCTCAACGGAGGTCTCAACCTGTCGATCATGGACGGATGGTGGGACGAGTGGTACGACGGGGACAACGGCTGGGCGATCCCCTCGGCGGACGGCATCGAGGACGCGGACCGACGCGACGACGTCGAGGCGGCCGCGCTCTACGACCTGATCGAGAACGAGGTGGCGCCGCGGTTCTACGGTCTGGACGACCAAGGTCTCCCGGTGCGCTGGATCGAGATGGTGCGCCACACCCTCAAGTCCCTCGGGCCCAAGGTGCTCGCGACCCGGATGGTGCACGACTACGTCCGCGAGCTCTACTCGCCGGCCGCGGTCATCGCCCGCCGGCTCGACGACGACGACGCCGCGGCGATCGAGCTCGCCGCCTGGAAGAAGAGGGTGCGCGAAGCCTGGCCGGACGCCCGCATCGAGCACGTCGAGTCGAGCGGCATCACCGACTCACCCGCCCTCGGGTCCCGTCTCTGCGTCCAGGTCTACGTGCTGCTCGGCGACCTGACCCCCGACGACATCGACGTGCAGATGGTCCACGGCCGGGTCGCTGCCGACGACGAGCTACCCGATCCGACCGTGACGAGCCTGACCCACTCGCAGGGATACGACGACGGTCGCCATCGCTACGAGACCGAGGTCGACCTCGAGGACACCGGGCCGTTCGGATACACGGTGCGCATGTGTCCGAGGCACGAGCTGCTCGCGTCCTGGACCGACCTCGGGCTGGTCGGCTGGCCCCCGGACGTCAACCTCGCGGAGGCCGACTGACCGCCGGGCCAAGGTAACCCCACGGTGACCTGGTGATCGGGAACACTAGTCTCGGAGAGATCCGGGCTCAGGAACGTCCGGCGAATGGCGTGGACTCGGGATCGGAGTCGCTGTGCAGCAGTTGCCGCTGGTGAGCGTCGAGCTGAGACGCGTCAGCGCCGGCTATGAGAGCGCAGCCTGGGAGCTCGGCGCGGCCCGGCGGGTCGTCGCCGATGCCGGCCCCACGCTCGGGACGCCGTCGTGCGACCCGGTGGTCGAGACCGCCCTGCGCGACCTGGAATCGGTGCTGGCCCGGCTCGAGACCACGGCGACCTCGTGCGCGCGGGCTCTCAGCAGGTACGACGACGGGGCCGGCGCGTGAGGCCCGAGACCGTGCTGGGCTTTGACCCCGCTCCTGGGGACCCGACCTCGGTGGAGCGGATGTCCCGAACCGTGCACCAGGTGGTCCGCGGGCTGGTCGAAGGCCGGCTGGCCCTGGACTCCCTCGCCCCCGCCGGATCGATCTGGGATGGTGCGCTAGGCGCCCCGATTGTTGCCCTGCTCAGGCGCTACTCGCTGCAGCTGGCCGAGATCGAGGAGGTACTCATCGGCTGCCTCACCGCGCTCGACGGCTGGCGCGCCGAGCTCGACGAGCGTCAGGCGCGGGTGGGCGAGCTCGTCGACCGGGTCGCGGATCTCGCCGTGGACGCGGATGCCCAGGAGCGACGCGAGCGCCTACTGGCGCAGGCCCGGGAGGTCGAGTCCGAGCATCGCGCCGGAGCCCGGCAGCTGGCGGTCGCCTTCGAGGAGGTGTCCAGCTTCATGGAGCGTCTCGCGGGGAGCGACCAGGACCTCGACTCGGAGCTCGACGCCGCGCTCCGGGCGATGATGCGGCTCGTGCAGGAGTGGGTCGAGGCCGAGGGACCCGAGCTGCTGCGAACCGCGGCGGCCCTCGGCGAGGTGGCCGCCCTGACCACGGTGATCTCCGAGCTGGTCGGAATCGCCGCGCTCGGCCGGGTCCCCGGTGAGGCCGCCGGGGTCCACGACGTCATCTCCCGGAGCCCGGCAGCCCACCGGCTGATCCGGGCACTCCACCAGCGGTGGGCGGAGGTCG
Organism: Propionibacteriales bacterium; assembly: GCA_038254365.1. Taxonomy (GTDB): domain Bacteria; phylum Actinomycetota; class Actinomycetes; order Propionibacteriales; family Nocardioidaceae; genus JAWWPG01. Next base: position 63,154 of record JBBSGI010000005.1, read on the forward strand.
CGCCCACCCTTCCGGAGGCGACCTTCGGGCGCGACCGGCACGGCGAGCTGGCCGAGGCCATCGCCTTTCGGCTGGCCGGCGACGACATGGACCGGCCAGGCTGACCATGCTCCTGGATCCCCGTGCCGCTGGTGCGCCCGCGATCTGGCTCGACGTGCCGCCGGACTTCCACCAGATCCCCCTCGACCCCCAGACGGAGAGCCGCACGGCGGCCCAGCTCGAGGTCGTCTCCGCCCTGGGACTGTCGCGTCGGGACCAGCGCGAGGCAATCTCGCTCTACCTCGAGGCCCTCTCGATCCGGCTCGCCACCGGCAACGTGGTGGCCACCGCGTTCTGTGCGGTGCAGCTGTCCGGCCGCCCGTCCTCCGCCACGCTCACGGTGGCGGTGCACGACACCCATACCGCCGATGCGAGCCTGGCCGTGCTGGGGGCGGCGGAGGCGATGAGACGCGAGGACCGCTACGACCGGGTGGAGGTCGGTGCGGTGAGCGGTCGTCCGGTCGTGACGGCGGTCGCCGCCCGCCAGGCCGGGCCGGGGGACACCCCGGACGGCCAAGCCGGACACACCCTGCGCGAGATCTGCGTCCTGGTGCCGGTGTCCGGGCACCAGCACGCGGCGATGCTCACCTTGTCGACACCGCACGTCGGCGACTGGGAGACCTATCGCGCGGTGGTCCTCGACATCGTCCGGTCGGTCCGGCTGGAGCAGCCCGCTGCGGAAGGTTAGCGGTCAGCCGCTCGCGAGAGCCTGACCGCCTCGAACAGGGCGAAGGTGTGGTCGAGGAGCGTGACGGTGCAGCCCGGCGCCAAAGGCACCAGGTCGACGTCGACGTCAGACCGGAAAACCGTGCGGTAGCTGTCGGCCCAGGCCGTCGGCAAGGTGACCTCCACCGGGCCGTCGCCGGCGTGCAGCCAGATCAGGTATGAGGTGTCGTGCAGCCGGGGACCCTGGGAAGTCCGGGCACGGAGCGCATCTCCGGCGAGGAACACACCGAGGGTGCGCAGGTGCGAGTCCGCCCACGACTCGCCGGTCATCTCCTCGCCGCTCACCCGCAGCCAGCTGATGTCCTTGCGCTTGCCGTCGGAGAGGGGGAGCCCCTCGAAGAAGGAGCGCTGGCGGAGCACCGGATGCTCGGCGCGCAGCGTGAGGAGGAGGCGGGTGAGGTCCCGGAGGTGGTCCCACTCCCGGTCGTCGTCCCACGAGAGCCAGGAGAGGTCGCTGTCTTGGCAGTAGGCGTTGTTGTTGCCGCCTTGGGTGCGTCCTCTCTCGTCCCCGGCCGTGAGCATCGGCACCCCGGTCGAAACGAGAAGGGTCGCCAGCAGGTTCGCCGCCTGGCGGTGTCTGAGCCGGAGCACCCCGGGGTCGTCGGTCTCGCCCTCGGCTCCACAGTTCCAGGACCGGTTGTCGGGGGCGCCATCGCGGTTCTCGTGGCCGTTGGCCAGGTTGGCCTTGTCCTGGTATGAGACGAGGTCGCGCAACGTGAAGCCGTCGTGGGAGGTGACGAAGTTGACCGAGGCGAACGGCAACCGGTCGTCGTCGCCGTGCAGGTCACTCGAACCGGACAGGCGGGAGGCGAGCTCGCGGACACCGTCACCCCGGCCGCGCCAGAAGTCGCGGACCGTGTCGCGGTACTTGTCGTTCCACTCACACCACGGAGGTGGGAACCGTCCGACCAGGTAACCCTCGCTGGATGCGTCCCAAGGCTCCGCGATCAGCTTGACGTCCCGCAGCACCGGGTCCTGGTGCACCGCGAGCAGGAAGGGGGCGTGCAGGTCGACGTCGAGGCCGTTGCGACAGAGCGCGGACGCGAGGTCGAAGCGGAAGCCGTCGACGCGCATCTCCGTGACCCAGTAGCGCAACGAGTCCATCACCAGCTGCAAGACTTGACGCTCCGCTACCCGCACCGTGTTGCCGCACCCGGTGAGGTCGACGTAGCGACCTTCGCCGCTGCGCAGGTAGTAGCCGACGTCGCCGAAACCGCGGAAGCTCAGTACGGGACCGGTAGGCCCGGCCTCCGCGGTGTGGTTGTAGACGACGTCCAGGATGACCTCGAGCCCGGCCGCGTGCAGGCAGCGGACCATTTCCTTGAACTCGTCGACCTGCTGGCCTCGTGCGCCGGCGGCGCTGTAGGCCGCGTGCGGGGCGAAGAACCCCACGGTGTTGTAGCCCCAGTAGTTGGTGAGGCCGCGTTCGAGGAGGTCCGGCTCGGAGACGAACTGGTGCACGGGGAGCAGCTCCACCGCGGTCACCCCGAGGTCGTTGAGGTAGGTGAGCGTCGCGTCGTGCCCGATGCCGGCGAAGGTGCCGCGGAGGAGGTCCGGAACCCCCGGCAGACGCCAGGTGAAGCCCTTGACGTGCGCCTCGTAGATGACCGTCCGACGCCAGGGGGTCTGCGGCCGCCGATCGCCGCGCCAGTCGAAGTCATCGGGGCCGACGACCACGCCACGCGGCACGAAGGCCGCCGAGTCCCCGGGGTTGCGCCCCCCACCTCCGGTCATCGCCGCCAGGGTCGGGGTCGGCGTCAGCGTGCCCTCGACCGCCCTGGCATAGGGATCGAGCAGCAGCTTGTCCGGGTTGAAGAGCAGACCTGCGGGCGGGTTCCAGGGTCCGTCGGCCCGGAATCCGTACCGCTGCCCGGGCTGCACACCGGGGAGATAGCCGTGCCACACCCCCAACGTCAGGTCGGGCAGCGCGCGGCGCGTCTCCCGGCCGTCGTCGTCGAACAGGCTGACGAAAACCTGGGTGGCGTCGGGCGCCCAGACGGCGAAATTGGTGCCTGCGCCGTCGTACGTCGCACCGCGGCTGCGGTGGTGTCCGGGCCACACGAGCGCAGGCGGCAGATCCCGGGTCATCCCGACATCCTGCCAAGGGGCGGGACGGTCACGTCGACGGCGCCCTTGACCCGTCGGTATACGCTGCCCGCCATGGCCGAGTTCGTACACCTCGAGGCCGCCGACGGCGTCGCCACCATTCGCCTCGACCGCCCGCCGATGAACGCCCTCAACGTGACCGTGCAGGAGGAGATCCGCGCTGCGGCCGCGGAGGCGTCCCAACGCGACGACATCCGGGCGGTCATCGTGTACGGCGGGGAGAAGGTGTTCGCCGCCGGCGCGGACATCAAGGAGATGGCCGAGATGTCCTACCCGGACATGGTGCGCCGCTCGGGTGCTCTCCAGTCGTCGTTCACCGCCGTGGCCCGCATCCCGAAGCCGGTCGTCGCTGCCGTCACGGGCTACGCACTCGGCGGTGGCTGCGAGCTCGCGCTCTGCGCCGACATCCGCATCGCCGCCGAGAACGCGACCATGGGACAACCGGAGATCCTGCTCGGGGTCATGCCCGGCGCCGGGGGAACCCAGCGACTGGCCAGGCTGGTCGGGCCGGCGAGGGCGAAGGACCTGGTGTTCACCGGCCGCTTCGTCGCAGCCGAGGAGGCACTTCGCATCGGGCTCGTCGACAAGGTGGTGCCTGCGGCCGATGTCTACGCCGAGGCGCACCGTTGGGCCGCCCGGTTCGCTGCCGGTCCGGCCCTCGCCCTGCGAGCCGCCAAGGAGGCTATCGACCGCGGGCTGGAGGCGGACCTGGACACCGGCCTGGAGATCGAGCGGCAGAGCTTCGCGGCCCTCTTCGCCACCGACGACAGGTCGACCGGGATGAGCTCGTTCATCGAGAACGGTCCGGGCAAGGCCTCGTTCGAGGGTCGCTGACGATGACCGGCGCGACGCCGCACCCGGTCGCCTCAGCGGAGGACGTCGAGGCGGCCTGGCACGACACCAAGCTGGCCCAGGTCCTCTACCACGACTGGGAAGCCAAGTCCTACGACGAGAAATGGTCGATCTCCTTCGACCAACGCTGCATCGACTACGCCCGCGACCGTTTCGCAGCCGTGGCCGGGACGGCGGGATGGCCGTACGCGCGGTCGCTGGAGGTTGGCTGCGGGACCGGGTTCTTCACGCTGAACCTCCGGCTCGCGGGCGTCCTCGACGAGTGCCACGTCACCGACATCTCGCCCGGCATGGTCGAGGTCGCGAGGCGCAACGCCGAAGGGCTCGGCTTCGCCGTCTCCGGCCGAGCTGCCGACGCGGAGACGTTGCCGTACGGCGACGACACCTTCGACGTCGTGGTGGGTCATGCGGTGATCCACCACATCCCCGACGTCGAGCTGGCGTTCCGGGAGATGCTCCGGGTGGTCAAGCCCGGTGGTCGGGTCGTCATCTGCGGTGAGCCCACGCGATACGGGGACCTGGTCGCCAGGCGGCTGTCGCGGGCCACCTGGTGGCTGGCGACCCGGGTCACGGGGCTGCCGCCCCTGCGTCAGCGCTGGTCGCGCCCCCGCGAGGAGCTCGACGAGTCGTCCCGCGCGGCGGCCCTGGAGGCAGTGGTGGACCTGCACACCTTCGACCCGCGGGCGTTGGCGGGCCGGGTACGACGCGCCGGATTCGGGCAGGTCCGCACCGTCACGACGGAGCTGACCGCGGCCTGGTTCGGCTGGCCGGTGCGCACTCTCGAGGCGGCGGTCCCAACCGAGCGCCTGGGGTGGCGGTGGCGCATGTTCGCCTACCACTCATGGCTGGCGCTGTCCCGCGTCGACCGGGCGCTTGCTCGCGTCGTCCCCGCCGCGATCTTCTACAACGTCTCGGTCACCGGGGTGAAGCCCGCACGGTCTGCGCATGCCTGAGTCGGCGCGCCTGCTCGCGCCGGCGAACCTGCGCTGGGTGCTCTCCCATCGGGCCTGGACGCCGTACCACCTGGTCCGCTACTGGAGGTTCCTGCTCTTCCGCCTGCGGAACCCCCACATCGTCACGGAGGGGGTGGTGTTCCTTGGCCGGCGGGTCGAAGTGTCGGCCCGGCGAGGGTACGGACGGCTGGTCATCGGCAAGTGGGTGCACCTAGGCGACGACACGCGCATCCGTTGTCACGAGGGCTCCCTGCGGATCGGGGACAAGTGCGTCTTCGGGCGGGAAAGCACGGTCAACTGCTACCTCGACATCGAGATCGGCGCGGCCGCTATCGTGTCGGACTGGGTCTACATCTGCGACTTCGACCACGCCAGCGGTGACGTCGCGCTGCCGATCAAGGACCAGGGCATCGTGAAGTCGCCGGTGCGGATCGGGGGAGGAAGCTGGCTCGGCACCAAGGTGACCGTGCTCCGCGGTGCGGAGATCGGTGTCGGGTCGATCGTCGCGGCGCACTCCGTGGTCAGGGGCAAGACTCCGGAGCTGTGCGTCCTCGCCGGCATTCCCGCCAAGGTGGTGAGACGGCGGGTCCAGCAGCGCCGGGACGGCGACGGCGACTAGATCTGGGCTAGATCCGCTGTCCCTTCCTGACCCGGCGCCGAAGCTGGAGGATTCGCAGCGTTCCGGCGATCGCCGTTAGGAGTACGCCCGCGACCGCCGAGAGCAGCATGGCGACGGCGAGCGGAAGGGTGCCCTCGAGCCCGAGGTAGGTGACCGGCACCTTGCGGGTGTTCTGCAGGACGAAGATCAACAGAAGCACCAGGATCAGGGCGAAGACGATGATCGCGACCCAGGCCTTGCTGGCCCGGGTCCCGGCCAGCGGGTCCTGAGGCGGCTCCGACGACTCCCACATGTCCGGCTGCTCCGAACCGGGTGGCGGCGCGGGCTCGGTCGCGGATGACTCCGTCATGGTCGGCTCCTGTCTGTGTCGTCTCATCCTATCGGCAACACGCCGGGTCGCCCGGCGGGCCCGGGCCCCCACAACCCGGCCGCGGCGACGTGAAACCATGGCCACAGCCGTTGACAGGAGGCCTCCGCCGGTCATGAAGATCGTTGTCTGCGTGAAGTACGTGCCTGACGCGACCGCCGACAGATCGTTCAGCGAGGACGCGACCGTCGACCGGGTTGGGGTGGACGGTGTGCTCTCCGAGCTGGACGAGTACGCCGTCGAGGCGGCTCTGCAGGTTCGCGAGGCCGGAGACGCCGAGGTGACCGCGTTGACGATGGGTCCGGAGCAGGCCCGCACCGCCGTGATGAAGTCGCTCCAGATGGGGGCGGACGCCGGCGTCCACGTTCTCGACGACGCAATCCACGGCTCGGACGCGCTGGCGACGTCGCTGGTGCTCGCGAAGGCGCTCGAGCACGTCGGGTTCGACCTCATCGTGTGCGGGATGGCCTCGACCGACGGAACGATGAGTGTGATCCCGGCGATGCTGGCTGAGCGGCTCGGCGTCGCCCAGGTGACCTTTGCGTCCGAGTTGAGCGTGGACGGTACGACGGTGCGGGCCCGGCGCGACGGCGACATCGCCATGGAGGCGGTCGAGGCGACCTTGCCGGCCGTGGTCAGCGTGACCGACCAGGCCAACGAGCCGCGTTATCCGTCGTTCAAGGGCATCATGGCGGCCAAGAAGAAGCCGTTCGAGACGCTGACGGTGAGCGACCTCGGGCTCGCGGTCGACGATCTCGGGCTGGCGGCCGCCTGGTCGAAGGTCGAGGCCGTTGATGCCCGCCCGCCGCGCAGCGCCGGCACCGTGGTCACCGACGACGGCACCGGCGCAGACCAGCTCGTCGAGTTCCTGGCCGCCGGCAAGTTCATCTGATCGAGAGGGTGCCCGATGTCTGAGGTCCTGGTGCTTGTCGACCACGTGGAGGGCGATGTCCGCCGGACGACAGCCGAGCTGCTGACCATCGCGCGGCGCCTGGGGGAACCGTCAGCGGTCTTCATCGGGACCGGCGTCGACGTCGCGCGCGTGGCCCTGGCGAAGTACGGCGCGGCAAAGGTCTATGCCTTCGAGGCTGCGGAGCTGACCGACTACCTGATCGCCCCTCGCGCGGAGGCTTTGGCGCAGCTCGTGGAGCGCGCGCAGCCGGCGGCAGTCCTGCTCACCTCCAGTGCCGACGGCAAGGAGATCGCCGGCCGGCTGGCGGTCAAGATCGAGTCGGGCCTCATCACCGACGCGGTCGACGTCGAGGCTGGTCCGGACGGTCCGACGGCTACCCAGTCCGTCTTCGCCGGCAGCTACACCGTGCGGTCACGGGTCACGAAGGGCACCCCCGTCATCGCGGTGAAGCCGAACGCGGTCACTCCGGAGGCGGCCGAGGGCGCAGCCGTGGTCGAGCAGGTCACCGTGTCCGTGAGTGATGCGGCGACCCTCGCCCGGATCGTCGATCGCCAGCCGCGAACGACCACCGGACGTCCGGAGCTGACCGAGGCCTCGATCGTCGTCTCGGGTGGACGCGGGACCGGCGGCGACTTCGCACCGGTCGAGGCGCTCGCCGATGCGCTCGGCGCCGCCGTCGGCGCCTCGCGAGCCGCCGTGGACGCCGGGTGGTACCCGCACGCCTACCAGGTCGGGCAGACCGGCAAGACCGTGTCCCCGCAGCTCTACGTGGCCACCGGCATCTCGGGTGCCATCCAGCACCGGGCCGGCATGCAGACGTCGAAGACGATCGTCGCCGTGAACAAGGACGAGGAGGCGCCGATCTTCGAGCTTGTCGACTTCGGGGTGATCGGAGACCTGCACGCGGTGCTGCCCGCCGTGACGGAGAAGATCAAGGCGCGGCAGGGCTGAGCATGCAGGTCAGGCCCAACCACCGGCGGCGCAGCCACCGGTCGTGGCTGGCGACGACAACGGTGACCGCGGACCTCTCGAGCGCCGACTCGAGCTCGCCGGCCAGGGTCAGCGAGATGTGGTTGGTCGGCTCGTCGAGCAGGAGGAGGTCGACTCCGCCGGCCACCAGGATGGCCAACGCGAGCCGACGTTGCTGCCCGACGCTGAGCACGCCGATCGGTCGCCCTAGGTCACGAGGATGCAGCAGGCCAAGCTCACACAACGGCAGTGGTGAACCGGTGGCCGCCTGGTAGGCCTGCTGCGGGGTTCGTGACGGGTCGGAGAAGGCAGCATCCTGAGCCAGCAGGCCCACCGTCCTGGCCGAGACGGACACTGTCCCGGCATCCGGCTTCAAGCGTCCCGCCAGCACGTGCAGCAAGGTCGACTTGCCGGACCCGTTCGCGCCAGTGACCAGCAGGTGGTCGCCCGCCGCCACATCGAGGTGGTCTAGCTCCACGCGGCCGGTGACGCGAAGGCCACGCACGAGCACGGACGACCCGGTCGAGGACCCGAGTCCAGAACGCGGTTGCCGAAACCTGAGCTCGCGTGGCGGCTTGCGTACCTGCTCGCGCTCAAGGGTCTCGACCCGACGCTCGACGTTGCGTACCCGCCGGCTGACCGCCGCCTCCTTGATCTGGGCCTTCCCGTACACGATGTGCTTGTCGTTGTCTCGCGGGACGCGTGACGCGTGACCCACCTGCCGGGCCGTCGTCCGAACCGATCGGCGCAAGGTGTTCAGCTCGTCCTGCTGAGCCGCGAAGGTCTCCTTCCACCGCCGTCGAGCCGCCGCCTTGTGGACAAGGTAAGCCGCGAGTCCGCCACCGAACCGGTTGCCACCTGCGCCGTCGACCCCGAAGTGTCCCGAGTCGAGGTCGATGATGACCGAGCAGACCCGGTCCAGGAACACCCGGTCGTGGCTGGCGACCAGCACGACGCCGGGCAGCTGCAGAAGGAAATCCTCGAGGAACTCGATCGCGGCGTCGTCGAGGTGGTTGGTGGGTTCGTCGAGGATGACGCACTGGGGACGCCGGGCGACCAGCGCGGCCAACGCGAGCCGAGTTCGCTCGCCGCCGGAGAGCTCACCCACCGGCCGCGAACGGTCCAGGCCGGCCAGCCCGAGATGATGCGTGGCCAAGTCGGCGCGCCGGTCCGCGTCCCAGGCCTCATGGTATGTGGCCCACTCCAGGGTGGCGCCGTAATCGGCGGCCGCGACCGGGTCGTCGAGGCGATAGGCGAGGTCCTCCATCCGTCGTACGGCGTCATGCAGCGGAGCCAGCGCGTCGGCAAGCACATCGCCGACAGTGGCGTCCAAGCGCAGGTCGAGATCCTGCGCGACGTAGCCCACCTCGGGGGGCAGGGTCACCGAGCCGGAGTCGCGCTCCTCGGCACCGACCAGCAGGCGCAGCAGAGTGGACTTGCCGGCGCCGTTCTCACCGACCAGCCCGACCGGTTCGCCGGGGTTGGCGAGCAGGTCGACGCCGTCGAGGACGACGCGGTCGCCGTACGCCTTGGAGACGTCGGAGGCGACAAGAGGAGCGAGGACAGACATCAGTACCGCCGGTTCGTGGCAGTCGGTGCTCATCCGGGCCGAGGGCCGCAGGGGAGCGAGGCTGAGTCAGGTCCACATGATGTCCGCGAGACTAGCAGCCCAGAGCGGCCGGCCCGACGGCTTATGCTGATGAGGCGATGAGCGACGCAACGACGCAGGGCTGCCCGGTGGCCTACCTCGACCACGCGGCGACGACCCCGGTATACCCCGAGGTGATCGCCGCAGTCGCCGGACAGCTGGCCCGACCCGGCAACGCGTCCTCTCTGCACGGGTCTGGGCGGGCCGCCCGGCGGGTCGTCGAGGAGTCCCGCGAGACGATCGCCGCGGCCGTCAATGCGCGCCCCTCCGAAGTCGTGTTCACTTCTGGTGGGACCGAGTCGGACAACCTCGCTACCAAAGGACTGTTCTGGGCTCGGCACAAGGAGGACCCCCGGCGAGTCCGGATACTGTCGAGCGCCGTCGAGCACCATGCCGTCCTGGACTCGCTGCACTGGCTGGCGGCCGAGGCCGGCGCCGAGGTCGAGCTGCTCCCGGTAGACGTCGACGGGCGGCTCGATGTTGGGCAGCTTGCCGCGTCGGTGGCCCGCGACCCCGGGAGCGTCGCGTTGATCACGGTGATGCTCGCCAACAACGAGGTGGGCACGCTGCAGCCGTTGGACTCGGTGGTCGAGATCGCTGCTCAGCATGGGATTCCGGTGCACACCGACGCAGTGCAGGTCATGGGCCAGCTGCCTCTCGACTTCGCCGCGAGCGGCGTCGACGCGATGACTGTGACCGGGCACAAGATCGGGGGCCCGCTGGGGGTCGGCGCGCTGCTGCTCCGGCGTGAGGTCGAGCTCGTGGCACTCCTGCATGGCGGCGGTCAGGAGCGCGACGTCAGGTCCGGCACCATCGACGGCCCGGCGATCGTAGGTCTGGCGGTCGCCGCCGAGCTGGCGGTCAAGGGGCGGTGCGAGCGCGGGATCTTCCTGGCCGGCCTGCGCGACGACCTGATCAGCCGGGTCACCAGCGCCGTACCGGACGCAGAGCTCAACGGACCCGTCGGTGACCGCAGACTGGCCGGGAACGCGCACCTTTCGTTCCCGGGTTGCGAGGGCGACTCGCTGCTGATGCTGCTCGACGCGCAGGGCATCGAGTGCTCCACGGGCTCGGCGTGCTCTGCAGGCGTGCCACAGGCATCGCATGTGTTGTTGGCGATGGGCCGCGCCGAGGCCACGGCACGTGGCTCGTTGCGCTTCTCCTTCGGTCACACCTCGACCAAGGACGACGTCGACCGGGTCGTGGAGGCGATCGGGCCGGCCGTCGAGCGGGCGCGCGCGGCCGGAGTAGCGGGGGCAGCCGGAGTGCGCGGGTGAGAGTCATCGCTGCGATGTCGGGCGGCGTCGACTCCGCGGTCGCTGCGGCTCGGGCGGCCGAGGCGGGTCACGACGTCACCGGTATCCATCTCGCGCTCTCCCGCAACCCGTCGTCCTACCGGACTGGCGCCCGCGGCTGTTGCACGATCGAGGATGCCAATGACGCCCGCCGAGCCGCAGACGTCATCGGAATCCCCTTCTACGTCTGGGATCTGAGCGAACGTTTTCACGAGGACGTCGTCGAGGACTTCACGTCGGAGTACGCCGCCGGTCGGACTCCCAACCCCTGCCTGCGCTGCAACGAGAAGATCAAGTTCGCCGCGGTCCTCGACCGGGCCAGGGCCCTGGGGTTCGACGCCGTCGCCACCGGCCACTACGCCCGCCTGGCCTGCGACGCCGACGGGCTGGTCGAGCTCCACCGCGCTGTCGACGTGGCCAAGGACCAGTCCTATGTCCTGGGCGTCCTCACCCAGCAGCAGCTGGCACACTCGTTGTTCCCGCTCGGTGACGCGACGAAGGGCGAGGTTCGCCTCGAGGCGGAGCAGCGTGGCCTCGGGGTCGCCCAGAAGCCCGACAGCCACGACATCTGCTTCATCGCCGACGGCGACACTGCGGGCTGGCTGCGGGACCGCCTCGGGGCTGGCCCCGGCCACATCGTCGACACGTCCGGCATCGTCCTGGGAACCCACGAGGGGTCGTTCGGCTTCACCATCGGGCAGCGCAAGGGGCTGCGTCTCGACCATCCTGTTGCCGACGGCCGTCCTCGTTACGTGCTCGACATCGAGCCAGTATCCCGGACGGTCACCGTCGGTTCCCGTGAGGAGCTCGCCGTCGACCACCTGGCCGGCATCAGGCCACTGTGGTGCGGGCGGGTACCTGGGGGGGTGGTCTCCTGCTCCGTACAGCTGCGGGCACACGGGGAGGAGCTCCCAGCCCTCGTGACGCTCGTCGACGACGGCTTCGACGTGGAGCTGCTCGAGCCGGCCTATGGAGTCGCGTCCGGTCAGGCCGTCGTCATCTACGAGGGGACCAGGGTCGTCGGGTCGGCCACGATCTCGGCGGCAGGGCGACGTACCTGCGTTGACAAAGACGCGCGGTGATCGTCACCTCTGGCCGGGCTGCTCTGGCGTACAGCGTGGACGGGACCATCGGCGACGGTGCAGATGTCCTGCTCCTGCACGCCGGCGTCACGGACCGGCGCTCCTGGCGACCGCTCGTCGAAGCGATCGGGCACGGTCGGCGGTGCATCTCGTACGACGCCCGTGGGTTCGGTGAGACCACGTACGAGGCGGAGGACTACCACCAGCACGACGACGCGCTGGCAGTGCTCGACGCCGTCGGGGTGAACCGGGTCGTGGTCATCGGTGCCTCGATGGGCGGCAAGGCGTCGATAAACCTGGCGCTCGAACACCCGGAGCGGGTCCACGCGCTGGTTCTGATCGGTCCAGCGATCGCGGGTGCGCCCAGGATGGAGGAGTACCCGGAACCGATCGCCACCTTCGACCGGCTGCTGGGGGCGGCCGAGGAGGCCGGGGACCTCTCGGAGGTCAACCGCCTGGAAGCCCATCTGTGGCTCGACGGACCGACCGCCGAGGAGGGCCGAGTCGGCGGCGCGGTCCGCGGGCTGTTCCTGGAGATGAACGGGAGGGCGTTGGCCGCGGCCGACCCCGGAGACCCGCCGAGCGCGATCGACGCCTGGAGCCGGCTGGAGGAGTTCGATCTGCCGGTCCTGGTGCTCGTCGGCACCCTGGACCTGCCGGACATCATCGAGCCGTGCCAGGGCCTCGCCCGCCGGGTACCCGGCGCGCGGCTGGTCGTCCTGCCCGGGGTCGCGCACCTGCCTCACCTCGAGGGCGACGTGCGGTGCCTGCGGGCCATCGAAGACTTCCTCGAAGAGCTGGGACCGAGAGACTGACCGTGCGTCGCAGCATCCGGACAGTTGACGACGTGCTGCGCATGCTCGACGCGATGTTCGACGCTCAGGCGGACCGGTGGACCGACCGGGGGGCGGACTGGTGGGACACCTTCTATGTCGACCGTACCCGGGGTGTGCCGTTCTTCCGGTCCGCTCCGGACGAGTCACTGGTGACGTGGCACGACGGGCGCTTCGCGATGCCCGGAAGTGGTCGCGCCCTCGACCTCGGCTGTGGCCCCGGGCGCAATGCGGTATGGCTGGCCGGGCAGGGTTACCGGGTGGACGCGCTGGACCTCTCGCCTGCGGCGCTCGACTGGGGACGAGAACGGGCAGCGGAGACGGGGGTTGACGTCAGCTTCGTCCGGGCCGACATCTTCGAGTGGCAGGTGCCGGACGGGTCCTACGACCTCGTGTACGACTCAGGGTGCTTCCACCATCTGCCGCCGCACCGGCGCGTCAGCTACCGGTCCCTGCTCGAGCGGGCCCTGGCCCCCGAAGGCTGGTTCGGGTTGGCCTGCTTCGCAGCCGGCGCGATGGGGTCCGAGGCAGCCGACGAGGACTTCTACCGCACGCGGCAGCTCGGCGGTGGCCTGGCCTACACCGACGGCGAGCTGCGTGGGATCTTCGACTGGCTGAGCGAGGTCGAGCTGCGACGGATGCACGAGATGGAGGTCGACTCTGGTCTGTTCGGAGAGTCGTTCCTCTGGGCCGGGCTGTTCCGTCGCTCGCCGGAGGGCGCCGGTAGTGTCGGCGGGTGACCAACCGTGCCACGGGTCTCGGCTCGATGCCGGGAACGGACCTCGCCGAGTCCACCCGGGTCGTGCTGGGCGAGGTCGGCGAGTTCCCTTGTCAGGTTGAGCTTCCGGCCCGCGGCCCGACTGCCGCCATGACCGGCCGGACTCTCGCGATGGTCACCGACCTGGCGTTCGACCTGCAGCCGGCCGGATGGCGGCTCACCGACTCGTCCGGTGTCGACCATCGCCGGGCGATCTCGTTGCTGGCCCATGACCTCGACCTCACCGAGGAGCTCGCTGGCGGACACGTTGGCGCCTACAAGATCCAGCTGGCCGGTCCTTGGACGTTGGCGGCCACTGTGGAGCGCCCCCGTGGCGACAAGGCGCTCGCCGACCATGGCGCTCGGCGCGAGCTGGCCCAGGCCCTCGCGGAGGCCGCACGCGCGCACTGTGCCGACGTCCGCCGCCGGCTCGGTCCGACGGAGCTGGTCGTCCAGATCGACGAACCCGCCCTCCCGGCCGTGCTCGCGGGCGCGATCCCAACGGCGAGTGGGTTCCATCGCCACCGGTCGGTCACCCCGGCCGACGCGGCGCAGGCGGTGTCGTGGGTCGCGGAGGCAGTGACCGAGTCGGGCGCCATCCCCGTGGTGCACTGTTGCGCGCCGGACCTTCCCCTCGACGTCCTGCAATCGACTCCCGTTGCCGCCGTCTCGTTCGACGTCGGGCCGATCGCGCGCGATCGGTACGACGACCTCGGCGCCTGGCTGGACAGCGGCCGGTCCGTCTGGCTCGGCGTGCTGCCGACCACGGAGCCAGCGGGAGAGCCCCCGACGGACGCCGAGGTCACGGCTGACGTGCTGGCCTGGTGGAGAGACCTCGGCTACTCCGACGTCGAAGCCCTGCCCGACACCACGGTGACGCCGACGTGCGGGTTGTCCGGAACGTCCCCGAGCTGGGCCCGCACCGCGCTCGGGCTGTGCCGGCGGGCGGCCCGGAACCTGTCGGTGGAGCAGGGCAGGATGGAGCAATGACGGAGGCTGGGGACGCCGGGAAGCCAGCGACCTCAGAGGCACGCGATGAGCACGCCAAGCTTTCCGAGACCGTGGAGGGTCACCGCTGGCGCTACCACGTGATGGACCAGCCGACCGTCAGCGACGGACAGTTCGACAAGCTGATGCGTCGGCTCGAGGGGCTCGAGGAAGACTTCCCTGAGCTCCGTACGCCGGACTCCCCGACCCAGCACGTTGGCGGCGCAGTCTCTACTCAGTTCACCGCCGTCGAGCACGCGGAGCGGCTGCTCAGCCTGGACAACGCGTTCTCGCAGGAGGAGCTCGAGGCGTGGTGGGCCAGGCTCGAGCGCGAAGGAGCCGGGGACGCCGAGTTCCTGTGTGAGCTCAAGGTGGACGGGCTCGCGATCAACCTGACCTACGAGCGGGGCCGGCTGGTTCGCGGCGCGACCCGCGGAGACGGCCGGGTCGGCGAGGACGTCACCCCCAACGTGCGCACGGTCGACAACATCCCTGACCGGCTCGAGGCCGGCGACGGCTTCCCGGTTCCGGACCTCGTCGAGGTGCGTGGCGAGGTATTCATGCCTGTGGAGGCCTTCGAGCGCCTCAACGAGGGGCTGGTCGAGGCGGGCAAGGCGCCGTTCTCGAACCCGCGCAACTCGGCCGCAGGCTCGCTGCGCCAGAAGGATCCCCGGGTGACCGCGACCAGGGCGCTGCGCATGGTGTGCCACGGTCTGGGCGCCCGGAAGGGTTTCGAACCTGAGCGTCAATCGCAGGCCTACGCGGCGTTGAAGGCGTGGGGTCTGCCGACCTCCGACCGGGCCAAGGTGCTGCCCGACCTGGCGGCGGTCCGCGAGTTCATCGACCACTATGGCGAGCACCGGCACGACGTCGAGCACGAGATCGACGGCGTCGTGGTGAAGGTCGACCAGGTGAGCCTGCAGCGTCGGCTGGGCAGCACCTCCCGCGCTCCCCGCTGGGCGATCGCCTTCAAGTACCCGCCGGAGGAGGTCACCACCAGGCTTCTGGAGATCACCGTCAACGTCGGCCGGACCGGCCGGGTGACGCCGTACGGGCGGATGCAACCGGTCCGCGTCGCGGGGTCGACCGTCGAGTTCGCCACTTTGCACAACGCCTCGGAGGTCCGTCGCAAAGGCGTGCTCGTCGGCGACACCGTGGTGCTTCGCAAGGCCGGTGACGTGATCCCGGAGATCGTCGGACCAGTGGCCGACCTGCGCACGGGAGACGAGGTCGAGTTCGTGATGCCGACGCACTGCCCGGCATGCGGTACGCCGCTGGCGCCCGCGAAGGAGGGCGACGCCGACATCCGGTGCCCCAACCAGCGCTCGTGTCCGGCTCAGCTGCGCGAGCGGGTCTACCACGTCGCCGGGCGCGGAGCCTTCGACATCGAGGTCCTGGGGTTCGAGGCTGCCGGGGCCTTGCTCGAGGCCGGCGTGATCCAGGACGAGGGTGACCTGTTCACGCTCGACGAGTCGGCGCTGCTGACCGTCGCGCTGTTCACCCGCGCACCGAAGAAGGGTGAAGGCGACGCACCGGTGCTCTCCGCCAACGGGGCCCGGCTGCTCGCCAACCTCGAACAGCGCAAGGACCAGCCGCTCTGGCGTGTCCTGGTCGGACTCTCGATCCGTCACGTCGGTCCCACGGCGGCTCGGGTCCTGGCCGAGACCTTCGGCTCTCTCGACGCCATCGAGCAGGCCGGCACTGAGCAGCTGGCGGCAGCCGAGGGGGTTGGCCTGACGATCGCCGAGTCCGTGCGGGAGTGGTTCGAAGTCGACTGGCACCGCGCGCTGGTCGACAAGTGGCGGGCGGCTGGGGTGCGCATGGTCGACGAGCGCGACGAGTCCGTCGCGCGCACGCTCGAAGGGCTGTCCATCGTGGTCACCGGGTCGCTGGACGGCTGGTCGCGCGACCAGGCCAAGGAGGCGATCGTGGCGCGGGGCGGCAAGGCCAGTTCCTCGGTGTCCAAGAGCACCGCGTTCGTGGTGGCCGGCGAGTCGCCGGGCTCCAAGCACGACAAGGCGGTCGCACTCCAGGTGCCGGTGCTCGACGAGGAAGGGTTCGCCGTGCTGCTGGGCCAAGGGCCGAATGCCGCGCGTGCCGTGGCCCAGACCGGGCCGGGATGAGCCGCACCGTCCCGCCGGACCTGCCGGACGGCATCGACCCGCTCGGCGTGCCCACCGAGGCCGGCGGTCGCCAGGCCTTCGTCGTGCTGCTGGCAGTCGTCGTCGCGCTGCTCGGCCTGGTCTTCACCCTCGGCTGGGTCGTCTACCACCATCTCAGCGGGTCATAGGCCTGCCGACGTCAGCCGGGTCACGACCACCAGTCGGCCGAGCAGACCCACGGCAAACATGGCCGCGCCGGCGATCACGGCGTTCGTCGGGAGGCTCACCACGAGCACCGCGCAGGCGGCCGCCCCGATCAGGTTGAGCGTCCGCGGCCAGCGTCGCTGCTCGGCGGGCTGGGTGAACGCCGAAGCGTTGGCGATCCCGTAGTAGACCAGGATGCCGAACGACGAGAACCCGATCACGCCACGGAGGTCGGTCGTCATGACCAGGGTGCTCACCACCGCGGCGATCGCTAGCTCCGCGTGATGGGGGGTCCGATACCGCGGATGGACGGCGGCCAGCCAGCTGGGCAGGTCGCGGTTGCGCGCCATGGCGAGCGAGGTGCGGCCGATGCCGGCGATCAGCGCGAGCAGGGTACCCAACGAGGCGATGGCCCCGCCGACGCGTACCACGGGTCCCATCCACCCGGCACCGACCGCATCCACGGCGGCGGTCAGCGGCGCGGTGGCGTGACCCAGCGAAACCGGGCCGGTCGCGGCCAAGGCGCTGAACGCTACGGCGGCGTAGACGACGACCGTGATGGCGAGCGCCAGTGGGATCGCCCGCGGGATCGTCCGCGCCGGCTCCTTCACCTCCTCCCCAAGCGTCGCGATGCGGGCGTAGCCGGCGAAGGCGAAGAAGATCAGCCCGGCGGCCTGGAGCACGCCATGGACCCCCCCGGGCGCGAGCCATCCGGTCGGGT
The DNA here is from genome assembly GCA_038254365.1 of Propionibacteriales bacterium. Taxonomy (GTDB): domain Bacteria; phylum Actinomycetota; class Actinomycetes; order Propionibacteriales; family Nocardioidaceae; genus JAWWPG01. The sequence goes on from JBBSGI010000005.1 coordinate 80,327, forward strand.
CGACCGAGTCGGTGTGGGCCGGCCGACCCGCCCATACCGTGACCACCACCGCGCCGAGCGCCGACAGCGCCAGGGCGACCAGCACCCGGGTGACCATCGCGGTCTTGGCGACGCCACGGTAGTTCAGGGCTGCCAACGCCAGCACGGCCGCGACGCCGACCAGGCGTTGCGCCCACTGCGGGCCCGGTACGGCGTACGCCGCGAACGTCAGCGCCATCGCGGCGCACGACGCCACCTTGCCCACCACGAAACCCCAGCCGGCCGTGAAACCCCACCAGGGCCCCAGGCGCTCGCGGCCGTACAAGTAAGTACCCCCCGATGTTGGGTAGGCAGCGGCCAGCTGGGCGGAAGCCACCGCGTTGCAGTAGGCCACTGCGGCCGCGATCACCAGCCCGAGCAAGAGCCCCGGACCGGCTACCTGCGCTGCCGGGCCGAAGACCCCGAAGACACCGGCGCCCACCATCGAGCCGAGCCCGATGACCACGGCGTCGGTCGTGCCGAGGCGCCTTACCAGGCTGGGCTGGGCCTGGCGGGTGTCAGTCATCGCTCTCGAGCGCCGCAGCCACCTTCTCGGCGATGGCGCGGAGCTCGGCGTCGGACACGTTCGGCAGGACGTCCTCCCACAGCGGCAGCATCATCCCCGACGCATCGACCATGCCGAGCGGGCGAGGTATGAACCAGACGTGGAAGTGCGCACCGCCGTCGCCCCATCGGTAGAGGTGCACGCGGGCAAACCCGCCGAGTCCCAAGATCGCCCGCTCGACCCGCGCGGCGATGACGCCGAAGCCCTGCGCCGCCTCCTCGGAGAGGTCGCTGAACGAGTCGGCGTGTTCTCGGCTGGCCAGCCAGACGGTGCCGGGAAGGCTGGAGTGCACGGGCGGATGCAGCGTCCACAGATCGTCGCTCCATACGGCGGTAACAGCGGCGCCACCACAGATCCCGCACGGATCCCCACCGGGCTCACCACGTCGTGGCGGCTCGGGAATCGTCGGCTCCGGCAGCTCCTTGACGGTCAACGGCTCCGCGTAGGGCAGTTGCATGATGGTCTCCTTTCGTCGGTATGTCGAAAGCCAGCCTGCCAAGGGCGACGGGGTCGAGGCTTGATCGCATTCCTCGTCCCGCGCTGCCACTAAGATTGCGCGCATGTCCGAGTCAGCGCCGCCGATCACCCGCGAAGACGTCGCCAGGCTGGCCGGCCTGGCGCGCATTGACCTGAGCGACGCCGAGCTGGACCACCTGGCGCCTCAGCTCGCGGTCATCCTCGAGTCCGTGGCGGCCGTGAGCGGAGTCGCTGCCGACGACATCCCGCCGTCTTCCCATGCGCTGCCCATGGAGAACGTCATGCGCCCCGACGAGGTGCGCGGCAGCCTCGCTCCCGAGGAGGCGCTGTCGGGGGCGCCCGCGCGGGAGCAGCAGCGGTTCAAGGTGCCGCGGATCCTCGGTGAGGAGCAGTGAGCGACCTCACTTCGATGACCGCCGCCGAGCTGGGGGCGGCCATCGCGGCCGGCGAGACCACCTCAGCGGAGGTCACCCGGGCCTATCTCGACCGCATCGAGGCAGTCGACCCGGCGCTGCACGCATACCTGCAGGTCGATCACGCCGGTGCCTTGGGCCAAGCGGCGGCCGCGGATCAGCGCCGAGCCGACGGCGGCGAAAACCTGCCCGACCTGCTGGGCGTCCCGGTCGCGGTCAAGGACATCGCCACCACCAAGGGACTCGTGACCACCGCCGGTTCCCGCATCCTCGAGGGCTGGGTCCCGCCGTACGACGCGACCCTGGTCACCAGGCTGCGCGAGAGTGGCCTGCCCATCCTCGGCAAGACCAACATGGACGAGTTCGCCATGGGCAGTTCGACCGAGCACTCCGCATATGGACCCACCCACAACCCGTGGGACCTGGATCGAATCCCGGGTGGCTCCGGTGGCGGCTCGGCGGCGGCCGTCGCCGGGTACGCCGCCCCCCTGGCCATCGGCACCGACACCGGGGGCTCGATCCGTCAGCCGAGCGCCGTCACCGGCACCGTCGGGGTGAAGCCGACGTACGGGGGCGTCTCCCGCTACGGACTGGTCGCACTGGCCAGCAGCCTCGACCAGGCAGGTCCGGTGGCGCGTTCGGTGCTCGACGCGGCGCTGCTGCACGACGTCATCGGGGGGCACGACCCGATGGACTCGACCAGCATCGACATGGCTTGGCCGTCGATGGCCGAGTCCGCCCGGCGGGCCGATGTCGCCGGGCTGCGGATCGGTGTGGTCACCGAGCTCGGCGGCGACGGCTACCAGGCGGGCGTGAGCCAGCGTTTCCAGGAGAGCATTGCGCTGCTCGTCGACGCCGGTGCCGAGATCGTCGAGGTGTCCTGCCCGCACTTCGTCCACGCGTTCGCCACCTACTACCTGATCCTGCCCAGCGAGGCGAGCAGCAACCTGGCCCGTTTCGACGCGATGCGCTACGGCTTGCGCGTTGGGCCGTCCGATGTGGCGGCGCCGAGTGCGGAACAGGTGATGGCGGCGACCCGGGAGGCCGGGTTCGGCGACGAGGTCAAGCGGCGGATCATCCTGGGCACGTTCGCGTTGTCGAGTGGCTACTACGACGCGTACTACGGTCAGGCGCAGAAGGTGCGCACGCTGATCGCCCGCGACTTCGCCAGGGCCTTCGAGCAGGTCGACGTGCTCGCCTCGCCGACGGCGCCGACGACGGCTTTCCGGATCGGCGAGAAGCTCGACGACCCGATCGCGATGTATCTCAACGACATCGCCACCATCCCGGCCAACCTCGCCGGTGTACCCGGGATCTCACTGCCCAGCGGACTCGCGCCGGAGGACGGCCTGCCCACCGGAATCCAGTTCCTGGCTCCGGCGACGCAGGACGCCCGGCTCTACAACGTCGGCGCCGCCCTCGAGCGGATGCTCGAGGAGAAGTGGGGCGGTCCCCTGCTCGAGCTGGCCCCAGCGTTGGAGGTCTCCGCGTGACGACCACCGCCCAGACGACGGGCTTGATGCCGTACGACGACGCCGTCGCCAGCTTCGACCCGGTCCTCGGGCTGGAGGTCCACGTCGAGCTCAACACGGTCTCGAAGATGTTCTGCGGCTGCCCCACCACCTTCGGGGGACCGCCGAACACCCAGACCTGTCCGGTGTGCCTAGCGCTGCCGGGCGCCCTGCCCGTCGTCAACCAGAAGGCCGTTGAGTCGGCGATCCGGATCGGGCTGGCGCTGAACTGTGAGATCGCGACATGGTGCCGCTTCGCCCGGAAGAACTACTTCTACCCGGACATGCCGAAGAACTTCCAGACCTCCCAGTACGACGAGCCGATCGCGTTCCACGGCTACACCGACCTGGACGTCGACGGGGAGACGGTCCGCGTCGAGATCGAGCGCGCCCACATGGAGGAGGACACCGGCAAGTCCCTGCACGTCGGCGGCGCTACCGGCCGCATCCACGGCGCCGACTACTCCCTGCTCGACTTCAACCGGGCCGGTATCCCGCTGATCGAGATCGTCACCAAGCCGATCGTCGGCACCGGCGCCAAGGCGCCGGCGGTGGCTCGGGCCTACGTCATGCATCTGCGTGACCTGGTCAGCGGGCTGGGGGTCTCTGATGTGCGGATGGACCAGGGCTCACTGCGCTGCGACGTCAACCTGTCGCTGCGGGACGACCCGGCGGCCGAGCTCGGCACGCGCACGGAGACCAAGAACGTCAACTCGTTCCGGTCCATCGAGCGTGCCGTGCGCTACGAGGTGTCGCGTCAGGCCGTCGTACTGGCCGAGGGCGGTCACGTCGTCCAGGAGACCCGGCACTGGCACGAGGACACCGGGGTCACGACACCGGGCCGGATCAAGGAGGAGGCGGAAGACTACCGCTACTTCCCCGAACCCGACCTGGTGCCGGTCGCGCCGGCCCGCGAGTGGGTCGACGCGCTCCGGGCCACGCTGCCCGAGCCGGCGGCCGAGCGACGTGACCGCCTGCAACGGGAATGGGGGTTCTCCGACCTCGAGATGCGCGACGTGGTCGGAGCCGGCGCAATGGTGACCATCGAGCAGACCGTCGCCGCGGGCGCCAGCCCGGCCGCGGCGAAGAAGTGGTGGCTCTCCGAGCTGGCCCGGTGCGCGAACGATCAGGGTGCCGCGCTGGCCGACCTGCCGATCACGCCAACCCAGGTGGCCCGGCTGCAGGCGCTCGTCGACTCCGGACGGGTCAACGACAAGCTCGCCCGTCAGGTGCTCGACGGCGTGCTGGCGGGGGAAGGGGACCCCGAGGTCGTGGTCGAGACCCGCGGTCTCGCGGTGGTCTCCGACGAGGGCGAGCTGTCGGCGGCAGTGGATCGGGCAATCGCTGCCAACCCCGACGTCGCGGAGAAGATCCGCGGCGGCAAGGTGGCCGCCACCGGGGCAGTTATCGGCGCCGTCATGAAGGACCTGCGCGGTCAGGCGGACGCTGCACGGGTGCGTGAGCTCATCGCCACAAAGCTCGGCGTGACGTGACGGCGTCCATCCCGACCGACGTTGAGGCCCAACGGTTGACCCGACAACCCCTATCCCTCAGCAAGCAGAGGTGCATCCGGTTCGAGTAGGCGCGGACCTCCGCGGCTAAGGTGCCCGGATGAAGGTCTGCCTGCCGTTCCCGCCAGCGCATCTCACCGGAGTTCCAGACGTCTTCGAGTACGTCGTGGCGGACGCCACGCAGCAGTGGACGACCGATGCCCGGCAGGCCGAGTTCTATGTGCCGGCCTACCGGTTCGACCGCCGGCCGATCGAGGTGATCGCGGACATGCCACGGCTGCGGGTAGTCCAGACCCTGACCGCCGGCGTCGACGAATTCCTGCCGATCCGCGACGGTGTGACTCTCTGCAACGCGGCCGGGGTGCACGACGCGGCGACCTCCGAGCTCGCGGTGGGGTTGATGATCGCGGCTCAGCGTGACTTCCCGGGCATGTTCGAGGGCCAGCGCCGAGGGGTCTGGACCCAGCAGATGACCACCTCGCTGGCCGACCAGCGGATCCTCGTCGTCGGCGCCGGCAGCATCGCGCGGGCCCTGCAACGTCGCCTCGGCGGCTTCGAGTGCGCCGTCACGCTCGTCGGCAGGTCCGCACGCGACGGCGTCCGGGCCTCTGACGAGCTGCCCGCACTCCTGCCGGAGTCGGACATCGTCGTCCTGCTGGTGCCGCTCACCGACGAGACGCGGGGCCTGGTGGATCGCGAGTTCCTCGCCGCGATGCCCGACGGTGGGCTGCTGGTCAACGTGGCCCGAGGCGCCGTCGTCGTGACCGCTGACCTGCTTGCTGAACTACGGACCGGCCGGCTGAGAGCGGCGCTCGACGTCACCGATCCGGAGCCTCTCCCGCCGGCGCATCCGCTGTGGAGCGCCCCCGGGGTGATCCTCTCCCACCACCGCGGCGGGGCCTCGCAGGCCATGTGGCCGCGGGCCTACCGGCTGCTGGCGGACCAGCTGCAGCGGCTGGCCGAGGGGCGGCCGCTGCGCAACGTGGTCAGGCCCTAGGCTCTGCGTCATGACCGGCACCTTATTGATGATCGGCACCAAGAAGGGCCTCTGGCTGGCACGCTCGGACGACCGCGCCTCCTGGCAGATCGACGGGCCGCACTTCCTGATGAACGAGGTGGTGTCGTGCGCCGTCGACACGCGCACGGACTCGCCCCGCCTGTTCGCGGGGACGATGAGCTCGCACTTCGGGCCGCAGGTGTTCCGCTCGGACGACCTGGGGGAGTCGTGGGACGAGACCCCGAACGGCGCCGTCCGGTTCCCGGAGGATACCGGAGCCGCGCTCGAGCGGGTCTGGCAAATCGCCCTTCCGTCGCAGGAACCGGACGTCGTCTTCGCCGGCACGCAGCCTTCGGCCCTGTTCCGCAGCGACGACCGCGGGGAGACGTTCCGCCTCGTCCGCGCACTGTGGGACCACCCGCACCGCGAGCAATGGGGTGCCGGGTTCGGCGGTCAGGCTATCCACACGATCCTTCCTCACCCTTCCGACTCGGCCCAGATGACCGTCGCGATGTCGACCGGCGGCGTCTACCAGACCAGCGACTGCGGCGAGTCCTGGCGGCCGGCCAACGTCGGAGTCAAGGCGTACTTCCTGCCCGACCCGTGGCCCGAGTTCGGCCAGTGCGTGCACAAGATTGCCAGCCACCTCGAGCATCCGGACCGGATGTTCCTGCAGAACCACCACGGTGTCTACCGGACGGTGGACGGCGGTGCGCACTGGGAGTCGATCGCCGAGGGGTTGCCGAGCGACTTCGGCTTCCCGATCGTGGTCGACCCCAACGACCCGGACACCGTCTATGTGTTCCCGCTGGCCGCCGACGGCGAGCGGATCCCCCCCGGCGGCAAGCCGCGGGTCTGGCGGTCCCGCGACGCCGGATCCACCTGGACGGCCCTCGCCACCGGTCTGCCCGAGGAGAAGTTCTTCTCCGCGGTCCTGCGGGACGCCATGTGCGCCGACGGGGGCACGCCGACGGGGCTGTACCTCGGCTCGCGCGACGGCTGCGTGTGGTCGAGTGCCGATGCCGGGGACTCGTGGGGTTTGGTGGCCGACCACCTGCCGGACGTGCTCTGCGTCAAGGCGGGGCATCCATTCTGAGCACCTCCGCCTCGTGACCGCGATCTTCGTCGACGACGACGCCGACCTGTCGCTCGTGCAGGACCGCAACGTCGCCGTTCTGGGGTACGACGACCAGGCGGCGGCGCACGCGCTGTGCCTGCGGGACTCGGGGGTGGACGTTCGGGTGGGGCTGGATCCGCGGGCGCCGTCGTGGGACGAGGCAGTCGCCGACGGACTGCGCGTGGTGACGCCGTACGAGGCCTGCGAGGAGGCGGACCTGCTGGTGCTGCCGGTCGCCTGGACCTACGACACCTCGGTCGCCGACGCGGTCCTGCCCAACCTGGTTTCCGGCGATGTCGTGGTGCTGCACGAGGCGGCGGTGCTGCCGGGCGAGATACCCGCGGGGGTGGACGTCGTACGCCTCGCCCCGTGGGCACCGGGTTCCGTCGTGCGCGACGAGTTCGCCCAGGGACGTGGCGTACCGCTGTTCGCCTCGGTGGTCGTGGACGGATCCGGCAACGCGTGGGAGGTCGCGCTGGCCTATGCCCGCGCGATCGGCGCCACGCGAGCAGGGGTCCTCCGTACGACGGACGCGGAGTATGCGCAGGCACGAACCCACGCCGAGTCGACGCTGATGCGTGGTGCGGTCCTGCCCGCGGTGAGATCGGCCTTCGACGAGCTCGTCGCGGCAGGATGCCAGCCCGAGGTGGCCTACCTGCGCTGTGTCTACGGGCTCCGGGTGTTCGCCGAGGAGCTGGTGCGCGGAGGTCTGGACGCGGAGCTGGCCGCGGCCGCAGCCCGCGGTGAGCCGTCGACTACGGCCGACCCGCTTCCCGCCGCGGCTGCGCTCGTCCGGTCCTTGATGGCGTGGGAGCGACCGCAAGACGCCCGACTACACTGAGGCCCCGCCCGCACCCGAAGGACCCGCCGTGAACAAGAGCGTCGTGCTCATCGCCGAGGAGTTGAGCCCCGCGACCGTCGACGCGCTGGGTCCCGACTTCGAGATCCGGCACTGCAACGGGGCGGATCGCGGCGAGCTGCTCGCCGCCATCTCCGACGTCGACGCGATCCTGGTCCGGAGTGCCACCAAAATCGATGCTGAGGCGATCGACGCCGCATCGTCGCTCAAGGTCATCGCCCGCGCGGGGGTCGGTCTGGACAACGTCGACGTGGCGAAGGCGACGCAGAGCGGCGTCATGGTGGTCAATGCCCCCACGTCGAACATCGTCAGCGCTGCCGAGCTCGCGGTCGGCCTGCTGCTGGCGGCGGCCCGCAACATCGCACCGGCCAGCGCGTCGCTTCGTCGAGGAGAGTGGCAGCGCGGCAGGTACTCGGGAGTCGAGCTGTTCGAGAAGACCCTCGGCGTCGTCGGGTTCGGCAAGATCGGCGTGCTGGTCGCCCAACGGATGACCCCCTTCGGGATGAACGTGATCGCCTACGACCCGTTCGTCCAGGCCGGCCGGGCCGCACAGCTCGGCGTCCGGCTGGTCACCCTCGAGGAGCTGATGGCCGAGGCCGACTTCATCACCGTCCACCTGCCGAAGACCGCAGAGACGACGGGCCTGATCGACGCCGACCAGCTGGCCCGCTGCAAGCCCGGCGCTGTGCTCGTGAACGCGGCTCGAGGGGGAATCGTCGACGAGCGCGCCTTGTACGACGCGCTCAAGGAGGGTCGGATCGCGGCCGCTGGCCTCGACGTGTTCGCCCAGGAGCCGTGTACCGACTCGCCACTGTTCGACCTCGACAACGTGGTCGCCACCCCCCACCTCGGCGCGTCGACCGCCGAGGCGCAGGAGAAGGCGGGCCTCTCGGTCGCGCATTCGGTGCGGCTGGCGCTCAGCGGCGAGCTGGTGCCCGACGCCGTCAACGTGCAGGGCGGCGTGATCGCCGAGGAGGTACGGCCGGGCATCTCGTTGACCGAGAACCTGGGCCGGATCTTCAGTGCGCTGGCCGGCGAGATCGCCCAACAGCTCGACATCGAGGTTCGCGGGGAGGTCACGCAGCACGACGTCAAGGTGCTCGAGCTCGCGGCCCTGAAGGGCGTCTTCGTCGACGTGGTGGACGAGACGGTCTCGTACGTGAACGCGCCCTTGCTCGCCGAGGAGCGTGGTCTCGCGGTGAGGCTGGTCATCGACCCGGTGAGCACCGACCACCGGAGTCTGGTCACCCTGCGCGGCACGCTCGCCGACGGCGCCCAGGTATCCGTGTCCGGAACGCTGGTGGGGATCCACCAGCGAGAGCGGCTGGTCGAGGTCAATGGGTACGAGGTCGACCTGGAGCCGGCCGGGCATCTGGTGTTCGTCACCTACGAGGACCGCCCCGGTATGGTCGGCGCGGTAGGCACCATCCTCGGGGAGGCCGCCATCAACATCGCGGGCATGCAGGTTTCCCGGGAGACCCGCGGTGGCCTAGCCCTGGTCGCGCTTCGCCTGGACAGCGCCCTGCCGCCGGCCGTCCTCCAGGAGATCGCCACGCACATGAAGGCCATGCTGGCCCGCTCCATCGACCTCTGAGCCGACGAGCGACGTACCGATGCGGCCGTCAGCGCTTGGCGGCGATCAGGACCGCGGCGTCGTCGGTGACCATGACCTCGACCGTCGTGAAGCGGGGGTCGGTGAGCCAGGCCTCGCGGACGCTGTCGACGCGCCCGTCGTAGATGGGCGGCCAGCAGGCGGAGGGGGTGAAGTCGTCGAGCACGACGACACCACCCGGCTCGAGCAGGCCCGCGACCTCGTCGGCTCCGGAGCGCTTCGCCTCCGGCACGTCGAGGAACAACAGCGAGAAGGGCCCGGTCTCGCGCAGCGCGCCCCAGTCACCCGTGATGACCTCAACCCGTGGGTCTGCGCGGAACAGGTCGGAGACCGCCTGCGCGAGCTCGGGGTCCAGCTCCGCGGTGACGATGCTGCTTCCCTCGCGGGCGGCCGACGAGAGCCAGGCCGCTCCCACCCCGCAGCCGGTGCCGCACTCGCCCAGCCGCCCCGACCTGCTGGCGGCGAGCGCGGCCAGCAACCTGCCGGTCTCCAGGCGGCTGGACGTGACGAACCCCCGCCGGCGGGAGAGGTCGAGGGCCCGTCGTACGACGTCTGGCAGGTCGACCGGCGCGCTCACGGCACGAGTGTCGCACAGGCGTCTCGACGGCTGGGTACCTTGAGACCGGCCATAGTCCAGGCGCAGCCGACCGGAAGGGGATCGACCAGATGAGCTCGGCCGACCCGATGCCGAAGGCCCGCCCGCGCGACCTGGTGCCTCAGGGCCGCCTCCGGTCATCCCCGACGAGGAGCTGCACACCGAGCGACCGAGCTGGCGCCGGTCGCTGAAGATCCTCGGGCTCGGTCTGGTCGTCTGGCTGGCCCCGGTAGCCCTGGTCATGGTCGCGACCGGAACCGGTTCGACGCTGACGTCCCAGGGATGGTTCTTCTCGGGCACTGCGGTGGTGACCTTCGGGGGGGGGCCTGCGCGGTGCTGTCGTACGTGGCCCACCGGGCGGTCGAGGTCTTCCACTGGCTGGCCCCGGGGAGATGGTCCGCGGACTCGCGCTGGCAGAGACCACACCTGGACCGCTGATCATGGTGGTCCAGTTCGTCGCGTTCGTCGGCGCCTACCGCAACCCTGGCCACCTAGACCCCTGGGTTGCGGCGTTCATCGGCGCACTGCTGACCACCTGGGTCACGTTCGTGGCCAGCTTCCTCTTCATCTTCCTCGGGGCGCCGTACGTCGAGCGGCTGCGGGGCCACACGGCCATCTCGGCTGCCTTGTCCGGCATCACCGCAGCTGTCGTCGGGGTGATCGCCAACCTTGCCGTCTACTTCTCTCTGCACACGCTATTCACTCGCTCCGTGCGTTACCACTCGGGCCTCGTGCGCCTGGACGTCCCCGTGCCGGGCAGTCTCAGGGTGAGCGCGCTCCTGATCACCGCTGCCGCCGCGGTGATGATCTTCCGCCTGCGCTGGTCGGTGCTGAGGACGATCGGAGCATGCGCGGTGCTGGGTCTGCTGTCGGCTACCGTTTGACCATGACCTCGATTCCCGACCAGAGGGTCGAACGAAGCCGTTCGCCAGTGGCGGCCGCTCGGCGCGAGGAGATCCTGGATGCGCCCGGCTTCGGGGTCTACTTCACCGATCACATGTTCGTCTCGACCTGGACGTCTGCTGCTGGGTGGCACGAGTCCAAGGTCAAGCCCTACGGACCCTTCAGCATCGACCCCGCGAGCTCCGTCCTGCACTATGCGCAGGAGATCTTCGAGGGCATGAAGGCATACCGGCACGACGACGAGACGATCTGGCTCTTCCGGCCGGACATGAACGCGGCTCGCTTCGTGCGCTCGGCCGAGCGGATGGCCCTGCCGCGCCTGCCGGAGGCCCACTTCATCTCGGCCGTGGAGACTCTCGTGCGTACCGATGCAGGCTGGGTGCCTCGGGGGGGCGAAAACTCGCTTTACCTGCGGCCGTTCATGTTCGCCTCGGAGGTGTTCCTCGGGGTGCGGGCCGCGAACGAGGTCACCTTCGCGGTGATCGCCTCCCCGGCGGGGTCCTACTTCAGCGGCGGGGTCCGGCCGGTGACCATCTGGTTGAGCGAGCAGCTCACCCGGGCCGCGCCCGGAGGCACCGGCGCTGCGAAGTGCGGCGGCAACTATGCGGCAAGCCTGCTGGCGCAGCGGGAGGCCGCAGCCAATGGCTGCGAGCAGGTGGTGTTCCTCGACGCTGCACATCGCGAGATGATCGAGGAGCTGGGCGGGATGAACCTGTTCCTGGTCTATGCCGACGGGTCGATCGTCACGCCCGAGCTCAACGACTCGATCCTGGCGGGTGTGACCCGTGCGTCGATCCTCGAGCTCGCCGACGATCTCGGCCACAAGGTGGACGAGCGCCCGATCAGCGTGCAGGAGTGGCGTGCGGGTGTCACCAGCGGCGAGATCAGCGAGGTCTTCGCCTGCGGGACGGCTGCTGTCCTGACTCCAGTGGCCGCGCTCAGGTGGCACGACGGCGAGGCACATACCCCGCACCCCGCTGGGGACGTCACCATGCAGCTGCGCAACCGGTTGCTGGACATCCAGTACGGCCGAGTGGCCGACTCGCACGGCTGGATGCACCAGGTCGGCTAGTCGCCATGTCCTCACCTGCCACGGAGTCGACACGCACCATCGGTCCGTACCGGTTGATCGGTCAGATTGGCGAGGGCGGCATGGGACTGGTGTTCCTCGCGGAGGGACCGGACGGCAGCCGGGTCGCCCTCAAGGTTCTGCGGCCCTCGATAGTCGGAGATGCCCACGGCCGGACGCGGCTGGCCCGCGAGGTCACGTCACTGCGCCGGGTCCGGTCCCCCCGCATCGCCGAGGTCTACGACGCCGATCCTTGGGGCGAGACGCCGTACGTCGTCACCCGGTACGTCCCGGGACCGTCGCTGCGCGAGGTCGTCGACGGACGGGGTCCGCTCAGCGGACCTGCCTTGATCCGCTTCGCGCGTGGTCTAGCGCAGGCGCTCGGCGTGGTCCACAGCGTCCAAGTCCTGCACCGCGACGTCAAGCCGTCCAACGTGCTCATCGAGGAGGGCGAGCCCGTCCTGATCGACTTCGGCCTGGCGCAGCTCTGCGACGACATGACATTGACGCAGGCGGGGTGGCTGCTCGGCACGCCCGGCTATCTCGCGCCGGAGATCCTGTACGGCCACGGACCGACACCGGCGGCTGATGTGCACGCCTGGGCGGCGACGGTGACCTTCGCGGCCACCGGTCGGGGTCCGTACGGCACGGGTCCGGCCATGGCGATCATGGATCGGGTACGCCGGGGGGAGGCCAACCTGGACGGCGTGCCGCCGGACCTCGGCGACGTGCTAGCCGCCGCGTTGCGCTCCGATCCGGCGAACCGGCCAACCGCCCGCCAGCTCGTCGACTGGCTGGATGTCCTCCTGGACAGGTCGGCGCCGGTAGCGGCCGGTCTGGCCAGGGCGCCCGTGCGCCCTCCGCTACCATCCGCCGACGAGGGAGTGTTCGACTGGAACGCGCCTGGCCCATCCCGCACTGCGGCGGTGACCCGGCAGAGCCTGACCGGGCGTGACGCGGAACCCGCTCGCGGCCGGTTCCGCAGGATTGCTTTCTGGGTGTCGATGCTGCTGGTGGTTATCGCCTCGATGGTCGCCGCGCCCGTGGCCACCTGGTGCTGGGTCACCTGTGCCGGTTGGGTTCTCCGCACTTTGTACGTCGGCTCCACGACGCTCCGAGCCTGGCGGATCGCTCGGGGGCCGCGGCGCAGCGACGAGGTGCTGACCGTATTGCTGATCCCCTGGTTCGCGTTGCGTCGACTGGCGGCCAGCGTCGTGAACGCCTTGTGCGTGGCGGTTTCGGCCGGTGTCCTTGTCGTGCTGGCGCGTTACGGGCCCGATCTCGTGGAGACTCCCGCACTTGTCGTCGCCGGCCTGGTCGCCGGCCTGGTGTCCTGGAGCGGTCCGGCCAGCCACGACCTTCGACGTGGGGGAGGGCTGGTGACCAGCAGACTGCCCAGGTCTGGTCTGGCCACCGCGAGCATCCTGGTGCTGCTGCTGGGGCTGGCCTGCGGATTGCTCGCCGCTGAACAGGTCGTCGGCACGACGTACACCCCGTTTTTCGGGTGACTTAGAGTTTGCCGAGGGTGGTGGTGCCGTGGTGGTCGACGAGGGAGTACCTGCCGTGGGGGGTGCGCCAGGGCCAGGCGCCGGGTCTGACCTGTGTGATGGTCCAGCCGGCGTGGGTCTTGATCCGGTGGTGACACATGGGCCTGGTTGACGGGTTGGGTTGCCGGTGCGGC